>DATDAD010000028.1:0-12398 GCA_036525555.1 Candidatus Nitrosopumilus sp.
ACAAGTGAGAATTTGCAACAAGCTAAAGTATTTGATTTGTTGTTTTTAATTATGAAAGATTCAACAAAAGGAGTAATAGTGATTATAATTTCAAATATTGCATTTTATCCCACCATGAGCATATTGTGGAGATTGTGAAAAAAGACCTCACATCTAACAGAATCTAAAGAGGGCAAAATTGTTATTTCTTGTTGATGCAATGCTTGGCAACGTTGCAAGAAAATTACAATTATTTGGATTTGATTCGGAATACAAATCTAATATTGAGGATTTAGAATTAATTAAAAAAGCTAAAAGCGAACAAAGGATAATAATTTCAAAAGACAGAGAGTTAATCACCAAAGCAAAAAAACAAGGAATAATTTCTGTTCACATTACTAAGGAAAACGAGGTTGAACAATTCTTAGAGATTCTTGAGCAAATTCCTTTACAATTGGATTCCATTTCTGGAGATAGAGCAAGATGCACAAAATGTAATTTTCCAACATCACAAATTGACAAATCAAAGATCTTAAGTAAAATCCCTCAAAAAGTTTCAGAATTTAATGATAAATTTTGGAAGTGTGATAACTGTGATCAAATCTATTGGGAAGGAACGCATATCAAAAAGATTCAAGAATTTCTAGAAAGAGTAAAACTAGGACGTAGAGCATAAACGCATAATTTTCTGAGCGGTTTTATCAATATCCACATTAGGTTCTGCAGAGATAAAGAGAACTTTATCACCATACAAGAAAGTAAAAGTCACCACATTCTTTCTTCTTGCAGCAGCATATTCTACTGGTCCCAGATTTTCATCAAAATCTTGCCTAGTCCTAATTCTCAAAACCGCTTCAATAAACATTTTTTTTCTCTCGGATTCATCTTTTAGAGGCTTAATTCCATCTGAAAATGAACCTTCAACAAGGTTTCCCATCATGTCCAAAAATCCAGCAAAACGAATTTCAGGTTCTTTCAATAACAGTTTACATTTTTGATTCAAGGATTCATCAGACATGTTTTATCAACTAGTAGTCCATCATTAAAACCATAATTAAATTGTCAACATTGAACATAGTAACTAAATTGCAATATGTTAAATTTCGTACAAGATTTGGTAATAAAATAAAAAATTACACATATTTTTCATATAATTGAATTAGCATGGAATTGATTTTATCATTTTCATGATCTCCCCAAGAATCGGATTTTATTCTGATGTGAATATTGTTTTTCTCAAGATTTTTTGTGACCATTGGATACATCATGCCAATAAAGAAAGATTTCTTGTCCAAATGTATTTGCTCTGCTTTGTGCTGAAAATAACTAATCCATTCAGATTCTTGGTCTTGAAAGGTTTCAAAGATTATAGATTGGATTTTCTCCTCAATTTCTTTATTCAATGTATTATAGATACATGTTATTGATTTAGATCTTTCTGTAATTTTTGAATATGAAATAAATATCACTCAGAAAATATTATTTTATGTCAAAAAGCATTAGCTGCTCAGATGCAGGAAAAGACTGCTCATGGTCTGCAACTGCAGAATCTGAAGAAGAATTGATGAGTAAAGTTACAGAGCATGTGCTATCTGATCATAAGGAGATAGAACTCAATGCAGAAAATATTGCAGGTATTAAATCACTAATCAAAGAAGTGTAACTATGCAGAACTAGGCAATTTTATTAAGAAAGAATCCTAGTGGTAGTATATTAAAAAGAAAAAGATTAGTTAGCAGGAACTACAATTCCTCTATCTATCATCTTAAGTGCTGAATCTGCTTTGAGGCACATTGCTACACCGTTTGATGCTTTCATTACAAGGCTGTATCCTTCACGACATTCAACTTCTGTAGCATCAACACCAGCAGTCATTTGTATACGTGGAGAAATCCATGCTAGTTGCATGTCTTTTGCCTTTTCAATGAATTCTTCTCTAAGTTGTTGTTTTTCCTCATCAGTTAGTTCTGAAGATCTTTCACGGAGTTCTGACTTGAAGGCTTTCATCTCAGCTACTCTATCATGAATTGTAGATTTGCGTTCATCAGACATGTTAATTTTCATAGAGGTCATATGATTTTTGAACTTCATTTTGAGTTCAGACTTTCTCTCGTCTAGATCACCATGTTTTTCTTCGTATTTCATTCTGATTTCCTCATGTCTCTCATCAGAGATGTCATCTTTGTACATGATCATAGCCTTTAGACGATCAGATTTGTCTGAGAGTTTGGCTTTTGCGGTATCAGACATGTGATGTTTTGCTTTGTCTGACATTCCATCAAAATCATGAATATTGTTGTCATGATGTTCTTTCATGTAGTCTTCTCGCTCTTCAGATGTCATATCACACCATTTAGATGCATTTTCAACAAATTCTGTGTCAAAAGTACTTGCTGCAAGTTCTGCATCAGTTAATTTACAAAACTTATCATAACTCATGTACATATTGTCAGTCATCTTATCTTTCATGTATGCTTTGTATTCATCTTTATGTTCTTCAATGAAATTTGTTCTATCATCTTCATCCAATGAACAGTAAGTGTTCATTTTCTCTATACGATCTTCTGCTTTACCATACATTGTAACAAATGCTCTCTTGTCCTCATCAGACATTTCACAGTATTTCTCTAGATGTTCTCTCATGTCTTTTTTGTAATCCATGTGATAATCTTTAGAATAATCTCTGAGTTCATCTCGGATTTTATCTCCATGCTCTTCGATTAAATCATCTATTGCATCTTGTTCATCTTCAGACATTTCACAGTAGTTTGTCAATCTATCTGAAAATTCTGCGAGTCGTGGATGGTCTGCTAGTAATTGACGTTTTTCTTCATCGTTTAGTTCACAGTATCTATCAAGCAAATCATCAAGATCAAAATCGTGTTCTCTAGGAAAGTGTTCTCTAATGAATTTGTTAATTGCGTCTTCTCTGTCCTCTTCAGACATTTCACAGTAATTGAGTAATCTTTCTGCAAATTCTGTGAGTCGTGGATGGTCTGCAAATAATTGACGTTTTTCTTCATCGTTTAGTTCACAGAATTTTTCTAATCTGTCATCAAGACCACGTTTGTCATTATCATCATTTACAAAGACTTTACCATCATCAGTCATGCATTGTTCTGGAAAAGATTCCATTATTGGATATCCAGCTTCAACACAGTCTTCAAAACTATCAATGATATCATCTGATTCTGCAAATGCCACGTTTCCAGCAGTTACACCGGTAAACAAGATCAGTGAAAAAACAACGCTTAGAAGTTGTGTTCTTTTCATTACAAATATTTCAATTCTTTTAATATAAAGAATAACGGATCAGATCATAGTAAGTATTATTAGATAAGATTTGATTTTTGAGGCTAATTTGTGCTTAGGATGAAGCGGTAAACTCGAAAGTTGTTTCAGCGAAATTATTTGCACCATAAAATGCCTTTATGGTGTATGTGCTACTTATCCACAATGGTCCATCAGCTAAAATTGTATGTGTGAATGTACCGTCAGAATTTACATCAATTTGTGCAATATCAACTCTATCAGAATCTGTAATTGTTTGAAGAATTACAGGTGTTCCTTCATGGATATCCAAAACAGTTCCTGAAATTATAATGTCATCACCTGAAAAGTAAACACCAGTTGGAGTCGAAACTGTTAGTGTTGTAATAATTGGAATATCATCAGTTGGAATATCAATTTCTGAATCATTGTTTGTATCATCTTCTAAATTGCCAGATTCTGATGTATCGGTTTCTTCAGATTCAGTTAGTCCCAAGTCACCAATTCCACTGAGGAACCATTGGCTTGCAATTTTACTTTGAGGAGATAGAATTTCAATTTCAGCTGATTCAGTATCAGAGTTAAATTCTTCAGATAAGTTGATGCTTAGTTTTAAGGTTCTAACTTCGCCAGTATTAGATACTTGTGCAATTACAACCATGGAATCTTTATCTCCACCAGGTCCAGATGAGGATAGTCTTGCTTTACCAAATACAATATCATAAATGTCTTCTTCACCAATTGATATTTCACCACCTGCTACACGGAACTTTTTTGCTTTATCACCAGTAACTTGATTTTCTAAAAAGAATTGTCCACTTAGTGTTTGAGTATTTGATGAATTACCAATTTGAGATGCTTCTCCATCAAAGGAAAGTGTAAATGATTTAGTTACAGTGTCTTTATTTTTGAGATTTCCAAAGTATTCTCCACTTTCATATTTTTCTAATAATTTTTGAAGACGTTTTTCCATTTTTTGGATTTTTTGTTCTAGCTCTTCAATGATTTTGTTTGCCCTTTGTTCTGAAAATTGGGCCTTTTCAGCTAGTTTTGCTTCTCGCTCAGCGAACTTTTCTGCGTTTCTAGTTTGTTTCTCATCTTGTTTCTCTTGTGCTTTGGTTAGTTTCTCGTCTTTTTTAGATTGTTTAGATTCATTTTCCCCATCATATTCTTCGGATTCTATTTCAAATGTTATCACACTTGAGACTTGATCTTCAGTTAAATCAGTTAAAGTGACAATTTTATCAATGGTTGTTTGCTCATCAATCCATTCAATTTCAAATTCTGATTCTTTATCATTAATCTCAACTTTAATTTTTGCAAATCCATCTTCTACTTCCACTTCAATTTCAATTTCTTCTTCAAGTTCATCTTCTACATCTTCATCATGGGAATCGGCAAATGCAATTAGAAATGAGGTATTTGGAACATCGTTATCAATTGAAATAAGATTAGAGCCAGGATAAGATGCCATACCTAATACTAATACTGAAAATAAGAATAATGTGCTAACTGCTCCCATGATAATGAATTTTTTAGTTAATTTGTTAAAAGCCTTACGCATCATTGGTAATTATTCTCAAAATATGTAACAGCATCATAGATAGAATCATTTGGAATTAATTTGGACATAAACCAGGAGCAGGTGTAACATTTGAACACGCATTTTGTTAAATAAAAAAAATACAATATCAATCATGAAATATGTAGGAAGAACAAAACTAGATCACGGAGTTGTGATACACTACCAAAATAGTTCTGGCAATATAGAATCCTGTTTTATTGAAAATTATTCATCAGATTAATTTAATCTTGCAGAATTAAATACAAAGACATAGCCAAAAATATTATGAATACACTTGATGCGATAAAAGAGCGTCGTTCCGTAAAAAACTATGATGTAAATCACACAATGGCAGATGATGAAGTAAATCAATTGTTATCTTTAGCAATACTATCTCCTACATCATTTAACATGCAAAACTGGAGGTTTGTCATAGTTAAAAATCCAGAAATTAGAAAAGAGATACGTTCAGCTGCATGGGATCAAGCTCAAGTTACAGATGCATCTTTGTTATTGGTAATTTGTGCAGATTTAAAATCATGGAAAAAAAATCCTGCGCAATATTGGAAAAACGTTCCAAAAGAAACTCAAGAGTTCCTAGTATCTGCAATGGGACCATTTTATGAAGGCAAAGATGAATTACAAAGGGATGAGGCAATGAGATCTTGTGGAATTGCAGCTCAAACAATTATGCTAGCTGCAAAATCTATGGGATATGATTCAAACCCAATGATAGGCTTTGATCCTCAAAAGGTATCTAAAATTATCAATTTACCAGAGGATCATGTTATTTCGATGTTAATGGTAATTGGGAAGCAAGCAAAGCCTGCAATGCAACGTGGAGGACAACTTTCATTGGACAAAGTAGTGTTTACTGACAGGTTTACATAAAAACAATAATTTAGAATAAATTATAACAAAATAAAAATTGAAGACAATTCAATCATTAAACAAAAAAATTGCAAAATGTCAAAAGTGTTCCAGATTATCAGTGTATATCAGAGATGTTGCAAAAAATAAGGTAAAACGATTCAAAGCGGAGAAATATTATGGTAAACCGCTATCAGGATTTGGGGATATCAAGGCTAAATTATTGATTGTTGGATTAGCTCCAGCAGCTCATGGCGGAAACAGAACAGGTAGAATGTTTACAGGAGATTCATCAGGAGATTGGCTTGCCAAAGTAATGTACAAGCATGGATTTGCATCCATTCCAACTAGTCAAACTGCAGATGATGGATTGATCTTATACAATGCATACATTACTGCAGCAGTAAGATGTGCCCCTCCTCAAAACAAACCCACAAGAGAAGAGATTGAAACTTGTTTTGGATTTTTAGAGCAGGAAAAGGAAATTCTAAAAAACATTACAACTATACTTTGTCTTGGAAAAATAGCATATGATGCAACTTGTAAATTGTATGGTGTAAAACCAGAAAAGTTTGGACATGGTAAATTATTCACATACAAAAATTTCAAAATTCTAACATCATATCATCCATCAAAACAAAACACACAGACAGGTAGACTTTCCTGGACTCAGTGGTCTGCGGTATTTGCCAAAGCAAAGAAATTGACAAAAATATCGGATTAAATGAGAATCAGGATCTACTTTTTATTTGATAACTGTATATTATACAATTGAAGGCTGACACAATTTCCTATTGTCTGAATACTGGTAATTGTTTACCGGTCTGAGCATACAGCAAGACTGCGTAAAGGTTAATCCGCGCCGGTCAGCTTTCAAATTTTTAAAATGCATTAAATCAAACCATACCATGAATATCAAGATCGGATGTACCGGTTGGAGCTATCAAGGCTGGTCAGGAACGTTTTATCCAAGAAACCTAAAGAGTTCAGAATGGCTAAAATATTATTCTCAGCTTTTTGAAATTACTGAAATAAATTCCACATTTTATAGAATTCCAGCCCAAGAGATTGTAAAGAGATGGAATGCAGATACTCCAAGACATTTTAGATTTACGGCAAAATTTCCATCAATTATCACACATGAAAAGAGATTAGATAGAGTAAATTCAGAAGTTTTCTCATTTTTGGCTTCTCTTTCTCCAATTTATGAAAAAGTTTCAGCCCTAGTTTTACAGTTGCCTCCATCATTGTCATTTGAAGAGGCAAGACCAAAATTAGGAGAACTTTTTGATTTACTTCCCAATGATTTTATGTATCCTATTGAAGGAAGACACGAATCTTGGTTTTCAGAAGATGCAATCACATATCTGAAACAAAACAAACACTGTCTTGTATGGAATGAAGTTATAGGAGTGAACAATCCAATGCCAATTACATCAGACTATCTATACATCAGATTGATTGGAGATCGTTCTATACCAGATTCAGAATTTGGTAAAGTTATAAAAAACAAAGGCAGTCTTATTTCAAGTTGGGCAAAAAAACTACAAAAAATAAAAGACATTCCTCTTGCAATGGTAATGGCAAACAATCATTTTGAAGGATTCGGTCCAGCTACTGTAAATTCTTTGAGAATGCAACTTGGCATGCAGGAATTAATTTGGGAAGAAAAAAAACAAAAGACTTTGGGTAACTTTTAAAACAGAAATTCTTCAATTATTAGGGGAGTATTGAAGAATCCCTGCATCATCCAACAAAACAATTAGGATGTTGATTATGATAAGGTTTTTTTGATATTTAAGGCAATGGCGTTATTGCACTAGTGCTAAGGCCAATTGCAGCTCCAAAATAATATCCAGATAAAATAGTTCCAGTTGACCAAACACATGAACCCCCAAATGTGTATAATACAAATTTTGGAATTTTCATTTTGAGTAATCCTGCAGGAATTGAAATCATTTCCCTCATTACGGGAACCATTCTTCCCAAGAATACTGCTTTGTCACCATATTTCTCAAACCATATTTCAACTCGCTCTAATTTTTTTCCATTTACTTTAACAAATCTCAAATAACGAAGCAAAACAACACGTCCAAGTTTTAATGCAATTAGATAGATAGCCGATGTTCCAATAGTGGCTCCAATTGCACCTAGGATAATCATCGGAATTAATCCAAGCAAAGTCACGCCCTGCTGAGATGCCAAAAAGCCAGCAGTTGGAAATATTGCCAAAGTTGGAATTGGAGGAACTATAGTCTCAAGCAAGGCTGCTAGGAATATTCCCTCGTAAAGATGATCCCCTAAGAAATCTGCAATCCATATAAGAAAAGAATCAAAGGGTTCCATTTGCTTCTGGCAATGAAATCTTACTAAATTACCTTACGAGTAAAAATTACGATATACTAGTCATATTTTATACAAAAATCAAGGTTTGAGAAAAACTTTCAGAGTATCAGGTTTTTTTGCATGTTCAATAGCTTCTGAAAACTTTTCCAAAGGGTAGGTAGAATCTATCATAGAATCAACTGAGACCATACCTGTTGCAAGTGCATCAATTGCGGGTTTGAACAATCCACAACGAGAACCAATCAGAGTAATCTCATTGATTATTGTAGGAGTCAAATCAAGGTTTTCCCTTGACGCAATAGTTGATTTTAAAATTACAGTCCCACGAGGCTTTATCAATTTCATGGTGTCTGCAAATCCAGAATTACTTCCAGTAGCTTCGACTACCAGGTCAAAAGATTGTTCATCAGATTTTTCAATGCCTATTTTTATTTTAACTCCAATGTTTATCAAACCCTCAAGTTTGTTTTTATGTTTACCAAAACATGTAATGTTTGGACATGTCAATTTTAGAACCCGTATGATTAATTGAGCTAATCGTCCATCACCGACAACTGCAACTCTCCATTGTGGTTGCAGTGATACCTGTTCCTTTATTTCAAATGCAGCAGCTAATGGTTCAACAAAGACCGCTTGTTCATCAGTTATACTATCAGGTATTACATGTAGATTCTTTTCAGGTAACGAAAGAAATTCAGCAAATGCCCCATCCCTTTTCAAAATTCCAAGAACTGTTCTGTTAGGACAGTGTCTATCCATTCCTTTTTGACAGGATTCACACACGCCACAACCAGCATTGATTTCGCCGACGACACGTTTTCCAATCAAACTAGAATTGTCTGCTTTTTCAACAGTGCCCACAAACTCGTGACCTAAAATTCCGTTATATCCCATATAGCCATCTAGAATTTCCAAGTCAGTTCCACAAATTCCTGCTAAATTGACTCTGACTAGTACTTCCCCAGTATTTGGTTCAGGGTAATTCTCTTCATATTTCATGTTTTTTCCATCAAAACATGTGGCTTTCATGAAAAGAACAATATTTTGTTCTAATTTTAAAATAGTGAAATTCTTAAAAAGATAAAGATTATTTTAAATAATTTAGTTTAATCAAAAATACATGCCAAGAATTTCTCATTTTGATATTCCAGTAGATAATCCAGAAAGAGCACAAAAATTCTACAGGGATGTATTTAATTGGAAATTTGAAAAATGGGATGGCCCAATGGATTACTGGATAGCAAAGACAGGAACAGAAGAGCCTGGAATTGATGGAGGAATGTCAAAAAGAATACCAGGGCAGATTGGAATGACCAATACGATAAATGTTCCATCAATTGATGAATTTGCAAAAAAGATCACTGGAAATGGAGGACATTTGATCATTCCCAAAATGGCAATACCAAAAGTCGGATGGTTTGCACAATGTACAGATACAGAAGGAAACATGTTTGGGATTATTCAAATGGACAAGAAAGCAAAATAAAAAAAAATAAAAAATTGATCTATAATAGATCATCTAATAGATCTTCAATTTCAGAATCAGAAATTTCAGACTTTACTAGTTTTGATTCATCTACAGTTGAATCAAGTGAGAATGTTTGTACATCTCCTACTAGCACGAATGGTACTTTGATATCAGATGCAGTATTTGCAATTGCTCCTTTGAATGCTAACGCATAGGAACCATCATCACCTGCAATTGGAGCAAAATGTCCTCTAAGATGAATGACAATTGATTCATTATCTGCAGAAACTCCCTTGATGGCGATATGATTTTTCTTTGCAAATCCATTTAGATCAAAGGCAACCGTTCTTTCACCAACTTGAGCAATTCCGGTTCCAGAAAGATTCCATCCTCTTTCTCCCACTTGGCCTGCTTTACCGTCAAGTGATAGCGTGATTGGATATGCTTTTCCACCTATTTCTGCCCATCCAGACGTAATTCCATTGAATTCTAGAGTTGGTTCAACCTCAGGAAGATTATGATCAGTTGGTCTGCTGTCTCGAAATTCTTTGATTTGTGTTTTGATGTCATTTCTTTGTTCTTTGAATGAATCAATGAGTTGTTTTTTTTCTTCTTTGTAGATTTGTTTGTCACTGACTTCATCGGTTGCAACATCTGTCTGTGCAAATACACCTGTTGAGGGCGCTATTGCTATTGACATGATTATTGCAAATGCTGAAATCATTTTGGCATAATTCATTACCACATGAAAGTTCAAAACATAATAAGCGATTTCGCAGCTTTCTTACTGATAACTTCTTCGTGTCAAGAACTTCTATGACAAATTATTCTAAAAAAGACCAACTGAATTAATAGTCAGGTATTTTATAAATTTTCAATTGAGCTACAAGTTTCTGGATCATGCAACAGACGCAATAATTGAAGTAACAGCAAAAGACCTCAAAGAAGCATTTGCAGTAGCTGCTGATGCAGAAATCAATTTAACATTAGATCAAGACAAAGTAGAAGAAAAGGACCACAAAAAATTCTCTGCAAATGGAAAAGATGTTCGTTATCTTTTGTTTAGTTGGCTAGAAGAGATCCCATTTCTACTAATTACTGAAGGATTTGCAATCAAAAGAATAGAATTTGACATTAAAGAAAATGGAGGATATGAGATCAATGCGACTGCATTTGGTGAACCACTTGACGTTAAAAAACATAATTTCAAAGTGGAAATCAAAGCTCCTACATTTTATGATATGGAAATTAGGCAAAATAATGGTGTCTATATGAGATTTTTACTTGATCTGTAAATCGTGTGAATAATTCTTTGCAAGTCAATAGAACAAATTATACGTGTTTTTTAAAAGACTCAAGATCAAAACCAATATTGTGAAAACAAAATTAGGATTGTGGTCTATATTTTCATTAATTCTTTTAATGATTATTCCTGTGCATGCAGATGTCACATCACTTTCATTGGAAAAGAGTTTTTACACAATTGATGAAAATTTTAAGATTATTGGAACCCAAGATGGCAAAGAAATTGTTTATGTGGTAATTCGTGATCAATCTGGGAATTATCGAGGAATATTATCAGATCCTACAACAACTGATGGTGAATTTGATGTAATTCCAAGAGATGTTTCATTATTCTTTGATAGTGAAGGGATATACAATGCCACAGCATTTACAGACAGTCAGAAAGAAGTCAATGGAACATCCATACTACTAGAATTTGATGGGGAAAAAGTATTTGAAGTTCCTAGCGTGGTGTTACAGCTAAAAGGAATTTCAGATAAAATAGTTGAAGTTGAAAAAACCATAACATTTACAGCTGCTCTTACAGATGATTCAATAAAAGATGCAATTTTTAGTTTAAAAAATGAGCCTACAGGAGCTACTATAGATCCTAAAACTGGAAAATTTGTATGGACCCCATCAAAATCACATGGAAATATTCAAGATGTTTATTATAATTTTGATGTCATAGTTAAGAAAGGAAGTCAGGAGGATAAAGAAAAAGTTACAATTACCGTAAAGCAGGCATATGTAGAACCAGTTAAAGCAGAACCTGAACCAAAGAAAACAGAACCTGAACCAAAAGTGGTTGAGTTGGGATTAGCTGCATTTGTAGATAAGACTAAAGATCCACAGAGTTATGTTGATAGATACAACAACGAGGCAAGTTACAAGAAATGGTTTGATGAAAATTATTCAGAATATTCTTCAATTTATGAGGCAGTAGGGTTAGAGGAGCCAGAAACATTAGCCCCATTTGTTGATCCAAATTTGGATCCACAGTATTATGTTGATAGATACAACAAAGAAACAACATACAAAAAATGGTTTGATGAAAACTATCCTGAAATGACAATTTATGAGGCAGTAGGGTTAGATGAGCCAGAAATTAAAGAGCCAGATTTTGGCCAATGTGGTGAGGGGACAAGATTGATTGGAGATGTATGCACAATTTTTCATGAAATAGAATACGGTCAATGTGGTGAAGGGACAGAATTGATTGGTAAAGTTTGTGAAATCATTGGCAAAACAAAAGTAAAAGAAAAGCCATGGTGGCAATTTTGGTAATCAATTGCAAAGTTAAGTTTTAATCACAATACATTTTGAGTACAATAAATGGGAAAATTAAGTAGAAATCTTAGAATTTGCGGAGATTGTGGAATTGCATATACATCTGTGAGCTTTACAAGATATATTGATCAATGTCCCATTTGCAATTCACGAAGATTTGAATCAATTCCTATAAAATCAGCTGATGAACAACAACCACCACCGTCTTCAACATAGATTTTTTAGTAGAAAATATAGTCAATACACATTGTCTGAAGACCCAGAAATTGCTAAAATAATGCAGCGAAAGATGGAGGAGATGCTCAAACCAAAACCAGAGCCCAAAAT
>DATDAD010000029.1:0-24900 GCA_036525555.1 Candidatus Nitrosopumilus sp.
TTAGCAAGTATATCACGTAACAAAAATTTGTAGACTAGATAAGATGATAATCCAATAATTGTAGTTATGAGAATTGGTATTATGATAATGGATGCCATGTGATTATGGTTCTGTTGGAATTTGTATAAATGGAGTTCCGCCTTCACCTACAACTAGTGGTAGTTTACCATCCCATGCTTGAATCTTTAACCATTCAAAATAATTTGGATTTTCTGCTAGGGCTTTGTTAATAATTGCAATTGCCTCTGCTTCACCTCTTGCCTCTGCAATATTTGCTGCAGCAGTACCTTCAGCTTGAGCCTCTAATTGTCTTGCCTCTACCTCTATTCTAATTAGATCATTTTCTGCTTTCTTTGCTTTTTGTTCTGCCTCTACTTTTGATTCAATTGCTTGAGCAAATAATGGTGAAAACTCAAAATCTGTAATTGAAATTACTTGTGTTACAATATTGAATTGATTCAATCGTTCTCTAATTGCATTTTCAATATCTGCTTTTACCAGTGGTCTTTTAGTGATTAATTCCTCTGCATTGTAATTTGCAGTTACTTGTTTGACTGTCTCCTCTATTGCTGGTTGAATAACTCTATTTTCATAATCGAGACCAATCTCTTTGTATAATATGTGAATTCGTTCTTTATCTGGGTTATAGTTTACAGTAACTGTGGTTTCTACTGTTTGAAGATCTTTTGAAGCACTTCTAGTTTCTGCATCATATTTCAATGTACGAACTTCAAGTTGTACAATATCATCTTGGAAAGGAACAACAAAGTGTATTCCTTCATCTAATGGGGGTGCAGTAAGATCAACTGCATTCCAATGTAATAATACGCCTCTGTTACCTGCATCAACTATTTTGACTGATGCTGATGCGACAACACCGATTACAATTAAAATAAGAATAGCTATTAGAATTGCCTTCATTGGCCCCATGTTTACATTTACTTTAGGAGATTGATACTTTGACACTGCTTCTAGTATCTGTCTTCTACTATTATACCAATCTAATCAGCATTAGTTTGCACTAATTTTTTACTCTTAACAAATTTATGCCATTCATACACGAAATAGACAATGGCAGAACCTAATTTTTCATGGATTTATATCATAATTTTCTTAGCAATCCCACTAGCTAGAATCATTCCCCGTCTTTTGGCAAAAAGAGGTATAGGCAAAAGTTTCATTCAACCTCAACAGCAAAAACCATTCGAACCTAGTTTTGTTAAACCTGCTCAAGAACATCGTTCAGAACCATTTGAACCCAAAATGGACTCTTCTAAACCTCAGACAAAAAATAATCTTGTTTTAGGTGCTCTTAACAGAGGTTCAAAATCATTTGAAAGTATCCAAAAAAACACTGGACTTGATAATAAAGAACTAGATGCTGTTCTTGAAGATTTAGAAAAAAATGGTTTGATGAAAGTTGTTCACAAAAAAGGAATGTTTGGTCCTAAAACCGAGATACATCCTACTGATAAGGGATTTAAGGAATATTATTCATAAGTCTATTCTTCATTCTTTAAAATCATTTGTTACAGCAGAATTTTGTAAAATTGGTTTGATGTTGTAGATGGCTAATCGCATTTAGTTTATCTAATGGGGATATCAAAATATGCTAAAGTTTGTCCTTTGAATCTATTTTATTTATAGCAGTGTTAGTTATTACCTCAAAACTTGGGGGAGAGATATTTCATAGAATCGGACAACCGACAATTCTTGGAAACGTTATAGCAGGCATAATTGTGGGTCCTGCTTTTTTGGCGTTAGTACATCCTATTGAAGCAATAGAACTCTTTGTTTCTATCGGCGTGTTCTTCTTATTTTTCTTAATTGGTCTTGAAGAGATTGATGTTGCCGGTTTGTTCAGAGTAATGAAAGGAAAAATCTTTGCAGGTTCTGCTGTTGCATTTTTAATGCCTTTTTTGACTGCAGGTATTTTTGGATTGGCAATAGACATGAACTTTATTCAATCTTTTGCTATTGCAAGTGTAATAGCTGCATCAAGTTTGGGTGTTACTGCAAAAGTACTAAGTGATCTTGGAAAATTAAAATCAACAATTGGTCTTGAAATTTTTACTGTAACTGCCATTGTGGAGTTTATTGCAATTATTTTTGTCAGTGTTTTTATTCAGATTGATACAGGCTCTGAATCTCCAGAAATTTTAGAAATATTATGGCTGTTTGCAAAGATGGTGATTTTCTTTGCAGTAGCTGCACTTCTTTCAGTATATGGACTGCCACAATTTTTCAGATTAATGAAAAATCATCTTCGAGTTAAGGAGGCATATTTTGCAATAGTTATTGGAATGATTTTACTTGTTGCATATTTTGCAGAAATCAGTGGAGTTCATGGCGCCATAGGTGCACTTCTTTTAGGAATAGCAGTTTCTAGAATGACTAGGGATGAATATCATGAAATTTCAAAAAATATCCGTACAATCGGATATGGTGTTTTCATACCCATATTTTTTGCCGGAATAGGCCTTCATTTCAGTCTGGCCTTCTTGGACTTGGAATGGTGGATAATTGCAGTTTTTCTAATAATTATGACTGGTGTCAAGTTTTTGAGTTCGTATATTGCAGTACGTATTGCTAAAATGCGACCTGCAACAACTGTTGCATATGGCGTAATGTCGAAAGGTGCAGTTGATCTTGCCTTGATGCTATCCTTACTTCAAGCTGAAATCATGGATAACAAACTATTTTCACTTTTAGTTCTTGGCACTCTTATTACGATGATTATTTCAAGTGTTGAACTTCAACGTAAATTAAAGAAAATTACTCATTTCAAGGTTGGAACTGCTGAACTCGGATTAGTACCGATTTACTTTAGAAGGTTTGTATCTGATACTCGTGCAATTGCAGTCCTTAACACTGTATTTTCTAAAACAACCCCTGACATTACAATTAAAGAATTCACTGAAAATAATACAGTAACAAAAAAACCATTCCTTGTTTTTGATAATGAAGATAGACTTGTAGGACTTGTATCAAAGCGAGAAATTAACAACTCTGATAAAAAAACAAGGCATACTACTACAGTCGGTGATGTAATGTACAAAAAATTCCATACTACATTGCCTGATGATTATCTGTTTACTGTAATCCAAAAGATGAATTCCCACCCGTTTGACATGATCCCTGTTTTTGATCCTGATCAAGAAAAGATTATTGGAATAATTACAGATGAAGCAATCATGAATTTACTAACTGATGCTAAAAAAGTTTGAATTCATTCAACTTTCAAATTATTTATAATAACATATTAAGAGAGATCTGAAAAAATAATCTTTAAAAAATATCTTGGTATATATCCTAAATTTAGAATTTAATGTTTTCATCAAATAATTTCTTTTTTTTCTTACCCATTACTTAATCACCTCCAATGTTCTCTAAGAAAGAAATTTTCAATAATTTTAGGTTTGAAGAAATTTTAATCACTTGAATGTCTCCAACAACTCTTCGTCAAATTCAATCTCTACTCTTTTCTTTTTCAAAAGATTTAGAATAAGAAATTTAATCAACTCTAATTCTCCTAAAATCCCAGAGACAATCATTAGAAATCTTCCCAAGAGTAACATTGAGTTGATTCAATTCTTTTATTCCAAAGTTTTTCCTCTTTTCGTACTGGTATCTTTCAACCAGAATATCTCGTAACTCGGGTTTCCTATTTTCTGTTCTATAGAGAGTTTGAGTGCTCATGAGGTACATAGTCAAATTTTAGTATTAAGGAAGATTTTTTTTGATTCTAACCTGATCAAATCTAACTAGTTATTTTTATGATAAATTCAGTCATGTGGTTGTCTTCATAGGCATAAATAATCAATATGTTATGTGCCTCTGTGGGACTATCACCTTCAAATCTCTCAGGACTTAAAGTATTTCCTCCCATTTCTATCAAAAATAGAACTTTGGAATTTTTTGAATTTCTAAAATATGAAACCAAATCACTTCGGGGTGAAACCATTCTATCAAAAGAGGAGTTATTAGATTCGATGACTAAAAGTTCCAAAATTAAACAAATATCAAAAATTAAAAAATCTGAACTAAAAAAACAATTTGAAAACTTTTCCAAAGAATTGGACAGAGCACTATTCATTAAAAATTCAAAAACTGAATTCTCTGATATTAAATGGACGAAAATTGATAGTTTCTGTAGTTTGTTAAGATTGATTGAGAGAAGTGATGAAAGGAAAATTAGGTGGGCATTATATCATTTATTTGCTGCAAAAAATACACAAATTCCAATCACTAAATTAACTGAACTCTTAAATGATTTTAAAATTAAAAACCTTGAAAAAATTATTAGTAAAATTTTAAAAGTTGAGATACTCTCTGGGCTTGATGCAAAATTTGATGGAAAATTTTTCATTATTAATCATGAGAAGGATGATAAACTTGTGCCTCATTATTTAGCTGATGCCATTGATGAACCATCAAGACGTTCTCCTGGTGAATTGGAAGAAGAAATTTTAGAATTAATTGACGAAGGATCTTATTCCAATCAAGAAATCTCTCAAGCACTAATAATTGACGAAGGACTTGTTTCTAGAACTATTGCTAAATTACGAGAACAAGACAAAATTATTCTTTCAAGCTTTGGTGAAAGAGGGGCTAGATATTTTACAACAAATTGTGAAAACTGTCCCTTTGGAACAACAAAAGCATCTTGTAGGAAAGAATCTATTTCATATATTGCAGAATCATTTATGCATGATTTCGGTTTGGATCTTTCTGCCAAAGACTTTGATTCTGTTGAGACAAATCAAGCTCTTCTAAAAATTAAGAGGATAGTAATGATGGCTAGAAAAGAAAAGAATACAAAGCTTGAGAGAAATCTAGGTGAAAATCTAGCAGCATTGCTATCTAGGGTAGTGGATAAATTCACTGAAATTGAAACGCCTGAGAAAAAAATCACCCTTTCTGAAATTAAAATGAATGTGCCTGCTGATATGGCAAAATTGCCTCTTTTGTATCAGTTAGGGCTTGAAAAAGGAGCACAAGGTGGTATTCGCCTTATGGATGAGATGCTACATTTGGCATCAAAATCCATCAACAAAGATGATAGGCTTAAAATTAAAAAATATGCTCTGACAGAATCAAACAAGTTTCTGAAAAATATTGGAATGGATAAAAAAAATTCTAGCTGATTGATTATACCTCCATGTTTCACATGTGGTTTCTTTATTTTTTTAAATTAACTTCAGATATCGATATATCATCAAACAGTTCTTCTGCTTTTTTGATTATTTTTTTATCATCTGCATCAGGCTCTGCTGAAATGAGTACCAAATTGTCTCCAACTGGTACACTGATTATCAATTGTTTTGTTCTTCTTGATGCAATGTAATCAATTGGCCCTAGAACTTCGTCTAGCTCTTGCCTCATTTTAAAATCTAATTGCATCTGCATGTATGTCATGGCAATTTTGTCTGTATCTAATAGCGGAGATGTTCCTGTTTTGAAACCTCCTGCAATCAATTTGCCAAGATTATTGATTACTCCTACATGTCTAATTTTATCTTCGTTGGATAATTCTTTACATGCAATATCCAATTTCTTAATATCTTCAGCAGTAATACTTGACATAGTTTTTACGGATTTAGTCTCAATTTTAAACATATTGAATTCTGCTTTTTTGATTATTTTTTTGGTTTAATTGAATCTGGGTTTTTTAAAATATAATGAAACATACACTGATTGTTTATGGTGCATTGGCATTCCACATTTCAAACTTTGAATATTATTATTTAAACAATAATTGAGTTGACTTTATACGAAATGAAATCAACTGTTGATTAGATTTTAAGCACTTTTTTCACAATTGATAAAGTTGATAAATCATTATACTAAACATGGTTATTTTCTCAAACATTTCTAAAAATAAAACATGAATTCCTCTCCCAAGACTAAACACAGTCATGTCATTATACGATTAATGACATCATATGATGTCCCAAAAATTGTAGAATTACAAAAACTTGCATTTCCAATTATGGCTGCAGAAGGTGTTTATTGGAAACCTGAGCAATTGAGGGCTCACTTGAAAGTTTTTCCTCAAGGTCAGTTTGTTGCAGACTATCATGGCAAAATTGTTGGTTCTTGTAGCAGCCTGATAATAAAACTAAAGTCAGAATATGAAAATCACACATGGAAAGATGCATGTGGAGATAGTTTTTTTAAAAACCATGCCGCCAACGGAGATACACTGTACGGTGCAGATGTATCATCACATCCTGATTATAGGCGATTAGGAATTGCTACAAAATTATATGATGCAAGAAAAAAATTGGCAATTGATCTTAATCTGCGAAGAATAATTGCTGGTGCAAGATTATCCAATTATTGTGAATATGCAAATGAATTGACTCCTTTAGAATATGTTTCAAAAGTAAAACGACATGAAATTAAGGAGCCTGTATTATCATTTCAGTTACGAAATGGTTTTAAATTTATTAAAATTCTCCATAACTATATGAAAGATCCTCGATCATTGAACAATGCAACTTTTATTGAATGGAAAAATCCACAATTCGTTGAAAAATAATGATAATTGATTGCCATGTTCATGTGAACCAATATGAATTGACTAAACATGTTCCTTTACTGGAAGATAGATTAGAAATGCTTCAAACTGAGATGACAAGCAACAATGTAGATTATGCAATAATCTTATCCTCTTACAAAGTAAATTCAGAAAGGCCATCAACTAAGCAGATCATCAATGCTATCAAAAAATATGATAATCTTGGAATTGCAGCAGGATTTACAATAGACAATCACACTGATGATGATCTCAAAATCTATCGGGAGTGGATTAAAGAGGGTAAAATCAAAGCTATGAAAATTTATTCAGGCTATGAACACTATTATCCTTATGATGAAAAATATCAAAAGGTCTATGATACATGCATTGAATTTGATATTCCTGTAATGTTTCATACTGGTGATACATATTCTGAGAAAGGAAAACTACGATATTCTAGACCACTTAATCTCGATGATGTTGCAGTAGATAATCCTGAACTAAAAATTGTAATGTGTCATTTAGGAAATCCTTGGATTCAAGATGCACAAGAGGTAATCTACAAAAATAAAAATGTCTATGCAGATGTATCTGGGCTTGTCATAGGTTCATTTGATCACTTTTTTGAAAAAATGATGAAAGATAAAGTTGCAGAGTTAATCAATTATGCAGGTGAGCCTAGGTATTTGCTTTATGGCACAGATTGGCCAATTAGCAATATGGATTCATATCTCAATTTTGTATCTAAACTGAATATAAAAAAAGAATTCAGAGATAAGTTAATGTACAAAAATGCAAAAGAATTGTATAAGATTTCATAAAATAATGATAGTATGCCAAAATAATACATAACCATTTGTGAATATTTATTTTTCATATTGAATTTTTCAACATTCTACAAAGTGAATTCTATGAAGGCAGACCTATCATTAAAGGAAGAAGATAGCTGTCTTATCACGAATTCACTTTAGTGTATTATTAATTCAAATTATTAAGATTAATTCTAGTTGATTTAAATCAGAATCAAGATAACTGGTTATTTTATTGTAATACTAATTTAAAATCATTAATCCTTATAATCTTGAAAACGTACGCCAAAACATGAGATGTCCTAATTGTGGAAATCAAGCAAGCTGGAGAGATCCAGATTGTAACAAATGTGATGCTACACTACACCAGAAAAACTGTAAAGGAAAATCTGCTGATTGTAAGTGTCATCAAATTAATGAGCAGTCATGGATGCAAAAAAAATCCAAACCGACTTGACCAAATAGGTTAATATCTATTGTAAATTAGTATCCGAAAGATGAAAGTTGCCTTAATCTATAATGAAACTCAGATAGATCCAAATGATGTAATCAATGTTTTTGGAATGACTACAAAGGAGCATTATAGTACAAAAGCTGTAGAAAGAGTTGCAAGAGCATTAGAAAAAGGTGGTCACACTGTAAAGGTGATTGAAGGGGATATTCATCTTGCTGATGAATTACGAGAATTCATGCCAAAAGTTGTTGCAGGTGAAACCCCTGGGATGGTTTTCAACATGGCGTATGGTATTCAAGGCCAGAACAGATACACACACGTTCCGGCCATGATGGAGATGCTTGGAATTCCATATATGGGTTCAGGCCCTGCAGGACATGCAGTTGTTCAAGATAAGGTGATGACAAAAATTGTTTTACAGAAAAATAACATTCCAACTCCTGGATTTTGGGTGTTTAGAACTCCTGAAGATACATACGATGATCTAGTGTTTCCTGTAATTGTTAAACCAAAACTAGAATCTACATCCATGGGTATGGAAGTAGTCGATAATTGGGATGATCTTAGAGCTGCAGTAAGAGTTCAAATTGAAAAATTTCAACAAGATATACTAGTAGAACAGTTTATTTCAGGAAGAGAATTTGCAGTAGGGTTATTGGGAAATAATCCTAACATAGATGTTCTCCCAATAGTTGAAATCAATCTAGATAATCCAGATCAAATACAAACAATATCTGATAAAAAGAAAAAAGGTGGTGTTGATAAAACATGTCCTGCAAAATTATCTAAAGAAAAAACAGAAGAAATGAAGCAGATGTGCATCAAGGCATTTTCCTCTTTGGGACTAAATGATTATGCTAGAGTTGATTTTAGAATGGATAAAGACGAGAATCTTTACATTCTTGAATTAAATTCAATGGCAAGTCTAGGACTTAGTGGCTCGTATTATTATGCAGCACAAGTTGCTGGATACACATATGATTCTTTAATAAACAAAATTTTAGACATATCTGTAATTCGATATTTTGGATCCTCTATCCATCAACATTACAATGACACTGATTTAACTCAACCATTACGAGTCGTTGCTAGAACATATCTAAGGGGACACTTACACAGCATAAAAGAAACTTTGGAGAATTTTGTAAATCTAAATACCCATGTATACAATATTGAAAATGTAAATCAACTAGGAAATATGATCTCTAGGAGATTAAAACATCTTGGATTTAGTGAGCATATTCATAGACAATATGATGTTGGAAATTTTTATTATTTTAAAAATCATACAGAACCTGAAAATGATGTTCTTCTAGTCTCTCATCTTGATACACACTATGGACCTGATGATCTAATTAGCTATCATGAAGAAAATGACAAAATTATGGGTTCGGGTATTGCAGAAAGTAAAGGTGGATTAGCAGTAATGTTAGGTGCATTACATGCATTGCGGTTTGCCAAAAAACTCCGAAAGGTAAGATGTGCTGTATTGCTTACTACTGATGATAGCTTAGGTGGAAGATTTAGCAAAAAATTCGTTAAAGAATATTCTAAAAAATCAAAATATATCATTGGATTAAAATCAGGTAGTAAAGATGGTGGGATTATAACTACTTGTTATGGAAGGAATGACTATCAAATTAGATTTACTACTACTAATGATCAACCCACCTCAGACATTCATGGAATAATTCCTGTTCTAGCAAAAAAACTGACTGCACTTGAAAAGCTCTCAAAAGATGAAAAAGATTATCGACTAAGAACTACCTCTGTTGTTTCAAAAGGATCTCATGGCAATACTCCGAATTTTGCCACATTGACATTGATAGGAAGTTATAAAACAAAAAAACTTGGAGAATTACTTGAATCAAAAATTCAAACGATAATGAAAAAAAGAGAAGCAGGTTCTAAAAAGTTGGATGTATCCATAAATAAAATTCAAACTAGACCTGCAGTATTAGAAGAACCATCTGACACAAAATTTTATGAGATGGTTGAAGATCTTGCTAAAAAACATGAAATTAAAATTAAAAAACATTCTCAACTTATATCCTCAGATATCAGTAATGTACCAATTAAACTTCCAGCATTAGATGGGTTTGGACCTTTAGGGCATAACTATCGTTCAACTAAAGAATACATTATTCATGATAGCATTGTAGATCGTGCTGCATTACTGACATCCGTCATCTTTAGATGTGCTCAAAAATGAGTTTAGGATATCCGTTCATTAGACTAGATGTGTTGATTGGTTTAATGCATGTTACCGCAAAAGTTGAAGATATACTAAACCTCATATCAATTAAAATCGAACAAGTAAAAAAAAACAAACCTGTTTCAATAATAATTCAGAGGATCTCAAATGAGGTGTAATTGAGATGAGAGATAAAATTGGTATAGTCATAAACAGGCTTGTTTATGGATTCACATTTGCCTTTTTGTATCAAATTGTTATTGGAATTGCGACATCCTTATTTTCACTACCTCTAACGGGGAATATCCAAGATCTCATATCTGGAGTTGAACAAATTGATTCGCATCAAGGACCTTGGCTTGTGGGTTGGTGGATAATCTCAACAATTATCATAACTGTAATGGCACTCTTAATAATTAGATACAAAAAATATTTGTCTCCTTACAAAGGCGAAAAAGATATTGAAATTCCTCCAAAGATTACTGTTCTAACTGCTATAATCATTGGCGCCTCAATCTCTTTCCTGTTCTTTTTACTTGATACAGTAATTGGATTCATTGTTGAAACAGGATCAAAAACTGATGTTACTGCTATCTATCAGGCTGCAATAATAGGTGATTTTACCCCGTTAACTGTTAGTATAATTTTTTCAATAATTGCTGGCTTTATTATTGTGGGGGTAGCAAGCAAGACATCCAAAGTTAAAGAAATTACAAAAGATCTCGGATTGCAAGATATTGCAGGTATTACACACATTATGAATAAAACCAAAACTCAAAAAACAACTTTGGTTGATACAATTGGGCAACGTCCTGGAGCTCTAATTCATGTTGGAGAAAGAAAAGTTGATCAAGTCACAATGAATTTAATTGAATATGATGAAAAAAATATCAATGAAATAGGTAATGCCACAATTGAAGAATGCTTAGAATCTAAAAACAAACCAAATGTATCTTGGATTAATGTAGTCGGTGTTCATGATGCAGAAATAATTCAAAAATTTGGAGACACTTTTGACATCCATGGACTCCATCAGTCAAACATAATGAATACTGAATTAAGACCTTACATCGAGGTATTTGATAACTATGTCTTGATTATGTTAAAGATGCCCCATTATGATGATGAAACAGGCAAACTGGAATTAGAGCAAATATCTATTATTTTAGCTCAAAATCATGTTTTGACTTTTCAAGAACATAGTGCAGACTTTTTTGATCAAATTAGAAAAAGATTAAGAGACAGTCTAGGGAGTATTCGAAAACTTCAAAGTGATTATCTCACATATGCAATAATTGATGCAGTCATTGACAGTTATTTTCTAGTTATTGAAAAAGTCGGCGACATGACAGAAAACATAGAAGAAGAATTGATGAAAAATCCTACCTCTGAGACTATGCAGACTATTCAAACATTAAAGCGTAGGATGATTACATTAAGAAAATCCATTTGGCCTGCACGTGAAATTGTGGACTATTTAGGAAGAGATTCCACCATTTTGATTTCTGATGGTACTCGAACATATCTTCGAGATGTATATAATCACGTAATCCAAGTCACTGATTCTATTGAAGGACTGCGTGATGTAATTGGAGGTATGCTTGACACTTATCTCTCAAGTGTGAGCAATCGCATGAATGAAGTAATGAAGACTTTAACCATAATTGCATCAATTTTCATTCCTATTACATTCATAGCTGGTATCTATGGAACCAATTTTTCATACATACCAGAACTGGAATGGGGAGGAAGTTATTTTGTAATGCTAATTGCAATGGCAACAATATCCGGAATAATGCTTGCTTGGTTTAAGAAAAGGAGATGGCTTTAATCTGAGCATCTGTAAACAAACCTATTTTTTTATAATCTTTGAGTAAATCAAGGATGAATAATAAGCACAGGAGCACTACAAAGAACATATGAAATTCTTTTACGAAGAATTTTCTAGCATTCCTACATCTATGAGTGGGAAATTAATTGCTGCTGGAGTTGATGTGATTGGAATTGATGTATGTGCAATTCCTAGAGGAATTATGAATCTGCATTTACTGAAGATCTTTGAAAAAAGAAGGCACAGAATAACAATGCCCATCCTCACTATGGAAAGGATATATCCAGTAATCAAAGAAGGAATTGGAAATTGAAGCTTGAACAAGTAGAAAAATCATTCAGAGCTACTTCTAACAAAAAATGCTCCTTTGCAAAAAAGGGCATGGTGTCATCAGCATTCCCTGATGCAACAAAGGCAGGAGTTGAAATGCTCAAAAAAGGAGGCAATGCCATTGATGCAGCATGTGCCACTGCCTTAGCATTGGGAGTTTGTGAGCCACAGGCATCCGGAATTGGAGGCCAATCTATGGGAATTATTCATGTTAATGGAAAATCATATGCAATTGATGGTTCTAGCCGTTCTCCTTCTTTGGCAAATTCATCAGCTTACACAAAGACAAAAAATCGACGTCTTGGATACAAAGCAACCACAGTTCCAAGTACTTTGGCTCTAATTGGGTTTCTACATGAAAGATACGGTAAATTGGAATGGCAAAAAATAGTTGCACCGTCAATTCAGATTGCTAAAAAAGGGTACAAAATTACACAACTACAACATGATTTACAAGAAAGAGAACTGAAAAATTTTCTCTCAATCAAATCAAAATCTGGCGCAAAATATTTCTTAAAAGATGGTATTGTTCCATATGATGTTGGAGATAGATTCGTTCAAGATGATCTAGCTGAAACACTTGGTTCAATTTCAGATTACGGGTATCAAATTTTCTATCATGGAGCAATTGCAAAAAAAATTGCCCTTGATATGAAAAATAATAGAGGTTTAATTCAGGAAGAAGATTTGTCATACATACCTGAACCCTTAATTCGAAAACCTATTAGCAGAAAATATAGACATTTAACTGTTGTAACACTACCCCCACCTGCAGCTGGAAGAACTTTGTTACTTACACTTATGATGCTTAATCATCTTCCCTCCAAATTTCTGCGTAGCTCAAAACCTAGCTCATATCATTTTGTTTCAGAGACTTTCAGAAAGGCATTCTTACATCGAGTTCAGCGACCATTTAATCGACACACATATGATCAAATCGAGGAAAAAATACATCTCCAAAGATCTTTTGCAAAACAGATGGCCGATTCTATTCATAATTCTATGGATGCCACATTGCCCATGATTGATCCTGATTTTGGTGGTGAAGATACAACGCATTTATCGACTATGGATAATGAGGGAAATGCTGTAGGTATCACTCAATCTATAGAGCTTGCATATGGCTCTAAAGCAGCAGCTGATGGTTTGGGATTTTTATACAACAATTACATGTCTGCATTTGAATTTACCAACCCTAATCATCCATTTTACATTAGACCAAATGCTATACCGTGGACTTCTGTTTCTCCTGCATTAATTTTCAGTAACTCTAAACTTTGGATGGTCCTAGGAAGTCCCGGCAGCCAAAGAATATTCTCCACTATTACGCAATTCCTATCACGAATAATTGATGGTAATCTTCCTATGAGCGATGCAATTGAAAGACCACGATTTCATTGCTCCATAAATGGCACTGTTAGTATCGAGGATGGGGGATTTCGAACTGAAATTATCGACTATCTTAAGGAAATGGGTTATGCAATTTCTGTAAAAAATAGATATTCATTTTATCATGGTGCAATTCACGCAGTAATGAAATTACAAACACAGGATGGATTTCATGGCGTAGCTGAAGTAAGGCGTGATGGAACAGCAGAAGGATTGAATTGAATAAACTACCTGTGTTGCTATCAATACCTCATGGCGGTACAAGAAAACCGGCAGAACTTGACGGTCATTTATCCATAACAAATAAAGATCTGTTCGATGATTCTGATCCTTTTGTAATAGAACTTTATAATTTGGGGGATAAAGTCCAGCGTGTAATTAAAACAGATATTGCAAGAGCATTTGTAGATCTTAATCGCTCTTTGCAAGATATGCCTCCAGATAACCCTGATGGGTTGATAAAAAGTATGACATGTTATAAAAAACCAATTTACACAAATGGAAAAGCTCCTGATGACAATCTTTGTAATTTACTAATAGAGATGTACTATTTACCATATCATAGGTCTATCCAAAAAAGTATTGAAGAATTAGATTTGCGGTTATGTCTTGATTGTCATTCAATGGCATCTACTGCCCCTGAAATATCTCCTGATGGAAATAAAAAACCTAGACCCAAGTTTTGTTTATCAAATAATGATGGACAAGCATCCTCTCAAGAAATGATTGAACTCTTAGCTGACTCTATCTCTAAATCATATTCTATAAATCGAGATGAAATATCTCTAAATGATCCATTTCATGGGGGGTATATTACTAGAACATATGGAAATAATCCCTATCCATGGATTCAAATTGAAATGAACCGAGACTTGTATTTACGATCTCCTTGGTATGATGAAGATGCTCTTACAGTGGATGCCAATTACCTCCAACAATTAAACAAGAAATTTGAAAATTCACTTGAACTTTTCTTCGCAAAAATCTAATTTTCACACCTAATTGATACACCAGATGTCAATTTTGTTTGAGTTTATTTTTGATTAGGCAATTTTTTGATTCTAATTGATGAGTATGATTAGAACATGTAGACATTGTGGAAATGAGTTTTATGATTTGTATAGAGTTTGTTGTTCTGCAAAATGCGCTAAAGAAATCTCATAGATTAAAGACATGAAGAACCAAAGCAAATTCTTAGGAAAATACTGGTTTGGTCAGGATCTTGTTGGTCTAAATGTTTTTGACAGAAAGGGACATGATTGTGGCAAAATTCAATCTTTATGTATTGACCCGAAAACTTTCTCGATCTCAGGTGCTATGGTAAAGCAAAGATTATCTTCCGAGTATTTCATATCTGCTACTTATTTTGAAATCTTGACTGATTCCTCTCTTCGATTAAATTCAATTCCAATAAAACCACATGACAAGATTGTAGATGTAGATGGAAAATCTATAGGAAAAGTTATCAAAATTAATCTTAATTCTGAAACAAACAAGATTCAATCTCTTGAGATAAAATCAAGATTTAAATCAAAAATTATCTCTTCTGATAGGATTGTTGGTGTTGGAGATAAGATAACAATTAAAGACTAACTTGCCAATTAGTAGGTTCTAACAATATATCTGTTAAAATAATACCTCTGCACTATTACTTTGGAATCAACATAAATGGAAAATAAAAAAGATATGCCTGAAAATTCTAGAAAAACTAACGAAAAAAAACAAGAGCATATTCTTGATGATGCCACAAAAAATTATGCTCAGACAATAGAACATGGAAAACAGATTGGAAAAGAATCCATTGCAAAAATACATCAAATCACCAATGACACTACATCTTTTCTTAAATCGCAAGAATACCTAAAAACATTAAAAATCAACTCGCTTAAACTTCGCGAAAAAGGTTTAGAACAAAAAAATATGCTCAAAAAGAACAGTCCTAAATTTTATAAAAAAATCACCACTGCCTTTTTTCTCTTCTTTGAATTACTTGTAGGGAGAATCAAACTTGGTACACAATATGGCACTTCCAGCCTTGAAATTCTAGAAAAACTAGCTAAACTCAAAGAATTGGGAATTATCACTGATAAAGAATTCAATGATAAAAAGAAAAAGATCTTAGATAGAATATGAATATGTAGCAAGGATTTGAAATAAAATTGTCTCATGAAGAAAATCTAAAACCAAATAATATTCCACCTAAACAAACTATTGTACTTAGAACCAAATTATTACCTCAGGATATTATGAAAGTTCTAGAGAAGAAGAAAACATCTTTTTTTGGTTCTACATTAAGAAGACCAAAATCTGATCAAATAGAGGTTGATAGCCCAGAATTATTTTTGGAGCAATTTATTTTTATTTTGGGTAATTACGAAATTGACTTTAATCGAAATACTACATACATGATTAAAGTGGAACCTGATGTTGTGGAAGTTGCAATTGGCACTGAAAAATTCCCAATTTTAAATAAATCTGGAGTGTGGAAAAAGTTTGGGAAAAAGATGAAACAAGGAGTTGGAATTACCAAACAAGATTTAAAAATTACGGCTACTGAAAATGCGATAAAAAGTATGACTGATTCTATGTATCTTGACAATAATGGATTGGAAACCTCTTTTTCATATAGTACCAATTCAGATGCAATAGAAAACTATGCTCAAAAGGTTCTAGACTTAAACAAAGGACATGTAAGAAGAAATAAAATGACAGACGATGATATTTTTTCAAAACTATCTCAAAAACTTAAAGATAGTCTTAAACATGATTTGAAAATAAACCATGAGGAATTTAATGTAACAGAATTTCGTGAGATATTTGTTCCAATTTACGAAACAAAATGCTATGATAATAAAAACAGGGTTGTAGTTGCTAGAATTGATGCGATAACTGGGAAATTAATCTAAATTATGACTGCTGAAGTAACGGACTTTATACCATTATTGCCCTCTAATTATTAGGATGGAAATGCTATGAACAAAGAAAAAAATATGAAACATTTTATAAAATGCACTTTTTGCGGAAAGTCTGATCGTGTAGAATACTTGGGTGGACTAGATTGGTTTTGTAATAAGAGATGCTATTACAATTTTAGACACAGAAATATAAAATCATAATAGTTTGCCAAAAATTCAATTCACATTTCACTTCAAGTTAAATGAGTAAAAAAGAACAACAAAATGCAAGTTCTGAACCCTTCCTAAAGAGATCTTTAATAATCTGAAAAACAATTTAGTGTATGCAGGCATATGTTCTCATAAATTGTAATACTGGGACTGAAACAAGTGTCATTTCTGAACTTAAGGAAATACCTGAAATAATTGAAATTAATGGAATCTGGGGAAAATATGATATTTTCATAAAAGTCAAAACTCCGGATCCTAATGGAATAGAGATTATTACCAAAAGATTGAGAAATCATCCTGACATTACAGATACTTTTACCATGCATGTATTGTATGGTCAAGGTGGCAGTATAGATCAAGAAAGTTAAAGTCTATACTAATCAAAGATTTTGTAAATATTTTACAATTTCTTTTCGGGCGGTTCATCGTCTTTTAGTCTATTTTCAAAAAACAAACAAGCAGTGAGATCACCTGTAACATTAACCATGGTTCTAGTCATATCCAAAATTCTATCTACTCCTAGCAGGAGTACCACTGCAACAGGAGGAATTCCTGCAGCTATCAGAATTGTTGAAAGAATCACAATTCCTGTCCCGGGAGCTGATGGTGCTCCAATGGATGCTGCAAGAGCAGTCAGGGAAATCAACAGAATTGTGGTAAATCCCAAATCAATACTGAATAATTGCGCTAAGAAAAATACTGCAACTATCTGATAAAGAGCAGTTCCATCCATGTTGATTGTAGCTCCTAAAGGAATGATGAACTGAGAAACTTTGGGTTTTATCTTCATCTTCTCTTCTGCAGTTTTAATTGATAGTGGCATTACTGCAGCAGAACTGGAAGTTGAAAATGCTAACAACTGTGCATCTTTCATCATTGCAAAAGTTGAAGATAATGGTCTCTTTGTAAAAAATTTGATGATTAGCATGTATACAAATATCATTACAAAAAGACCTGCGACAACAGTTAGCATGTATGCCCCCAGTCCTGAAAGCGCAGACAGCCCAAGCTTTGACGTGATGCCTGCCATTAAACCAAAAGCTGCAAATGGTGCCAAACGCATTGCCCATGACACTACTTTCAAGGTTATTTTTTGTACGGATTCTAACAAGTCAAGTATTGATTTTGAGCTTTCTTTGGGTAGTGTAATCATTGAAACTCCTATAATTATTGCAAAAACAATAATGCTCAACATCTCGCCTGACATAAAAGATGCCAATGGATTACTAGGAACAATCCCTACTATGCTTTGAGGGATGTCCAAAATAGATATTTCTGCATTTTGAATTGGTTCTACATCCTCCATTCCAAAACTCTCTCTAATCAAAGAACTATCGATAAAATTGCCTGGCGCTATTGTAGTCACAACAACTATTCCAATTGTTAGTGCTATTGCAGTTGTTGCAACAAAATATAACGAAACTCCAAGACCCATCTTCTGAAGCTGTTTTAAACTTCCAGCTGATGTTAGTCCTCTAATAATTGATGCAAAAATTAACGGCACAATAATCATCTGAATAATTTTTAGAAATAGATTGGCAGGAATGGATAACCAATCCGTGATTATCTCTGTAGTTTCTTTTTCAACAATTCCAAACTCTGGTCCTAAAACCATGCCTGTAATCAACCCTAAAAATAATGCAAAAAGTACCTGAGCCCATAATTTCTTCTTTACAAGATATGTAACTTGAGGAATAGGATATTTGAATGACTTTAGTGCCAATATGATATTACCCTGTTTCTATTATATTAAAAAAAATGCACTCTTTATCTATGGTTTCATTCTTAATACATGCATTTGATTGATTAATTTTGTAACAAAGGTTTATCATAAAATCTCGATTGAGAATCAGTTCAATGTTAATATTAGATGATTTGTGGTTTTTCGTATGGATCTTAACAGAATTCTAGTCCCAATCGATGGTTCTAAAAAATCCTTTGAAGCCTTAGATCGAGCAATCACTCTTGCAGGATTTACACACGGTCAAGTAACTGCAATCTATGTAATTCCACATGTAATTGAGGGTGGTCCAAGAACTAAAGCATTTGACAAGCAATTGGAAGAAGATGGAAAAATTATTCTAAACAAAGCAGCAAAGCGTGCCGGAAACAAGAACGTCAAATTTACTGCAAAAATTCTAAGAGGCTCTCCTGGTTATGTCACATTACATACCGCAAAAGCAGGTAAATTTGATCATATTGTAATGAGTACAACTGGCTCTGGTTCTGCTTCTAAAGATATGATAGGAAGTGTCTCAAACCACATTCTTCAAAAGTCTAAAATTCCTGTATATCTAATAAAATAGTCAGGCGAAACAAATTGTCTGATTTAATTTCAATCATGCAAAAACCAATTACCGTTGAAAATAATTCTTCCTTAAGTCATGTAATTTCAGAATTATTGAAAAAGAAAATCAGCAGGTTGATTGTAACTGAAAATGGTATTCCTGTGGGAATAATAACTGAAAAAGATATTGGATTGTTTTTACTTGAAGATGATTCAGAAAAGAATCTTGATGACATCTTGACCTCTCAAGTGATGAAAACGCTCACATCTGTAAATGAATCTATGAGTGTAGAGTCATGCGTAGAAATAATGCTAGAAAAAAAAATTGGTTCCCTTGGAGTCAGCTCATTCACTGAAGGATTAATTGGTATAATTACCAAAACTGACATTGCCCAATACTATATTCAAAATTATCCAAAAAAACACACAGTTGGAGATGTGATGACCATATCTTACATCTCTATGGATTATGATGTTACTTTAAGACATGCAGTGTCTGAAATGATAGAACAAAAAATATCTCGAATTTTCTTAAAAAATAAAAATAATGAACCTCAAGGAATAATGACATTTCGTGATCTATTTCATGTTGCATTAGAACAAGGAAATACTGACGCTGTGTTAGACAGCTCAGATCCTGCAATATCTGTAATATTTACAAGAAAAGGATTCCTTTCTGATTCAGGGTTTGGAAATACTATCCAAGCAAAAGATGTAATGACTAAAACTTTTGAATCTGTAGATTTTGATGAAGACCTTACTGTAGCATGTGAAGAAATGATTCAAAATAGAATCCACGGTGTGGGTGTGCGGATTAATGGTAAGTTAGCTGGGGTAGTTAGTAAAAGTGATATCTTAAAAGCTATTTACATAGATAACAAATCATAGTAATCTGATAGCATGAGTAAATCAAATTTTGATCCAAAAGAATATGATGAAAAGTGTAAGAAGATACTGGAAGATCATGAAATACTTTTTGCAGGATTGCTAGATGGATATGGGACTCTTTTAGCTGGTGGGTATAAAGAAGGTATACATTCTAGATTGACAGATAAACAGCATCAATCTATTTGTACAGAATTAGCATCCCGAGTTACCAAAAGAAAAAAATTCAATTCTGAACTAGGACACGTAAAATATTCTGCCTCACGAAGAGAATATGTTGTAATAATGAGTTTTCCAATTTATGATCATGTGGTAATGATTATTGCTGAATCACAAATTAACATAGATAGATTTGCTTTTAGAATTCTTGGCACTCTTGGGAGACAGTGGGGAGAAAATGATGAGTAGAAATTTAGATTTTATAGATTATAATCGCTGAATCTTATATCAAAAATGGTTTTTATTCATATGATTATTCTTAATTGTCATGATTAATTTCTAAATTTCAATAAACTTAAGTCCAAACAAAATTTAGGGAATCATTGAAACCTGCAATCATTTTCGCAATAATTATTCCAATTATCATAGCCGTGGCGTTTTCAGTTTTTCTAATTTCATCATTTAAAGAAGAAAATCCTCAAGATGTGCCCGAGAATCAACGTAATGAAATTGCATGGCAGTTACTACAAAAAACATACCTTGAACAAGAATGTAGGGAAAAATTCATTGGGCAATCTGAGGAATTAGAAAAATGCTTTGATATTATCGAAGAGGAGCAAAGATTGAATCCTCCCACTATACCATAATTTCAATAGGCTTAAGTGCTCAGAATATCAGAAAACTCATGTCAATAAATGTGACAGAATCCTGTCTTGATTGTGGAATTCCATTGGAATTGACTCTTGCAGGTCAGAAAAAAAAGCCATGTCCTAAATGTGGAGCATATCGAAGAAAAAGAGAATATCCTGATTAAATCATGACCTTTTTCTGATAGTCATACTCTATTGTACATCTCGTAAAATAAAAAAAGGGTTTGAGAATTATCTAAAAATAATTATGTTCAAAATTAATCAAACGAAACTAATCTAAAATCTTCTACTTTCTATGTTTTGGTAAACATTCTTTACAATATACAGGTCTATCTGGTTTTGGTTCAAAAGGAACTTCTGAATCTTTGCCACAATCTGCACATGTACATTTGTACATTTTTCTGTCTTCTGACATAATTAAGATATTATTTTTACCTATAAGAACCGTGATAATTGTAGAAAAAGATCATTTTCTAGTATGTAATATGGAAAAAGAAAATAAATTATTGGACTTTGATTTGATTTTTGCCCCATTTGAGCTCAAATTCTTCTTTAGTAATTGGAATTCGAGATTTACACTTTACACATCTTCGTATTTTGTTATGTTTTGAATATCTCCAAACATGTGCTTCACTTTTTTGATGACAGTTCATACATGCCTAGTTTTTGTATCAACTTAAGCGTATTGAATTTCTTGCTCATCCTTCTTTAAGCGTAAATCTACAATGAGTACATGATTCATTTTCTTGTGTAGAATAAGATAGACCACAATTTGAACAAATGATGATGTCTACCATACACAATACATCATAGTGTGCCATAAAAACTACTGTTTTGAAAGTTGATTCATCAACAACTGTTTAATTTTTAGCAATGCTGCAATTGCCTTTATTCACTAACTCAAATAATGTCTGTTTGAAAATAACCTAAAATTATTATTGCATTAATTTGATTTTTGAAATTATTCAAACCCATGTAAAAGATGGGGAGGTGTGTTAATCCTATTTGTCTGATTTAGTAGAGTCTTCTTTCTTTGGCTCTTCTTTTTTGTCATCGTTTGCAACGATAATTGTTGGGTTTGTTTCTTTTGTCATGTCTATATAGATAATTGTGATCAATATATACTTGCGCAATAATATTTATAGATAAATAAAATATCTATAGAAAATCAGGCGTGAAATCGAAAAGTTACGCGGGTATAAATCAAGGAGGATTACAATAAAAGCATGTTCGAAAAAATAATTAAAAAACTGAAATTTGGTTCCTGTGCAATCAAAACTACTGGCGATGTAAATACATCCAATGAATCTGAAAAGAAGCAAGAGGATAATACAAAATAACATGAAATATCAATGCAAGTATTGTGATTTCAAGTGGGAAGGAACTTCCTATACCTTTGACAAAGTTCGTGAACATGAAAAAACCCATTTTAAAGATGAGATAATACCTGTCACGGGAAAAATGGCGTAAGTAATTGATTGTAATTTATGATCTAAGATCTTATGGAATAAGAAAGATAATTGCGCATTTTGTGAGAAGATTTTAGAGTTAATGGAAAATATTTTGAAAAATAATAAATCGCCTAATAAAGATGATGAATTTAAAATATATTTATCTATAAAAGATATTGATAATATTCATGATGAAATTAACAGTATGAATGATAATGCTAAAAAAAATCTTGATGGACCAAGTACTATTAAAGTTGAAAATGATTTAATTGTAGAAAAACAAAAAGATCATAATATCATTAATGGTATAACTTTACTTAACACATGTGTCACATGCAATAATAAATTCAGACCCATAAATAGCATGATTGATGAACCCTCATGTGTTTTATGTTCAAATAAAAAATGAACTAGTCAGAAAAATATCTGATCTGAATATATTTTAGCTTGTGGCGGGAGTCTTTTTTTGTGTCCATGCCTGTTCATTGATTTGATGACATTTACAATCAGATGCCTTTGTCTTGCAATTAGTTTGGTGTAGTGGTTTTTTGCACTTGTTGCAGGCAGGATCTCTCCAGCTTGCTTGATTTCCACAATTTGCACAATACAAATTTAGTTTCTCCTCTCATTGTAATCAGTTTTTGATTGAGAGTGTTGTTTTGAAAAGTGATTTTTTAACATACCTAATTAGAACATACTAGCATATAAGACACAAAAATCCTCAAAACTGCTCATAGAATCTATGATAATGGTGAAACTGCTTAATTATACACAGTTTTGAGCATGTCTTGGTACTTTGAACTAAGTTGTGTGTGCCGGGGGCGAGTTTCGAACTCGCGACCTCCAGATTATGAGTATTGCCTTAGTTGGAGAACCGTTAGAGTTTACCAAATTAACTGGCACTCTAACCAGGCTGAGCTACCCCGGCATGCTATTAGGCTAAAAATTTGGGAAATTAAATGATTCTAAAGTGAATTTGGCATTTTTTAATGAAAATCTGCTCAAAATATCTATTATTAAAAAGTGTGGATTGCAGTGTATACGTACTGCTTATCAATATTTTTGAAATTTATACTTCAGTGAAACAAAATTTTCAACATCTTTCTGTCCTTGCATGGATTGTGATATTCTCCCTGACTATCGTAACTTCACAAGGTGTATTAGATCCTGCATTTGGTGCGCATCCTGCAATTGAAGATTTTACAGGAGAATATGATTTTGTGGCAGGAATCCATAACGAAGTAACTTTCAAATTTAGAAATGGTTATGAGACTGTCAATTTCCCTGTTTTCTCAACCACTTCTGATATGGTTGAAAATACTGGAACTAGCTTTGTTGTTGAAGGTGTTGTTGGAAATAATCCCCACTTACATCAGGCATTAGATGAGGCCTATTTACATAGGATGTCTACATTAACTGCAGGCAGTGCTTTTGATTATGAGCACAGATATTTTGATATTGATGTTAACGTTGTTCAAAATGAAGTAATTTTAAAATCATTTGAGTACAATAATTGTGAGATCAAGGAATATGGTGTATCTACTCTCACAGATGATTATGAATCCTATTTAGCATCTAATACTGGATTTGCTGTTGTTAATTCTATAGAATTTAGATGTGGTGGAGTTCACATTAATTTAGAAAAAAGTCATGCAAGTTCCCCACTCATGGATATGAGTTTCGTTGATTATGGTCCATTACCTTTTAGACAAGCTGAAGATGTACATACTTTCCTAACTTTTGATTTTGATCATGGGGCTGAAAAAATAGAATCTGTAATTTTTACACTAACTTCAGGTTTTGGTGAATCCGACGATTCTGATGCCAGCTTTCAAATTATAACTGCCGTATTACCTCATCCGAAAATAGATGCTGCAATAGATAGATCCCAACAAGTCTCTGGATTGAAGACTGCATTCAATGAAGATTTTGATGTTAATGTGGAGTTTGTAAAATCTGATTCAATGATACGTGGTCTTGATTTTAATGGATGTGTTGTGAGTGGATATGACATACTTACTTTGAGAGATGGTGAGGAGGGCTATACTGGAAAACGAGGATTTGCCACTGCTGAAATCCTTGATGTTGATTGCTCTGGATTAACCCCAATTGTTCCTGACTATGATAAATCATCTAAACCTAAAACTAGTTTATTTTTTGAAACTCATGTTGAACCTTCCTATAACATGGGTTCTGGACCACAAGTTGTTGCCACTTTTGAGTACCATGGAATTACTGAAGTTGTAAGTTTCCCTGAATTCCATCAAGGAAATTTAATTTCCAAATCAAATCCTACATTCCAACTGGTTGGAGTTCCTGCTAAAACTCCCTTATTGTATACTTTAGTCGATGATTCTCACAAAACCCTTTCAAGAGGAACCGGAGTTTTTTCTGGTGAAAAATTGTTTGATGTGAATGTTGCCTTGGTGCAAGGTCATGATGTCAATCGTGCTTTTGATTATTCTAAATGTAGGATTGTTGATTATGTGATAAAAACTGAACATGATTTAGAGGAGAGTTTTTACAATGGATTTGCATTAACCAATGAATTCCATTTTGAATGTTTAGGATATCACCCAGCTGATAAGCAATATCATTCATTATTTTCAACTCCAAAAGCAGATACTGAATCCACAAAGGATTACAATGAAAGACAAAGATCCACTTGGGGTCCAAACTTTAGAGTTTCTTAATTTTTTAGGCTTTTCCAATCAACATTTTCATTTTTTACCCAGAGGAATTTCTTTTGTAATGCTGATGTGTACAATTTCTCCCATTCTGCACCTACCTCATCAGTCCATGCTTTGAAAACC
>DATDAD010000030.1:0-123804 GCA_036525555.1 Candidatus Nitrosopumilus sp.
TGAGAGTTTCAAATTGTTCCGCATCTAGTAATCCGTAAATAAAATTATCCATCCTAAAAACAGCATAAGGAAATCCTAAAGGCTGATCGGAGTTATTTTTATCATCATAAAGTGGCATTAACATTAGAAAACCATTTTGGACTTTTCCCAAAGATTCATCTTCTTGAACCAAAATTATTTTGTCGGTAATTGTTGTTTCCCCTGTTGTCAGTGACAAGTCTATGGCCTTTTTCCTAGTTTCCTCTGAGTAGATATCATATCCCAAAGCTTTTTGATTTCTTATATCCATCGGATGAAGAAAAATTACGGGGTAGTATTCCTCACGAATTCCTTCTGGGTGAATTTTAAAATCATCTATTCCATAATTGTTCATTTTATTTTCTAATTTACTTACATTGTTTTCATTTACATGCTCAACATAGCCAACTCCTTGAATTCCAGGATACCTTTTTTTAATTTCCTGAGAATGAATAAAATCTTGCCATTCAACATAAGTTACTTCATCTGAAGAAACAAAGAGACCTTTTGCACCCAATAGAAGTTGTTCATGATGGGATAATCGATTGATTACAAGATCAACAATATTGCTTGCCCTAGAGTCAAATTCATTTTTTGCAATTTTTTCTTCTTCAAAAATAAATCCATACCAAATAATACTAGTAAATATAATTCCCAATAAAAGCATGATAACGGGCTTTATGCTTAACATCATGTAGTGATTTATTCATACTAGACTATAATCTTATTGAAATCTAGGCATACATATAAATAATTTTTAAACTAAAAACTATGAAAAAATTTACTTTTGATTAGTAATAGAAATTTAGCAATTAGGGGATATGTCAAAAATCGAGGCATATGATATCAAAGCACGAAAAAAAGTGTCAATGAAAAATCCACAACCATATCTAATGAAAAACGGTTCATGGGCACTAAAAGGTACTAGCGCTGAGACAGGAATCAATCTATTCAAAATTGTGGGAAGAAAAAAACCATCAATTGGTCAGTCAAAATTTGAGACATTCAAGAATTTGTTTATGAGTAGACAATGCGAATGTGAAAAACAGTGCTAGAAGATTTTTTTTATTCAGGCTCAAATTTGAATAGGGTCTAATGTATAGGCACCATTGCATAGAAAAATGAAATTATGATGTTTTCCAAAATACCACAAAACACCATTTAAGTAAATATACCTACAGATGGGAGCTGTACAAGTATACTTTAGATAATCTCCAGAGTCTTGAGAATTAGAAAGCATTATTTTGATTACAAATGAATTGATAGACATGTCGTTGGGGATTACATGGAAAAACAATTTTTACGGAATATCTTGGGCCTATGAGAAAGACAGGCTTGTAGTATCAACAGTTTTTGAGGACAAAAATGAAGCACTGTCCATTGCAAAAGAGATCGAAGATTGGAGCGATAAATTCACTAGATTGACAATAATTGAAAAAGAGAACGATGAGTTTGCAATTTGCGCATATCAGGATCCTCAAATTTCAAAAAATGATAACAATCTAGGATTGTTTCGAACGGGAATGAGGCAAAGTGGAGGATATGAGCAGGCAAAACCAATGATTGTAGAAAAACCACCATTACTGCAAATTGCATATGCCGCAGATGTCAGAGACATGAACACGTACGAACAGATTTCACGACTAGTTCCAATGCGAAAATGCCGAATCATTTCTGAGAAAGATTTGAAAAAGCAAGAGTACTATTATGAGAAAACGGCAAATTCTCAAAATTAAAGAAAAGGTGAGATTCAAAAATTCTAAGATTGAATCTTCACCAGTTATGGTCGGGTAACAATAATAGTTCAATTTGCATATAATCAATTACTACTCTTTTGTACTGAGAAATTATACTGATAAATCGTTCATCCTTCTTAAATAGAAAATTCACATATGGCATAATATGCAAGATGACAATAATCAACCAAGTTGGGAAGAAGTAATCGGCCTTTCCTGGCTAATATCAGACGAATAAAATGTCTGCATATAGTTGCAGCCCCAACTGTTGGTGTAAACTTAAAAAATCAAGTAACACCGACGAACAGCTTTAGAGCGTTCTAAAGCATTATTTTTTTAAATGAAAATATTGATAAAGAAACTTTTTTGTCTTCAGATATGAAATTGGGACCGAAAATTGTGGTATTCATTTTACTTGTTTCACTTTTTGGCAGCATTTTGGAGATTTGGGGCGGGAGTTGGGACATTACCAGTCATGCAATAGGTGCACCTGAATCATTTTTTACGCCACCACATGCGATATTGTATTCAGGTGTTGGAATATCTCTTATCGCTGCAATTGCAGCACTGGGGATCATTGGTAAAAATAAAGAAATCCGTCATGAATCATTTTCACTGGGTTTGAAATTAGTTTTTGTTGGAAGTGTGATCCAAATAGTTGCAGGCCCAGGAGATTATTTGTGGCACGAACTGTTTGGGACAGATGGACTTTTGAGTCCAACTCACTTGACACTCATTACAGGTATTTTGATTCAGTCAGTGGGAATAATTGTAGGATTAACAAGACTGATTCCATATAATTTCAAAGTCATAAAACCAGGATTAACAGTAGGGTTTTCAGCATTATGGTTTATCGCGATTGCATTTATCTTCCAATTTACTTTGCCAATTTCTAAAGGAGAAACAATGGACTTCAATCCTGACCCTTATGTTGCTGCAATCATTCTGTCTGCAACTATGCCATTTTTCTGTACATTGATTTTCTGGGGAGCCGCAAAATCTATGAAAAAATTTGGATGGTCAAGTGCATCAGTGGCAGGATTAATTATTCTTAATATCACAGCAAATGTCATACCAAATGAGGCATTGTGGGGATTTTTACCATGGTTTGCAGTACCCATGATCATTACATTATTGGCCGATGCAATTATGAATGGTAAAATTAGAATTAACAAATTCAGAGAAACTGTTGCAGGTGGACTAGTAGGGGCTGTATTCATAGTTAATAGTATGCCACTTGTTGGAATGGCATACATTCAATTTTATGTATTTAGCGGGGTATCAGGTTATACTTTATTGCCAGAATTTTCACAAACTTTGGCAATAATTCTAGCCTTGTTATCTATTCCAGGTGCAATAATGGGAATGATTGCTGTAAAATTAGCTAAAAAGAAAATTTCCATTCCAGTTGAATCTACGGCATAATCTACAAAGATTAAATTCGGTTTTAGTATTAGATAGGCATGCATTGTGATGATAAAAGAACTTTGTATGTTTTGAAAGAAGATATTGAAAAATCTTGGAAACTCCTAGAAAAATCTGGTTTTAGTAATCAGCAATTACTTGAGAAGTTCAATAATGCAGTAAGAGATTATTTTGAATGTAAATCTTCAACTGTCTAAAAATGATTGTTGAATATCTAGACACTTTAGTATTATTTTGACGTAAATAATTAGAGGAATTTCAAGAACATCTTAAAGCGAGTAATGGATTCAAATGTAAACATCAAAATTATTGCAATAAAGGACAGATATTCATAAAGAGGGTCAGAAGTAGATTATCCTGCATATTTTGAATATACTATGCAAAGTTACAAAACAATAAACCGAGTATAGGCATTAAAGAAGTTTTTAAATTTGAAACAAGGTGAATAAAGACATCTAATTTGACAATGATAGATCACACCAAAGAATGCAAGTACAGAATGGATAATGATATGCCACACACTAACTGCTCATGTCAATGCCATAAAATTATCATGGCAGAATCTTCAAAAATGGAATCAAGGACTTTTTGATTCAGGCTCAAAGTTATCAATTATCTCAGTAACACTCGCAAGTATAGTTTCTTTGATTTCAATTTGAGTCATTCCAGATTTGTGCATTAGTTTCATTTGGTCCATTAAAGAAAAATGTACCCTGCCTTGAAGATAGTCCACAATTCCAAACCCCTTCTTTGGAAACTCTGTTACAAACATATCGTGTTCAGATTCGTCATTACTCATGACACTATTCCTGAAAAACTAGATATAAAATTTCCAAAATGTTCTTTAAACCAAACATAAAGTAAACTTCATGACAGAATTTGTACACAAGCCATATGCCAAAATATACGTCAGAGATATGATAAAGCTGAATCTTGACGATTTAATCGGGATGATGTCATCATTGGAAGCAGCGAATGCCTATTGGGTTGATGGAGTATTGTTTGCTAGTTTTGCCATGACAGAATCTGAAGAACTAGCAAAAAAAGAGATGCAGAATGAAATGTTCCTAGACAAAATTATTTTTGCAGTTTATGACAAGTATACAAAAACTGTAAAATCGTCAACTAACCTTGAAATTGGAGTTCTGAATATGCAAAAAAGTAATTTGTACAGAGATTTGATCGTATGGCTAAAAACTCAACCAATTTGGAATGAATAAAAAATTAAGATTGATCTTACCAAATGTACCGCCTTGATGGCATAAAAATATCTATGAGATTATTAACAAAACAAATAATGAAAGTACAGTCTGAACATAAAGTTACAAAAACAAGCCTTACAAATTATCTTGATGCGGTGATGAAAAATTGAGCACTTTTACTATCCAAAAATATTCAAAATTACCCCAAGAAAAAATTTTTGACATAAGTACAGATATAGAAAATTTTCATAATATAATGCCAAATTATTTTAAATCTCTAGATATTATTGAAGAGAACAAATATGGCATGATAGTAAATGAAAAAATAAATTTTTTTGGATTCAATTTGAGTGTTAAAACTAAACATGTTATTATTTATCCAAATATACACGAAGTCCATTTTCTCAGCGGCCCTGCAAAAGGAACCTTTTTCATAGAATCTTACACCCCATCGGGTAGTGGGACAAATATTACAATTGATATTAATTTAAAATTTAATGGAATTTTAAAGTATTTTTCATTTTTACAAGGCATTCTTACAAAAAAAATGACAAAAACTATGGATGAATTTGTGATTTCTGCTGAGATGTCAGCAGAAAAGTAAAACTGTTAGCACCATCTTTTCCGCTTACACTAGATAAATACAATAAATTTTATTAAAAATTATGAATAAAGAAATTTTCATTATTGGAGCTGGAGTGGGAGGATTAACTATTGGTGCATTGCTGTCAAATGACGGCTATTTGGTCAGGGTCCTTGAAAAATCTCCAAAATTAGGTGGCAGAACAGCTTCTATGGTTTACAAAAATCATATTTTAGATAATGGGTTTCATATAATGCCATTTTATAAAAAATCTGCAATTTTTAGCGTTTTTAAAAAAATTGGAATTACATCCAGATTAAAATTAGCTAAAGTTAACAACATCGCATTTCATTCTGATTCAGGTTTTCATAAATACCCAAAAGGGATTGGAGATCTACTTCAACTTTCACTAATTCCGTTTAAAAGTCGAGTACGTTTATTGAAACTACTTTTGCCAATGGCATTTACTTCAATTGAAAAAACGGAAGAGTGGGATGACAAATCTCTGACTGAGATAACAGAAAAATTGGATCCTGATACAAAGGCATTTTTTGAAGCTGTGTGCATGTTAGCATTTGCAGACACTGCTGAGCATATTTCCCTTGGGGAATTTGCAAGAACCATCATCCGTGCAAATCCATTCAAGGGAGGAACAAGTGAATTTGCTTACCCTGATGATGGCGGTTATGATTCTATTTCTAAAATTCTTTCTGAGTACATCGTAGAAAAAAATGGAATAGTGGAGACCAAACAGAAAGTAAAAAAAATTATCATTAAAAATTCTAAAGTTGCTGGCATAATTTTAGAAAATATTCAGGGGGATGATGAATTTGTACCCACAAACTGTGTTGTTGTTTCATATCCTGCATACATGGCATTAAATCAATTATTTGACGAGGGTGCAATCGATAAAAAATTCATTGAAAAAATAAATCGATTAGATAAAAAAACCGCTGTAGTTGAAGTTCATTTTGCATTAAATTCAAAAATCGATAATCGTCAAGTAGTTTTCCCTGTTGGTGATCACTATGCAACAAAGGGAATTTTTTTCATTTCAAATATTACTCCATCTGTATCTCCCCCCGGAGAGCATTTGATTATTGCTGGAACCCCTATAGAACCAGCAGTTGCAGACAACCCTCAAAAAATTAAGGAAATTGTTCAAAGGATGAAAGATGAAATTTCTAGGATATATCCTAATTTTAAATCATCATTGTTATGGGAGCGTCCAATGGCATGGAAATTAGTTGAGTCAGTTGTAAAAGAACCAGGAATGGTTTGGAAATCTAAAATGCCTCACCAAATTCCAGGTATAGAGGGTCTATTTTTTGTTGGAGACTCAACTGTAAGTTATGGAATTGGCACGGATTCAGCAGCCCACAGTTCTATTTTGTGCCAACCTCTAATCAAATCATTTCTGGAACAAAAAAAATAATCTAGACTTTTCCTAGAATTTTTGGAACTCTTCAGACTACAATGAGGCATCATTAGATCCTCAAACTTGAGTATCCTTTTTGATTGCAGAGACACAATCCTCGAATTAATACTGGAATCTCAACATCCTCTTTGATTTTTTTAATTAATCTTCCCATTGATGCGCTTATGCAGATTGTATCCGATGACAATTAGCAGGATTTGAAGTGTCTTAGGCATAAGGAATCTAGAAGTATAGACGAAAGTTAGCCAACTGGATCATCCCAATTAGATTTGTCTATCTGCGAATTAATTCTTAGTTCATAACATAGATACCCAATACGAGTTTAGAACCTAAGGATTTTCAAATTCTTGAATCAATTCTTTAAATTTTTCTGGATACTCTTTTTTATTTTCATTTTCATCAAATCCAACACTTTTTAGATACAATTTATCATAATTGCTATTTTTTTGTGTTTCAAATAAATCCCTGCTCATTAACGAAATTTCTACATTAAACTAAAAAAGAGTTTGGAATAAAATTGAACCATCTTTCTACTAATTATAGAAAAAAGTTAATTTCAAATATAATAAATCATTTATGACACTCACAGGAACAGCTATTTGGAATACACCTATGAATAATACAATCTTTACAACCTTTGCTCCTGCCACTCTTTACTCTTAACCATTCTTTATCCATCTGTATCGCCATTTTGTTCTGTGTGTATAATGAACTTAAGCATTTGGAGTTTATAATTAAGCAAATTATTAAATGAAGAAATCAAAAATTTGTTTACAGGTCATGATTTATCAATAATGTAGATCTAAAAAGTCAGAAAAAAAATATAGGTTTCTAGTCCAAAGGCAATCTTCTATACTTTTCAGATAAACGATCAGTATTTGATTGGATGAGTTTTTTTCTAAGACTTGAAAAGATGTTTTCAAAAATTTCTATCTTCTGTTCTTTTGTTATCATATTGTAATAAGCAGTTCATCATAGATAAAGAGACCGCGTCTGAAACTCCAATACGCTTAAGTTAACAAGTCATACAGAAATCATATGTCATTATTTTGCAAACAATGCAATAGTAGAAGATTCCCAGAACACCATGGAGCAGAAAAACAAACAATGTGGCTATGCAAAAAATGTGAGAATTTTGTAGACATGGAAGACACCATCATACGTGAACAAACAGAGGATGAAAGGCAAGAGGTCAAAAGAAAGCTAGAAGAATTTGAAAAAACTATCAACTTTCAAGATGAAAAAATGGTAAGAAGAAAAGGCGTAAATTAATAAAAATTTAGGAAATCAGGATTCTTTTCAAGGGTTTTAAATTAAGCTTTCAAGAGACAGCCCATAGTACGCATTATCGCTAGATTTTAACGCGTTCATCAATTCCATTTTTAGTAATTTAATTTCTTTATTCGTTTTCATGATACTTGTGAAATTAACTCCGAGATAACCATCTCCTTTTAATTTCTCTAAAGTAATAGCTCGCAATCTATTCATTTTTTAATAATGTAACAATCCAAACCGAACAATATGCTTAAGTTCACAGAAAATTCAAAAAATCATTGAGTTTTGATCCTAACTATAAAGCAACAATGATGATTCTAAATGATATCGAGTCACATGGGCTGATCCACTTCAATAAAGAATATTATGATGAAGGCTTTTTTAGAAATTTCATAAAATTTAGGAAAGCATTTTCACATTCAATGAGCGAGTTAATTAGTAAATCCGAAACATTTCAAACTAAACAAGAAGAGATCAATATGTTTACAATATATTCAGAATTGTCGTTCATCAATTCACAATTAGATGCAATAAAAAAATTTCTAAAAACTATAATCAATCCAATAAAACTTGAAGATGGTTTTGACAAAGATAGCACACTGGAAAAAATGGTGAAAAGAATTTGTAAAAAAATGAACTACTCAGACAAGATGCAAAATGCCATAAGTGGATTATTTCTATTAGATTTTAAAAATGCCATAGGACAACAACAGTATAGAATTCAGGAATCAGGACAAATGATAATTTACACGAATGATAAAAAAATCAAAAAAAAGTTGGACATAAAAGATTTAGCAGACAACTCCAAACAAGCTGCAGAAATTCTCGATGCCATGTTTGACTGGTCAAATGGAAAAGTACGTACAGAAGGTGAAAAACCAGAAATATTAGATGACATAGTCAACAACTTGACAAAACAGGTTCAAGAATTAGATAAAAAACTCGATAATTTATCCTAAAATTATTCCAAACGGTTAAGATAATATTTTTCAACACGTTCCAGCATGGGTTGAATGTAATCATCACAGTTTTTGATAAATTCTTGTCTTGTATTCTTCTCGCTACTAACTAAAATCACAACCTGGTTGATTTTCTGACCAGTTACCTCTTGAAACATTTGTGCGTAACATGTAGTTTGCAAATAATATTCATACATGTATTCATCAACTTGAGGCTTTCTTTTTGTTTTATAGTCAATGATTGAAAGTTCGCCATTATATTCTGCAATCAAATCGCTAGTCCCTGCAACTTTCAATTTATCAGAATACATTCTTTGCTCTATGCTGGTCACATCAGAAATATTTTCCAAAAAAGGTTTTAGATTATTAAAATGTGCAATAGGTAACAGATCAAACTCCTCTAGAGACAAATTATTACTTAGAAAATCCTCAATAATTTTATGTGATTGAGTGCCTATATCTTGAGCTTGCTTTGTGATGTACTCATGTGCAGGTTCATTTTCTTTCCATATTGCTAAACCATTTTTTTTATGCTCTGGAGCAGTAGCTGATAAAATCGTGCTAATTGACGGATAGATTTTATCAAATTTTGTCTGATACCAATGTCCATCTTCTCTATCCAAAAGGTCTGGCTCCCTAGCTTTTAACATCTGGGTAAAATTTACCAATGAAAATTTCATAGATTAGTAGTTATTGAATCATTTGGAAAAATAAAATATGATCATGTCATCATTTGTTTGAACTTTTCAAACTCAGAACGGGTTTTAACAAATTGATCAGTTACAATTCTTCTCAAGCTAAATAGGTTATCCATTTTGTCATTAATGATAAAAATAGATTCATCGAAGATCACACAATCTATGAATTCATCAGTAGGGTATACTGTATACTCAAAAAATTCAGTGTCTGTTTGAATTTTAAGCTTAAACCCCATTAAGAGCCCTAAATCCTCATGTTTGTTCAAAAAACCTATCAAACTAGCCTTAAGACTAGGATCATTAGGCAGTGATGCATATCGTGATTCATTATCAAGATTCTTGTCAATAATGCAAGCAACAGGCTTACCCTGTGTGTGTAAAACAACTGAATCGTGTGTTAATGTAAACTCTTCAGGGTTAGTGATTTTATCTAGGGGCATATACAAGAGCAGTATATTTTACTAATAATTTTTTAATAAAAATTAAAGCCTATTTTTCTTCATCAGGCTCATTTGCCTTGTCTCTGACCTTTTTCATAATACAGAATTTACTCAGAGTTTTTTTCCATCCCATAGTTTTCATATACAATACAGAGTCTTAAGTATGTTTGAAAAGATCCCATTGGTAATCATAGAATATCATATATTCATTAATGGTGAATCAGATAAAACCTTCATTCATGAAATTTTGCTACAATTGCGACACAAGGCTCGTACAAAGCTATGAAGATGTTGGAGGGCCAGGGGTATGCCCAAAATGCAATCCCGAAAAAATTCAGATCAAATCCCCAACGTATGGTGTTAATTATTCAGGAAGAACAAAGCAGTGCTCTAAAGGATGCGGTGCTGAAATCTACTGGGATGAGGGATTCAAATCAGACAGTGGAAAGTTCATCCCAATCGATTCAAGAACAGATGAGCCACATAGATGTGAGGGACCAACAAAATCAGGAGAATACTTCCCGGATGAAATAAAAAAATATGCTAAAATGGAGAAAAAAGATCCAGTATCAAAAATTCCGATACCGCAAAGCATTCTTTTCGACATAAGCAAGATTCCAAAATCACTAATTGAGAATGACTATATCATTAGAGAGATTATTCAAGGGCATAAAGAAGAATCACTTGCTCTTATCCACTATGAAAGATTAATTGCGCCGGAGTCTGATAAAATCCCAATCGAATCTCTAAAAGATGTCTTATCAGATAACATCATCAAGGGTTTAGAAAAGTATGGATTTTCAGGACTCCTCCCATTTCAAGAGGAATCCATTCGCGAGATTCTAAAAGGAAACAATTCAATAATTTCAGCACCTACAGGCTCAGGCAAGACAGAAGCCTTTGCAATACCAATTCTTCAAAAAATTTCAGAAAATCCCACACCAGGAGTATTTACTTTACTTGTGTATCCATTAAATGCGCTAATAGATGATCAAGTATCAAAAATATCGGATTTAATTCAAAAATGCAAACTAGGAAACAATGTTGGCATATACTCCATTCATGGAGGTCAAAGTACAGAATACAAAGACATGATAATTTCAGATGCAAATGAAAAATCTCTAATCATTGCAACGAATTTTGATTTTATTAATTATCACCTAATTTTACAAGACAAAAAATGGAATGAGTTATTCAAGAATGCAAAAATAATCGTAATGGATGAGGCCCACTCTTACACAAGTTTTCATGGTTCAAACGTGTATCAAGTTCTAAAGAGGATGAAGCGGTACATGGGCAAAATTCAATTTATCGGGTCATCAGCCACACTAGATAACTCGAAAGAGTTTTTTTCAAGCATGTTTGATTTACCTGAAAGTTCATTCTCATATATTAAAAGTGAATTTAGAAGGAAGCAAAACATGCACATGTTTTTCATAATGCCTAGAAAATTTAGACAAAGAACCACAATGGAGATGTTATCATCTATTTGTTACAAAAACAAATCGACTCAACTGGTTTTTAGTAATTCTCACAACGATGCAGAATTTCTAGCATCAAATGTTGAAAATGCAAATGAAGGAATTAGAATTCAAATTCATAGAGGAGGACTAGATCAAAGAGATAGGAAATTATACGAGTCCCAAATGAAAGCAGGAGAACTAGATGTTCTTTCTTGTACACCTACATTGGAATTAGGAATTGATATCGGGCATGTTGATGTAGTAATATCTGCATTCAAAAATGAGTTTGATTCATTTATTCAAAGAATTGGCAGAGCTGGACGAATGGGTCAAAAATCATATGCAATCTGTGTATTTGATCCAGATGATGCTGCATGTCATTATTTTGCACGGCATATTGACGAATATCTAAAACAAGATCACATAATACCAATTAACAAGAAAAACCCCATAATTTCTGACAAGCATATAGAATCAGCAGAAATCGAAGAGATATCTGCAACAGAATCAGATAAATCTCAATTTTTTGATTTTGCAAACAGCATAAACTTACGAGGAGCATCAGGAGAAATCGGCATCTATTATAATTCTAGAAAAATCGGGACACGTGGAGTTCCTGTAGGATATTACCAATTACATCAAAAAGCAATCTACCATTTTAACAAGCAAAACTATGAGGTTAATTCACTAATCAAATCTCAAAATGGAGCAAGGGCATACCTCGTAAGGTCAAATGAGAAGGGCAAGAGAACTATGCCCATAGTAAAAACAAGTATTATTCAGGCATCAGAAGGGAAAGCAAAGCATCGAGAGATTATCGTAAAAGGCAAAAAAATTGATTTGAGGTATGGGATAATCTCTCTAGACAGAACCATTACAGGGTATATGAAAGGAAACTACAACGAGTCAGCAGACAAATTTACAATGTACAATGGAAGCAGCATATCAGGATGGAGGAATTTCCATTGGAAATCAAAGCATTCAGCAGTAAGCATTATCATACCTTCAGAGTTTCTATCAAAATCAATCTCAAACTCTAAAAATCCAATAGTCAATGATTCCAGAGTGCATACAATTGCTCACGTGCTAGTAAATGCAAGTAAGATCCTAACAAAATCTGAATCAAGTGACATAGATTCGTACTATGACAATGGAATAATCTACATATATGATAATTCTTCTGATGGATTTAACGGATGCAGTAAAATTATTTTTGATGAATTTGAAAAAGTTCTCAAAACAGCCTTTTCTTTAATAGATGATTGTGATTGTCCAACGGAGAAAACAGATGAGAAGGATTGGGGAGGGTGTCCAAAATGTACATTCACAACAGGTTATTGTCAGACGAAAAATAAAGAATTGACAAAAAATGGAGCAAAAGAATTTTTTGCAACCTTTCGATAATTCTAAAACATAATTTATTTTACAAGTTTTGATCTAAATAATCTAAGCTCATTAAGTTTGTCAAGTTGAGAATGTATCAAAATATCAATAGCTTTTTCATAATCAATCCCAACAAATTTTGTCGGCTTGTCATAGATCATGTCTACCATTCCTTTTTCTTTCAATGAATTTAGTAATCGATAAATTTCAGTTCGGTAAATGTTTAGGTCTTTTCCGATTTGAGTAGCATGTTTTGGACCATTTTGAATTAAGTTATGATATACTTTGAGTTCATTTTCAGTTAATCCATGTTTTTTCAATATAGTCTTCATAGAATTTGAAATTTTTTCATATACACTATCATTACTTTGCTGAGCTTCAACTAAGGCCATACTCTGTAATATCTAAATTGTATCAATAAGCATATGTCTCATTTTCATGTTACACATTAATGACAATAGGCTAAAAATTCAAACTCCAAGATATTTTCATTGTAATGAATAATGAACATCACAGAAGAGAACAATGCCATTAGGCAATGTTTTGGCAGCTATAGAATGTCCATCCTGCAGGCCTTTTCCACAAACATAGCACTCAACTAGACTTACGGATGTTAAGATTTTTTGAGTTTTTAGAACCTGCATATTTTGTCTGATTCTACCAGTTGTGCCATGCATGATTACAGTACGATCAACTAGACTATAAAGGTACCGTACCATACCGTAACAGGCAGATGCCTGAGAGATCAACAATTCAAGACAAAACTGAGCAGAACAGAGTTATCTCATCACTTTAAATAATAAACCACCAGATTTTTGTTAATGGGTGGACACCTTTGGAAAAACGCAAGCAAAAGTAGTACCTCTAGATTTATCTGAAAATCAATTTCAAATTTACAATAAAATATCAAGAAACTATTCGCATTCATTTCTCTTTGAATCCCTAACAGGTCCTGAAGTACTAGCAGAAACATCTGTGATGGGTTTTGATCCTAAAGTAATTCTCAAAGGATATTCAGAGAAGGTAGAAATTATTGAAAAGGGTAAAACAAAAACCATCAAAACTGAAGACCCATTTGCGGAATTAAAGAAATTACTAGGAAAATCAAATGATCAAACTTATCGATATCTAGGAGGAGCAGTAGGAGTAGTAAATTATGATGCAGTTAGACTAGTAGAAAACATTGATGACACACATGGGGCTCCTCAACCACTAATGGAATTTGGAATTTATGATGACGGAATACTATATGACAAAATACATGAGAAACTATTCTACTTTTATCATGATGAGAATAGATTTGATAAATTAGTGATAGGGGATGATTCTTTTGGAGAATTTCACTCAAGTGACGTTACAGCAAACATGGACGAAGTAAAATATTCTGAAATTGTAAACAAAGCAAAAAAATACATTCATGATGGAGATATTTTCCAAGTAGTATTATCTAGAAAATTTGCATTCGACACCGATGGAGACAATTTAACATTATACAAGACTCTGAGAAAATTAAATCCATCACCATACATGTATCATTTAAAACAGGATTCAAAAACAATTATCGGTGCATCTCCTGAAATGTTAGTAAGAATTACAGGTGACAAAGTAGAAACATTTCCAATTGCAGGCACTAGAAAAGTAACAGATGATGAACAAAAAAATAATGCTTTATCAGAAGAATTAATTCATGATGAAAAGGAATTAGCAGAGCATACAATGTTAGTGGATTTGGGTAGAAACGATATTGGCAGAGTTTGCAGATATGGAACAGTTCATCCAGAATCATTAATGGAGATAAAGCGATTCAGTCATGTCCAACACATTGTCAGCCATGTAGTCGGTAATTTAGCACCTGAAAACGATATGTTTGATGCGTTTCAAGCAGTATTTCCAGCAGGGACTGTATCAGGAGCTCCAAAAGTTAGAGCTATGGAAATAATTGACGAGTTGGAAACAGAAGCCAGAGGGCCATATGCAGGGGCAGTAGGTTATTTTTCTTACAACGGATGTTGTGATTTTGCAATTGCCATTCGAAGCATATTCATTGAGAATGGCAAAGGGTTTGTCCAATCAGGTGCAGGAATAGTTTCAGATTCAGTAGCTGAAAATGAATTCAAAGAAACAGAACATAAGGCAGGAGCTATGCTTCAAGCATTAAAGGAGGCAACCAGTTGAAATTTTTGATCATAGACAATTATGATTCGTTTGTATACAACATTGCTCAATACCTGGGAGAACTTGGAGTTGAGTGTGATGTAATTAGAAATGACAAGATTACGTTATCCCAGATTAAAGAGAGAAAGTATGATGCAATTATTATTTCCCCCGGACCAGGAACACCTGAAGATAAAAAATACTTTGGAATATGCTCAGATGTAATCAAAGACATGGGAACGTATACCCCAATTCTAGGAGTTTGTCTAGGACATCAAGGAATTATTGATGCATTTGGAGGCAAAGTAACTAATGCAGGATGTGTAAGACATGGAAAGACCAGTCCTGTAAATCATACAAATTCAAAATTATTTAAAGACGTAAAAAATCCATTTAGAGCAACAAGATACCATAGTTTAGTCGGGGATAAAACAGTAATTCCAGATATTTTAGAAGTGACAGCAACTGCATCAGATGATGGGGAAGTTATGGCAATTCAACATAAAAAATATCTGATTCAAGGAGTACAATTTCATCCAGAATCAATAATGACAGAAGATGGGAAAAAAATTCTGTATAATTTCATAAAGCAAGTAAAGGAGAGAAAGGATTGATTTCAGATCTAATTACAAAGTTACAAGAAAAAACAGACCTAACATATGACGAAATGACTATGTTGATGACAGAGGTCCTTTCAGGAAAAACAGACGACAATCAAAATGCCAATTTTTTATCTAGACTTGCAGAAAAGGGAGAGACAGATGATGAATTATTAGGAATGCTTGACAAAATGCAAGAATTCTCACTCAAAATTGAGCCTAAAAATCAAGGTACAATCATCGACATGTGTGGTACAGGCGGTGACAAATTACAGACATTCAACATCTCAACTACAGCATCATTTGTGGTAGCAGCATCTGGAGGAATTGTGGCCAAGCACGGCAATCGCTCCAGTTCAGGAGTTTCAGGAAGTGCAGATATTTTTGAATATTTTGGATACAACTTGGATTTAGAACCACCAAAAATTGCAGATGTTTTAGAAAAGCACAACATATGTTTCATGTTTGCACAGAAATTTCATCCCGCAATGAAATATGTGTCAGCAGCTAGAAAAAAATTAGGAAAAAGAACGGCATTTAATTTACTTGGCCCACTATCAAATCCTGCAGGGGTAAAAAATCAACTAGTTGGAGTATTCTCCATAGAATACTTGGATAGATTACCATTAATTCTCAAAAGAAAAGGAGCAGAGAATGTTATGACAGTCAGGTCAGATGATGGAATGGATGAATTTTCAACCAGTGCTACAAATCGTGTATGTGTATTAAAAAATGATAAAGTCTTAATGAATGCAATTGATCCTGAAGTAGTAGGCCTACACAAATCATCTCTTCGAGATATTCAAATAAAAACAAAAGAAGAAGCTATAAAGTCATTTGTTGGAGTATTAAACAATTCTGCAAATCAAGCAATGATTGAGACCACAGCTCTTAATGCTGCAGGAGGACTGATTGTTGCAAATATTTCCAAGAACTTTGAAGAAGCTGTTGAGCTTGCATTAAACACAATAAAAAGTGGGAAAGCATATTCATTGTTAGAGAAGTTTGTTCAAGATACGGGAGACATTACAAAACTAAGGGAGATTAGTGATGGCTGAAAACATTCTACGAAAACTGGTAAACAATTCCCAGATGGCAATTAATGACGGAGTTTATGAAGTGGATGTTAATTTGCAAAAATCTTCCAAAGACTTTATCCAAATTATTAATACAAATCCACATGCAACATTGCTTACTGAGATAAAATTTGCATCCCCATCCTTAGGAAAAATTCGAACTTTAACTGATCCAGTAAGCATTGCAAATCAAATGATTACAGGAGGCTCAAAAGCCATCTCAGTTTTGACTCAACCACATCTATTTCATGGCTCGCCAGAATATTTCATAAAAGTCAGAGAGGTAATAGATGCGCCAATGCTCATGAAAGACATCATGATTGATAAAATCCAAATTGATGCGGCAAAAAAGATAGGTGCAGATTTCATGCTAGTTATTCAATCACTTTATGATCAAAAATTCCTCTCAGATATTGATGAGTTCATAGATTATGGGCACAAACAAGGATTACAGATTTTGCTTGAAGTACACACAAAACAGGAATTACAAAACGCATTAAGGACAGAAGCAGATCTCATTGGAATTAATAACAGGAATTTAGATACTTTAGAAATAGATCTAAAAACTACAGAAACTATTCTTTTAGGAGAAGAAAAAACAAGACCAATAATGTCTGAAAGTGGGATTAATACACCTGAAGACATCCAATATCTAAAAAAGTGCGGAGCAGATGCATTTCTTATAGGATCAAGCATTATGAAAAGTGACAACATTGAAGAAGAGGTAAAGAAATTGGTGAATGCATATTGAAGTATCCTAAAAATGGGAGATTTGGAGAATTTGGTGGAAAGTATATTCCAGAAACTTTAGTACCTGCAATAGAAGAGCTAGAAGAAAATTATCTTAAATTTAAAAATGATAAAAAATTCAAAAAAGAATTAGATTACTATCTCAAGGTGTATGCAGGAAGGCCCACACCCCTATACTATGCAAAGAATTTATCTGAAAAGATTGGAGGCGCTAAAATCTATCTTAAACGAGAAGACCTGCTTCATGGCGGAGCTCATAAAATTAACAACACGTTGGGTCAAGCATTACTTGCAAAAAAAATGAACAAAAAAAGAATCATTGCAGAGACAGGGGCAGGGCAACATGGAGTAGCAACAGCAATGGCATGTGCCGCATTGGGAATGAAAGCAGAAGTATACATGGGATATAGGGATACAATTAGACAAAAACAAAACGTATTTCGAATGAACATGCTTGGTTGTGAGGTACATCCAGTAAAATCAGGCTCTAAAACTCTCAAAGATGCAATCAATGAAGCAATTCGTGATTGGATTACAAATGTAGAAAATACATACTACTTGCTTGGTTCAGCAGTAGGCCCTCATCCATATCCTGTAATGGTGAGAGATTTTCAAAGTGTGATAGGAAATGAAATTAAATCACAGATGAAAAAAATTAACAACAAGGTGCCAGATACTGTAATTGCATGTGTTGGAGGAGGCTCCAATGCAATTGGAACATTTTATCCGTTAGTAGACACTAATTCAGAGATTATCGGTGTAGAAGCTGCAGGCCACGGATTGAAATCAAAAATGCATTCAGCAACATTATCTGCAGGAACCAAAGGAGTTCTTCATGGAATGATGACGTACCTGTTGCAAGACAAAGAAGGCCAGATTGTAGAGACACACAGTATTTCTGCAGGATTAGATTACCCAGGGGTAGGTCCTGAGCATTCATACTATAAAGATACTAAACGAATAAAATATCATGCAGCGACAGATGCAGAAGTTATTGACGCATTTCTTACATTAACAAGAACAGAAGGAATTATTCCAGCTTTGGAATCATCTCATGCAATTGCAGAAGCTATGAAAGTTGCAAGAAAGAGTAAAAAATCAGAATCAATTGTAGTTACTCTTTCAGGTAGGGGAGACAAAGACATCGAAGAAGTACAGAATTATTTGAATAAACATGTCAAGAATTAAAGAAAAGTTTTCAGAGTTGGAAGCTAGAAACGAAAAAGCCCTGATATCATACATTATGGCAGGGTTTCCAAACGAGAAAGCCACAATATCCACCATTAGAGGATTGGTCAATGGAGGAGTAGACATTATAGAGTTAGGATTTCCATTTTCAGATCCTTTAGCTGACGGACCAGTTATTCAGAATGCAAGCACAGTCTCCTTAGAAAAAGGAACAAAGATTGAAAAGTTTTTCAATCTTGTGAAAAAGATAAGAAAAGAAACAAGCATCCCACTTATTCTCATGACATATACCAATATTTTGTACCATAAAGGATACGCAAAATTCATTGTCGAAGCAAAAAAAGCAGGTATCGACGGTTTTATCCTTCCTGACATGTCAATAGAAGAGTCAAAAGAATACTTGAAAGCAGCAAAGAATAACGCTGATACAATATTCTTAATCTCTCCAAATACAAGCAAGGCCAGAATTCAGAAAATATCAAATGCAACATCAGGGTTTTTGTATCTGGTTGCAGTCTTTGGTACTACAGGAATAAAAACAGGGATTAAAAAATATACTTTAGACGCAATCAAGCAAGTTAAAAAACAGACCAAGGGAAAAATTCCAGTAGGTGTAGGATTTGGGGTTTCAACACCAGATGACGTAAAAAAATACATCAATGCAGGAGCAGATGCAGTAATTGTTGGAAGTGCATATTTGAAATTAATTGAAAAAACTCCACAAAATCAACTCGAGTCAAAAATTGCATCATTTACTAAAAATCTGAAAAAGCAAACTATTCTTTAGAAGAATATCGTCGGAGTTGGCGGTCAAGTATACAAACTTTCATGGAGGGGAACGCGATTTCAGTTAATGGCCGCCAAACTAGATGTTCTCGGACAATATTACATAGTGAAAAATAAAAAAACAACGTTTGCAACATCTAAAATTCATTTGAAAATAAAGAAATTAATTTACAGGTGTAAAGATCGCAAATTTCTCAATAAAATTATGAATCATCTAAAATGATAATGGGTCTATTTAATTATGATCGACAAAACATACAAAAACCAGATACTCGATTCATTAATGTGCAGACGAAGTTCATTTTTGTCACAGGTGGTGTGATGTCTGGCCTTGGAAAAGGCGTAACAACTTCCTCGATTGCAAAATTATTACAATTAGCAGATCAAAGGGTATCATGTATCAAAATAGATCCATACCTCAACTATGATGCAGGAACTATGAATCCTGTGGCCCATGGCGAAGTTTTCGTCACCGATGATGGCGGGGAATGCGACATGGATATTGGAAATTATGAAAGATTTCTAAATCAAAACATACCCAAAACCCACAACATTACCACAGCACAAGTTTATTCATCCGTAATAGAGGCAGAGCGGAAAGGAGATTACCTAGGCGCATGTGTCCAAATAATCCCCCATATTACAGATGAAATCAAAAACAGAATTACAAGAATTGCAGAAGATGAAAAATTAGACTTTTTGATTGTAGAATGTGGCGGAACTGTGGGAGATATTGAATCTCTGCCATTCTTAGAAGCATTAAGACAGTTAAGAGTTGAGGAAGGACCGGAGAGTGTGATTTTTGTACATGTCACATTGGCACCATCTCTAGATGTGGTAGGAGAGCAAAAAACAAAACCAACTCAGCATAGTGTTCAAGAATTAAGAAGAATTGGTATTCAGCCAGACTTTTTGGCAGTAAGATGTACTTTGCCACTAGAAGAAAAAACAAAGAAAAAGATTGCAATGTTTACAAATGTCACTCCAAAAGATGTACTATCATGCCATGATGCAAAATCAATTTTTGAAGTTCCACAAATGCTATACGATCAAGGAATAATGGATTCGATATTTAGAAAGTTTGGAAAAGTGGGAATGGTCAATGCATCATCTAATTGGGACAAATGGAATGAGATTGCTCAAACAATGGTAAATCATGAAAATGATAAAGTCAAGATAGCTATGGTTGGAAAATATGTTACATTACCAGATAGTTATGTGAGCGTAAATCATGCACTAAAACATGCAGGAGCAGCAATTGGTAAATCAGTAGATATTGATTGGATAGATTCTGAATCAATTACAGATTACAATATTTTATCAAACTATGATGGAATTTTAGTTCCAGGAGGATTTGGTACAAGAGGTTCTGAAGGAATTATTCAAACTGCAAATTATGCACGTGAAAAAAACATACCATATCTAGGAATTTGTTTTGGATTTCAGCTAGCAGCAATTGCATTTGGAAGGGGGGTGTTGAATTTAGAGGATGCAAACTCTACAGAAATTAAAGCAGATGCAAAAAATCCAATTGTAGATTTGCTACCAGAACAAAATGATGTTTCAGATATGGGAGGATCATTGCGATTAGGAGCAAATGATATAATCATCAAAGACAATACAAATGCCCAAAAAATTTACAGTGCTTCAAGAATAAGTAAACGCCATCGACATAGATATGAAATCAACAAAGACTACATTCCAGAGTTTGAAAAGAAGGGATTGATATTTTCTGCGTATAGTGACGGAGGCAAAAGAATGGAGATGTTAGAGATTCCATCCCATAAGTTCTATCTTGGAGTTCAATTTCACCCTGAATTTAACAGTAGACCGGGATTTCCAGAGGAGTCATTTTCAGCATTTCTTAAAGCAGCATCTAAAAAATAATTTCTTGCAAAAATCATACTAGCGTTTCATTTGTTAATGCATATCAAAAATTTCAGCAGATTTTATAACTATTATAAGATGAAGTCAAATGTTTGTCGACTGAAATTCAGACTTTCATAAAATCCACACATAGATTGATTGTTATTTGAATCACTGTCTGTCGGACAATGTAATGTATGAGGACATTATTTTATGAGAGGCATGAGACTGCCAATCATTTTTGTATAAATGTAACAACTGGAAAATTACTCAATCTTTGAAATTTCATATATCTTCTGTCGAGCATCCCTGATGGAAACTTTCTTTTTTACATACCCTTTTTTGAGCAAATGGCTCAATGCCAATCGGACTGTTCTATCAGGCAACAGAGTTTTGTTTGCCAAGTCTTTTTGTGTGAGTGCTCCCTCGTATTCTAGAGTTTTCAAGAGTAATTTGGAACTTGGAGGCATGCTAAGGAGTTCTTCTGCCAAATGCACCTTTTTCGCAAGTGCAGAAATTGCAGTAGAGTTTTTCTTTAAACGGATAATTTTTGCAGGAGGAAAAAATTGTGTGCATTCTACAGTGTTTTTTACCTTGTATCTATCCAAGCCATCCAGCACTACCTCACAGTGCAATCTTGCAGAAATATCATCAATTACAATAGAACTATCATTAGATACGATGATGGGCCTTCTTGTTACATCCAATGAGTTAACAGAGATGATCTCAAAGACGGCTGAATCTTGAAATAATACAGGACCACCCGCAGACATTGAATACGCAGAAGACCCGATGGGAGTAGACACAATTATTCCATCACTGTTGTCGTGCCACACTTCCTCTCCATTTACTCGCAGAGTGTGCTCCATCAACATTGCACTTTTCGAAGAAAAAACTGCAACATCATTTAACACAGGATAGACATTTTTCCCATCAATCTTTACTCCAAGTCTAGGAACTTCTTCAACGGTGTATTTTTGCTTTTTTAAAACATTGACGTATGTTGAGAATTCTCTAAGATCTATTTGGGCTAAAAATCCACTTGCCTCACCCTCACTGATACCCAATACAGGCAATGTAGAATCAAAGGTTCTGTGAAAATAATTTCGGACTCCCTTATCACCACCTAAAACGATAATACAATCGGCTACTTTATTCTTAGATTTTGCTATAGTGAATGAGTCAATTCCAGAATCATCTAAAATTTTTTTAATGTTCTTTGCAGCTGATTCTGTAGTCCCTGAACCATAGATACCTATTTGCATAGAAGAAACAGTTAATTTGGTTCAATAAAAGAATATTCGGTATTCTGAGCGTGCTACACCCACACTTTTGGGTTATTCCTCATATTAGATTAGGGCAATACAATCACTCAATGAATTCAGAATAATTAATTTTGCTAGCTAGAAATCTTATACAAAAATTCTTTGAGTGAAAACCGTGTAAATTCCAACAATTGAAAAACCGAATGTTATTCCAGATAAGAGAACATAGACATAATGAACTCTTTTGGACAGTTTCTCTTTAAGTTGAGGAATTGTAATTACTGGAATTACTATCACAAGTAACGAATAATATAATAATCTCATATAGGCGCCACTAAAAGATATTGAATATATGAGATATTCTTGAGGATCATTTGGTAATTCTTCCAATTCAAAAACTTCTGCCATTGAAATTAAGAATGATAATACAAAACCTATGAAGAACAGTTTAAGGGACTTTCTCAATTTCCGACTTGCGTTGATTACATATGACCTTCTTTAAACTAATAGAATATCTCAAGATCTAAGTTAAGGCATATAATGCATCACCACAAGTATTGTCAAACTACTTTGCCTCTTTTTCCACATCAAACATGATGAAACTCCATCAAGGATGAAAATAGAACGCTTGTGTAATACGCGATGTTTTGGTTTACCGTATAATTGAACTGTAATAAAAAGAATAATGTGTCAAATATCTCGGAATTTTACCAAATTGTAAAAATAAGAGGCATTATTTTGGATGGCTCCTTTTTTAGGAATTTTTTGTAAGCCAACTTTATTGGATTCTAATGCAGCCTGAGCAGCACCCCCGGCAAAACATAGAGCCCACAAAAAGTCTTTTTCTTTGAGCATGGTACAAGTAAATGCAGCGCAAAAAATATCACCTATGCCCGTGGTGTCATAGATTTGTCGGTTAGGTAAAGTAATAGAATAAATTTTATCTTTGACTAATAAGGACACCTCAGTTTTATTGGTCAATATCACATATTCAATTCCTTTTTTTTGCAGTGCCAACATCATTTCATCATGAGTTCCACCAACAATTTGTTGTGATTCTTCAGGATTAACCTTTATTGCATTAACACTAGATAAATCAAGATCAGTTTTATCTAAAAAGATATTATTTTGAGAATCTTTTCGTCTCAGAAATCCCTGCGGGTCAACGAAAAGAAAGTTTGAATCATTTTTAATTTTTTTAAAAACTTCATCAGAAATTTCATGGTATATTGGACTAACAAGATGAGCGTCTGCATCAGATGTGAAATAATCTATTTGTTCACATTCATTTTCTAGTCTCAATATTCTATCGGAACCAGTTATAGATATGGCAAACTTTGTTGTGTTTTTTTCAGATTCAGAATTTTGAAAACGGATGTTATGTTCAGATAAATATTGTTTTGGAAAATCAGGACCAAATTTTGTAAACAAATCTACATCAAAATTGAATTCTCTTGCAGTGATTCCACAATAACAAGATGCGCCACCTATTTGCTCGTAATTATTTCCATCAAGCGTTATTGTATCAATTGCACAATGAGAAAAAAGGGCTAATTTCATTTTTCTTAATTTTATCAGTATAGATTTAGTTTTTTGCATTAATTTTTGATTTGCAGTCATGACAAAGAATCTGACCTTTGAGGATCTCCAATTCAACCCCAGATCTAAAGCAAATGTGACACAATCCACGCATAATATATCAATGAGAATGATTCGATCTAAGATTAAAACTTGAGGGATTTTTACCAAAAATGTAGGCACGGAATGGAGAATGTTGATGAAAATTCTACAAGAATATAAGTAGGCAAATTTGTTCATGTTCATGCCACTTAAGCGTGCAAGTAGAGGTCGTACAAAAGGAGGGAAGGGATCCTCAGGAGTTGTACAATGCACAAACTGTGGACAAACAGTCCCAAAAGATAAGGCAAAAAAAGTGACATCCAGATTAAATCTAGTTGAACACACATTGGCAAAAGAACTTCGTGCACAGGGCGCTTACATTGCATCACCAACAGTTTTGAAACATTACTGTATATCATGTGCAATTCACTTTAAGATTTTGAAAATTAGATCTGCAGACAGCAGAAGAAAACGCGGTAAACTACGTTAGAATTATTTAATTTTATATTTTCACAAAAGTAAATTTTCTATTCTCAAGAATTTTCATAACCAACAGTTCTCATACCTGCACAGGGCTTTTTTCCTTTGCTCCAACATTTACAAGAACAAGAGACAGCTTTTCCGCTTTCTAGGTCTTTAACGACTTTATGAAAAACACCCTCTCGGATTTTGGATTCAATAGATATTGTTTCAAATCTATCATCTGCCATGAATAAACTAGAAAAGGTGTAAACTTAAGGGTATTGATAAGTTTGATCATTCTTTAATGTTTTTTGCAGTGAAAATCATTCTTTGAATCAAAGTGATTCCGGCAATAATTACCACAATCATTATTGCATAATCCATAAAACCGACAATTCCAATAATTGCAATCACCAAAAGTCGTTCAGCTCTTTCACCTATTCCAATACCTTGAAGTTTGATGTTGATGATATCAGATTTTGCCCTCGCATAGCTTACGAGCAAAGATAGTGTAATTGCAAGCAATACAAGATATGGCTCTACATAACCTCCAATCAAAATTCCTAAAAAGATTGCAACTTCAGCAATTTTATCAAACATTGAATCAAGATACTCACCTTTTTTTGATGTCTTTCCAGTAACTCTTGCTACTTGTCCATCAACCATATCAAAAAATCCCGAAACAAGTAAGAGAATACCACCAATAATCAATCCAAATTCAATTCCCATTCCATAAACGATTGCAGAGACTAGTGCAAACCCAAGGCCTACAAAGGTCCAAAAATTAGCAGACAGCCCTGTTGCTGCAAACCCCTTACCTATTTTTTCAAGAGTTGGCCTTAGGGTATCCCGAAGATTGTTTAACACGAGATACACCCAAAATACCATCTAATAAAGTGAACAGGAGAAAAATTAAGGCAAAACAGGGCAAAAATTACTCAAATTATGAAAATCATCATTAGAATCAGGAAGGATATTGGATGATAGAAAAATAAGAAGTTATTTTTGAGATAAATTAATGGCAATCAATGTAGAGATAATTTTTGCAGCAAGAGATGCTGTAGAACCATTATCATGATATGGATTCAACTCCACAATATCAACACCGGTTACTTTGGTTTCTTTGAGAGTATGAATCATATCAAAAAGTTCTCTTGATGTAATGCCTACAGCTTCTGGATTTCCAACACCAGGAGCAAATGCAGGATCTAAAACATCAAGATCAAAACTAGAATAAAGCGTATCAAATGTTGAAACATAGTCTTTTAGAAGACCAGGTCCCTTTCCATCTCTTATTTCCTTATCAGTAATTGTTTTGATTTTGTTTTCAGTAAGAAACTCTAATTCTTCTTTTACAAAAGCACGTGCACCAACATGCAAAATATTTTCAGAGCCACGCTCCTCAACAATTCTTCTCAAATAGGATGCATGGCTTAATTTGATATCAGCAAATTCGTCTCTTAAATCATAATGTGCATCAAATACAACATATCCTGTTTCTTTTGGAAAGCTTGTGTATGTTCCATATGTAATGGAATGTTCTCCACCAAGAATAAACAATTGTCTTTGTTTTGAAACAAGCTCAGTGGTGATTTTTTTTATCATATCAATCATTTCTGATGCAACAACGGTATGGCGAGTATTTCCCAAATCTTCAATATTGACAGTTTCCAAATCAATTCCTAGTTCAGGATGAAAAATCTCAATATTGTTAAAAGAGTCGCGAATAGAGTCAGGACCGAATCTACACCCAGGTTTGTAAGAGTGGGTTGCATCAAAAGGAATTCCAAATATCGTGGCAACAGGCTCAGAATCATCATCTGAGGCAGTTATCAGAGGATTTTTGTTCATGTATAAATCAAGAAAACTCATTTTTTACACCATCAGATTGGGTCTCTTTGAGAGATACTTTGGTAAATTCAAACCAGTGAAAGGTTTTCCTTTGGTTTGCTCTTTAATTTCTTTAATAAAATCATCAAACGATATCTCTCTCACATCTCCTGTTTGCCTATCACGAATACTAAGGTTTTGTGAATTTGCTTCTTTATCGCCTATTACCAGAATGTATCTAATCCATTCTTTTTCAGCTTCCCGGATTCTTTTTCCAATACTTTCATTTCGGTCATCAATGTCAACACGCACGTCATGGGCAGAGATTTTATCAGTAAGAGTTTCAGTGAATTCATTAAAGTCTTCTTTAAGAGGAATGATTCTAACTTGTGTAGGAGACAGCCAAAGAGGGAATTGTGGTTTGCGTCCTTCATAGGAATCCTTGGCAGCTTTTTCCAACAAGGCATAAATGATTCTCTCAATTGCCCCACTAGGAGAATTGTGTAAAATAATGGGGTTTTGTTTCACATTATTTTCATCAACAAAGTCAATTCCATATCTTTTTCCATTTTCAACATCAATCTGATCTGTCGATAAAGCAGATGCCTTTCCAAGACCGTCAATAAAGTTAAACTCCCATTTCAATACAAAGTAAAAGAATTTCTCTTTCCACATTTCAACTAATACGGGCCGTCCATGTTTTTTTACCAGTTCTTCAATTGCAGGTTTATTTTCATTGTAAAAGTCCTCAGTAAATCTAATTGCCATGTCATAATCAGTGTCATGGATTCCAAGTTCTCTAAGAACATTTTGAGAAAGATCAAATCGAACCTTGATTTCCTCAACCGCTTGCGGCATATCTTTACAAAATGCATGGCAGTCAGGCATGGTAAATGCCCTTAGACGTCTCAATCCAACTAGTTCTCCAGATTGTTCTCGTCTAAAGCTATAACGAGTAAGCTCATAGAGTTTGAAAGGCAGAGTCTTGTAAGATAATTGGTATTGATTAGCCATGAGAAATTGGCCAAAACACGCAGCAAATCTCAAAAAAAGTTTTTTTCCTTCTGAATCTATATTGTACTGTCTGGCTGGAAATCGATTAAAATAACTTACCATACTTGGATGTTCAGAATCGTACATGATTGGAGTTTCAACTTCATACCCGCCATATTCCTTAACTCTATCAGTAACATATCTTTCAATCAATGATTTGATTAGACGACCATTGGGATAAAATCGCATGTTGCCAGAATCAGATGCAGGCTCATAATCAGCTATACCCATTTTTTTCATCAGTGCAACATGTGGTGGAGGTTGGTCTACTTTGCGAATTTTTGCAGATTCGTATTTTGCTAAAATTTCTAATTTTTTATGTTTTGAGAAATCAAAATCGCCGATGTTAGTCATTGTTCCATCAGGAGAAAGTATTTTCCAGTATGAGCGAATTTTAGATTCGCCTTTAAGAGCATCTGAAGTAATCTCGTCATCAGATTTTAAACCAGATGCGTCTTTTGTTACAACCTTGGAGCTTTCTGCAAGAGGATGTCCCTTTACTTGAATTTTGTATGACTTTGTCCAACCAAATGGAGAGTGAGATACGTCAAGATCTGATGCACCATCTTCCATCTCTTTTAGCAGACTCATGGCAGTTGATGGTTTTGCAAGATTAGAGCTAAGATGAGCATATGGATATAGCAGTAATTTTTTGCATCCAATTTTTTCCATGGATGATTTAATTTGAGATATTGCGTTTTGTGCCACAGAAGAGTCATCACCATCTTCGATGGCTACAAAAACTACTACAAGTTCCTCTAATCTGGTGGTCTGAGGATCTGCAATATCCTCGGCAGATTTTATCTCCTTTTTTGTAGGAGTATACTCGATATTATCACAGTGTAATTGCAATATACGCATGTAATGAGTTGTTAAAATGCTCATAAATATACGATTCCCAAAAAAGGCATTTGCCCCATTACACGAGATCGTGAGGAGTTTTTACTAATGAAATTTATTCAGAAATAAAGTAAATTATGTATGCATAGCAAAAAGAGTGAAAAAAGACATCAGGAATTGCTAAAAGAAAAGAAAGAACTAGAAGATAACAGACCACATGGTATCGATGAAATGAGACGCTGGAAGCATTCAATGGGTAAAATTTTGCAAGAATTGGAATTATACTAGTTTACTTGAGGATTAATTTTAAACCTAAATTCAAATGTACCAGTTTTGGAGAATTACTTTAGGATGAATCCATCAGATGTGTTTAGAAAAAGAAATCTCTCAAAAGTTAATTTTGATTATGAAGAATTAGTTGGAAGGGATTTATCAGACACAAATATGCGAGGAGTGAATCTCAAAAACAGAGATATTCATAATGCTGATTTGAGTTGTTCTGATCTTAGTGAAGCTGATTTGAGTGGAGCCATATTGTTTAGTGTAAAACTAAGAGGAGCAGACATGCGAGGTGTAAATCTCTCAAATGCAAAACTTTGGGATGCGGAACTGTATGGAGCTGATTTGAGAAATGCAAACATAAGTGGAGCAGATTTGTTTTATGCTGATTTGAGAAATGCTGATTTGGACAATGCAAACATGCAAGGAGTAAATCTTAGACATGCAAATTTTACAGGTACAGTATTGACATCAGTTAACTTTGCAGGAGCCAATTATGATGCACACACTTTGGACACAATTTCAAAGGAGGCAAAAATTGTTTTACAGAGCCAGGGGAATCCATGGTAGGCGATTCAAAATATTAAATTAAAAAATTATTTCAATTTTTCTTCTAGTGCAATTATTGAGCGCAAAATTAAACCAGAAATTCCCAAATTAGATTTAAGAAATGTACTTGCCCTCAAAAGAGATTCTTCCCCACGAAATCCTTCATCATAAATCATTTCTATAGATCCTTTATCAGTCTCAACAAAAGAGGTAATCAAAGAAAAAGTACCCAACTTTTCATCAGTTTGTTCGGAATAAAGTCTTAATTCTACTCTTGAAATTTTAAAATTATCCTGGATAAAATTTCCAGAAGAGAGCAAAACCTCAACAGCGTCTGGAGTTCTATCTATCCGTGTAGGATCATGTAAATCTACAAAATTCATTCTGTATCATTTAGAATTATTCCTAAATAAGTAATAATATCTACAAAGAAATCAATTCGAATCTCTCGCTATTTTATCAAAGACACAACTTGCAGTAAGATCTCCTGTAACATTTACCATAGTTCTAATCATGTCCAAGATTCTATCTACAGAGAGTAATAGTAAAATTCCAACTGGAGGAATGCCAACGGTTATGAGTATAGTTGATAAGACAATTACGCCTGCTCCAGGGACAGCAGGGGTTCCAATAGAAGCTAAAAGAGATGTTATGATTATCACCAATATTGACACCATACTCAATTCTATTGCAAAGAGCTGTGCCAAAAAGAAGACAGCTATTACCTGGTAGAGGGCAGTGCCATCCATATTCACAGTGGTTCCTAGTGGAATTACAAATTTTGAAATTCGTGTATCTATTTTTAGATCTTCTTCGGCAACCTTTAACGTCACCGGCATTGTGGCCATTGAGCTTGCAGTTGAAAAAGCCAAAGTTTGAGGATTACGGAATTTTGTAAATGTGGAAGAGACAGATCTTTTTGCTACAAACTTTAAGATCAATGCATATACCAGTAACATAATTCCAAGACCCAAAACAACTGTTCCCATGTATACTCCCAATCCAATCATTGTTCCCATACCAACTGTTGCAACCATACCAACAATCAATCCAAAAACGGCAAAGGGTACAATCTTCATTGAAATCAATAGAATGTGTAGTGTGATTTTTTGAATTGATTCTAGCATATCTAAAAGCGGCTTGACTGATTCTTTTGGGAGAACTGCCATTGACAGCCCTACAATGAGTGCCATTACCAAAATGCTAAACATCTGTCCTTCAAGATATGAAGAAATAGGGTTTTTTGGGATTATGTTGGATACTGCATTTGGTATGTCGTCTAACGAAAAACCTTCTGTGACTTTTAAATCATCTTCAGAAAGATCATGTGTCTCTTGGAGTGCAGTAAGATCTAAAATACTTCCGGGGGCAATAATTGATGCAAGGGATATGGCTACAAGTATTGCAATGGTCGTAGTAATTACAAAATAGGTACCAATACCCAATCCTAGAGTTTTTAGTTTATCCTTTGCCCCTAAGTTAGTTATAGCCACAACAATGGATGTAAAAATTAACGGAACAATAATCATCAAAATTACACTCAAAAATATGTTAGCAGGAATTTTTAGATATAACGATAAAGAATCCAGAGAATCATCGTCTACCCCAACACCTACATCATCACCTAAAATCAACCCTACACAAAGTCCTATGACTAAGGAGAATACAACTTGTAGCCACAAATTTTTGAAAATATAATTTTTAATCGCCATTTCGTACATATTGATTTTCAGCATCAATCAAAAAGGATTCGATAGTATTATTTACCAAAATATTAGTTTTCAAACATGGATCCACATGAATTTCATGGCAAGGATATTCCCCACATCAAGCTAGATCCGAAAATGACCATAGAAGATTTGGTAGATGTTTTTGCAAGTTCAGGGTTTAATGGGAGACAGCTTGGAGATGCAGCAAAACTTTATGCTAAAATGATCAAGGAAGATGCAACAATATGTCTTACAATCTCAGGGGCAATGACACCAGTGGGATTTGGAGGAATAGTCAAAACATTGATTGAAAGAGGTTTTGTAGATTGGATAGTTACAACTGGAGCCAATGTATACCACGAAGATCATTTTGCATGGGGATTGCCAGTAAAACAAGGTAGTTTTGATGTAGATGACATGAAACTCTACGAAAACGAAATTGTTAGAATAAGAGATGTGTATATTAAATTTCATGAAACGCTAGAAGCGCAAGATGAACTAGTTCAAAAAATGTTTGGGGATGATTTTCCAAACAAGCCATTTACTACCGCTGAATTTTGTAATTTGATGGGAAAGATTAGTAAAGAAAAAGCCAAACACCCCGAAAAAAGTTTCATTACAACTGCTTATGACTATGATGTTCCAGTGTACATTTCAACAATGAAAGACTCATCATTGGCATTAAATTTGGCAGTTCACAGATTACGAGGTAAAATATACAACTTGGACTTTGTGCGAGAGATTATTGAGCAAGCCGCAATTCTATATGATTCAAAAAAATCAGGGATTTTGGAATTAGGTGGAGGTGTGCCAAAAAACACAGCTCAGCAGACAGGCCCACTTTTAGATCAAATTCTAAAAAGAGATGATGGAGGACAAGATTACATTATTCAGATTACAGATGCACGTCCAGATACTGGAGGTCTTTCAGGAGCTACACTGCAAGAGGGCAAAAGTTGGGGAAAAGTTCAAGATGCACATAATGGAATGGTAACAGTTTATGCTGATGCCACAATAGCTTTTCCAATTCTTGCATTGTACGTTCTTAGCAACCAAAAAACAAGAAAACCAAAAAGACTTTACAAAAAACTAGACAGACTATATGAAAAATTAAGTGAGAATTATTTCAAAAATCCAGATAATAAAATAAATAAATCAAAAAAGAAGAACTAGAACTTGTCAAATCTAGCACGTTCAAGATCTCGATCATCTTTAGACTCTTTCTTGTATTCTTTGTAGTGTTCTTTACAAAGAACTGTTTTTTTTCCAGTTGAATTTACGCGGAGTCCAGCGTTTTCAACTTTGCTAGTATTAAGAGAACGTGCACCATCTTGATCACAGCCTTCAAAATTGCATTTTGCACCTTTTGATACTATTCCCATACAGAATACTAATCAAGATGTTATTTATACTTGAAAATTATTTTCAGATTTTTTAACTCATATAGGTAAAGTATCAAAAAACGGTACATCGTTTATAAGAGGAATATTTTTTTCTTAATTTATGGGTGGAGCTAAAAAACCAACTGCTGGAAATAAAGACAAATCTGCAGGTTCTAAAGATACAAAGAAAAAGAAAGACAAGGGTGAAGGCGGACCAAAGAAAGCAGAAATTACAGTTTTGGTTAATGAGCAACAAGCATTAAAAATTATTCAAAATTCCAAAGTTGTAACAGTCCAAGATCTTGCAAGACAAACAGGAGTTAAGATTTCTGCAGCAAATGCATTCCTAAAAGAATCTACAAACAAAGGAATTGTGAAAAGAGTTGGCGGATATTCAGGCCATCATCTGTATCAAGCAGTATCTTCATAGATAGATAAGACGTCACCGGATTTAGCATCTTTTAATAATTCAAAATCACCATCTAGTTTTCCAATAGGAGTCATCGTTTTAGCAAAGACAGTATCGTTTAAGAAAAAACAAATGCTTCCAGTAGATGGCAAAAATGCAACATCGCCTTTTTTGAATTCAGTTCTTGATCTTTCAATTCCAGAGTCAACACTAGTTTCAAAATACAAAATACTTTTTCCCAGAAGATGAGCATGTCCTTCCAATGGCAAAGATCTCATAATAGTTCCAACAGTTCGTGGAGATAGATGACGTTTTAGGTCACATGTGATTTTTGCCTTTCCACGAATTTCTAAAATTAGTTGCTTTCTGGAGACTGACGATGTACTCAATTCGTACTTTAAAATGATTAGATTATATAACGTTTTAAGAAAATTTTGTTACTTGTCTGATGTTAAAGAACCTGAATTAATTGAAGCTCCACAACCAGAAGAAGATATCGATGCAGATGTGGAAGAAAATGCAGGACTCAACAAAGCATTAGATACCTATCGAAAATTAATCGACAGAAAAGATCTTGTAGAGCCATTAACTGAAAAAGAACAGGGCGCATTAGAAAAAAGAATTAAAGAAATTGAAGAAAGAGAAATCGTTGAAAACGTAGAGGAACATGAGCCAACAGAAATTCCTTGTGAAAAAAATAAGATTACTATAGGACCACCAAGGTTAACAAAATTTGAAAAAGCAAGAATTATGGGAGCCAGAGCATTACAATTATCATTGGGAGCACCACCATTTATTCCAATTCCAAAGACAGCACGAATTTCATTAGACATTGCAATGGAAGAGCTAGAGCAGAGAGTAATTCCAATCACAATTAGAAGAGTATTACCAAATGGTGATTACCAAAATATCCCAATTGATTACTTTGAAAAATGAATCAATGGTCGATAAAACTTAAAAGAACATAAAATTTCTAATTAGTGAATAATGCTCATGGAAGAGACAACTGAACTGCATGGTCAAGAGCAGACCGAAAAGTCTGAGACTACAATACAAATTGGAAACTATCCTGTAATGGAGGCAGCTCTTGACGTATTAACAATCTTAGGTAAAAAAACCAGAGTGATTCTTAAAGCAAAAGGAAACTCGATTCCGAATGCTGTTGCAGTTGCAAATATCATAACAGAGAAAATGCTCAATGGGAATTCCAAAGTCGAGAAAATCAAACTAGATACAGTTGCAGCTGCAGGTATTGGTGATATGACCTCAACTGTAGAAATTATTATAGTAAAAAATTAGTAAACGCTTCCAGGACCTTTAAGAAGCATATTTTCACATTCTTTACAAACTTGCTCATCAATATTGGATTCTAGATTATGATGAATTTCACAAATTAGCAGACTAGATTTGATGTAATTGCAGAGACCAATAAATTTAGAAAGACTGGACGGAGTGTATGCCATATCAGATGAGAGACTATCACTTAATTCATCAATCATTATTGCAACTTGTTTTTCAGCTAAAAGCTTTGCAATCAATGATGGGTCTCCGCGTGTTCCACGAATGTAATTACTAATTGCAGCTTGCGTAACTCCAAGCATTTTAGAAATTTCATCTTCTCTAATATTGTGATCTTCTGCGAGTTTTTTGGCAAGAATTGCTCGTAATGCAGGTATGAGAGTTTTAGATTCAATTTCAGCAGGAAGTAGCATTAATCCTCAAGAATGGGATAGCGAATTTAAAGTTTACAACAAGATCCTCATGGATTTACCCTCTATCTCATCAGGCATATCTATTTTAATTTCAAAAATATCTAATGCATGTTGGAAAAATTTTCTGAGGAAATTTACAGTGTACTTGAAGAAGCCTGTGATGAAACCAAATCAAATTTAATTTCACTGTCAGGAGGATTAGATAGTTCAATCATAGCCTATTTTCTAAAACAAAGAAAGCCTAAAGCAATTGCAGTAATTGCGGAAGATTTTGTTTCAACAGATTTGACCTATTGTCAAATGATTTCAAAAGAGATGGAATTACCATTAACAATTTACAATGTAAAAACAACTGTAATTTTAGAAGCAATAGAAGAAACAATCAAAATTTTAAAAAATTTCAACGATATTGAAATTCGCAATAACGTAGTCATGTATTTGGCAATAAAATGGGCAAAAGAAAATGGAGAAAACTCAATTGTTACAGGAGATGGGGCGGATGAATTGTTTGCAGGATACAGCTTCTTAAAAAATAAATCAGATGAAGAGTTGGAAAGAGAAATCAAAAGAATTTGTTCTGTAATGCATTTTCCCACACAAAAAATTGGAGATGCATTGGGAGTTACAGTAGAATCGCCTTTTCTTAATGAAAAAATGATTAATCTGGCTGAGAAAATACCAGTCAATCTCAAAGTTAGGAATGAAAATGGAAATAGATATGGAAAATGGATTTTGCGTAAGACATTTGAAAAACACATTCCACAAAAAATTGCATGGCGAGAAAAATCACCAATGCAGGATGGCTCAGGAACTGTGGGATTAACAAATTTATTTGATTCAGTAATAGGGGAAGAGCAATTCGTTGAAAAAAAATTAACAGTCGAAAAAACAGACGGAGTTGTAATCAGAAGCAGAGAATCAATGCATTATTATGAAATTTTCAAAAAATTATTTGGCAGTCCAGCAGAACCAAAATCAGATGAAGTTTGTCCATATTGTAAGCATCATGTGGGAAAATCAAAATTTTGTAGAATGTGTGGAGCTTTCCCCATCTAGTTATTTTTGTACTTTCGTGGTTTTTTAATGAAAATTCTTCTGCATCCATTACAGCAAAAATAGAATTTCTTTCCATTATGATCATGAAGTAATGCTAGTTCTTCATCAAGTTCAATTCCACATACAGGATCTACTGGCACAAACTTTCCACTTTCAAATTCTATTTATAGATTCATCTAATGCGAATCTCATACTAAAAAATTAGAGGATATTTTGATTTTAATTGAATATTTTAGTCACAGGAGATGATGATTAAAATCATCTGTGAATTTATGGAGATATTGTAGGACTGAGATGTACTGCAAATTTTTACACTGTCAATTGCGGCAGAGGGGACTTTATCTTGTGTATAACATCAGATGTGATTTTCAAAATATGTTCAACATCACAAGGAAGCAAAACATCTCTTCCCTGATTAAATGAATTTTCCACTATCGCACCAATTTCTTGGGTCAATTCAGACATTGCTAAATAATCAGCGTCAAGTTTTTTATCAAATTGCATGTGGTCTATTTGAGACATAATTATTAATTAAGAAGATCACAATGTCCCAAAATTGGAAACTAAATACATCTATGATTGAATTATTTTGAGAATTTTTTTTGGCAATGTGCCATAATCAGTGTCAGGTTCTGATACGACATATAAAATATCATCATTAATTACCACACTTATTGCAAGTGCACGTTCACGAGAGGCCATTGCAAAATTTACAGGTCCAAGTTGTTTATCAAATTCTTTTCTCATTTTAACACGGAGTGCAAGTTCCATGAAAATCATTTCATCATCTTTTTCACTTTCTAGAGGCTCAACATTTTCTTTCATACCACCTGCAACTAAACGCCCACGTTCGTTGATTACTCCTACAAATCTAATTTTAGGATCAATTGTAAATACCGAATTACAAATTTTTGAATAATCATAAATTTTAGCAGACAAATTACTAAGTGAACGTAAAATTCACTCATTTATTATCTTTATACAAGTTTTTGAGGCTACAATTATGAAGTGAGTTTCTTTACTAGTGCAAGAAAATCATCTTCAGATAATGGATGAATTTTCATGATTTCAAGATTTTCAGATACATGTTCAGTAGATTTCTGACCAACTAAAGGAGCCAAAACACCAGGAGTAGAACGAATGAATTGTAAAGCACGTAATGATGGTTTCAAATCATGGAATTCAGGCATTACACCAGGCTGTAGTAACCGTCCTTGCATGAAAGGAACACTGGTAAACACCCCAATTCCCAATCTAACTGCAGATTCTAAAATGGATACATGTTCAGTTCCAATTAATTGATTTTTTGCAAGTAAAGCCTGATCATAATTCATGTTGTATGGTAATTGAATAAATCTGAAACCATGATTTTCTCCACCCACTTCTTTTGCCATATTGACTGTCTCTTCAAGAGATAGATACTGAGGATTATCAGGTTCGACTCTAAAACATTCCCATGTTGCCATTCCATAAAATTTGATTTTTCCTTCTTTTCGTTTTTGTTCATATAATTTGAAAACAGATTTTAAATTTTCTAAAAATTTTTCTTTTGACACATCTTTTATTTGGCCTTCAACAGCGTTATGGAGATACATTAAATCAATGCATTCTAGATTAAGATTTTTCAAGCTCCTATCTAACTGATCTGAAAGGTAAGGAATAGTCATACAATGATACCCAGAAGTGACATCGCCCTCTTGGATTACACCATTCTTGGAATATTCTTCTTTTACATATTCCCAAAAATCTAATTTGACATCAGCATCATTTGTAAGATACCCATTTTTTGAACTAATGAAAATTTGGTTTCGTGTAATTTTACCGTCTTCAATTAACTCTGAAATTGCCTTTCCTACTGAACGCTCTGCTTTTTGGGAACGATAATTGATTGCAGTGTCTATAACATTTACCCCAGATAAAATAGATTGTTTTACTGCATTTGTAACTAATTCATCAGTTTTTGCATCTGCATCTCCCAGATATGTTCCAATACCAACATTTGAAAGGTAAAGACTTTCAAAATTCTTAAAATTGTCTTGATTTGCACCTGAATCTACAATAAATTTTTGTGTCCCATCAGAGCTTGCACAGCCTAAAATCATATTATTTGTAATTAGTTACTAAATTTATGTTTAAAGCATCATATAGGAATTAAAAATCCAATGACAAATAGTGCTCCAGTGAGTCTACTAAACATCAGAGTCGATGACATGTATGGAACAAGATTATCAATTGAATCATAATTTTTCTGTAAACCAAAACCAGATTTTATCATCAATGGAATTCCAAATAGACTAATCAGAGAGAGCGCAGGAAACAGATTTGTGGCAACACCAATAATTATCACAGAATAAGATATCAGAGGGAAAATCCAAAATAATTTTGCACCCTTTTGTTTACCAGCAGCAATTACCAAAGTCTTTCGACCTTTGGATTTATCAGCATCATGATCAGGGAAAGATGCGATAAAAAGAACTAACGAGGATAAAGAGCCTACAACAATTCCTGCAAGAATTGATTCAATCGAAATTTGTCCAGACTGAATGAAAAAAGTTCCAATGACAATCATCGAACCCTTTACTGCAACAAAGAATTCACCTAAACCAGAATCGACAATTTTTGTAGAATAAAAATAGATAGATAGAATTGCAAATGCCAAAATAATTGCTATAGTTATTCCATCGGTGATTACAAAAAACCCTCCAATAACAGTACCCAAAATTAGAAATGCAATTCCTGCACGATAAACAGAAGAAGGTTTGAGTAATCCTTCAGGTAATACACCAGTTCCACCACTCATTTTTGTTCTTTTTGTTTTAGTATCAATACCTCTTTTGAAATCCCAAAAATCATTTAGTAAATCAACACTTGCATGGAGGGCCATGACACCTGCAAAAGTCAAAACTGCATCAAATACATCGAAGGAAGAATTTTGCCACCAATTTAGCGATAGTCCAACTGAAACAGCAATTACAGATGCAAGTAGAAATCTTACACGTATTACACGAAACCATACTGATAGCATAGTGATTCTAGTGATTTTTCAGTATAATATTCATGAGTTTAAGAGCAGAATTTGTATATATCAAAATGAAATAAAAAATTGATTTGATAATAGGGAAGATTTCAGAAAACGATAAAAAAATAGAGATACAGGTAGATATTCACTGTACAAATTGTCGCAAAAAGGTTCCAGGAGGACTAAAAACAGGCGAGAAATTTTCAAGAACAAATCAATTCAAAGTAGAATTAGAAGAATTTAGGAAAAAATATCTTTGTGGAATTTGTAGAGATAAAAAAAGAGTCAAAAAATAAGAATTATAGTTCTTCTTCCTCTTCCCATTCCTCTTCCAAATCTGTTTTAGATTTTCTCAAGAACATAAAGACCACAATACCTACTAGTAAAATTCCCCCTATTACGATATAGACAATCCATTCAGGCAATTCCAAATCTATTGAGTCAAATATTTTATCCGGAGCATCTACGTTGACAGTAAAAGAATCCTTGCCTTCCGCATACCCTTCGGCAGTTGCAATAATTTCAAATGAAATATCAGGTCCCTTTAATGCAGTTAAGCTCACAATGGCACTACCATCAGAATTGGTTCTTACAACATCAGGTGTGATTAATGCTTCTTCTTCATTAACAATTATTTTGATTGATGCACCAGATACAGAATCTGCATTTTCATCATCAACGAATAATTTAAATTCAATTTGTTCATCTACAGGAATTTCATTATCTAAACCACCAGTGAAAATTTTGAGTTGAGTTTGAGATGAAGCAGAATTAAAGGATAATGATGTTCCATTAACTCCCTTTGCACTTGCAGAAATTATTGCGTCTCCAACAAAACCAGTTGTCTTGATTGAAAATGGAGCATATGATGAACCTGCTGGTATAACTGCATCGTCAATGATTTGTGCAATTGTATCTTTTGAGGATACAATTTTAGATTTAACATCAAATTTAGGAATAACTGGATTTCCTTGCAAATCCACTAATTGAATTATACCGATATTTTGCTGATGATCAGCATTCATTTTGTCTACAGGCAAAAAGACTTGAAGTTGTGAAGTCGGATGAGTTGTGAATATTTTGTTACTCTCCAAACTCAAATTAGCATTTTCTCCGATAGGTTCCACAGTAAGCAAAAGTACGGTCTCATCAGTAGGAGTGTCAAAAGAATCACTTCTTAATTGAGTAAAAGTAAATGTTGTTCCTTTTTCAATTTCAACTAACCCATTAGTAGGCGTAATCAAATATTTCCCGGACTCCTTCATTACTTTTGGACGTTCTTTTGCATCAAGTGAAATTAGAAATATATCAAAAAAGCCATCACGATCAAAAATGATATTATCCTTTCCGGTTGGAGAAAATAATAGTACTTCTTTTTGTTCTAATGTGTTAACAACCTCACTAGTAAATGAACCAGTACCTACACCGTTAACAGATGCAGAAATTTTCACGGGGCCGATTTGTTGACCGGTGGAGACAGTAGCTGTACCATAAGAGTAAGAACTGACAATTTTTCCGCCATTATCAATTCTTGCTATTTTCTCATTACTGGAAATCACATTAATTTTTTGGACAAACCCATCAGAATATTGATTATCATTTGATTGTACAGGATATAATTCACCTTCGTCTAGACAATCAATACTGTACAAAATAATATCATCAGGATCTAATTCAGTATTATGAGTTATTTCGTCAGAATCAGTCCCACTAGAATCGTCATCGGATTGCTCAAGGCAGTTAGGATGAATTTTGATTTCAGTTCCATCTGGTCGAAATCCATCATCATCTTCATCATCTTCAATTAAAGATAACTGATATGTAAAAAATGCTGTTGCATTACTAGGGATTTTATCTAAACCGAAAACTTTCACAGTTGCATCATAATCTTTTTCATCAAAATTATAATCTGTTGAGCGCTGATTTTGATCTAACTCTATAGATTTACCCACAGTGCGAAAAGTATCAGTTGCAGTGCCATACCCTACGGAGCTAACTCCAATCAAGATATCATTTTTTAATAAATTTTGCAGGCTATATTTTTGTTGAAGTAAAAATCCAAATTGATTTTTTTTAATCATAGGCTTTTCTGATTGTGAAATTTTATCTAGATTTTCACCAATTGGGTATTGCTCATTTGAGAAAAAATCAAGAGGGATATCATGAGGCGTTTTTGTAGGATTACCGTCAGAATCAACTACACTGACAAAAATATCTAAAGTTCTATCAAATTCAGCAGGAATCAATTTTGGAAAGATAGATAATTTTAACGAAGTTGGGAGTGTAGATGAAATCTGAATACTTTTGGCCACATCAAGGCCTGAATCCGTATGAATTGCACGAATGAAGGTATTTCCAACTTTCTCATGTGCATATATCGTACCCCATGTGTAATAATCTCCTTTTTTTATGGTCAATATTTGAGAATCAGTTGTAGCAAGCTGTTCATCATACTCCAATACAATGTCAATATCATTGGGTGCACGAACTATAACACCGTCATCGGTTTTAAGAAATATTGTAAATGGCATTTCAGAATTCACATGCATTTTGTTTGTTGGGAGATTTAATTCCAAAATTAAGTCATCTGGAAGATATGTTTCATCTGTGCCAATCTCAATTTTTTGAAATGTGGTTTTTCCATCAAGATTTGCAGTAATTGTTGTTGAACCTGATTTATCACTGGTTGCTATAGGAAATGTTGCATATTCCTCATTTGCTTTTAGAATGATTTTATTTGGAACAGAAGCAATTGTTGAATCATCAGAACTTAAACTAATAGGAACATCATATGTGGATGTAATTGGAACCCCGTGTTTGCTTAAAACAAAAACATATCCTACATCATGTTGTGCAATTCCACTTTCTAAATGAGATGGAGAAATAGATAATTTAATAGAATAATCAGATAGAGCATCTAGATTTTGAGCATCGACAGAATGTAAATTAGGTCCAAAAAGAATAGTTATGGCAAGTAAGAAGAGGATTGGTTTTTTTGTGTTCATTTTTTCTCCATTTTTCATTTTTTACTCCGTTTTTTTTCATAAAAAGGAAAAAGGGTGGAGTTATCCACTTTGTTGACCAGCTATAACAGTTCCAACGAAGACAGCACCGTTTGCGGTTGTTAGCTTGAACTGTGTGTCTCTACCAGACTTGATGTTTTCATCAAGTGTTGCTAGAATTGTTACTTGTTGACCAGGTTGAATTTCTGCAGTTGTAGAAGTCAAGATAGTGCCAGGTCCTCTTGTAAGAACTTGGAAATCACCAGGAGCTGGAGATGAACTAGTGTAATTGTACACAGTACCACCTATTCTTACCTCACTTAGGGTGAGTTTACCTACACTGTTACTTTGTAGATATACTGCTATATCTTCACCAACAACTAGACCATTTCCAGCAGTATTTCCTGCTGCAAATATAGTACCATCATGGTTTTCAAGAGTAATGCCATCTGAGGCATCATAACCAGTGAATTTTACAGATTCAATGTTTGGTGAACCACTGATTTGAGCAGAACTAAAGAATCCTTGTGAGAACACAAAGACAATACTTCCACCAACGACTGCGATTGCTACCAGAAGAAGTGTTGCTATGACGGGAGCAACTGCTCTTCTTGAAGTCAACTTGTTTTGTTTTGACTGTAGTTTTGTCATTTCTGAATTTCTTAGAATGAGAAAAGATGTTAAAGGAATTTGTGTTCAAATTGGACTACAATTAACTAGTTTGTACATATGTTTTATGAAATGAACAAAAAATGAAAAACGAGCCTGTATGATTAAGAAAAAATATCACGTAGGACATCCAGTGGATGGGCATACCTGTAAAACTATTTCAGCTATAGGTCCAACTGCAAATTCCCCACTTAGACTATTACCTGTAGCAACACCATTTGCAAGTATAGACATCACATACATTTTTGCTTTAGGAACAGATGGAGCTGTAGCTGTGAATTGAATAGTTTTGGCTTCAGTATGATCATTTATGGATTCAAGTAAAGTGCCAAAAATCTGTGTTGAACCATCAGGGTATGTGACAGGAGGAGATACATCAAAACCAATTGAACTAACAACGGTTCCAAAATTCCATTCTTTTGGAATGTTAATAATTAAAGATGTGCCATTCTTGATTCCAAATTCACTATCACTACTCATATCAGCAAGAGTGGCATTAAATAATACTGTACTTCCTTCCACAACTCCAGTTAATGTACTCATTACATCAGAAGATGCAACTGATTTTGTATCTCTTGCAAGAAAAACATTTGGTAATGCAACTTCACTAGTATGCATTGTAGTTCCATAACCTGCTTTTCCATATTGACCAAGGGTTGTAAACACGACAGGTTGAACCAGAATATTTTGAGCATCTTCTGTAGTACCTGCCATATTACCGCTGCCAATTCCTACAAGAAATGGGAAAACAGATCTTGGCGCAACTTGAACAGGGTCAACCAAATTTCTCCACATCAGTTGATTACTTTCAGGGCAAGACCAATTATCAGGAGTAGGAGATATTGTTGCAGGTTTCTCAGGACTTTCTGGAACAGTAATACCTTCACAATTTTTTACAAAAACATCATCTTGAGAATTTGCCCTAGGATTGAATACCATCACTACTACTTTGTTTACAAACATTGGCTTATCCGTAGGATTTGCAACATTTACACCCCAAATTGGCCTTGATGTAACACCATCATTTTCGTCTCCAACTGCATTAGGCATTACCATGAATATCTGAGGTTTTCCAAACAGTTCATTTGAGATTACAATTTCTCCTCCACCACCACCCTCTCCAGCTTCTCGTAAGAGAATGGAATCAGATGCAACGTTACTGGATACATCATCAGGTATCTTAAAATCTCCTTTTGCGATAGCTGAAAACACCAAATCATTTCCACTGACTCCATCAACTTGATAATCCCAGGAAAACATTACAGATTCTGCAGGTTCCAAATTCACAGAAGATGGAGTATGAGAAGGAGAAGGAGAAATAAGAAAACCAGAACCAGTTACAGGTTGCATTTCAGGCTGAACATTTTTAATTACAGCATTACCGGTGTTTGTAACAACCATTGCAACAGTGACATTCTTGCCAAGAACTACATCTGGAGGATCTGTTATTAGTTCAGCACGAAGATCCCCAATAGAAGCACCCACACCGACGACGACCTCATTAATCTTCATCGTTCCTAGAGATGAAACTACTTTGATATCATATGTATCAGGAGTCATTTTAAGAGGTTGTGTAAAAAGAACATTATTAGTAAAACCTGATGGAACAAATGCATCATCATAATTTACATCAAATCGAGTTACAGGTTGATTTGATAATGTTTTGTTAATGATCCAGATACTTGAAATCTCAACTGGGTTTTGGCCCTGATTTTTAACATTCATGCTTAAAATATTGTCTTCATCAATAGAGGTAGAAACTGCAAATTGTTCTTGTTGTTTTTTTATTTCAATATCAGAGACAATTCTTTGTGTAGTTACAATATCTGTTTGTGCATCCAAAGCTAAACTCAATACAGAAAAGCCCGCAATCATCAATACTGTAAAAAATAACGCGCCTACAACAGAAGATAATCCACGTCTTTTTTGTAAATGAAATAAAGTGATTTTATCAATCATCGAGCATCACCACTATCAATTAAAAATTCTACCAGTTGTGGATTACCTACATCAAATGAAATATGAATTCCCTTATTGAGAAGAATATCAGAATCATCAACACCTAATTTTACTAGAATGTTTACTGCTTGGCCGTTTTGAATTTCAATGCTAGAATTTTGTATGACAGGAGATGCACCGATGGGCAGTATTGAGAAAGTTCCATCAGAAGGATATTTTCCTCCAGCCAAATCATTTGTGGAGGCATCCAGTTGAACTCCAGCAGTTGAGGAATCCCAAGTGTGAATCACATTGTTGATTCCAATATCTTCAAGAAATATTGGATTCAAGCCATTGTTTTGAATTTGTAATACAATGAATTCAGTTCCCCCACTTTCAGGAATGGCATCAGGAGAACCAGCACAACTATAGCCACAAAGAACAGGATCACCGGTCATAGGAACAATCCCATTAGTAATATCGTTATCAACATCAGTTAATTTCAAAAGGGTTGAGGAATCCCGCGTATCATATGCTAAAAGTAGAAGATTCAAAGATGATGAATCAAGTGTAGATATAGTACCAAGATTACCAGATACAAATGCATCATTCATAAAATAAGTAAGAGTGCTAGCTCCAGTTACAGTAACTGCCATAAGCATCATGGTACTAATCACATCAGCTACACCCCGTCTATTTCTTAAAGGAGAATGTTTTTTCTTTTCAAATAAAGTGTTAGATTTTGAATTTTGTTTCATTTTAGCTCTATGTATTAAATGGACTTGCGACAGTTGTGAAAAAATTACCTTTTACCGTAGTTAAGGATATTTTGTATTTGTCATCAACATAGTATGCATCATCCCACGTTTGAGTTACAATACCATTAGTGAGAATAATGTCAGGACTATCAAGAATAATTTTTTTGTTTGTTTTAATTTGGATAGGTTCAGAAACATCTACCCAATTTGCAATAATTTCTTGGGTGTCAATTTTTAAAATAGTTATATTTGAAATGGTAGATTCAACCGTACCGATATTGTTCAAATTAATTTCAATAATATCATCACCAGGGACAAATCTAATATGTTCAAAAATTATATCCTCACGATGAATTTCATTTTTTGATTTTTCATGAAATGATAAATCATATGTAAATGCACTGATACTATTCATACCATTAAACAAAATTACAGAGCCAACTGAACTAACTATTCCCAATATTACAATACTGCCCATTACCTGACTGACTGCACGTCGTTTTTTTACAGGAAATTTTGATATGACATATGTCATTTGTTGCCACCAGTCTTTGATTTTAGATTAGCCACAAGAGACTCAAAGGAATCAATGGAAGATTTCTGGGGAGCATAGTCATTTTTAGAATACCACTCAGATACAAAATCTTCAACACGGGAAAGAATTTGAGTAAAATCAGGCTCAGAAATCAAATTAATGCCATAGTGTTTTGCAAAATTGTCCATACCGTCACCAATATCTGAAACAGTAACTAGGAGAGTATTTGTAGGATCAATGTCTAATTTTGGAACTAAAATGGAATTCATATCAGATTGACCAATTCCATCAGGCGGATTTTTGATAAAAATTAAGAGTGATTCATCAGATGTTTTACTCTTGGCATATATTGGAATCTCATGCACATTTCCACTTTTTCCTTTTATTGACACATTGAGCTTGGCATTAAAATTAAATCCTTGTAACAGTTTTAGTAATTCATCTTTAATTTGATTAGTATCAGAGTTTATTGAAATCTCAGAATTTTTTAATTTATAACTAAAAGTTGTTACAAATTGTCCAGAATTTGTATCGAAATCATGTTCATGTTTTCTGCAATGCAGTTTGATTACAGCATTATCAAATTTTTCATTACAATCATCACATTGATACCACATAGCAGGAACCCGAATTTCTTTCTCAAAATTTTTAATTTGTTTTTTACATGAGGGGCAACTAGAATTTCCCTGGTCGACAAAATCAAAATTGGTACTTTCTGTAATATAACCGCATTTTTTATGCTCAAACAAATTTAATTTTTCAACACTCATTGAATGACATTTTGGACAGTACAAACGCATGCTAGAGGAAAATGTATCTGAATGAATAGGACATACAATTAATTTTTCATATACTTTTTTCTCTAAAATTCCATCAGACACCAGATCATCAAGACATGTGATATTATCCTGCAATTCCCCAATTTTTGATAGTATGGGATAGAAGAGATGACCTTCGTTATAATCTACAAAGGGTTTGATTGTTCTATCCTCAAGCTTTTGAACCTCTTGAATTAGTTGTACGGCCCTATTGCCTGAGGGTTTTGGAATAATATCAGGCATAGATAGAGAATTTTCTATAAGAGCATCTTCAATGATTAACTCATTTTTTGAATCATTTGAATTTCCTTTGAAAAGAGAAGAGAGATTCTCTAATTTAGTTAATTTATGCTCATTTTTTGAGGAAAAATCACTATTGTCAGGCAGAGATTTTTTTCTAAACATCAATACGTACCTCACTTGATACTAACGAACTACTTACCATGGTAGGTTTCTTATCAAATTCAAGAGTAAAAGGAAAAGGTTGTTCAAATGGACGAACAAGCGTTAAAACGCATTACTTGTGCAAAAAATCCGGAATTGAGTCTAAAGATTTTGAAAAATAAATTGTCCATATTGCAAAAATTACAGTCAAATAGCAAAATCAACATCAAACCAAAAAATGAGTCTGTAAAAAATATTCAAGACAGGATTGAAAACGAAATTAAAATTCCACAATACATGACACTCTCAAAACTAGATTGGGATAACAACGAGATACATGCAGGGATCATTAAGGACCCAACTGCAAAAGGAGGGCTAAGATATCAGGTGATAGAGCCAGTTCTTTCTGAAAGAGACCAAAAAGCATTTGAAATTATTAAAAAACTTCTCATGACTGAGCTTACAGTTTCACTGCAAGATATTAAAACAAAAAAAGATGCAGAACGTAGATTAAAAAAGAAAATTGGATCAATGATAAAAAAATACAGGTTAAACATCCCTCCAAAAAATATAGCAAAAATCAATTATTTTGCTATCAGGGATTTTGTGTATCTTGGAAAAATCGAACCATTGATGAGAGATCACATGATAGAGGAAATTAGTTGTGATGGAACAAACATTCCGATATACATATGGCATCGAGAACACGAGTCTATGCCAACAAACATCATATTTGAAAAAGATGCAGAACTAAATAATTTTTCAAGAAAGATGGCATATATTTGTGGAAAGCATGTTTCAATGGCAGATCCAATTATTGATGCATCATTACCAAATGGAAGTAGGATCAATTTGACATTAGGTCATGAAATTACCAAACGTGGAAGTACATTTACAATTAGGAGATTTAGGGCAGATCCAATTACTATTATTGATTTAATAAAATTTGGAACCATATCAGTGGATATTGCTGCATACATGTGGTATTTGGCTGAAAAGAAAGCAACCATGTTAATTGCAGGAGGTACTGCAAGTGGCAAAACCACAGCTCTGAATGCATTAGCCTCATTTATCAGGCCAGGTGAGAAAGTAGTAAGCATAGAAGACACACAGGAACTCAATCTACCTCATGAAAATTGGATTCCTGCAGTCTCAAGACAAAATTTTACAGATACCCAAATTGGAGAAATTAATCAATTTGATCTTTTAAGAGCAGCACTAAGACAACGCCCAGACATCATTATCGTTGGAGAAACTAGAGGGAGAGAAGCATACACGTTATTTCAGGCAATGGCAACAGGTCATGGAGGATTCTCATCAATTCATGCAGATTCAGTGGATGCAACATTAACCAGATTGACATCATCTCCAATGGATGTTCCAAAAGCCTTAATCTCAAATAGTCTTGATTTGATTACACTGCAGTTGAAAATCAGGGTTGGGGACAAATCAGCTAGAAGAATTATCCAGGTTTCAGAAATTAATGGTATTGATGATGTAACAGGGCAAATCAAAACTCATGAAATTTTCAAATGGAATCCTAAAACGGACACACATGAGTACATGGGTGACAGCGTCATTTTCAAAAAACTCAAAGAAAGAGACGGAGATTCAGAAGAAAAGATCAATTATGAATTGACAAAAAGAAGACTCGCACTAGAGTGGATGGTAAAAAATGATATTCGTGATCATAAAGAGGTAACTGCTAATGTAATGGATTTCTATGCAGACCCTGAAAGATTCTATGAAAGAAAAAGACTCGAGGTATAATTATGAAATTAATTGGAAATAAGCAAATAAAGAAAAAACAAGAAGAATCAGTAGGCCAGATTCATGTTTATAGTTACAAACTGCTAAACGAACATGTAAAATTTTTACATCCTAAATTACGAACACTAGATAAAACAATCAAGCAAGCAATGATGCCAATTCCATTTGAAGTGTATGTTTCAAGCATGGTTTTCTTCAGCATGATTGCAGGAGTATGTGGAGGAATTATGGGATTAATTGCATCACAGTTTATCAATATTCAGCCGGCAAGTGTAGGGATGTTACTTCCAATATTGAGTGGATTGATGCTCTTTGGAATGACTTTTGGAATATTGCAAATTATACCCACTATTAGAGTAAAAAATAGAGCAGCAAAACTCGTTGAGGAAATTCCTCATTTTATTGGATACATGTCAACTCTAGCAACTAGTGGCTTGACATTGGAGGGGATTTTCAAAGCCATAGCAAAAGAAGAAACAGACGAAGACATAGTCAAAGATTCAAGGTTCATCGTAAGAAATATCGATATTCTAGGCATGGATTTGATTAGTGCCATAAAGGATTTGATTCAGAGAACACCTACAGGACCATACTCGGAATTGCTTGAGGGAGCAATAGTTACAGTTCAATCAGGAGGAGACCTCAAAGAATATTTCAATGCAACTGCAAAAGTCCAGCTTGAAGAAAAGAAGATGTTAATGCAAAAAACTACAGAATCATTAGGTAGTGTCGCAGAAATTTATACTATTCTGCTAATTGTTTTCCCATTGCTTGCAGTAATCATGTTATCAATCATGGGAATTATGAGTCCCAGTCTTGCAGGATTTGATTTGTTAACGCTGATGAATATTCTAACTTTTGCAGTAATTCCCCTTAGTGGAGTACTGATGTTAGTCATGATGGATACTATGGTGCCAAAGAGGTAATAAAATGGAAGTATTGGAGAAAAAACAAAAGAAAAAATCAGAACCAAAATTAGAACCAAGACAATCAATTTTTAAAAATGAGATACTAAAGACTCTAACATTCTCATTAATTGCATCGATAAGTGTGCTATCAATGAGTTTCTATTTTTCAGAATTTTCAAATTCTACGACAATCAAAGATGTTGGACTAATCTTTGGAATTCTAGTGGGAATTATCCCATTAACAATTCACCAATTAAAGGAAGTTCAAAGGAGAGACAGCATTGATAGACATTTACCAGTATTCCTACTTGCACTACTTAGTTCAGTTCAAAGTGGAGCCAATTTGATCAAAGCCATAGAACATGCTGGAGATAGAAATCTTGGTGCATTGACTCCAGAATTAAAAAATCTTAGAGCAAACATAAGTTGGGGAACCCCAATTGAAGAAGCTTTTGAAAACTTTGCAACAAGGACAGGTACCAGAGTTGCAAGACGTGTTACCGTATTGTTAGAAATGGCAATGAAGATAGGAGGCGACGTATCAGAAAATTTGGAGATGATCCAAAAACACGTATCTGAAATGCAAAATATTGAAAAAAGTAGAAAATCTGCTTTGGCCCCATATACTTATACAATTTACATTTCATTTGGAGTATTTTTGGCAGTAGCAGTGTTACTTACTACTAGTTTTTTCACTGAAATAGAAAAGGTTCAGGAGGGATTACTTGCATCTGGAAGTGGCACTGAAGGACTATTTGGATCTCTTGCAAGCATGGAAATTGAAAAATTAGAATCAGCGTTGTTTAACATGGCAATAATAGAGGCAGTTTTTGGAGGACTGGCGGCGGGAAAGATTGGTGCAGGCTCATATGTTGCAGGCACAAAACATGTTGTAGCAATGATTGTAGTAGCAGTAGTGGCATTTAACATCCCAATGTAGATACCATTTCAGACATTTCAGTAAAAAAATGTTCTAAATGAGATTACCAAATATGATTACAACATAATCAAAAGAAATCATATCAATGACATGTGTGATTTTTTATTGTTTGTAATTGATCTAACAAGCAGATCTTTTAGTTCATAATACTTCAATATCAATTACCAAAAATGGGAATTATAAATAATTCAAAACATAGGAATCATACGAAAATACTAAATGCAAATAGGCAAAGTGAGCCTAGGGAAAAGATGAGAACTAAATGATTTCATATCAAGAACAAGTAAGCGGAATTGCATCGGAACTAGAAGATATTTTGGATTTGGATGATTTGGAAGCCAAAGTTTATCTTAATTTACTAAGGGCAGGTCCAATTACAGCAAGTGCCCTAGCAAAAGAACTTGATATAGACAGAGCAAGAATGTATAGAACTGTAGACAAGCTAGTCAGCAGAAATATTATTTCTACAACATTATCCAGTCCCAAATTATGCATTGCCGCAGATCCTCATGATGCATTAAAAATCGCACTAGGGAAAAAAGAAGACGAAGTAAACAAAATTAAAAAGTCAGGCGAGGCAATTATTGATAAAATCAACAATGAAATTAGTACAAATCAAAACAGCACAGTACCAACATTCAGAGTGGTCCAAGGGCGTCAGAATATTTATGCAGATATTTCACATGTAATTGAAAATTCTACGGGAGTTATCTACATCGCTACAACCCTAGATGATGTTTCAAGAATGTATCACAGCACAATACCTGAAAAAATCACTCTCTGTGAAAAGAATGGTGGCAAAGTGAGATTGCTTGTAGACATGGATGATCCTAAACTTGCACCTTTTGTTAAAAGATTTAACGCTACTGAAACTAGGATTGGAAAGCTTCCATCTAAAGGAAGAATAGTAGTTCAGCAAGAAAAAAAAATGATCATGTCAGATTCTGCAGCATCATTCAAAAACTCAAATTCAGACTCTGATTTTTCACTATGTACAAACTCATCAGAGATGGTAGATAATATTTTCACACTATGTACATTTTTGTGGGATACATCAAAGCCATTAAAAACATTAGATGTTAAAAATTTTGTAAAGAAATCGAAGTAGAAAATACGAAAATACAGCATTAACACTTTCATATATTTTCGAGCCTAACATTTTAGAAATCGTTAAAAGGGACTAATTCCCAAAATTGGAAATGGCTATTGAAATCTACGACGAAAACAAACTAAGAGACATACCAGAAGCCCAAAGGATTTCCATATGTGAACGCATCATAAAAAATGATAGTGATGAGTCAAAACGATGGGATGCAGTTTGGCTTATTGGAGAACTAGCTGAAAACAGAGATCCAGAAGATCCAATGTTCGTAAAATCTGCAGATTTGATGGAGTGGGTATTGAAAAATGATGACAATGGAGTAGTCAAACATGAAGCATGTTATCAGATTGCTGGAAGAAACATGAGAACAAAGATCCCGGCTCTAGTAGAATCGGCATTAAATGATAAAAGTATTCTCACAAAACACGAGGCAATTGAATCCCTTGGCCTGATGAGAGCATTTGATGCAATTGATTTGATCAGAGATGCCGAAATTGATCCAAGTATTGATGTTAGAGAAACGGCAAGATTCGTAATCAAAAGATTACAAAGATTGCAAAATCAAGGCGAATACAAACCAGCTGAGATTCTCTAATCAAGAAATCTTTAAAACTAGCGAACCTGTTTGATGGTGGCATTTTTTTTAACGACACCAACACAGTTCACACTTCCACAATTACAAGGAAATACCTGATAAGGGTTCATGAAAGGCAAATAATTCCAAGTTATTTCTTCGTCTTTTTCAATATCTCTCATTGCAACGATCATAGTAGGATCATCATCAGGAAAATCTGCTGTGTTTGGCTCACAACTGTGATTCATGAATCTAGTGTCATCAATATCCATTTGGAAATAATCATCAATTTGATAACAGTGATCAACCCAAGTTTGTTTATCTTCAGCAGATAATTTTTCAAAATCAGTCAAAGAAATTGTTTTGAAATGATTTTCAGTAGGAGCCCAAATTAACTCATCTTTTAAAATCAACTCCTTTGCAAATAACCCATAGCGATTAATTTTTGAGGAATCTCGTTTATCGATTTTTGGATTTAACATTTAGAGTAAGATTATTTGCATATAATATTAGATTACCTTTTTCAAATTATTTATCACAGGGCTTTTTTGTGCTTGTATAGAGCATACAAAATAAGTAGGTATGCAGAATACCAGCATAGATTCACAGGATCTGATAACAAATATCCTGTTGTAACTTCGCTGTAATAATACCAGGTATCACCAAAAAGATTCAATATAATTCCAATCACCAGGATCAGCCAAGCAGTTCCAATTAGACCCCCTCTGAAAATTTTTGCAGTGTGAATAGAAAGACCCAAAGTAACAGAAGCAGCAGAAATGAAGATTATGCCATAGTAAAAATCAAAACTCCCATAATCCTCAATAATTTCAAAAATATCATAACTAGCCAATCCAGTATCAATCGCATATGGAGAAATGATCAAATAGACATATGTGGCTGTGACTATTATTGGCATTCCAGTAATCAGAGCAATGCCACTCTTTGAAATTTTAGGGGCAAAGAATTTGAGATTAATTATCAGATAGATTACAATCAACGGATAAAATACAAAAAAGAAAATATCTGCAATTGAAGGATATGGGTCCAAATCTAAAAATTGCTCATAGATAAAATATGTCAATTCTGCAAAAAACATGAGCATGAAAGCAACACCGAGAACAACATATGCTTTTGAATAAACCAAAGCACCAGAATATCTTCTAGAAGTCAAAAAGGCAAAAGCAGACACAGATAGCGGGATAATCATGGAAAAACCATAGATCAATACATCTGAAGTTGATGCATAGACATCTACTTCTGCAAGATAGTTCACAAGAAAATGAAATCCAACTACAATTCCAACAATAATTGCAATGATCTTAAAGTTGATTGGACTACCTAGTTTTTCAGGTACAACTTCAACATCCTGATCTTTCATAATTTTATTTCAAATTAGAGGGATAAACCTATAGCTTGTCAGAAAAAAACACACAGAAAATTAATTTTTTAAACAAAAAATATTTTCAAACTAGGAACTGATTTGAACGGTCTGTAAAATAGAACTTTCAGACAGCAATGAATTTTTTAGCTGGACCTTTACTTCAACATCATTTTTTATAATATCGACCTTAACATTTTCAAAAATAGTCTCATATTTTTTTACTTTTTTACCATCATGAGATAATTCAAATCCATTAGATACCAACAAGCCATTGTTAATAAGATAATTAATTTTTCTGTACCCAGATGTTTGTGGAATTCTACATGAGTCTAAAATTTTTGCAATTATTAAAGACTCAGACATAACAGACCCAAGAATTGCTTTTTTATCTTGATCAGCAAAAGATTCTAAAAATATTCTAGCCAGCTCAGGATCTTTCATTTGAATCCAATTGGAATCGGTTTGTCTTGATTTTTCAATGCCAACAATTTTTTGCAAGAATTTTTGTTCTAATCCATCAGCACCTGCACCAAAAAATTCTCTTAGAACACTATCAAATTTATGGAAATTTTTGATTGCCTGAACTAATCCAAGACCATGTCTTTCCATTAGTCTTTCTTCAATTTTATTCAAAGTATCTTTACCAAGATTTTCCTCAATTGATTTCCTTAAAGAAGGAACTAAGAGAGTATCCAATCCATTTTCCATAATTGGATATGTAAAGACATCATAATAAACAATGTGACATTATTTTTTATGACAAACAGTTTACTTGACACAAAGAGATCGATCAGGATTCCAAAAACGACAATAAATTGATCGGCAAATATTACAAATTCATGCAATGTAATTATTTGTACAATGTTGTATGTGTGGAAAATAACATACTAATCCATATGACTAAAAATACTCTAAGAATATTGTAAAATGGACCAATTAGCGACAAAGGGAGATGAGCAACTTTGACTTTACAGGAAAAGCAATTATTGAAAAAAACAGACAATGTTTCAATAAGAATTGATTCTGAATTAAGCCAGAAGCTGCATGAAAAATGTTTAGAGCAAAAAATTAGTCTCAATACTCTCATCAATCATTTGCTAGATAAGCAGGTGAATTGGAATGAACTAACAACAGAGATGGGATGGGTTCCTATGTTTAGATCAACATTAAGAGAAATCACTGATTCGATACCTAAAGAAAAAATAGAAAAAATTGCAGAGACGACAGGTACATCAGATCTGAAAAATTCATTAAATTACGTTTATGGATATATCGAACTAGATTCTATCTTAGATTTATTCAAGAAGAGATGTCAAAGTATGAATGTTCAATACAGAGAAATGGAAGTGAACGGAAAGAACAAAATTATCATTCAACATGATTTAGGAAAAAATTGGCCATATTTCATTGTGGGTCAAATGAATACAATTCTAAATGAAATAGGACACAGGGTAGTCAATGAAGAATACAATAAACAAGGATTTTCCTTTGAGATCGTCAAAACGGATGAAATCTAGTAATATCGGAAATCGTGCCTAAATTTCCAAAAAATTAAAGATACTGCTATTAAGGATAATCTCATTTCCAAAAATGGTAATGAATGATTTCTGAGAGGATTTCCTTAAAAAAATCAAAGTATGGATATTATTTAATTATTCTAGCGGCAGCATTATCTGCACTTATTCATGTAATTTCAAAACCAATGCTGGAAAATTCAGAAAACATGCTTGAAATCAATCCAATCGTTTTAGCATTTTTGATTTATTTCATTGCAGGTATTTTCTTTACGCCAGTTGCAAAAAAAACACATTCAATTTCCAAATTTGGGAAAAAGGATTGGACGTTCATGGGACTAATAGGCATAGCAGAAGTGTCTGCATTAATTACCTACTTTTATGGGCTATCTACAGCATCTGCAGTAAATGCATCAATTTTCAGCAATAGTGAGATAATTTTTGCACTAGTAATTGCAATGTTAGTGTTTAAAGAAAGATTACGAATCAAAGAATCAATCCCATTCACAATGATCATCATCGGTATGATGGTTATACCAGTTGGAAATGATCTTCTCCAGAACAATTTCAATTTAGGGCACTTGGTTACAGGAGATTTGTTAATAATTTTGTCAGGAGTTTTGTATGCTGTGGACATCACACTGTGTAAATATATCGGAGACAGATTTGATACAAAAAGAGTCACACAAGTACTATCATTTATTTCTGCAGGAGTTGCAATATCCCTAATTGCAGCATTTCAAATTCCCATGAATGTTGATTTAGCACAATTGCCAGGAATAATCACCTTATCAGTATTCGGCACAGGTCTATCCACATTATTTTTCCTAGTGGCGCTAAAAATTATTGGAACTGTCAGAACAGTTTTGCTATATTCCACAACTGCAGTGTTTGGAGTGATTTTTTCAGGATTGTTCCTATCAGAAACAATTGGCACCACAGATATTTTGTCATTAGCGTTGGTATTCACGGGAATATTTTTGCTTAGAAACAAACTAGCTGGAAAAGAAGATGAGGATGAAAATAATGCAATTACGCCAAATTCCACACCCAAAAGAAAATCAGGAAAACACGTTAGACAAATGCAAAAAATATCATTTGAAAAGAGAGTTAAAAATGAAATTGCATTGCAAGGCTGGATAAGTGCAGGCTAAATTCTTATTTCAAAAATTGAAAATAACTGTGACTGGGAAAAAAGTAAAATAAAACTTAGATTAATTTTCAGAAAAATTACAAAAAATAGGCACAAAAATAGAGCAAATTTTGGAATGTAGTGATTTGTAGCTAAATGTATACGATTGAACGATCAGACTTTTAAAAGAAAAATCGATCATTACCATTAATGGAAATTGCTTCAAGGACTATGCAGTTAGGCACATACCCAGTAGATAAGGACAATTTTGAAGAAATTCGAGATGCACTAGTTTCATTTGGATTAACACCAAACCAAAGCAAGGTATTTTTTTATCTAGGCAAGATAGGTGCAAAAACAGCATCAGATATTGCAAAGGCGGTTAACATCCCAAGAAGTGAGACATACCACTTACTAACGGCCTTGCAAAACAAAGGTATCGTAGAAGCATCATTTCAGCATCCAATTCAATTTACAGCTTTGAGTATCAAAAACGCAGTAAATCTCCTTATTAGTACTGAAACTGAGCGTCTAAACAAACTCAAAAAGGCAGGTCCGGAATTAGAAGAAATCTGGGAAAAAATTCCAGGAGCCACACTCAATGATGAGGAGGAGGGAGAAGAGAAATTCAAAGTATTGCAGGGAGGCAATCAAGTGAATAGTAAAATTTTTGATATGATTCTTAATGCCAAAAAAGAGTGCAGAGTTTTAGGATCAGAAAAAGATTTCATCAAATTTTATCATGCAAACTTTCTAGATGCATTAGAAGAACAAAAAATAGATTACAAATTATTGACATCAATTACAAAAAAATCAAAGGGGATTTTTGATGACATAGATAAAACAAAAATTAAAAAACTTTGTTCATCAGTAAAAGAAAACTTGTGCTTTTTGATAAAGGATGATGACGAAGTATTATTCTTTATTAAAAATGAGGGAAACAATAAAGAGATGAGAGCCATATGGACAAACTCTGAAACAATAATCTATTCCAAAGCATTGTTGTTCAATAGCATATGGTCAAAAACAGAATTAGGCGGAGATGTATTCATTGAGTAAATGTAGTTGCGGATATTCTACAGTATGCAGAGATGAATTTTGTCATCATTTAGCTGAATCTTGGAATGATCTTAGAATTGATCACCATATCAAATTATTAGATCAGTGAGTCGTCACTAACTTCAATAGGCTTTCTTCCCATAAAGCCTGAATCTTTTTCATGCCAAAATTTGATTTCAGTTTCACCATATTTCCAGCACAGCCAAACTTCTTCTTCAAATCGTTTTGAGGGAAAATCCAATAGTCCCTGCTCAATACTTTTGACAACCACACCAGTATTTTCCAAGATCTCAACAGATTCATAGAATTTGGTGATTGCAGAATTTAGGCGCTGTTTGATTTTCACATAAGATTCAAAGGAATTTGTAGTCGACATGCTCATTTGCAATTCTTGTTCAATTTTCTTAACTTCATTATTTTTTGCTAGAGCATACTCAAATTTTTTTATCACATCAGGTAATGCGTCATTTGCCTCATTTGTGGTAAAAAAAGAGAACATGTGTATCCCTTAGAAGCAGAGATTAAAAATCTTAGGTGCAAATGTTGACACGTGTATAAATCACAAAAAATATTTCTCAAAAGGGACCTTAATTAAAAATAAAATTCTTTCAAGAGGGCTTGTAAAGTTAGTTCAATATCACCAATTTGGGTGCAGATTTATTAAGAAATATTTCAATGAGATAATATGAGTGATGATCAATTAGAAGAAATAATTCTACAGACAATAAATGGTGCAATTGCAACAATTCCGTCATATTTAGAAGAAATTAACCAAAATAAAGAAACACTCAGGGTTGAGGAACCAAAAGAATTTGTTTATGGGATTGTAATGGGAATGGCGCTTGGCATGAGTGGTGCAATACTTAGTGCACAAAAAGAGATACCTACAGCAGAAGATCAAATTAAAGTCAGAGATATTGTATACAAACACATTCCAGAAATAAGAGAACGAATTTTCAATTGATAGAATTCAAACAAAATGAAATTGATTTTCTAAATTCATTAGAGGAAGCAAGAATTGCAACATCACATAATGATATTCCACATGTTAAGCCAGTTTCATTTGTAAAAATCAACAGCAGCATAATCATTGCGACAGATTATGATACACGAACATATGCCAATATTAAATTTAATCCTAATGTGGGAATCGTTATTGATATTTACAAGTCTGGTAGTCATAAAGCAATATGCATCCAAGGTAAGGCAGAAATCATTGAAAACGGAGAAGAGTTTAAAAAAATCTATCAAATATTCTTCAAAAAATTTCAATGGGTGAGGGATGATCCATGGTATGAAAATGATGCCCCTTTTTTGAAGATAATGCCCACCGCAAAAATTAGTTGGGGCCTAGATTAAAAGGCTATTTCAGGTTCTACTTGTGAAAGCAATGATTGAACAGAGATAGGTTTTCTTAAAACAGAACGGATTCCCAAATTTAATAATTCTTGTTCCTGTATAGAGCTCATCGCGAGTCCACTTACAATTACAACTTTAGATAGTTCTGAGGGTTTTCTTGATTTTAAATCTAAAAGAAAATCAACACCGCTATACTTTGGCATACACATGTCAAGCAAAATTAGATCATATTCTTTGTAAATTGCTAACTCCAATCCAGCTCGCCCATCCAATATACTATCAAAATCATAATTTTTGCTAGATAAAATATCTGCAAAGATTTTACTTATTTCAGGAGTGTCCTCCACATGAAGTATTTTCATATAATATGAAACATTTCTACAATTGATAAAAACAAGTTTGCTCATTTGAACAAACTATGAGATTTAAAATTAAAATCTGAATTGAATTTCAATAGATCTCATCATTTCAAAACCAGGATTACAAAACAATATCAGTAGAATTTGTCAAAATCCTATTCAGAATATTCATTTTTCTGAATCATTTTACAATCTTTAATCCAATTTTGGACATCAATGACAATGCTAGATTGTAAGGATTTTGTATGAAACCAGCAAAGTTCATCATTTGAAAGACAATTTTGGCAACTGGTAATTTCTTCTAATGATCTAGATATTTCGGATTGAGTAAACGGGTTTTTATCAAATTGATATTTCAATGATTATATAGTAACATTCTAACATTTATGAAAATGTAATTTAACATGAAGACATACATTTTTCACAATTTCCCAAAAATGGGATTGATTAATAAGATAATCATATAAAGTATGAATTTATGAGCAAAGTTATGTCAGATAGCAGAGCAGGTAGATAAATGATCAATTGCATAGTCATTGATGATGATCAAGATATCTTAGATTTGATGTGTGAATTTTTAGACATTATCAAAGTTGATGTCATAGCAAAGGGGAACGACGGTAAGGATGCAGTTGAATTGTATAAAAAACATACACCAGATATTGTGTTTACAGATATGTCAATGCCTAACTATGATGGACTCTATGCCATAGAAAATATAAAAGATGAAAATCAAAATGCAAAAATAATTGCTGTGACAGCGAACCCAGTTGAAAAAAATAAATATTTTTTTGACTTACTAAGAATACCAATAATACACAAACCATTTAACATGAACATGTTAAAACAAGTTTTAGAGAAAATTTCTTCAACAGATACAGAATCCATAATGCCATTTGAAATCAAATACAAATTCAAAGAAGATCATAATTTTTACACATGCGTGGTAAACTATGAGCAATATAGGAATTTTAAAAAATTGCCAATCATATGTGAATGTGAAATAGTAGAAAACAATCAAAAAAATATTAAATTAAAAAAAGAGGAAATCGAAAAAGCTTTGAATTTGGCTGTAAAAAAAGACACCAGCCATATTCGTAAATTATCAAAAATAGTGACGAATTGAGATAACAGATAAGAATAACAGAGTATCAATAAAAGAGAGTTATGACAGAAATAGACCAATTATTTGCATCAGCACTTGAAAAAATAATACAAGAGAATCTTGGGGATGTGACATTTCAAAGCATACAAAATAGATTATTTGAAAAATATGGCATGTCAATTACAGAGTCAATTAAAGACTTTGAAAAATTAGATTCAGTTTTATCAGAATTTTTTGGTTCTGGCGCAAAAGGTCTGGAAGAGAGATTTTTAGGCAGTATTTGTAGCATTAAATCAGATAAAGACAAAGTTCAAAAAAGATTCACAATATCAAATTCATCAATTAATCAATCAATCATCAAAGCATTCAGTGATGACGAAATGTCAAAAATCCTTAATGCTTCAATTGGAGATCCATGGACCATTTCAGAAATTTTAGAGAAATTAGATATTCCCAAGACATCGGGATATAGAAAAATCAATTTGTTGATAAAAGAAGGATTATTGATCAGGATGGGACAGGAGTTAACAGAAAATAGACGAATCATACACAAATACAAATCATTATTTGACAATGTAAATATCGATTTTAATAACAAAGTCACAGTTAGTGTTCAATTTACACCAGAAGTTGTTTTGAACAGTTCAATTCTCCAGGCAGTATATAATAGATAAATTTTCAAAATAAAACTAAATTATTTTAAACCTTTTTCGAGGACCTCATTTATGATTCTTGAAAAACTGACAGTGGATGAGGATTCTTTAATTTTTTTTGCCTGTAATGCTCGCAATTTTTTTGCAATATCGGTATTTAGCATGATTGTCAGTCTTTCTGCCATAATATTTGATAAATGTAGTTTTAGTTATTTACATACAGATCCAGATCATTTACAAAAATGCCAATTTGTGTTGAATATTCCCATTTGTGGAAACATTGTAAAAACATTCAATCTGATTTTTTTGTGAGTACAGAAGATCTTAATTTGATTACACTCTCTAGAGGGTTTTAAACCAGGCAATGTTTTTTATTCTGTTTACCCAGTAATTTATTTTTCAGATTTATGAATTGTTCTGATATGCCTGCGCAGGTGACCTTCTCCTGCAAGATGCTGTTTACAGTATTGGCATAAAATTCTTTCACTCATTTCTTAAACTCATACTTTATGTTAAAATCATATATTAGAACATACGTAAATCATGAACAAGACATACAATAAAATGAATTTCCCATTTTTGGAAAATCAATCTTAAGAAACTTTGATAATTTTAAGACCATGTTACAATTTTTTTTCCATATTTTGAAAAAGCCAAAAACAACCCTAACGTTATTCGTCTTTTACTGCCCTTTACAGATAGAATTTCATGGTAGTAATTTGGATTAATTATCACCAAATCACCCTGATTAGGTTTGATTTTTACACATTGGGCTGAATTTGCAACTACTTCATGCCTGTATCCGAATTCAATATTTCTGTATCTCTCATCTGATTTCTCCCAAAGTTTTTTGTACAAAACTAATTCCCCTCCTTCTTCAGATTGCTGAATGTATAGCACTGTTGATAATTGTATGGGAAATTTTGAAACGTTAAAATTTTTTGCCTCATAACTAACATTATCTCTATGTAGTGATGCAGAATCATCTAATCCATGCAATCTAATTATTCCACAAGCATATTTTTTCCCTTTTTCTGCAGCAACTGAAATTTCTTTATTTGGAAAAAATTTACCTAAAAGTTGATGGATTTTTTTCCTAGGATCCTCAATATCAAAGAAAATATCTCTAAGAGTTTTTCTAACAATTTTTGACTGAATGAAGTACTCAGTTTTTCTATTGGCGTAGGAAACAAGAGATACTCCAATTTTTGTCATGCCGTCTAGGTTTTTTGTATTGGAATTGATTCTTTGAATAATCGCATTACATAAATTCACATCATAAAAATTTTCAATTATCAAAGCTGAAAATTTACCATCCACAATTTCATTTAATTTTTTTTTATTTTGTTGTATTTTTGTATAATCAATAGATACTGAAGGCCATATTTCAGGCATCTAATATCCACCCTGGCCTGAGTGTGAAACTGAAGATATCCAGTTGCCTTCCTCATCCTGTTTTTCAATTTCACATTTTACAAATGCGCCTGAGAGATGCTCTTCAACCAATTCCTTTGTATAAGCATTGATGTCTGCAGGTAAGGCCATAAAATCGGTTTTACTAATTCTAATTTTCTCCATATCTGAGTATGTGTGTTTGTTACCATCCTTTCTATGAGTAAGATTCAATTCAAAGATTTGACCTGATAAAACATTTCCCACATTTCCCCAAATAATATCCATAAAAAAATTAGTCTTTTCTTATATTTACACTGATAGTGATTTTCCATATAGTGCCAACATGCTCAAAACACATTTCCGGCATCAAGTGCCTCTGGAACTTCAAATGAAAGTCATTGAGAAAGACGGGACCAAATAATGGAAGACGCCCAGTTAGCACTAGCTGGATATATTGACACTAGCTTATATGGGTTCACTGAATAATTACCATATGGCAGAGCAACAAGAATGGGCAAATTTACTTGCCGAGATTTTTGACAAGCTCACTCAAAAACACGCCTCAATCACATATGATTTTGATGATTTAGCGCTAAAAGGAGTGATTCAAAAAGATGGCAAACCTGTTCCAACGGGCGTAGTTTCTCTAAGTGGGAAACTGACAATTACCGCAAAGTGAGGTTTGATTGAAATGAAAGACTTTGATCTACCTGCTACTTTTTTATCTTATTTTAACTCTGGAAATCTTAAAGTTACCTGTGATGGGGTCCCTACAATTAATTTCATGGTTGATGGCAATACTAGAATTCTAGATGTTACTGAAATTCCCATATCGCTAAAAAATCGTCCCGGGGTCTTCAAACAGCTATCTGAAGCAAAAACATTAGCAAAAAGTCTATCTGAACAAAATATCACATTGGAGATTAGATTACAAGGAAATCCTGTTCTCAAATTGGGCAAAAATGCAAATCCAAAGCTAGCAAAAATAGTGACATTAAGTAGCAACATCGAGATTACAGATTTGATGAAATTAAAAAAATTAAATGATTTTTGAGATGCACTGTAGCACACTTATGATATCTTAGGGAATAATTTAGTCCTCAAGGGGATATTAGTTTAGTTTTAGACCCAAAACAATTAAGATGCAGAATAGTCTATAAGTGTAAATGAGTATCAAGATAAAGTGCGCTCACATACTAGTTGAAAAACAAAGTGAATCACTAGCAATTTTGGAAAAAATCAAAAGCGGTGAAAAATTTGGAAAGTTAGCGAAAGAATTTTCAACAGACAAAGGAAGTGGAAAAAAAGAGGGGAATTTAGGCTATTTTACCAAGGGCATGATGGTAAAGCCATTTGAAGATGCAGCATTCAAACTCCAAGTTGGAGAAATTTCACAGCCGATAAAAACAGAATTTGGGTACCACATAATCAAAAGATTAGGATGATTCGGACAATTTCGATTGTTTTATCTTTTCAAAGTCATCATTAATTTTCTGACTAATTTTCTCAAAATCATCATGAATCTCCTTGTGGAGTTTTTTCTCTCTTTGAATCAGATTTTTCATTTCTTTAGATTTGTCTGGATTTACCAATAAATTATCTTAAAGTGGGATATTTTCAAAGGCTTTATCAATTTCAGCATCTAAAAAACCAAAATAAAATACACAACATTTTTTGCAGTAATCAAATTAAATCGATTATGATCTTAACATCTGAAGGGATGGATGAAATTTTAGACTATCTGGAGAAATCTATAGAAAATTTATCAAAAGAGGCAGTTGAGAATTTGGAAATAGAGGATGGACTTTCTGGAATTCTGAATTTTCTTCAAAACCAATTTGATATACGATTAGAAAACATTCTTCTTGCAAAAAAAAGTAGTATTCATCATTTAGAATCAGGAATGAAAAATAAGATCATTCAAAGAAAGCAATTACTAATTGACAGGATGATCAGGCAGTACAATAATTAAAGAAACGCATCTAGTCCTTGCTTTTGAGATTCAATCTCTTGATTTTTTTCTAATACCTGAGTCATTTTTTCACCCATTGATTTGGCAGCAGTCATTTTTCGTTTTCCAATCCAATAGTAGGTTTCATCGATAGTATTTTTTGCAATTAAAACTACTAATTTACCAACATCCTTCCTACCAGTTCTCCCCCGCCTTTGAATGAACCTAACAGAACTTGGCACATTGTCATAAAAGATCACCTGGTTTACTTCAGCAATATCCAAACCCTCTTCCCCTACACGAGTAGCAACCAAAACCTGATAGAGACCATCTCGGAAATTTTGCACCGTCTCAATCTGTTTTTTTTGTTTTAGTCCTTTGTCTCCTGCTTTTCCAATTAGTATGCCAGCACTAATTCCCAATTCAGTTAATTTATTGAAAATTAAATCAACAGAGTCTCGATAACTAGTAAAAATAAGTGCTTTGCCGGGAACAGAATCAAGGATCTCTTTCAGTTTTGGAATTTTGGAATGCTCAATCCCATGAGATTGTGCTTCTTTAGCCAATTGTATTGCTTTTGTAAAATTGGGATCAATCTCAAACAAATCCTTTACACCTACACCTTTTTTTGCTTTAGTTCGTTCACAAAATTTTAGAAAAGGAGTAATCCCATGAGCCTCAAGCATATTTAGCGCATAATGAATTCTAATTGCCGTGAACAGGGGTTTTGCAGAACGTCTATTTTGATTTAATACAAATTGTCGGATTCGAAGAAGGGCAGAAAGAGATTGTTGTTCTGCTAGCCTGATTCCATTTTTTCTTAACTGATCATATCTTTCATCCAAAGCAGATTTTAACAACTTTTGAATTGTTTTTAATTCTGGAGGAAGTTCAACATTAACCCATTCTGTATTAGTTTCTTGAGTGTACGGTTTTACATCAAGACTATCTTCAGTTCTTTCTGCAACACTAGAAATTTTTAGCCTTGTCAAAATTTCAGTGGCTTTTTCTTTCTCGCTAGGTAAAGTAGCAGTCATTCCAACAATGCGGGCAGGAGTATTTTCAAACCATTGAGCAATCCCAGAATAGGCATAATCACCAATAGTCCTATGAACTTCATCAAACACTACAAGATTAAACTGGTTTGGAGATATGATTTTGCGATTTAGATCATTTCTAGCAATCTCAGGAGTAGCACAAACAACACTGTTATTCCACAGCTTTGCTCTTTTTTGAATCGTATCTTCACCTGTTATCATAGAAATATCATCCAACGTAAGATTATTTTTTAAGAATTCATAATGTTGATGGACTAAAACTCGAGTAGGGGCTAAAAATAAAATACCGCCAGTTCCTTTTGACAAATACTCGGCAATAATATGTAAGGCAACAGCTGTTTTCCCAAGACCAGTTGGCAAAACAACAATACAATTTTCTTTAATTGCCTGATTTGCAAGGCTTACCTGATAATCACGTTTTTCTATAGAATCATTTTTGACATATTTTTTTTTAATGAATTCAGTCATATAGCAATATTAGAACAAAATTTATTGATTTTATGCTTTCGTGTAACAAAATACTATCCACAACTCAATAATTCACAAATAATCCGGTAAAAAATAGGCATGAATTATTCAAGATTGTGAATTAAAGCAATTTTTAAATCTTGAAAAAAGAAAATTAGCATAATTTATGTCCAAAAAATCCAAATCAACCGCCAATGAGAAAGAGTCAGAAATGAGATTGAAAGAAGAAAGGCAGATTTTGGAATTGGAATTAGCCTTAAAAAAAGAAAATTACAAAAAGAAAAAAAATATTAAAACAAAAATTGATGTTTGAAAAAGATAAAATTCTCATGAATGTTAATTATACTGTAAGACATCTTTAGAAAATATCAAACCATTACAATGAATTTATCATCTCAGCACTAACTAGTTTTCAGTAAATCCAGACATTATCTTCAACATAGTTTTAATCTGATCGCAAATTATATTCTATTAACGTGATCCATATATTGAGCAGTCAAACAGAGTTTGTATGAGTTCTTTTGACAGACCAGGCTGGGATGAATATTTTATGTTACAAGCAGAACTTGCTAAACTTCGTTCTAACTGCATGACAAGACAAGTAGGTGCAGTAATTGTTAGAAACCACAGACAGTTGGCAACAGGGTATAATGGAACTCCACCAGGAATCAAAAACTGTTTTGAGGGAGGATGTAAGAGATGCCAATTAAGAATGGAAGGAAAAATTGAATCAGGAGCATCATTAGACAGATGTTTGTGCAATCATGCAGAAGCAAATGCAATAATGCACTGTGCAATTTTAGGAATAGAGGCAGGGATTAAAGGGGCAATTCTATACACGACATTCGTCCCATGTTTAGAGTGCACAAAAATGGCAATAACTATAGGGATTAGAAAATTTGTTTGTCTTGATGCATATCCTGAAACAGATTATGATTTGTTGAAGGAGGCAGGTGTGGAAGTGATTAGTCTTGACAAAAGCAGAATTACAAAATGGGCAAAAGAACTTGTAAGCAAGTACGACAATTCAGAGTGAGAAAATGCAAGTAAATTTGCCAGAAACTAAGAAAATCGAATCAATGCCAGCATCAATGTTAGTATCAGCAGCATATGACAATATATCAAAATCTGCAGTTTTGAAATTTTATGATCCAGAATCTAAAAAATTATTCTTATGGAAAGATGAAACAGGTCATAAACCATATTGTTATTCAAGATTATCTCCAGACGAATTAGATTTTCTTCAAGAAAGAGATGACGTTTTGGAAATCAAAACAGTTCGAAGATATGATTTAATGAAAGACAAAGAAATAGATATGTCGAAAATTACTGTTGCAGACCCGTTAGCGATAGGAGGAACAGCAGGAGACAAAAGTATTAGAAATGTGATTGAGACATGGGAATCAGATATCAAATATTATGAAAATTATTTGTATGATAGAGAACTAATAGTTGGAAAATATTATGAAGTTGTAAACGGGGAGTTAAAACCACATGATCTAGAAATTTCAGATGAAGTCAAACTTGCATTGAAGAGTTTGCTGTGGGATAAAGTAGATAGTAAAAGCATGGTTGATGCGGAAGAATTTAAAAAATATATTTCTGAATGGGCAGATTTACTAAATCAGCCAATACCAAAAATAAAGAGACTAAGTGTAGATATCGAAGTAGAAGCAGAGGTAGGACGCATACCAGATCCAAAAATTGCAGAAAAAAAGGTGACTGCGATAGGATTGAAAGGGTCTGACGGATTTGACCAAATTTTTGTTCTCAAAACAGAGGGGACAGAAGAAGGAACAAATGAACTAGAGCAAAATATCAAAATTACATTTTATGAATTAGATAAAGAAAAAGAAATGATTCAAGATGCATTTGAAATAATGAAGACATTTCCATTTGTACTAACATACAATGGGGATGAATTTGATTTGCCGTATCTCTACAATAGAGCAGAAAGATTAGGAGTAAAAAATTCAGATAATCCCCTCTATATGATGAGGGATTCTGCAACATTAAAGGAAGGAGTTCATCTTGATTTGTACAAAGTTCTTTCAAACAGATCATTTCAAATCTATGCATTTAGTCAAAAATATACTGACTTTTCGTTAAACAGTGTGTCAAAAGCACTTCTAGGTAAAGAAAAGATAGATTATGGATTAGAATTCGACGAGTTATCCCTCTACCAGACTGCAAATTATTGTTATAATGACGCTCTTCTAACATACGAACTAACCAGTTTTAATAAAGATTTGATGATGGACTTGCTTGTAATCATTGCAAGAATTGGAAGAATGCCAATTGACGATATTGCAAGAATGGGTGTCTCGCAGTGGATTAGAAGTTTACTGTATTATGAGCATAGACGAAGAAATTGTTTGATTCCAAAACGAGAGGAATTACAAAGAAGATCAGAAGGGGTAATGTCAGATGCAGTAATCAAAGATAAGAAATATCGTGGCGGTCTCGTTGTAGAACCCAAAGAAGGAATTCATTTTGATGTGGTGGTAATGGATTTTGCCAGTCTGTATCCAAGCATCATCAAAGTTAGAAATCTATCATATGAAACAGTTAGATGCCCTCACGAAGAGTGTAAAAAAAATACAATACCTGGAACAAATCATTGGGCATGCACAAAAAAGAATGGTCAGACATCCATGATTATTGGATCGTTAAGAGATTTGAGGGTAAATTATTACAAAAGTCTATCAAAAAAAGAGACACTGACAGATGATCAAAGGCAGCAATACACAGTTGTCAGCCAAGCACTCAAAGTGATTCTAAATGCCAGTTATGGTGTAATGGGAGCTGAAATATTTCCACTATACTTCCTACCAGTAGCAGAAGCAACAACTGCAATCGGTAGATACACAATTTTAGAAACAATCAAAAAATGCGAAGAGGCAGGGATCGAGGTTCTGTATGGAGACACAGATTCATTATTTATTAAAAATCCAACTAAAGAGCAAATCAAAATTGTGATAGAGCAAGCAAAGAAGGAACACGGTGTAGATTTAGAGATTGATAAAACGTACAGATATTGTGTACTCAGTAATAGGAAGAAAAACTATTTGGGAGTTACAAAAGACGGCAAAGTAGACGTTAAAGGATTGACAGGTAAAAAATCACACACGCCTGCATTTATAAAAAATTTGTTTTATGAGTTAATCGATGTCTTGTCCAGGGTCCAAACAGTAGAAGATTTCGTAAAGGCAAAGCAAGAAATTACAAAGAAAATTGCAACATGCGGCAAGAAAGTGGAAGCAAAAGAAATACCATTAAAAGATTTGACATTTAATGTGATGTTAAGTAAGGCACCATCTGAATATGTGAAAACAATTCCTCAACATATCAGAGCAGCCAAACAATTAGAATCCATCAGGGAGATAAAGAAAGGAGACAAGATTTCATTTATCAAAATCCTAAACAAACCTGGCGTAAAACCAGTTGAATTGGCAAAGAAAGAAGAAATTGATTCTAAAAAATATATGGAGTTTATGGAATCAACATTAGAACAAATCACATCCTCAATGGATTTAGATTTTGACACAATGTTAGGAAAGCCAAAACAGACAGGATTGGATGAATTCTTTTGGAGTTAGAATAGAAAATGGAAGTAGATGGAACATTTCTAACAATATTAGGAATAACCGCAGGGATTTTGATTTTGATGGGATGGGTTGAACAAATCTACAAAGGATATAAAACCAAAAGACTCAAGGATGTTTCAAAATTTTTAATGATCTTCATTGCAGCAGGTTCGATATTATGGCTAATTTATGGGATTATAATAGATGACGTATTCATAATCGGCACTAACATGTCAGGGTTAATTTTAATGATCATAGTATTAGGAATGAAAAAAAGATACGACATTCATGCTAAAACATCATAATCAAGGAATAAATACAATACAGAAAGTTTCAATTAAAGATGTTTGTAATTAATTGTAAAAATTATGAAGAAATTGCAGGAGACAAAATAGTAAAATTTGTAAAGACAGCAGAAAAAATTTCCAAAAAATATAAAATAAAAATAGCAATATCACCACCACAGCATCTAATTGGATTGGTATCAAATAGTTCAATTCCAATTTTAGCCCAACATATCGACGACTCAAAGGTTGGAAGCACTACAGGGTTTGTCATTCCAGAATTATTAAAAAAATCCAAAGTTAAAGGATCATTAATCAATCACAGTGAACATAGAATTTCCAGTAAAGAAATTGAAAAATTAATTTTAAAATTAAAAGAATTAAAAATGATATCTATTTTATGTGTAAAAGATGTTGCTGAAGTTAAAAAGTATGCAAAATTCAATCCAGATTATATTGCAATAGAGCCTCCAGAATTAATTGGATCTGGCAAAGCAGTTTCTAAAGAAAAACCAGAATTAATCACTAAAGCCGCAGAAGCAATAAAGAATGCAAAAAACAATACAAAATTACTTTGTGGCGCAGGGATTGTTTCAGGAGAAGATGTTTCTAAGGCCTTAGAGTTGGGATCCAAAGGAATCTTGGTTGCAAGTGGAATTATCAAAGCAAAAGACTGGAATAAAATTATGGCAGATTTTGCCAAGTCAATGGTTTAATACCCCCTTTCTAAGATTGTTTAATCGTAAAAAATGAAACAAGTTTACTTTTATGATGAAGGAGACGGCAAAAATAAGAAGCTTCTAGGTGGAAAAGGAGCGGGTTTGTGCGAAATGACAAGATTGAAGCTACCAGTGCCCCCAGGATTTACAATTACCACAGAAGTTTGTAACAAATATTATGAAAATAACAAAAAATTGCCAAAAACACTCATGGCAGAAGTAAAAAAGAATATTGCAAAAATAGAGAGAAAAACAGGTAAAAAATGGAATTCAAAAACAAATCCACTACTAGTATCAGTTAGATCAGGTGCAGCAATTTCTATGCCTGGCATGATGGATACAATTCTAAATTTGGGACTAAATGATGAAACAGTTATCGGTCTTTCCGAAAAAAGTAGCAATCCACGATTTGCATGGGATTCTTACAGAAGATTTGTACAATTATTTGGAAAAGTAGTGTTTGGTGTTGAGGATAAGAAATTTGATGATGTCTTAGAAGATGCAAAGAAAAAACAAAACGTGCAAGTAGACAGTGATTTGAGTGAAGAATCATTAAGGGAAATTGTTGCAAAATACAAAGATATCTGTGACAATCATACAGGGCGAAAATTTCCAGCAGATCCAACTGAACAAGTGGAACTTGCAATCAAGGCAGTGTTTGGAAGTTGGATGGGGGAAAGAGCAATTGTGTATAGAGAGAAAAATAACATTACAAAAGATATTGCAAATGGAACTGCAGTAAATATTGTATCAATGGCATTTGGAAATATGGGAGATGATTGTGCAACAGGAGTTGTATTTACAAGAAATCCTGGGGACGGAACAAGAAAGATTTATGGCGAATATCTAATTAATGCACAAGGAGAGGATGTAGTAGCAGGAGTAAGAACAGGAAAGCAAGTTGACGAGATGAAAAAAGATTTGCCAAAATCCTATGAACAACTAGCCAAAACATGTGAAAGGCTGGAAAGACACTACAAAGAACCACAAGATATTGAATTTACTATTGAGCAAGGAAAATTCTATTTGTTACAAACAAGAAATGCAAAGATGAATGCAGTGGGGATGGTAAAAACATCAATTGACATGGTCAAAGAAAAATTAATTGATAAAAATAGAGCAATTACTAGATTACAAGCAGAACAATTAGAGCAATTATTACATAAAAGAATAGATCCTAATGAAATCAAAAATCACACACTATTAGCAAAAGGAATTGCGGCATCACCAGGAGCAGCAAGTGGAATTGCAGTTTTGGATGTAAAAAGAGCAACCGCAATGGGTGAGAACGGTGCTAAAGTGATACTAATCAGGGAAGAAACAAAACCCGAAGATGTTCCAGCATTTTTTGAATCAGTTGGAATTTTAACTAGCCGTGGAGGCAAAACATCTCATGCAGCAGTGGTTGCAAGAGGAATGGGAAAACCATGTATCGTAGGATGCTCAAATCTGAAAATCGATCTTGACAATAAACAATGTAGCGTAGATGGAAGAGTTGTTCGCGAGGGAGATTCAATCACAATAGATGGCAGTTCAGGGGCAGTATACATTGGAGATATTCCAACTATAGAACCTAAAGTAAATACAGACTTTAAGAAAATTTTAGAATGGTCCCAAAAAGCAAAAAAAATTGGGATTAGAGCTAATGCAGACACACCAGAAGGAGCAAAACTTGCAAGAGAATTTGGAGGACAGGGAATTGGATTATGCAGGACAGAAAGAATGTTCAACGGTAGTGACAGGATCAATCTATTTGTAGAAATGATCATGGCAGAAAGCATTGAAGAACGAAGTAAGATTTTACAAAAACTAGGAGAATTGCAAAAAAGTGACTTTGTCCAAATTCTAAAGGCAATGGAAGGATATGAAGTCACCATTAGATTACTAGACCCACCTCTACACGAATTCCTACCAAACCCAGAAGAACTAGCAGAGAAAATCCACAAATTAGAATTAAAGAATGAAACAGAAGAAGTTGAAAAAGCAAAAATCATTCTAAAAAGAGCAAGAGAACTTGCAGAAGTAAACCCAATGATGGGGCATAGAGGAGTCAGAGTAGGAATTACATATCCTGAAATATATGAGATGCAAATTCGAGCAGTCTTTGAAGCATTAGTAGAGTTAACAAAGAAAAAAGTAAAGGCACACCCACAAATCATGATTCCACAAATCAGTAGCATCGCAGAATTAAACCACATTAAGAAAATTTATGATTCCATTAAGAAAGAGACAGAATCAAAATATAAAATGAAATTAAAGATTAACTTTGGAACCATGATTGAAGTTGTAAGAGCAGCACTAACAGCAAATGAACTTGCAACCACTGCTGAATTCTTTAGTTTCGGTACAAATGACCTCACACAAGGAACATTTAGTTTCAGTAGGGAAGATGTTGAAGGTAAATTCCTTCCAGAATACATGGAAAAAGAACTTCTTGAGAGGAACCCATTTCAATCAATTGACGTAAACGGCGTAGGCAGTCTGATAAAAATGGGAGTTGCAGCAGGAAGAAATCTCAGACCAAATATGGAGATAGGAATTTGTGGAGAGCATGGAGGAGATCCTAATTCAATTAAATTCTGTCACAGCATAGGTCTAAGTTATGTTAGTGCATCACCCCATAGAATTCCTATTGCGATAGTTGCAGCAGCACAAGCAGCAATTGAACAACCAAAAATTAAGTCAAAGAAAAAATAGAATTTTAAATCAAAATACGGGTAATAATATAGAACACCAACTTGACTAGAGACCTTATTTAATCAGAAAATAAATTTTTAAATCAATCAAAAGCATTTCAAAGTGAATTGCTACCTAGGATTGATTCAATTAAACAGATTAGACAAAAAATAGGCATCACTCAGAAAAAACTTGCGGCAATGACGGGAGTGAGCACATCCATGATTAATCAAATAGAATCAGGAAGAAGTCAACCAAGCTATGAGACTGCAAAAAAGATTTTTGAGAGTCTTACACAATTAGAAGGGGAATCATCATCTCATACAGCAGGGGATTTTTGCAGTAGAGATATCATAAAACTAAAACCAACAAACACACTTCATGATGCAATTAAGAAAATGCATCAATTGTCAATCAGTCAGATCCCTGTTTTTGACAATTCAGATGTAGTTGGAGTAATATCTGAAGATGGGATAGTAAAACATCTTGCAGATTTAGGAGAAGCAGAGTTAAAAAAAGCAAAATTAGCAGACACAATGGATCCTGTACCTCCTATAGTAGACTTTGACACACCAGCTAATGTGTTAGTCCCATTGATCAGATATTCAAAGTGCATTCTAGTTTCAAAAAAATCAAAAATCATTGGAATAATTACGGCATCAGACACATTGAAAATGATGGAATAGTATTTTTCATAAACAAATCATAGTTTAGACTGATGTCCATGTTTAAAAATCAGCAAAATAGTTTCATATTATCACAATGCACTAAACACCAAGGAGATGTTTTGATGGCATTTGAAAATTTTATCATTACAGGATTTAAAAGGAGACAAAAGAATATCAATGAAGTAGAAAATAAATCTCAAAGATTAAGAAATGAACGTCAAATTGCAGAATCACGACAGTTTGAGGATCATGCTTTATTTTTGAAAGAAGAATTGGGCAGATATTTTCAGCAATATCGTAAACTTCTTGTCAGTCACGGAATGATACCAATCCACCGTGTTGGAATTACGGCCCTTACAAAAGATGAACTAAGGATAAAAGAAGAATATAATTTGAAAGATAAAAAAAGAATCAACAGGGAGGGTAAGATTGGATTTTGAAATTCTAGTTCCCATATTCATAGTTCTTGCCGTAGGGATTTTTGTAGGTTCAAGAATATGGATGATGTTTAGAAAATAAATTGGATGAATGTGAACATAATTTTTCCAAAGAATGAAATAACTACTCTTTAGGATGAGAACAAAGTTCTGCCAATACCCCTTGAAGAGATTTTGGATGAATAAATGTGACTTTAGTTCCTGCAGAACCAGGTCGGATTTTACCCAAGAATTGGATTCCACAACCTTCCATTCGTTCTACTTCACCCTCTATGTTGTCAGTATCCAGTGCCATATGATGTAATCCTTGACCTTTTTTATCTAAAAATTTCTTAATCGGACTAGAATCATTTGTAGGTTGCATTAATTCGACGCGACCATTTTCCAAATGAATGATTGCAACTTTAACACCCTCAGATTCCACTGTTTCAAATTCTACAGAATCAACTCCTAATGCTTGCTGATAAATTTTAGCAGATTCTTCTACATCATTTACTGCAATTGCAATGTGATCAATTTTCATCTAAAAGATATCCCAATTTACAGTATTAATGGATTTATTTTATAGAAAATTGAATCATATTAGATTTCAGTTTAAAATTAAAATTGCACGCTCAAAATTTTTTGAAACATCTTCAATGGTACTAGGATAGTGCCTTTTTTCATATCTGGTGCGCTTTTTTAACCCCATGATTATCAAATCCACATCATGCTTATTTGCAAATTCAAGAATTTCATTAGATGGCACACTACTCTTGGTAATTTTAAAAACTGGAAAAATATCATGCTCTGCAGCATACTTTTCAAGTTTTTTATGTTCTAACTCGATCATTTTATGCTCCTTATCAAATTCCTCTCTGTCTGTTTTTGTTTTGAATAATCCAAATGTCGCCCTATCTTCAACGCATGTCAAAATTGTTAATTTTGACTTTGTCAGTTGTGATAATCCAACTGCTTTTTTGAAAGCCTTTTGACTGCCAGGACATCCATTGTATGGAACCAAGATATGTTCAAAAAGATTAGTCATTTTTTAATATCCAATAGCAACACAGGGCAATTGGCATTTTCAACAATCTTTCTTGAAACACTGCCTAAAGATAATAATTTTTTTATTCCCTTTAGTTTTCGTCGTTTTGACATTACTATTAGATCTACTTTTTCTTTTTCAAGAGTATCTAAAATTATTTCAGCTGCATCACCTATGGCCACTTTAATTTTTGATTTAACACCTTTTTCTTCACATTGGAGAGAGTATTTTTCCATGTTTTTCTCCATATCTTTTTTCATTTCCTTATTTGCATTATCAATACTCTTTAGCAATTTTTCTCTTTCAGAAGATGACAAAGCAAATGATGGTGGAGCATGTATTTCTTCCACAATGTGCAAGAGGATTATTTTAGACGATTGGTCTGACGCATAAATTGCATGTTTTAGTGCCTCATCATCGGCAGGAGTTCCAGCATTAGGAACTAGAATTGTCTTATACATAATCATTTTAAATCTTCGAGATAAATAAACTTGTAAGTTATTTGTCAGACTAATGTCTGTGGATAATATCAAACTTCTTTTTCTTTGAAGTGAGTGATTTTGCCACAGGGATTATTTTATCAGCTAATCGTCGAATTTCTCGCTCATTCATTTTTGGGTATTTAATGTGTAAGCATTCATGATACAAGGTGTTCACAGTTTCAACTTTTGGTTCTGTTGCCAAATGAGGGTTTAGCCAAATTGTGCCACATTCTTTAATACATTCAGCCCAAACAGCATTTGGCTTAACCCTATTTTTGTAAAGATATTTTGAAAAATGTTTTCTATCATAAACTAAAACAGGTTGTATGTCCATCTTCAAGATATTTTCAAATGTGTTAAGTAATGTTTGGTGCCATTCTTTATCATTAGCTGAAAATGCATATTTCATATTTTAAAATAAGAAAATCATTCTATTAATTCCTCACCTATATCTATAGTATCAAAATTTGTGCCATCACAATGGGGGCAGCTAGTTATCATGGTTACACCTGCTTTTTTGGTAAAAACATTACCACATGATTTACATGCACGCAATTCACTTAAAGTAGTCATGAATCAATTTGCCTACAAATCTAAATAAAGTGTATGGTTAATTCCAAATTTGAAATTATTTCTATGCTCACAAACTAATTACATAAAAAATGTTCTTTTAAAATATAAAAAAAATAATCAAATTTTTCTTTCACGACTAGAGAATTAAACGGGTTTTATTAAGGGGCTAATAGTATCATCACTCCACGATGAATGAATTAAAAGTAAAAAAAGATTTTACAGATATTTACACACAAGATTCCCCATGCAGTTATCTAAAAGAAATGGATAGATTGGAATACTTGATATCAGATTCAACAAAACCGTTGTACAACTCCATCATAGAGCAACTTGAAGAAACAGTATCTAGACCCATTAATGTTTTAGATTTAGGAAGTTCGTATGGCATCAATTCATCATTAATGAAATATAATTTAACAATGTCAGAATTGAATGATTTCTTTTTAAGCGGAACAGAACCTACAAAAAAAGAGACCAAGCAATTCTACGAAGAATGCACGATTAATGACAACTTGAATTTCTATCAAATAGATATTTCAGAAGAGGCTCTAAAATTTTCTGAAGAGATGAATTTGTGTGAAAGAGGCATAAATGTTGATCTTGATTCTGAAAAATTAAATCTGCTAGAATCATTACCAAAGATGGATGTGGTGATTGCAACGGGTTGTGTTGGTTATATCGGATATGAAGCATTTTCAAATCTCCTAAAAGTAATTAAAAATAGACAATCTAATTCAATTAAAAATGCAAAAGAGTATGTAGCTCCAATCTTTGCATTCTCTGTTCTTAGAATGTTCGACATGAAAGACATTGAAGAAGTTTTTGAGATGTTTGATTACTCTGTTGTAAAAAGCGACATAAAACCAATCCTTCAAAGAAGTTTTTCAGATTCTAAAGAAAAAGCACAGACAGTATCGATATTACATGATATGGGAATTGACACTAAAAAATACGAAGATGAAGGTAATTTCTACGCCGACTTTTATATTGCAAAATCCAAAAATTAGTGTGGTATTGTTTTAAAAAATAACTCACTAATTATCTGATTAAAAGACCTCTTTTGGACGATATTCTCCAAAGACATCTCTGAAAGTGTTACTGATTTCACCAGTGGTTGCCAATGCCTTAGCAGCTGTAACAATGTATGGCATGAGATTTTTTTCAGTGTCAGCTGCACTCTGCATAGCAGACAATGCCTTTTCTAATTTTTCAGAATCTCTCTCTGCACGTAATTTTTTGAGTGCTTTCTTTTGTTGCACTTCAATTCTACCATCAATTCTCAATAATTCTGGTTGCTCTTCTTCTTCAGCATATTTGTTAACACCTACAATTACTCGCTCACCATCATCGATTTCTTTTTTAAGGCGATATGCATTTGCTCTAATTTCAGATTGGAAGAATCCTTTCTCAATTGCTTTAACAGAACCACCCATCTTTTGAATTTTCTTCAGATATTTCCATACACCATCTTCAATTTGATCACATAATTCTTCAAGATAGTAAGAGCCTGCAAGTGGATCAGCAGTCTTTGTAATTCCACTTTCATGAGCTACAATTTGCTGTGTTCTAAGAGCAATTTTTGCAGATTCCTGAGTTGGAAGAGCAAGAGCCTCATCTCTAGAATTAGTATGGAGGGATTGTGTTCCACCTGCAACTGCTGCCATTGTTTGTATCGCAACCCTCACAATGTTGTTGTTGGGCTGTTGGGCAGTTAGAGATTCACCACTAGTTTGAGTATGAAATTTCAATTGCAATGAACGAGGATTCTTTGCATGAAACATTTCTTTGAGTATTTTTGCATAAACTTTTCTTGCAACTCTAAACTTTGCAACCTCTTCAAAGAACTCTATAGTACAACAAAAGAAGAATGAGAGTCTCGGAGCAAAGTCGTCAATTTTTAATCCTTTATCAATACAGGTTTGAATATATGCAATTGCATTTGCCAGAGTAAAGGCAACTTCTTGGGTAGCAGTACAACCAGCTTCTCTCATATGATAACCAGAAATCGAAACTGGGTACCAGGAAGGAACTTTTTCTGCACAATACTCTATCATGTCACCAATTAATCGCATGGATGGTTGAGGAGGATAAATGTAGGTGTTTCTTGCAATGTATTCTTTGAGAATATCATTTTGTGTGGTTCCACGAAGTTCAGTGCTTTTGAAACCTTGTGATTCGCCAACTGCGATGTAATATGCGAGTAGTGTGGATGCTGTAGAATTAATTGTCATCGAAGAGCTAACTTTACCTAATGGAATGCCATCGAATGCAGTCATCATATCTTTAATTGATGTGATTGACACCCCCACCTTTCCAACTTCGCCTTCAGCTTGTGGAGAATCAGAATCATACCCAATTTGAGTTGGCAAATCAAAAGCCATACTAAGTCCAGTTTGACCCTTTTCAAGCATGAACTTGAATCTCTCATTAGTAAGTTTAGCATCACCAAATCCAGAATATTGTCTCATGGTCCAAAATCGTTCACGGAACATTTCAGGATGAATTCCTCTAGTGAAAGGATATTTTCCAGCATCCTCTACAGGTCTCTTTTTCGAGGATTTTTGATATATGCGCTTTACTGGAAAAGTAGAATCGGTAAAGATTTTCTTTTCAGAAGTTTTAATTTTTGATGATTTTTTTGCAGCCATAATATCACTTGAACAAAGATTTTGTTATTTTATCTCCTGCTTGGAATGGATCAATGTCTTTTGACTGCAATTTTTTAAGATATTTTGAAAAGGTTTTGTCAGAAATCAGCATGTCATCAATCTTTTCTTTTATGTTATTTAAAACAATATCCTTTAGTTCTGCCTCAAGGCGCTCTTTATTTTTAGCATCTTTGAATTTCTTTTTCAATTTCATCAAATCTTTCAAAGTTTTTGCAAATACGGTAATTCCAGAATTCTTTTTAACAGAGGTTTTTAGAATGATTGGATTTCTATCAGAATCACCAATAAAATCACGAACTGCATCAAAAAGTTGGTTTGTTCCGCTAAGGTCACTTTTGTTAACAAGATAGATATCCCCTATTTCAGTCAATCCTGCTTTGATAGTTTGAATGCTATCACCAGTATTAGGATTAAAAACAACAACAGTGATGTCAGCAATATTTGAAATTTCTACTTCAGTTTGACCCGCTCCAACACTTTCAATAATTATTGGATTAAATCCAGCATATTCTAAAACACGAATACTATTTCGTAATGAACGGGAAACAGCACCAGTTGCACCACGTGATGCAATACTTCGGATGTATGTGCCAGAATCTGTTGATTCACTCATTCTAACTCTATCTCCCAATATCGCACCTCCGGTGACATGACTTGTAGGATCAACTGCTAGGACGGCAGGCTTTGTGCCTAATTTTTTCATCGCAATTACTGTTTTGTTGATCAAAGAGCTTTTGCCAGCTCCTGCAGGTCCAGTAATACCAATTATTGTGGAGTTTCCACTATCTTTGAAAATTTTCTGCAATAGTTTTTTTGCTTCTGTTTGATCATTTTCAACTATTGTTATCGCTTTTGCAATTGCACCGCGCTTTCCTTTTTTTAGATCATCAAGTAAATTCAAGACACAATAAATGATTCAGAGGTGCAATAAAATCTTGTATCCGATCTAAGGAATTGAATAGATTACAGGAGGGATCACTCCCCCCATAGGATGAATTTCTGTTTTTAATTGAACGTGTCCAAATTCCTCATGTTCAATTTCTAAAACCACAGGATGAATTGACCAGCCATATTTTGGTTCATTTGGAAATGGAATTATTTCAATAAATTCTGAATCCGAGAAGGTTTTGTGAAATGTTTCATCCATGCCAAGAACTTCCATTACAACAGCAATTGTTTTATCAGAATTATCTAGATAAGATACTTCCACATATCCAGCATCATAGTAAATTGCCTCAACATGAAATGTTTGACGAAGATCATCTTTATCATCAGAGCCCCCACCAGTCAAAAAAATAATTGCCAAGACAGTAAAAACCCCCAGAAATATCGGAGGTCCAAGCTTAGCCATCTTTAAACTCTTTTTTCATACGCCTAAGAAATTTAGAGTTTATTCTTATTCGTTCCAATGTCTGTGACTGAGTTCGCTCAGTTCCAGGAGTAGGATTCTTTTTGAAGAAAGTTTTGATTTCTTTTTCCATAGAATCGTCGGCCACAGATGCAATACTTGCTACAATTCGATTAAAGAGAGGATTACCATGTCCTACCTTTTTGTTTATCCGCTTCCAATTTTTCTTTAACCACACCCACAAAACTTGATCACCGTATGGATTTGCAGCAACTTTCATGATTGGTAATTGCATATTTTGTGAACGAACTTGAGTAGTTTGAGAGAAATCAAGAGATTTGACAAGTAATTTTTTATCTTGGAACCCACACAGTGCACCTAAGAATCTAAGTTTTTCTTCCATAGTTTTTGCATTCTTGTATAATTTGGTCAATTCAGAATGAGTTTTTGCATTTCCATTCCATGCAGCAATTGAACAAATAGGTTCTATCAAATCAGGAGAAATGGAACCTGGGGATTTTAAGAATTTTTTGTATCTTCTTAGAGCTTCTTCAGTAACTACATCATCATTCATTTTACCTAATACCGAAATGGTAAATCCACGGAGCAGTGCATCAGTATGTTTATCAGATTTTTGGGGGTCCCATCCCAAATTGAATAAAATTTTCCTAAAGTAATTGACAGCATACCCGCGAATTTCTTCTGCAAAAGGTTCATCAAACGCACGGAAATATAATGATGCCAAATTGTGTGCAACATTAACAGATGCAAGGTAACTATCCTCTTCAAAATATGCATCGGAGAAATCAAGATAATTCCTCACTTGTTCATCACCGGAAACGCATAATGAAAACAAATCATTTTGTATTGCCCATCTATCAATAGCAGGAATACGCTTTTCATCCACCAACATTTTCAAATCAAGCAAAATTCCTTCATCATATTTTACACGATAGAATCCTTTTCTTCCATAATTAGCAACGAAACCCAAAGTGTTTTTTGGTAATTTTATAGACATGGATTTTTTGGTAAACAATTTTTTAGAGATCTCAGATTCCAACCCCAAAGAAAATGGAATTGACCATAAACCTTTGTTGAATTTTTTATCAGGTTCTAAAAGATACCTCTTTTGTTTTAATTTCAGAGTATTCCCATCTTGATTAATTTCAACCAGTGGAAATCCAGGTTGTTTTAGCCACGTGTTTACCATTGAGGAAACAGGCATTTTTGAAGCACGGCCAATTGCATCCCACAAATCTTGACCCTTTGCATTTTGATATTTGAAATCAGACAGATATTTTTTTAACCCTTTTTGGAAATTCGGTTCTCCTACATAATGTTCCAGCATCCTCAGTACACATCCACCTTTGTCATAAGAAATTGCATCAAAGATTTCTCTAATCTCAGCAGGAGAATTTACTTTAACATCTATAGGATGAGTGGTTTTGAGCGAATCAAGCCCCATTGCAACATTCATCGCATCCTCAACAAATTGATTCCACAAATCCCATTCAGGGTAAAATTTGTCAACAAATTTTGTGGCCATGAAAGTTGCAAAGCTCTCATTTAGCCACAAATCATTCCACCATTTCATCGTGACAAGGTTGCCAAACCATTGATGCGCAATTTCATGAGATATTACTTCAGCGATGAATTGCTTGGTCCTTGTAGATGATGTTTTAGGATCATATAGTAAAATAGTTTCCCTAAAAGTAATTGCCCCCCAATTCTCCATTGCACCTGCTGCAAAGTCAGGAACTGCAATCAAATCCAATTTAGGTAAAGGATATTTTATTCCAAAATATTTTTCATATGATGTAAGAAGCTTCTTTCCTAAATCAAGGGAAAATTTCCCTTTGGATTTATTTCCTTTTGTTGTGATTACTCTGATCTGGATTTTTCCAACACTACCTGTAAGATATTCAAATTCTCCAACACCAAGATAGATCAAGTATGTTGAAACTATAGGAGTTTTTGAAAAATGGTAAATAGTTTTTGTTCCAATTTTTTTCTTGGATTTAATCGGCATGTTTGAAATTGCAGTGAATTTGTTATCTGCAATTATAGAAATATCAAAAGTTGCCTTAGCCTCAGGCTCATCCCAACATGGAAATGCACGTCTAGCGTCAGCAGCTTCAAATTGTGTGGTTGCAAGATATTTTTTCGTTCCATTTTGAACATATTGGCTCCGATAAAATCCAAGTAATCTATCATTTAGAATCCCTTGAAATTTCAAGTCAATTGTAATTTTTCCTTTGATTTTTTTAGATAGTTTGATTTCCAGTTCTTCCTTTTTTTCATTAGTTTTTGGAGAGGATTTGACAATTTCTCCTTCAGACTTTACTATGCATGAGGTGATCTTGAGTTCAGCACAATCCAGAATTATCGTATTGGTTGATTTTTTACAATCTGCAGAAATGATTTCACTACCGTAAAAAGTGAATTTTTTGAGATCAGGTTCAAAAGTTAATTGGTAATTAATTGGAATTATCTCCACATTTATGATATTTCAAATACACTTTAAGTAGATTTTCTATTTTATTTCCAAGGATCAGATTTTTCATCCCATGTGCATGCATTCATTCCATATTTATCTAAAGACATACTATTTTTGATGGTGATCAAAAGACACTCATCAGAACAATGAGTCATGTCTGGGTTTTTCATGAATTTTTCACAATTTTTACAGTATTGTCCCATATCTCAAATGAATTAATGCTAAAAATTGCATATCTATTTCCTCATTATAACAAAAGAAATGAATTTATTTTAAAATGAAACATGATTGTCAAATTTGAGAACAAATTTTTAGTCACTTTTGAATCAACTTTATATTCAATTCATTTGAGGGGTTTGTATAAATTGGATTCTACCATTAATCGGCAGCAACATCCCCCTAAAAAAGAAAAAACTCGTAGTGTGACATATCGCCTACCTGTAAAACTTGTAGAAGAAATAGAAGCAGAAGCCATGAATAAGAATATCTCTCACAATGTTATGGCAAGACAAATTTTAGAAAAATACATTCGATGGGACAGATTTGCAGATAAAATTGGCATGATTCCAGTTCCTAAAAAAATTCTAGATACTTTAGGAATAGAGATGACCGCAAAAGAGATTGATGAAATAATTAACATCATAAAACCAGTTATCAAAAACACAGTATTATTTATCAAAGGAAAATATGATTTGAAAAGATGTATTGAAACATTAGAAGATTACATGAAGGCATCTGGAATGAAATCAGACCACAGGATTGAAGGGAGAATACATCATTTTATCATTCAACATGAATTAGGAAGTAATTGGTCCATGTTTACGGAGCAACTATTACAAGAGATATTCAAAGAATTTTTACCAGATTCAAAAATGAAATGCCAAACTACAGAATCAACAGTTATTGCATCGATTGCATTAGGCGCTGATTTTAATGAGCATGAATATTAAAAAATATTAGTTTTTGGTAAAAACCACTTCAACATCAAGCTTTCCATCACTAAACCGTGTATTCACTTCCTTGATTTTGCTTTTGTAAAGAAACAGCCTTTTACCCTCTTCAGTTATTACACCAGAAGTCCTAATCATTTTTGAATCATGTAGTTGTTGTATTCTTCTATAAACAGTGCTCAACGGAATAATTTTTTCACGAGATACTTCTATGGCAGATTTTGGGGTGTCCATAATTGCTTCCAATATGGATCTGCAATATTTGTCAGAGAGAATTTCAAGAAAATTTTCTTTTCTTTCTGGTTCTTCAATTTTTAATTGTGTAAGTGTTTGCATAACAACTAAAGGCGATTTTAGAATATAATTACTGGGTAGACACATGTGTGCATTGCAAGACAGATTAAGGGTTTACAGATTGATCAGCTTTTAATCCCTTGTAGCGATTTCGGATTGTTACCTCAGTTACGCCTGCAGCCTCTGCAAGATCTCGTTGGGTAATAGAAACACCATTCTTTACACACGACAAATAAAGGGCAGTTGCTGCAAGTCCCATTGGATCCTTACCAGCAGATTCTTTACGCTCTTGTGCTTCTTTGAGAACTTTGACAGCATATCGTTTTGTTTTTTCAGATATCTCAAGCTTACTTGAAATTCGTGCAATACACTGAATCGAATCAACCACGGGCATTTTCAATTCCAATTCATGATGCAATAATCTATAACACCGTGCAATGTCTTTTCGTTTGACATTTGCAGCATCAGCAACATCTTTCAAAGTTCTAGGAGTTTCAGTGTCTCTACATGCCGCATATAGTGATGCGGCAATCATTGCAGAGATTGATCTTCCTCTAACTAATTTTTTTTCTAAAGCTTTTCTGTAAATGTAAGCTGCCTTCTCTAAAACATTGGCAGGGATTGAAACTTTATCTTTTAATTTATTTAAATCACTTAGAGCTTGTCTCAAATTTCTATCAACAGGGGCATGAACTTGACTCCTGCTATCCCAGGTTCTTAATCGCTCAATAGTGCTTTTCATAGATGTTGAAAGGGGTTTTCCTGATGCATCCTTGTTTAACGGATTGATTACAGTCGATAATCCCATATCATGTATCATTAGTGATGAAGGAGCACCAGTTCTTGCAGGATCAGCCCCCCCGTCTTTTTGAAATGATCTCCATTCAGGACCAGATTCTTGAGACTTTTCAGTAATCACATATCCACATTTTCCGCAAAAATTTTCTCCTGTAACTTCATCAGTCAAAAGAGAATTTTTTCCACATCTAGCACATGTTGGATTATCCATTTTAGTTTCTAACCTCATGGATTAGGATATTTGTAATAGACATAGAGTAAGTTATGATACCTTCAGACATAATTTAAGAACATTTCTCATCTATAAGAAGTGTGAGTATTTTTGGCAAATACGAATTCGGTGTTTTAGGAGTTATGCAATGACAGTAATTTCAGGAGCGGAATTGCCACCATATCCAGGGTCGATAGTTTGCTTGGGATTCAATGTGGTATCATGATGACATGCTTTGTTACAAACAGGGCAGAATTTTCTATCAAGTACAATACATTGACAAATATGATTTTTCACATATGCTTGAGCAGCTTGATTCCATTCACCAGTCCCATTGCAATATACACAAATATTTGTAGATGAAGAACCTACACCTTTACAAAAATCACATACATCTTCAGTCATATCTTATCTACACCAATTGGGATTAAATCAATATATTTGAAGAGGTGAACAGGTATAAATCAAATAAACCTTTTAAAATATCCCAAAATACATCTATAATCATGAAACAAAAAGCCGCAACAAGAAGCATCAAAATTTTAGTTGCTAAATTAGGATTAGATGGTCATGATAGAGGCGCACTCGTTCTATGTAGGGCATTTAGGGATGCAGGTATGGAAGTCATCTATTCAGGGCTTTTTGCCACTCCAGAAAGAATTGCACAGATTGCAGAAGACGAAGATGTAGATGCAATAGCAATGAGTTTGTTAAATGGAGCACACGGGACACTTTTCCCAAGAGTTGTCAAGACATTAAAAAAGAAAGGAATCAATGATGTGCTAATAGTTGGGGGAGGCGTAATTCCAGAAGTTGATCATGATGAACTTGTAAAAGCAGGAGTCGATCATGTATTTGGTCCAGGTACACCATTACCTACAATAATAAACCACATTACAACTGGAGTTTCTAAATTAAGAAAAATATAAGAAAAAAGATTATTCTGTGGAATCAGGCCACATCATTTTACGCATTTCTTTACCAATTTTTTCAATTTGGTGTTCGTCATATACTTTCATGTGTTTGTCAAATGCATCTTTACCGTTTTTCTGGTATTCAGAAATCCACTCGTTGTTGAATGTACCATCTTGAATCATGGTGAGAACTTTTTTCATGTTCGCTTTATTTGCAGAATCCATCACCATTGGTCCACGAGTCAATCCACCATATCTAGCAGTTTCACTAACACGTCTCCACATTCCATTGATTCCATATCTTTGAATCATGTCTACAATGAGTTTGAGTTCATGTAAAACTTCAAAGTATGCAATTTCTGGTTGATAACCTGCTTCAACAAGAGTTTCAAATGCATTTGTAACCATAGAAGCTGCTCCACCGCAAAGGTCGGCTTGTTCACCAAACCAATCAGTTTCAACTTCTTCTTTGAAAGCAGTTTTGATTAATCCAGCTCTTGCACTACCAATTGCTTTTGCAATTCCTAATGTTCTATCCCAAGCTTTTCCGGTAGCATCTTGTTCTACAGCTACGATTGCAGGAGTTCCAAAATTATCAAGATATGTCTCTCTAACTTTAGAACCAGGCCCCTTTGGTGCAATCATGATTAAATCAACATTGCTTGGTGCTTCAATCCATTTCCAATAGATTGCAGCTGCATGAGAAAATGACAATGCTTTTCCATCTGAAAGATTTGGTCCGATTTCGTCTTTGTATACTTGACCTTGAATCATATCAGGAATCAATATGTGAACAATGTCTGCTTGCTTTGTTGCATCTGCAACAGACATTACTTTGTGACCATCAGCTTCTGCCTTTTTCCAGCTGTTACCGCCTTCTTTAAGACCAATTATCACATTAAGACCAGAGTCCTTCATGTTGTTTGCTTGTGCATCACCTTGGATTCCGTAACCAATTACAGCAATTGTTTGATCCTTTATAGGATCAAGACTGATATCAGCATCTTTCCATGTTTTTGCCATGATTCTGGGACAAATATTGCAAATATTAACTATGATTTAGATTTCAATTATTTTCTCACAAGAACGACATTTTACAATCACCCTCTCACCGGGCAATCTAATGAATCTCTTAGAACCACAGTTAGGACAGATTGGACAAGCACGTACAGGTTCCATGAATATTAATTTGTAAAATATGATTTTATTAAATCAGACTATTGTATTGTGCCACTACCCAGAATTCTAATTGTGGATGATTCAGGTTTTAGAATCACAGCAATTTGTCCAGTCTTGCATACTATGGGTTTTTCAAAAGTTAGTTTTAATGGAGATATTGAGGAAAATTTTGCAGCTTTAATTTGCAATCCAATACTAACCAGACAGCCCTGATTTTCAGCAATATCATTTTTGTAAAAAGGACTTTTTTGAAAATCAAGATCAATTTCTGTTTTTACATCAACTGCATTTTCTTTAGAAATGATATCACCACGTCCAACTTCATCAGGTTTAACACCCTTAACTGCCAATCCAACTCTTGCAGGACATATGGATTCATTCACAGGATCATCATGCATTTGAATTGATTTTATCAAAACATCAGTTCCAGCAGGATATAATTTCAGGTTATCATATTGTTTTATAGTTCCATTAGTGACTTTACCTAAAATTACAGTTCCAACACCTTTTACATCAAAACAATGATCAATTACCATTTCAGATGGTTCATCATTTGTAATTGGTTCAAATTTATCCATCTCCTCTTTGATTTTATCTTGATCAACTTTTGCATAGCCTTCAACAACAGTCCCTTTGATCATTATATCCAGTTTAGACTCATCAACATCAAAGGTATGGGACAAAATTCCTTTTTCTTTTTTTAATGAATCAAGTGCAATGATTTGCTCACCTGTGAATTTATCTAATTTGTCAACAAGCAATATGACATACTCTGCCAAGTTAATTGCTTGAAAGAGAGGTTGAATTTTATCAGGAAACCCATTAGGAACAACCCAAGTTTTGATCACATCGGATTCTTTTCTATCATAGAGAGTAAGATCTGTTTCAGTTCCTTTTTTTCCAAAATCAGATGCAATATCTTGTTTTCCCAAGACTACAAAATTTACAGATCTTACCATAATTTTTTGATTAAAAATGGATCTTATGAAGTTTTGAATTTTTTAAAGCAGTTTTCAGTGTTTGTGGTTTTTTATGCAACTATCACAAAATTCTGAACCACATTGATCACAAGAAACCAATTGTCCTGGACGATATCCAGTAAAACAGTTATCACAACTTGTACCATTCATAATGCCTTTAGAAAAGTATAATCTAAAAACTATTCGTGAAGTCTAGCAAGGATAATCTGAAAGATCTGTACTCAAATCATTCTGTTCATCTAAAATCTGAAGATGGTACAAAATTGACTTGTTTCCAGATAAAGAATCAGTGTTAGTATCCATTATAATATGCAGATACAATTTTTTGTATAAAAGGCTCACGAACTAATCATACTTTTTCCAAGAATTCAAGGAAATACATTCAAGACTGTCGCATAACTGGCAAATCTGTGATTTTTAGGCTTGACTAGTTTTTGACGATATTTTTTCACAGGTTTGCCTATTGCACCATTGAGACCCAAAGGGCCTTTGACATATTTTTCATTATCAGCCCAACTAAGAACTTCATCTGTTGGAGCATAATGATTTACAATTTTTGAATTAACTACAGACTGTAAAATTTTCCCATATTTTTTTGATGATGGAACATCCTCAGTTATTGAAGCCCCAAAAAAATACACACCCTCAATAATTCCAACGTTTTGTTTCTTTTTTGCAAGATATTCAAGAGTGCTCAGAATTACCTGAGACCCCAAAGAATGACCCATCAATCTAATCTTAGTTTTCGGACTGTTCTTTTTGAAATCTTCAATGAATTTCCCAAGATTTTTGCCATTTTTCTTTGCAATTTTTTGGCCCACTGCTAGTGCATGTTTTGCATGTTTTATCAAATGAGCGCCAGTAGTGTTAGAGTCATAACTAAATCCAACGACAGGATGAACATATCCCAATTTCTGTAATTGCTTTTTTGCTAAAACAACTTTTGCAATTGCTCCAGCATTATCATTACGCAGTCCATGAATCATTATTGTAATTTCTTTTGAGTCAATTAATTTCTTAAAATCATTTTTTGGATAGGCATAGTAAGAATTATTTTTTAAGGTATTGCCATTTGATAGATCATAATATCCTCTAGTAGATATTCGGAGTATTGGCTTCATTGTTACTCAGAGGGGCCAAGATGACTCTTGTGTTTTTCAATATCTGCTTCTTCAACTTTTGTAAACAGAGGAGATGCATTACCCAGTTCATGATCGGCATTAATTCCTAAAACAGACATGTCACTCCAAGAAGAATTACTTATTTCTCCATCCAATCCCAATTGAGTCCAGATTTTTTGGGACGATTCAGGTAAGAATGGAAACAATGCAATTGCCATACTTCTAGCGGCATTTACTGAGAGATACACACAGTTTGCAGTTCCAGGACCATTTTTCCATGGCTCCTTGTGTTGAAAATACTGATTAAAGAAAGATGAGAATTCCATTATTTTCTTCAAAGCCCTATCAAGATGATTTTGCTCCATAAGCGAGCCTACATCTGAGGAAAGGCTTTTGATTTTTTCTTCAGCTTCAAGATCTTTTTCATCAAATGTGTCAGGTTCAGGAACTTTTCCATCAAATGCTTTTTTTGTAAATCCAAGTGCACGATTAACAAAATTACCAAGATTCCCAATTAATTCAGAGTTGATTCGGGTTGTAAAATCATCCCAATCAAAATTCAAGTCATCTTGAGAGTAAGGATTTATTGAAATCAGGTAGAATCTCAAATAATCTGCAGGATAATATTGTAAAAACTGTTTTAATCCAATATACCAGTTCCTGCTTTTAGAAATCTTTTTTCCCTGTAATGTTAAATGACCACGAGTTGGAATGTAATCAGGTAGCTTGTATTCGCTATTAATTCCCAATCTCATCGCAGGCAAGAATAGATAGTGGTGATAAACTATATCCTTTCCAATAAAATGGTAAATGTCAGCAGAATTCCAAAAGTCTTTTCCGTCTATCCCTTTATCGTTTAGAAATTTAATCGCAGTTGAAATGTAAGCTAAATGATTGTCAAACCAACCATAGAATACTTTGTCACTTGCACCATCTAATGGAACTGGTACACCCCAAGGAATATCTCTTGTAATATCCCAATCAATTAATCCTGATTTTATCCAATTTTGAACATATTTTTTAACATCCTTTTGGAGATTTTGATTTTCATCCAGCCATTTTGATAAAGATTCACCAAAGTTTTTGAGTTTGAAAAAATAATGTTTTGTTTTTTCTTTAGTTGGAGGTTGACCACATAGAGAACATTTAGGATCAGTGATTTCCTCAGGGACACGGCCACAACTTTCACAAAGATCAGAGTATTGGTCTTCAGCTTTGCAGTAAGGGCAGATACCTTTCACATATCTATCAGGAAGGAATTTTTTATCATTATTACAATAGAATTGAATAATTTCTTTTTCATAAATATGTCCAGAGTCATTTAATTTTTTGAATACATCCTGAACAAAAGTAATATTTTCTGAAGAGCTAGTCTTGTAAAAATAGTCAAATCCAATATTAAAGGCAGAAAAATCTTCATAATCTCGTTTATTCCAGTATGCAACATACTCAGCAGGAGTTTTACCTTCTTTTTCAGACTGAATTAAGATAGGAGTTCCAAAATCATCAGATGCGCAGACATAGTATGCTTCAACCCCATTTAGTTTCAAGAATCTAGTGGTCACGTCAGCAGGAAGGTATGTAGAGGCCACATGGCCAAGATGAATTTCACCATTTGCATAAGGTAATGCACTAGTAATGATTGCTTTTTTATTCATTGGATATTAGCCAGTGACGAGATCAAGCTTAAGAAGTTTTACCAGTTGTTTGCATATTTTACTTGCTCTGGAGTAAGTTTGTCAATTTTAACATCCATTGCTTTCAGTGCATCAACTGCTATCTGTTGATCAATTTCTTCAGGAACATTGATGATCTTATTTTCCATCTTTTTATGATTTTTAAGGATATACAAAACGGATAAAATCTGATTTGAAAATGACTGGGCCATTACTTCAGGAGGATGACCTTCTGCTGCAACTAAATTGGCAAGACGGCCTTGTCCAATAAGATAAACTATTTTTCCATTTTTCAATGTACACTCATCAAGATTAGGTCTTACTTCTTTAACAGACTTTGAGGATTTTAGTAAAAATTTACTATCAATTTCAACATCAAAATGACCTACATTGCCCATGATTGCACCATTTTTCATTTTCAAGATATGCTCTTTTCGAATAACACTAGTCATTCCAGTACATGTGATAAACATATCACCAATTTTTGCAGCTTGTGCCATTGGCATTACTTCAAATCCATCCATATGGGCTTCAAGTGCTTTTACAGGATCAACCTCAGTTACAATAACTTTAGAACCCATTCCCTGACATCTAGATGCAACACCACGTCCAACCCAGCCATAACCTACTACCACAACACGTTTTGAGGCCATCAAAAGATTCATTGCACGAAGATAGCCATCTATCGTACTTTGTCCAGTGCCATACCTATTATCAAACATGTGTTTTGTGTATGCCTCATTAACTAAGATGACAGGATAACGAAGTTTACCTTGATTTTCTACTGCTCTAATTCTTGTTACACCGGCAGTGGTTTCTTCAGTCGCACCTAAAATTTTCATATCCTTAAATCGTTTATCAAAATGAGCTTTGATGTTCATATCAGCACCGTCATCAGTTAGAATTGTCGGATTGTGCTTCAACACCTGATCAATACACCAATCATATTCTTTGACAGATTGTCCATGCCAAGAATAAACATGAATGCCTTGAGATGCCAAAAATGCAGCAATATTGTCTTGTGTAGTAAGAGGATTTCCACCACAGCAAGCAACTGTTGCACCTAACTCTTTTGCACCCATTAGTAAAACAGATGTTTCTTTAGTAATATGAAGACAAAATCCCAAAGTGATTCCCTTCAGAGGTTTTGTTTTTTTATAACGATTAATTGTATTATCAAGAATTTGCATATGGGATCTAGCCCATTCATAAGACAATTTTCCTTCTTTGATTAATTTTGGAGTGGATTTTACTTTACTCAATAAGTCCATCTCACTTTACAGGTATATGATTCTATCATGCGAATGTAAATAAATGACAAAGATATCAGAAATTTATTGACTTGGAAGAAAATTGCAGATAAAGGAGCAGTACAGGCAGGCAAAGGGAAAGCATTCAAAGTAGATGGCAAACAAATTGCAATTTTTAATCAAGACGGGTATCATGCAATAGATGATCTCTGCGTTCATCAAGACGGATCTATTGCACCAGGAAAACTAGAAGGAGATATTGTAGAATGCCCTTTACATTTTTGGCATTACAATATCAAGACAGGAGAGCTGACAGACTATCTCAAAGATGTAAAACTTGAAACATATCCGGTAGAAGCCAGAGATGATGGCATCTATATCGACATTTAATCATAAAAACCCACTGTAAATTAAAAAAAAGACATCTCAATTTTGGGCACAACTTGTGTTATGTCAAAAAATTACAAAATCGGCTAATTTCCATTCATGGAATGTTTGCATATTTCTTTTATGTCAAAAATAGGATAATAAATTATGCAAAGTAAGATAGTTCTCTCAGTATTATTGGGAGTTCTAGTTATTGGTATCTCACAGGTTGTATTTGCTGCAGAATCACAAACTGCAAGTTACATCACAGTAGATGAAGAAAAGTTTGAGCAGCCAAAATCAAAATACAATTATCATGAAATTGTTTTTGTAGGCTTTGTTGAAGACTATTCTAGAGGCGAACAAATTACCATAACAATTATCTCACCAGATGAGTCAGAAAATGAAATCAACTCATATGCATCTAAAAACGGAGACGTCTATACACTACTACACATTACAAATGAATCACAAGTTGGAGTTCATCACGTAAATCTAAGTTATCACGGTGTACAAATAGCATCAACAACGTTTGAAATTTTGGAAAATAATTAAGAAATATTGGATATTATATAATCAATCTAATGGGGCAAAAGAGAAGGGACAAAGTTCCCTCCTCCAGTGCTAGGTATGGGTTATGTTGGGCACAGGTATTATTCTGTAATCAAATTACACTAACAAAGTATATGGAATATTGTATGTTCAAAATGAGCAAGCTCTGATTTGATATTAAGCATAAGTTTTATTCTCATATATTCTCAAGAACAATTGTTGAACCAAGAAATCATAAACGAGATTACAAATCAAGATTATTCAAAAATTACCGAACGAATTGAAGATTTTCTAGAAAAGCAAATTAAAGAAAATTATGCAAAAGGAGTAACCTTAGGATTAAGCGGAGGCATAGATTCAGCAGTTTTAGCTTACATTTGCAAGAGAAATCTACAAGACAAAACTCTTGCAATAATAATGCCTGATACATCAATTACTCCAAAATCAGAAACAGAGGATGCACTTAGGATGATTGCATTAACGGGAATAGAATACAAGTTAATCGACATTTACCCGATAATAAAGGAATACTCTATGTATCTTGAACCAAATGAAAAAGCAAAAGGAAATCTCAGGGCCAGAGTCAGAGCAAACATTCTATATTATTATGCAAATATTAGAAACTATTTGGTTCTAGGATCAAGTGACAAAAGCGAATACATGATTGGATATTTTACAAAATTTGGCGACGGAGCATCAGACATTACACCAATTATTTCATTATACAAACTACAAGTAAGAGAAATTGCAAAATATCTAGGAGTACCAGAAAAAGTCATAGCAAAAAAAAGCAGCCCCCACCTATGGAAAGATCATGGAGCTGAAGAAGAGATTGGAACATCATATGAGGAGATTGATTCAATTTTGTATTGCATGTTTGAAAAGAACCTCTCAATAGAGGAAATAGAAAAAAAGACTCAAATCGATAAAGAGACTATAGAAAAAATACACCTATTATACAAAAACAGTGAGCATAAAAGATCACTATCGCAAAAACCAGACGGAGAATAGAATGAAACTTCAAGATACATTATCAAAATCAGAGCAGGAAGTAGACATTTCAAAAAAAGTCAAAATTTACCTTTGTGGAGTTACAGTGTATGACGAATCTCACATAGGCCATGCAAGAACAATCATAGTTTTTGATGTATTGAGAAAATATCTTGAATCCAAGGGAATTGAAATTGAATTTATTCAAAACTTTACAGATGTAGATGATAAAATTATCAATCGTGCCAACGAAGAAAACAAAACGGCAAAGCAGATTAGTACTAAGTACATTGAAAATTACTATAACGACTTTGATGGACTAAATGTGAAGCGAGCCACAAACTATCCTAAAGCAACAGAGCACATTCCAGAAATTATAAAATTTATTGAAAAATTGATTGAGAAAGGTGTTTCATATCCAACAAAAAACGGAGTATATTTCTCTGTATCAAAATTTCCAGAATATGGAAAATTATCCAAAAAGAAAATTGATGAACTTCAATCAGGAGCAAGAATAGAAGTAGATGAAGAGAAAGAAGACCCAATTGATTTTGCAGTATGGAAAATATCAGACAAAGAACCAGTTTGGGATAGTCCTTGGGGCAAAGGACGTCCAGGATGGCACATAGAATGTTCTGCAATGAGCATAAAGTATCTTGGAGAAAATTTTGACATTCATGGAGGAGGCCGTGACTTGATTTTCCCACATCATGAAAATGAAATTGCACAATCTGAAGCATGTACAGGTAAACAATTTGCAAAAATTTGGATGCATGTTGGAATGGTCACCATTGATGGGGAAAAAATGTCAAAATCCATTGGAAATGTAAAATCGATCAAGCATGTTATTGAAAACTGGGGACCCAACATCATCAGATTATTTTGTTTATCAGGACATTATTCAAAGCCAATTGATTATTCTGAAGAATTACTAAAAGAAAATCTCATCAAATGGAGGCAAGTAGAAACATGTCATTACGAATTGATTCATGCAAAGAATGAAAATAGTGAAAACATAGATGAATTTGTCAATAAAGTGAGTGCAGAGTTCAATAATGCGTTAGACAACGATTTCAATACACATTTGGCATTATCGGCATTTTTCCAATTAGTAAAAGAAACTAACAGATTAGCTGCCGATGAAAAACTTGGAAAAGAAAATGCCAGAATAATTAAAAAAGAATTAAAAAAGATGTTGGAGATTTTGGGGTTAATCATTCCAGAGATAACAGATAGCAAAAAAGAAGAAATTGATAAATTAATTCATCAGAGAGAGCAATCAAGGAGAGAAAAAGAATTTGAGGTTGCAGACAAAATACGAGATAAATTAAATGAAATGAATATTGAGTTAATCGATCACAAAGAAAAAACAATCTGGATGATAAAAGAGAAAATAAAAGCGGAAAAGTAAAAAATTGAATTAAGGATTAACCATCTTTAATTTATCCTCAATTCTGTCATAATATCCGTTGATTTCCATTGCAGGTATGTTGAATGTTGCAGATATAGAATCTCCAACGCCAGCATTGCAATTAGAAACAACAACAGAACGTCCAATGGCGGACTCTCCAACACAGCCATAGTCGGTTACTGCAATTACAGTCACGTCCTCAGTAACAGAGATAGGAATCACATTCCAAGGAGTTACCGTAAAGACGAGTGTTACTGAAATTGCAACAGCTAAAATTGCTGCAAACTTTAACTGTGGTGTTTTTTGATTTGTTGTTTGTTGCATTTGACTCGTTATTATTTACAGTTCATATGATATAACCTAGGGGTAAATTTTTAGCTAGTGCTAACTACCCATGGATGAAGCATCCATCATATTTTGCAATCGCAGTTTTTGTTTTTTAGAATTTTGATTTGTCCTAAAGAATCATCAAAGAAAACATCTTGGAGTGATTTTCCAGCAGACTTTCTTTTATCACGAGGGATTTTATGATCATAACATCTAGTAAACATCCCATTTACTAATAATTCATGCGTAAAATAAAGGGCATTAATCTTGCCATATCATCTAAGTACTTTATGATGCACTGAATATACTTTTTTCTTTTCAGTGATTATTACCCACATTGCATGCAGTTCTCTGTTCTCCTAGCAAATGATTTTGGCATAAAAAATTTGGGGGGATATACCAGATCCTCATTTAAAGCCACCCTCCTTTTTACACAAGCCAGAATTTTTTAGAATTGCAGCAATAATTTTTTGCCTCTTCAAAATTTATGTCATTAAAATTTTTAGAGCCAGAAGATGGGCAGGTATCATCCTTCACAGCATCAGGCATCTTTCATTCTTTTAGAATAATCATAATAGACTATTTTTTCAGGAGTTATTTCAATTGCAACTTCTGTAGTTAGATTTTTTTGCAAATATTGAGATAAGGTAGATGTTTTATCCCCAAGATATTTTGTCATTAATAATGAGAGAGTTTTTTTTCCATCGGCTGGAATAATTTTTGCAAGACCACTACCACGAAGTCCTTTGTATGGAGGCTTATCGGCTGCAATTTCAAATCCACATCGAGGATTTTTTTCCAAATAAGAAACTATTTTTGCCTTTTTCTGTGTGGCACAATAAATTTTTCCTCCAATTAGTTCATACCAAAGTGATATTATGTTTGGAGAGCCATCAGGTTTTATGAATGCAATTCGTATAGGGATTCTTGAGTCATCAATCATATTGTCAGATAATTCTTTATCCAAGTGTTCCATGATACTCACCCCCAATAAATTTTGTAATATATTTGCTATAGCAGTAGTCACAAGACCATTCTTCATAGGTATAACCACACTGATTACATTTTTGAGGGATAGTTTGTTTCATATTAGATATTTAATTTTTAAATATATCAATAGTGATCAAAATTATGACTAGTGCTAATATGGGTTTAATGAGAGGGTGGTTAAAATACCATTTTTGAGAATGGTAGGCATAAAACAAATTATAATTATAATATCCATCATCGTCCTCCTCACATCAAGCCCAGCTTATGCTCACAAATTGATTATGCATGATGACTCCCATAGAGATATCGACAGTGCATTAAAAATTCCAGATCATAAAATTTCATGGGCAATATATGAAAATTTAGGAGTGAACGAAGCCAAATTTTACGTATTTGATGGTAAAAAGGGAGAGTCACTTTATGCAAGCATCGTAATTCCAAAAATTGAAGGATTGGAAAAATATTCTCCGAGTCTTGTTTTAGTTAGTCCAGAAAATAATCAAACCAGCAATAATGCACAATCGCAAAGCAACACTAAAAAATTTCTGTATGAAGGAAATTTTCCATCAAATGAATTCTATGAACCGTTTGGGCAAGTAACATACTGGGAAAGACAAGAAATCAATGCAGAATTGACTTCAGATGGAGAGTATTTGATCATAGTTCTAGATGAGAAAAATCAAAAAGGAAAATATAGTTTAGCAATAGGTACGATAGAAGATTTTTCAAGTGAGAATATTTTTCTAATTCTTCCACAATCATGGTGGGAGACAAAAATATTTGTAAACGATTACATTTCAATTATGATTTTATTTGTCATCATAACAGCTCTAATTTTGATCACAGTATTTGCAATAAAAAGAAAAATTAAAAATAAAAGCTCAAGCTAAGCATTCTATAATTTATGCCTAAAGAAATTAGGAGTGTCTAATTAGGAGAATCTAATTTTCGAGGTGTTTAATACGGTAAAAAAATATAACAATGCATGAATGCATGGAGTAAATTTTGGAATTGGTATGAAAATAAAATACTAGGCAGTGTTATTTTAATTGCAATTATTCAATTTATTCAAATACCACATATGGTATGGAATGCAGATATTATGTTAGAGGCAGGAATTGTGTCACGAGTTCATCCAATAATAGACTGGTTCTTGTACGGAGTTGATCTAATAGAAATTATTTCAATCATCAATGTGGGGATGATCATGTTTAGTTTGATTAAGAAACGACGTGCTCAAAAAATAGTAGTTTAGATTACACAGACTATTCTTTTGCATTCCAAATAACACGTTGAGGGAATGGAATTTCTATACCATTTTCATCTAATGCCTTTTTAGCAACTTTGAGTAAAATTGGACCAACTTGATCCCAATCATCTCGAGGATGCCAAACCAAAATTTCTATATTCACACTTGAATCAGCTAATTCATTAATTCTGAATTCAGGTTTAGGTAGGATCAAAACAAATTTCATAGATTTACGAATTTCTTTATTCATTACAGATATGGCGCCCTCAATGTCTTCCTTGTATGCAATCCCAATCATAGCCTCAGATCTCCTTACAGGCGTTGAGGACAATGAACGAATATTTGATGTAAAAAAGGATTCATTTGGAATTCTAATTATAGTTCCATCAAATCTTTTTACACGAACAGAAAAAGTGCTAATATCAAGCAAAGTTCCAGCAACATCAGATCCAGAAATTTCAATTTTATCACCCTGTTTTACAGGTTTTTCAATCATCAAGAAGATGCCTGAAATTAAATTAGAAACAACAGATTGAGTTGCAAAACCAATTACAATACCAAATATTCCTCCTGCAACAAGCAATCCAGAAAAATCAAAACCTGTAGTGGATGTAAAGACCAAAAAGGCAATAACTATGATTCCAAAATAAATTAGCTTTCCAAAGTTTTTTGCCGAATCTTGAGGTAGTTTTGGAGCATAATATTTTGCAAACAAAACTCGGACAGTTCGTGCAATAATTACGCCAACTCCCATTATTATTCCCCCAATTAGTAAAGAGAGAAGGGTCAATCCACCAGTAATTTCAATTTCAGATAAACTTGATAAAAATTCTAAAACCATCATTCAACACCCATGTCCATATGTTTTACTGTTTCAATTTTTTCATAATCTGGAGATAATGTAAAAGAAGTTTGAATTTTTTCAGAATTAATATCAATTATTTCAAGTGTTAGTTTTTTCTTCAAAACAGCATTCAATGAATCAAATATCGCATTTGAGTCATGATAATAAATAGAATTATCAGACATAGGAAAAACTATTTTACTAATACTAAGGCCTTTAGATAATTCATTCTGGAGATTTACTTTTAACACACCATTAACAAATGGGATAGAATCATCATAGGATTCAACTATCTCAGTGTAAGCATATTTACACAGAGCACCAGATTCAGGGGCACCATAAAGGCAAAATCTTGAATTTACAGGATCACACGTAAAAGAATCAAGTGAATCTTTATGACCATCATGGACAAAAAAGACGCCTATCTCAATTGGACAACGTAGGAAAACAGTAGCTGATGAATTTTCAGATAAAAAGATAGGAGTGGCAATATCAAGATACATGAAATTTGTTCGCTTTGCAGGAAAATTTGACGGTCTAATTGGACACAATTCAATTTGAAGTTTAGGGGATTTGACAGGGATTATTTTCTCAATTAAATCATCATCAAAATTCTTTCTAGAATATGAAAACACGTTTTCGCTAATCTTTCTAATCCTAATCTGACTGCCAGGCAGATTCAATTCAAGGGAGTCATCAATATCGTATAATCCATAATTCGAAAAAGTATTTTCAAAACTTTCAGACATCTTTTCAATGTCAACGAGCGGATCTTGAATTTAATCTCTTGTATTATAAAAGATCAAAGTATTTAAAAAATAGAAAATGGAGGATTATTCCAGATTTAATGGAATAGAGATACTTCCAAATGATTCGCTGCCTCTAAAGTAATATTCTTTACTTGGATCATATTCAAATGTAGTTCCACCACCACCAATGTTAGGTCCAAAGAACATGTTGAATATTTTAGATTGTCCAGGGGGCAAAATTAATTGGCCGTTTGTGAAATCCATTCCTGAATATTTGTAATCAGTGTCGCCATTGGTAACATCATAGTTGCAAATTGCAGGTCCTGTACAGAAAAGTGCCTCTTGAGTAGAACCAGTATTCTCAACTAGGATTCTAAGTCGAAGCATTGCTTGTCCCGAGGAGGTTATTTCAAAGCTATTTCCTTCAGTTACAAATCCAGGCCAATAGAAAGTAACAGGCCCGGCTTGGTATGCTTCAGAAATCAGTTTGTAATTATACGCAGTGATTTCATGCTTAGCAGATCTTTCACAGTTTAGTCTATCGTATGCTTTTGTGATCTCTGAGCATTCATCTAATTTACTTTGAAGCAAGTCTAATTCCGAATCACTAGAGGCAACAGGAACTTGACCTACTTGAGAGGTTTCAGAGGGTGCAACAGTTACTAATCCGATTTTCATCAAATGCTGAATTCCATTGACAAATTCACCATCAGAGATTTCTCCATCTGCCCACCATCCAGCGTTGTTTTTGACCCAACTAGGAACTTTGTCAGAAGTTTCTGAAGATACAGATGTTAAAGGTACTTTGATTATTCCATCTTTTATTAAGAATGAAACTCCAGTAAGGAATTCGGCATCAGTGATTGCTCCATCTGCCCACCATCCAGCGTTGTTTTTGACCCAACTAGGAACTTCGGCATATGCAGTAGATACTGTTGAGGCAATTATCAGAATTGCTGCGACTGCAGTTATTGTGATTTTCATTATGTGTTATTTTCCCTCATTGTATATAAAATAGTGCTAAAGCATCATCTAGTGGTAATCTGCAGGAATGAGCAGGGCATAGTGCTAAGTGTTCAGATGGGGGAATTTCCTTATATCTAAATTGAAAAGAACATGAAAAGTGGATAAAAATCAGGGAATAGTTAACTCAGAAATGCATTCAATTTCAGAAAAGGATGCAATCGAATTTGTAATGAAGAGATTTCAAGATGTAAAAAATTCAAATAAAATAAAGAATCTGGTATCATTTCAAGCGATGAACAAGTATATGATAATGGCACATAATCAGCATGAATTAAAGATATTAGGAAATATTGTTGCAAGCTACAAAAAAAATCAATTCCAGGAAACAGTAGAAGCATTTGAGGTACACCTTAAAAAAGCATTAGAAATCGAACCTACAATTAAAAAACATAGTAATGTATTATTACATATTTTTGGATATTTTTCAAATAATTTTAATCAGCAAGAGAAAGAAGAATTTTTTGATTTGTTGGATAAATTCAAGGAAGAAAGTATCACCGTGGGGGAAATCCTTTCTGAAATCAATCCAGTAATTTATCGATTCAATAACACATATCTTGCTAGTCAGACATATTTTTTACTATATTCAAATCCCGACCCAGGGAATTTGTTTAAGCTTTTATCAAAAGAAAAATATTAAAAAAAATCAGACAGTGTTTTTTGTCTCATTAATTCAATAATATTTCCATGAGACAGCCATTCAGATTTGCTAATACTCATCTTCTTTGATGCTAAAAATAAAGCATGATCAAAATCATCTGCGATGATATAGCTTTGGTTCATTGCCTCGCGAATTCCTTCGCGGACTTGCCATACACCAACTGGAATAGCATATTCAGGACGAATTTCTCGTAAAATAACAACTCCAGCCTGAATTTTGTGCCTATTTAGGTACTCTAAAACACCTAATTTTGCTGCAAAATATGCACCAGCAATTTTTGGGGGATGATCTATTCCACGTGCATCTTCATAGTCAGAACCAAAACCGGTGAGACCATTAGAATACCACGCTTCAATCATTTCATAGACCCACCTATGCGGGAATAATACAATAGTGAAAATATTACCCAAGTGTTCATATGAAAAAATTCGACAAGAATCAATTAAACCGTAATTCAAAACATCCTCGGTGATGGATTTGCAAATTATATCGTCAGTTGCAGTGATGCTCCATTTGGTGGGGACTAGTTTCCTTTTTTGGCCCAACATCCCAATGCTAAAACATTTTTGAATTTTTGAAATCTCAATTCCAGAATTATATAAATTTAAAACAGCATCTTCTGCCTTCAAATCTTTATCATAGTATGTTTTTTCTATGGATTTGACAGATGTGGTTCCAGAAAATTTTACAGATTTGATTTCACCAATAGGACCAAAAGGAGCACTCTCACCATCCATAGAAATGCTGGGAGAGGTAGTTTTTTGAAAAATTAGATCAGAATCAATAGGCTTTGAAGACATTGCAACCTCTTGAAGATTTTCAATGTAACGTCCATCGGTTTGATCAACAGATATTTTTTGTATGCCTCGAACTAAATTCAATCTGAAATTAACAATGTCTTCCAAAGACTTTCCTTTCCATTGTTCAGGACTATCTAATAGGCTTGTATCCCCATGCAGTGGAGGAACCATAGGACCGACAAAAACTTTAGGATAATTATATGAGCCGACAAAGACAGACGGAGGGCTAGTTCCGCTAACAGAGTCGGAAGTGAACAAATTCCCATGCTTTGAAATGGACTCATGCCATTTAGCCAAAATTGCATGGCGAATGTTTTGAGAGTCTAAAGACATGCAAATTCGTGCCTAAAATTGGGCTATTAATCTGCCTAATAAGAAAAATTGATGGTTTGTCAACGGATGGTGTTTAAAGGATAATTTTCACTAAGAAAAATATGACAGTTGACAGAATTGTGTCATTTTTGCCGAGTGCTACCGAATTACTTTACGAATTAGGCAAACAAGATAATCTGTATGGAGTAACTCATGAATGCAAATATCCCAAAGAGGCATTATCAAAACCTAAAATCATAAACACTGTAATAGATTCAGAAAAATTGACTAGTAAAGAGATCAACGATACAACATGTAAGTTGTTAAATGAAGGCAAGGATATTTTTGTCTTAAATGAAAGTAATTTAAAAAATGCAGATCCAGATTTGATAATATCTCAAGAAACATGTGAAGTATGTGCTGCATATACTAATCAGGTAAACAAAGCAATCCAAATTCTAAAAACAAAACCAATTCTTTATTCAATGGATCCACATAACATGAAAGAAATCATAGAATCTGTAACAAAATTAGGAGAAATACTAAACTGTGAAGACAAGGCTAAAGAGATTACAAATTCACTAGAAAAAAGAATTCAAAATATTAAAGAAGCAATCATTAAAAAAAATCTAAAAGTTCTTGCAATAGAATGGATTGAGCCATTTTTTACAGCAGGGCATTGGGTTCCAGAAATGATTGAAATCGCAGGAGGGATTAACCTGATTAGTAAGACAGGCGAACACTCAAGAAAATTAACAATGAGAGAAATAACAAAATCAAACCCAGACATCATAATTTTGATGCCATGTGGTTTTGATACTCAAAGAACAATTTCTGAATACAATAAAATTCTAAAAAATAATACGGTGTGGAATTCTTTAGATGCAGTGAAAAAAGAAAGGGTTTTTGCGGTGGATGCAAATTCATTTTTTAGTAAACCAAGCATCAGAGCTATAGAGGGAATTGAAATTCTTGCAAAAATAATCCAGCCTGAAAAATTTATCAATTTGAGAGTCTCAGATAACTCATTTGTACATATTATGAATAATTAAAGTAGGCTCAAAAAATGACTGTCATATGAAATAACATACAATCTGTTATGTCCAATTTTCAAAGTAAACATGCATGACAAGAAATTTTGCAGGAGATAGTAACATTAACGATTTGTTAAAAATGACTAATGAAATTATGCTAAAAATTAAAAAAATAGCATAGCAAGACCAATCTAGATAGGTTTTCCTTTGTACTGATAATCTATCACCTTGTGAAACAAATTATGAGATGCAATGACAGCAATTGATGCAATTCCGATACCAATAAAATTTCTGATAGTCATTAATTCACTTGGTTGAGATGCAATCAAGGAAGTTTCAAAAACGACATAAAAGTCATCCAATAACCAAAATGCCAAAGTCACCCAAGAAATTATTCCTGCAATAAAATATCCTAAACGGGTTTTATTTCGAATTAATAGCATAGATGAGAAAATGGCAATATACCATACAGATGAACCGAGTAACCAAAGTGTCTGATAAACTTCAGGTCTATCATCTAACCAGTAGTATGACGTTCCAATGATGGCCAATGCAAATAATGAAATTTGGATGATGTTTTGATTGATTTTAAAACCAGTTCTTTCTTCTTTTAATTCAGATTCTGGAGGAGAAGATTCCATTTCTTTTGTAGCAATGTCAATTGATTCTCTTACAGATTTTAATTTTAGAGGAATAATTCGATTAATTTTATCATCAGTGACAACAGTGTCATGTACAAGGCTATCAATGAGAGGTCTTGCAAGGGAGGCTTTCACAGGAGTAATGAGATCAACCCAGTAAGATGAAAGCCGAGTAGTTAAAAATGGAATTTGTAAAACGAATAAATTTTTGTTCAGATATGCAGCATAAATTCTCATCAATTCTTCATAAGTGATTTTATCAGGACCCCCAATTTCAAATATTTGACCCACGGTTTCAGGCTCTGAAAGAGATTCTGCCAAATAGAAAATCACATCATCCACAGCAATTGGCTGAGCTAGTGATTTTACCCAAGAAGGGCAAACCATTATCCGTAATCGCTCCACAAGATATCGAAGCATTGCGTAAGAGCCACCTTGTGCACCAATTATCAAAGATGCACGAAATTCAGTTACAGGAATGCTGCCAGATGCAAGAATTTCACCCACTTCTTTGCGACTCCTCATGTGGGGTGATAAATCCAAACTGTCATGGACCAATCCTCCCAAGTAGATGATTCTTTTCACACCAGCCTTTGTCGCAGCATAGAGAAAATTTTGAGCTTGAACTCTTTCTCGAGATGCAAACTCTTGCCAATGATCTTTAGTTCCTTCCATAGAATGGAGTAAGTAAAATGCGATTTCGATTCCTTTCATGGCTTGACAGAGTTGTTCTCTGTCAAACACGTCCGCTTGTACATATTTCACATTTTTTGTATCATTTAATTTTCTTCTACTCAATCCAGTAACAGTATATCCATTAGAAGCGAGTAATGTTATCAATCTAGAGCCAATAAAACCAGTTGAACCAGTAACCATAATTGAAAAAGGGGATGACTGCTGGATAGTTTTAGATAAAATTATTTTATCCATTAGAAAAACCTCTCTTCAGTGTCAATAGGGAAAAGATTTTTTCAACATTGACAAACATATTTCATCATATTTTCTTTGATTATTAAATTATTTAAACTAGTGATAATTTATTTTACTAGTTCTAAAGCACATCAGAAAAAATTCACTTGTGAAAAAGTGCAAGGTAATTTAGCACTATATATTTTAATTAGCACTAGTTAAATAGCAGATGCCAAAAGAAAAGTATGGTCTACATCAGAGCCAAGAAAGTAAAATCAGATCAATATCTTTATCTCGTTAAAAGCATATGGGATTCAAAAAAAAGTACATCTAGACAAGAAATTGTAAAATATCTTGGAAAGGCATCAGATGTAGTAAAAGACGACATACCAATAGAATACAGAAATGACCCCAAATTGTTATCAATTCTTGCATCACATAATCCAAAAGACACCAAAAAAAGAGAGGAGGCGACAAGAAAATCAAAGAAGCGATTATACAAAAAATTGACAGAGGGAGATATTGAAGAAACTGTAAAAATTTATGAGGAATATGTTAAAATTTTTAATGAAGCAGATTTCTTCGATAAAATTCTAAAACCCGTCATGTATGATATTGGCAATGATTGGGCCAATAATAAAATAAGTATAGCAACAGAGCATGTTGCCAGTAACATTGCCCAAACACTTGTGAAAATTATAATGGATAACGTTTCGGGAAAAGCAAACAAGAAAAAAGTGCTAATATGCGTTCCACTAGGGGAAGAACATCATTTAGGATGCGACGTATTGGAAACATATCTTTCAATAAAGGGATTCAAAGTTTACAATATTGGAACTTCTATCCCAACAGAATCAATTATGAGTTTTATTGAAAACAATAACCCGGACATAGTACTTCTCTCAATAACATTGCAAGATAATCTTTCTGCAGGTCAAAGGCTAGTAAAAAAGATAAGAGAAAAACACAACATTCCAATTTTAATCGGAGGAGGCGCGATGCAATCTGAGAAAATCCCAAAAATCGATGCCAAAATAATATCAGATGTGAAATTGGAAGAGATTCCAAAAATTATACGAAGTGCTTAGTTAAAATTTTAAGAGCACAAATCAGATTACAAATATTCTGACAAGTTTGTTTTTGAAATAGAAATATCAGGAAAGTGTTTTTTAATTTGAATGTAAACTTTTGCCAAAGAAGATTTAACGGCATTGGTTTTAGTAGGATCAGTCAATGGGTATAGCCTAATAGTTGTTTTTTTCAAAGTTGTAGATATTTCTATTAAAAACTCCTGATGCATTTCATCAATCACAACTGCAGGCAATAATGCGTTTAATCCACTTTTTTCAACATATATCGTCGAAATTTTTATCAGGGGAGATTTTTCAAATACAGGAGAAAAAGATTTGGCAAAATCAAATAGATCAATTTTTCTATCTAAAGCGATGTGAGGCAACTACAGATTATTTTTTAATCTATTATATTTATCAAATACAAAAAAATTCACTAGTGCCAACTGTATCACTGCACCTTAAAAAATTAGCCATAATTAGCACTAGATTTTAGAATTTTAGTTTCTTAAATAATTTAAGACCATTATGTTAGTATGTTGACGGAATTAGTTCATGAAAAAAATTGTAAAAAAAATAAAATTATTACTGATGCATACACTGGAGAAATGGCATGTAGTAATTGTGGAGTCGTTTCACTAGAAAAAGCAATTGATGCAAGTACGGAAACAACAGGCCTCACTGCAGAGGAATATCAAACTAATTCAAGAGTAGGTATGAAAACATCATTGAAGATGGCAGATAGAGGATTATCTACAATAATGGAATCTCAAGACAAAGATTCTACAGGAAAGTCACTGTCAAATGAAAATAAAAGAATGTTTTATCGTTTGAGAATGTGGGATAGAAATAGCCGTTCGGCAGTATCAAATAAATCATTTCAGAAAGCATTTACACTCCTAGATGGAATTAGTTCAAAATTAGCATTGCCTGAGTCAGTAGTTGAGGAAACGGCTTATTTGTTTAGAAAAATTGCAGCAAAAAAAATACTGGCAGGGAGATCTACGGCATCTATGCTGTGTGCAACAGTCTACATCACATGTAGACTAACAGATACCCCAAGGACGTTGCAGGACATAGCAAATGCAGGAAACATAAAGAAAAAGAATTTGCAAAGAGTATACAGGTTTCTTGCAAAAGAATTAGACTTGTATCCAGAAGCTTATAGTCCAATGGAATTTGTCAATAGGGTTTCCAAGGCAGTTCAAATTTCAGAAAAAACTGAAAGATTGGCGTTTAAAATATTGAATATGACGATGAAAGAAAAAGTATCAACAAGTAAAAATCCAATGGCGATGGTAGCAGCCGTGATTAATTTAGCATCACTGATGAATAAAGAAAAAGTCACTCAGTTAAAAATTGCAGAAGTTTCTGGAATAAGTGCAGTTACAATCAGAAACAGAACAAATGAAATTAGAGAAAAATTAGGAGGTGAGATTGATGGGTAGAACATGTAGAGGTATATGCCAAATGCACAAGGCAGAATCAGTGCCAAATAAAATCAGGTATGAAATTGGGCAAAAAAGATGCACTTTTTGTGGTTTGTTTTTGAAAGTAGATGAAACACGTTGCATTTGCTGTAAAGCAGTACTTAGAACAAAACCGAGAAGTAAGAAGCGAGAGTGATTATTTTTTATTCGCACTGACTAGAGAGACCACATCTCTATCTCTTAGTTGATAATCAATAGGCAATCTCAAATTATATCGCAAATCTTTTGCATAGAGCAGACCTTTTGTTAAATCAGAATGAATTTCATTGGCAAGATCATTGATAGTTGCACCATCTTTTAGCAAAATAAGATCAGGCAGTATTCTTCCTTTTTTATCAGCCATGTTCTTTTCGTCAGCTACAGGATAGATAGAATTCATTTTTAAGAGTTTGAATACTGCAACATTAAGGGCAAATTGAACACCTGTTCTCATGTACTCCCCCATAATTCCTTTTTTGATAAAATTAAGAGCATTGATTTGTTTTTCATTTAATTCATCAGGTTTTAGAATTTCAAATGTTTCAGAGCCTGGAGAATATTTAATTAATCCTTTTTGTTCGGCACGTCTCAATACAAATTCACTATCACCACTTACAGGAATTACTATAGAGTCATTGTATCGCTCTCTTAGTCTTGCAAAGTTTTTGTCAGCACCAGCAACATCAACTTTATTGGCTACAATCAATGTAGGTTTTGAAATTTTTCGTAAATAGGACGCAAATTTTTTGCTATCAACCATGTCAAAGTCATCAAAATCTTTTTCTTCAAGATTTGTTGCATGAAAAGTGTCTCTTACATGTGTTTTAGTAACTCCAATTCCACGATAAAGATCAGTTATCGCATCGAAGACATCAGTGCCGGTTTTAATTAATTTTGAAACTTTGTCCCGATTTCCTTCTAAAATTTTATGATACCACATGATTAATTCTTCCTCAATGTCTGCAAAATCAGATATAGGATCCCCAGTTCCAACTTCAGTTATTTTTCCAGTTGAATCAATTCCTCCAGAAGCATCAACAACATGTAGTAATGCATCAGATTGTGCAGCAATAGACAAGAATTGATTACCAAGGCCTTTTCCTTTCCAGGCATCTTTTATCAGACCAGGCAAGTCAATTAGTTCTATAGGGATATATCTCCAACCATCAAGACATTTAGAATTATTTGGATTGTCCTGGATTTTGAATTCAGGGTGAACGCATAAGGTAATTGCATGTGCAACACCAGATACTGGAGATTTTGTAGTAAATGGATATGATGATATTTCTTCAGAAGATAAAGTGGCAGAATTAAAGAAAGTAGTCTTCCCAGTGTTAGTTTTGCCAATTAACCCAATCCTGATAGGCATGAGAAGATTACTAGTTCAGAATATTTATCTCTGCCTAGCAAGTGGAAGATTTTTGATTTTTAATTTTTTCCAATGTTTGATTTAATTCTTTGATGGCCCATTCAATATCAGAAACATCATCTTCGGAAAGAGAAGATTTCCATTTTTCCAAAACACTATTTGTAATTTCAGAACAATTGTAAATTAAGTTCCAATAGGGATGGTGTTCTGCTGTAGTGTATGCAAGTTCAGTTACATCGTTAAGACCATTTTGCGCTCTTGCCAAAGAAGAAATTTGCTCACCAAATATTTTAACAATGTCATTTTCAAGATCTTTTTCTATTTTTAGAGGAATATTTTGATCTTCATATTTCTTAACAAATTCCAATAAATCATGATAAAAATTTTCAAAGTCAGTCATGGGGATAATCTCTGATGTTCAGCCAGCATACAGCGATTAAAAACTACTTTGATGCCAGCTTTTTTTGCCAAATCTTCAGCTTCAGAATTATGAATTCCCTCTTGAAGCCAAATTACCTTAGGTTTTTTCTTTATTGCTTCTTGTACCACAGGCATTACCTGGTCAGAAGGTCTAAAGATATCAACTATATCAATTTCCCCATCAATTTCAGAAATTGAGCCATAGCATTTTTTTCCTAAAATTTCATCAGTTGTAGGATTTACAGGAGTAACATCATATCCATTATCAGATAGATATTTGGGCACATAGTGTGCAGCCTTTGAAGCATTCTTAGACATTCCAACTACTACTACCTTGTTTAATGAAAGAATTTTACGAATTTGCTCATCTGAGGTAGAATCTTGCTCCACTATGTTCATTTAATTATCAAGAATATAATTTTTAAATTTCAGTCACTCAATCAAAGAATTTTTTTACCGGAGATTATAGCAAGTAGACATGGAATCAGAGCCAAAGGATCTCATAGTATTAGGAGCAATAAAACATGGAATGAAAAAATTTGAAAAGATTCAAAAAATGACCAAGATTGAACCAGAAGAATTGAATACAATTTTAGAGCAATTGGAAAAGCGCGGATTCATACAAGCCAAAGAAAAAAAAGGATTGTTTGGAACAAAAATAGAGATCACCCCTACAGACAAAGGCACCAAAGAATTAGATGAAAGAGTCCATGAATTGCAAACAAAATGGAATCAGTTGTCATTATTATACAAATCTGGAGACAAAGAGAAACTAAAACAAGAGATGGAAAATAACAAATCGTTTATCCCATCAATGATGTTTTTTGGGATAATGGATATGATGATGTTTTCGATGATGTTTAGCATGATGGGTATGGCGATGTCAGATTATGTGGCACCTGAAAATATACCAGACACATCAGATGGAGGCATGGATGATGGGGGAATGGATGATGGAGGATTTGATTTTGATATCGGATTCTAGTTTGTGTTTTATACTTGAAATAAAAACAGATCATAGTTGATTTACAACTCATTTGATAATCCAGGATTAGTTAAAGTACTGACATTTTTGCAAACTCACAATACAGAGTATCTCTCAGGTCAGGATTTGAGTGACGTACTACGAATAAGTAGAGTCGCAGTATGGAAACATATCAAAAAAATTCAGGAGCTAGGATACGTTGTTGAATCAAAACAAAAATTAGGATACAAGTTAATTTCAAATTCAGAATTACTATTACCATGGGAAATTACTTCAAATTTAAAAACAAAAACTATTGGGCAACAAGCATATTATTTTGATTCAATAGATTCAACACAGAATCAGGCATTAAAGATGGCAAGCGACCCTACAAATGAAGGGGTAGTAATAGTTGCGTCAAAACAAACAGGAGGCCGCGGAAGATCAGGTAGGAAGTGGATTTCTCCTAAAGGGGGAATATGGATTTCAATAATTTTTCAACCAAAATTTGATATTTCAATTACCACATTATTTCCAATAGCATCTGCACTTGCATTGTCAATTGCAATAGAAAAAACATTTTCAATCAAACCTGAATTAAAATGGCCTAATGATTTAACAATTAATGGCAAAAAAGTGGCAGGGATGTTAGTGGATGCATCATTAGAATCAAACAAGATTGAAAGCTTGGTGTTAGGAGTAGGAATTAATTTTGATGTCAATGTAAAGCAAATTGAAAAAGCACTAAAAGGAACACCCAATTTTTATGGGGTAGCATCGCTGAATAGTCAAAAACAAACAATTAAGCCAGTCCAGCTTGTTCAATCATTTTTGTTAGAATTAGAAAAAATTTACAAGCAATTGAATTCAAAACAAACAAAGAAAATCATTTCTGAATGGACAATAAGATCATCAACCATAGGAAAAAATGTGGAATTAGATACAATTGATGGAAAAATCAAGGGCAAAGCAATCAAAATTGATGACGACGGGGCATTGATTATAGAAGATAAGGGGAAATTGTACAAAGCTATAGCAGGAGATATCACTCATGTATCAAAATAAAATCATTTTTTCCTTGATTTTGTTTTAGATTTTGTGACTTTTTTAGTGGAGTCGGCAATTAGTGAAGATTGTTCTTTTAGAATTTCTTTTAGATCTTTTTGAATATCAAAAACAGATGAAAGCAATTCTTCAAGGGCTTTAGAATATTGTCCATACGCAATTATCAATTCAGACTTTTTTTCATTGGCTTTTGATAGGTACTCATTTGAACGCAGTAAATTGGCAGATTGAATCATTTCAGGCATATCAGCAGGGGGCTCACCCAATTGATCTAGGCTCATTTGGATCTCCTGAATTTTTTTTCGTAATTCATAAATGATTTCTCCAGCACCAATGTTTGTCAATACAAAACCAGGTATTCATTAATCAATTAAAGATTTTCTAATACGTGAATCATTAAAGTGGTTCAGTGAAAAGTACGCATAGATATAGAACAAATTAGAAATAAACTATAAAAAATCAACATATGGAAAAATATAGAATGAAAATTTGTTTTTTGTTTCTGATTTTGTTTAGTGTGACACTGCTTTCGCAAAATGCATTTGCTCAAAATAATCAAAATCCAGAGACAATGTTTAATTTAGCAAAAGAACATTTTGTCAAGGGCGAATACAATGAGGCAATTACCATTTATGACGAAATATTAGAAATTATTCCAAACAACATCTCCACATTAAAAATGAAGGGTATTGCTCAAAGTAATCTTGATCAGCATACAGACTCATTAAAGCAATTCTTCAAGATATTGCAACACAAGCCAAATGATGTTATTTCTTTGACTGGGATGGGAGTAGGTTTTGGAAATTTGGGGGAATATCATGAATCAATATCATATTTTGAAAAAGCATCTAAAGAAAAACCAAATAGTATTGTAATTAAAAACTATAAAGAGTTCATAAACAAAGTAATTTCAAAATATCCTTACACACCAACAGAAAAACCAAAACAATTAGAACAAATTACATCAATTCCAGAATGGGTAAGGCCAATTGCCAAATGGTGGTCAGAGGGAAGTTTAAAAGATTCAGAATTCAATTCGGCATTAATCTATTTAATCGAGAATAAAATCATCCAAATTCCGCCAGTAGAGGCACAAAGTAAATCAGATGAAAAAATACCTGAATGGGTAAAAAATAACGCAGGTTGGTGGGCAGATAAACAAATAGATGACGAGGCGTTTGCTTCAGGAATACAATACTTGATTCAAAATGGAATCATTTCAGTCAATATTGAAAATTATCCAGAAAAATCCCAGGAAGAATTAGATTATGAATTTTATTTATTTGAAAAATATCTAAGAGAAGTCTCAGGCAACATCATAAATGAGAAAAGATACATAGAATATCCTAATCCTAGTCAGGATGTCATAAAAAAATTTCTCAGAGATTATATAAAATGGAATTTTGAAGAAGAGGCTAAAAGAGCATCAGATAAATTTCCAGATCCAACTTATCATATAGAAAATGATGTCTACATTATTCATTACAAAGTATTTGTTAATGAGCAACCATCAGGATTGCCATTAGACCATATTGGTACACTGGAAGACTCTTTCAAATTTTGGGAGCCCATAGGAGTACCACTAGAAAACAAAAAAACAATAGCTAAATTCGAAGTCACAAACCAAAAACAAGAAGCTAATGTTTGGGTGACATGGGTTGTTCGTGACATAGGTGATGGAGTGTTAGGCCATGCACATCTTGGAAAAGGAGTAGTAGAGGTTACATTGGGAGATTATAATTGCGATGGAAGATTTCAGCTATATGATGTCAATAGTGTTGCAACAATAATGACACATGAATTAGGACATTCACTTGGTTGGAAACACAGCAATGATGAAAATAACATAATGTATTCATCGTATACTCCGTCATATGCATACTGCTTACTAAATTGAAATCAAAAAATCAATAGATATTCTAAAAAATTAGAATGAGGGTTAGCTCAACCTACACACAATTAACCTGCAGATATTGTGTAAAATGAATAATAAGGTATTTTTGCAATTATTAGCATTATGCTTAAAAATCAAATGGTTGCAGGGCCAAAATGTCCATCCTGTGGAGATAAAAAAATGGTTACAGATCAAATCACAGGGGAACTATTCTGCAGCAAATGTGGATTAGTTGTAACAGATAAGATTGCAGATACAGGTGCTGAGTGGCGTTCCTTTTCAAATGATGAGGGGAATAAAGCAAGAACAGGAGCTGGAACATCGCTTACAATGCATGACATGGGGTTATCTACCGTTATCGGTGCAGCAAACAAAGATGCAACTGGAAAACCTCTATCTGCAAGTGTAAAGAGTTCAATTGAAAGATTAAGAACATGGGATAGCAGAAGTCAAGCACATTCTTCTGCAGATAGAAATTTGAGACAAGCACTAAATGAAATGGACAAACTAAAAGACAAGCTCGCTTTAACGGATGCGGTTATTGAGAAAGCTGCTTATATTTACAGAAAAGCTATGGAAAAAAAATTAGTTCGAGGTCGCTCAATTCAAGGATTGGTTGCAGCATGTCTTTATGCATCATGCAGAAATACAGAAACACCAAGAACATTGGACGATATTGCAAAGGGAATAAACATCAGAAGAAAAGATGTCGCAAGATGTTATAGATTAATTTTTAGAGAATTAGAATTAAAGATGCCAGTGGTTGACCCGGTAAAGGGAGTGTCTAGAATTGCCAGCATTGCAGATCTAAGTGAGAAAAGCAAACGTAAAGCAATAGCAATACTTAATCAAGCAAAAGAGATCGGCATGGTTGCAGGAAAAGACCCAATGGGTATTGCAGCAGCTGCTCTTTATCTTGCATGTATTAGTACAGGCGAAGTCAAATCACAGAAAGATATCTCAATTGCATCAGGAGTTACCGAAGTGACAATTAGAAATAGATGTTCAGGCTTAAGAAAAATGCTCAACGACTAGTACTATAGACATTATTTTTTAGATCTGTGAAATTCTAATTTATCCCAAGGGAAAATCACATATCCATTGTTATTTGTTTTTTTAGCATAAACAAGTTGTTTAGGATATTTTTTTCCACGTCTTGCAAATAATGTGGCAAAAACTAATTTTGAAGAATCATCCACTCTAGGTGTAACTTCATTAAATGTATCACCAGTATCAAATATATCATCAACAAACAAAGAGTTTGAAGAAATTTTCTTCTTATCAACATAAATTTTCATTATGCCGAGATGGTCTGCAAGTAAGCGTGAAGGAACCAGCCCCCCTCTGCTAAGAGTAGATATACTAGAAAAGGTTCGGGGTAATTTTGAAATTTTTTTAGCGAGGATTTCAACTAGAGATTCAATTTCATTCCAACTTACATTTTGTGTAGGCATGATTAATTCACAGAATTAAGAGAATTAAGTCGTTATGATTAAAATGTCTTCGCAGGGGATTTCTTTAGAGGTTTAATTATTTCAAGAACTTTAAATGGTAACGCTCCAAAATCAATTTCTTTTTCACAAGATAACAACAAAACATCATCATTGTTCAGGGGGAAGCTCATTACAATTACTTTGTCTCGGTAAGACATTGAAAAATGAACTTCTCCAAATTCAGCATCAAATTCATGTCTCATTCTAACTCTTAAGGCAAGTTCCATGAACATCATTTCATCCTGTTTCTGGTCCTCTAGTGAAAACACCCCATCTCGCATCCCACCTGCTGTAAGATGTCCCCTACTATTGATGAGCCTAGCTGAACGCATTTTTGGATCTATTTGGATAATTTTTTGGCAAATTTTTTCAAGTTCATCAACATTATCCATTAGTCTAATTTTGTAATCGAACTATTTATTGCGATCTGTAATTATAGATATCTGTGCAATCGAATTCAACAAAAGAAATCACAGACTACTACAAGCATTTGTCACTGTTTTGGACTGATCTTATACATCTCATGTCAAGCAAACCACAGGCATTAGCATCAACAGGTCCAATGAGGGCATTTGCTGCTAATTCTAAAAAAATAACCACTGAGTTAATTGAGATAAATGAAGGTTTAATGGGATTTAATCAATATCTTACAGAATATTATAATCAACTTGCAAGTGCATGGGAGGGTGCTCAAAAGAAAGTAAATCTAAAAGCTCCAGAACTTCCACAAGATGTTGAACAAATAGAAGCATTCAAGAGAATATGGATAGATATTTTTGATAATGATTTTACAGAATTGTTTGATTCTAAAAAATTTGGAGAAAACTATGGGAAACTTGTTTCAAAAGAATTGGAATTGACGAAGCATTGGAATAATATTACAAATGTAGTTTTGCAATCAGTCAACCTACCAAGTAAAGAAGAAATTGATGAAGTTTACAAAGAGATTCATTCTCTTAAAAAGAGGGTAAGCAAACTAGAATTACAATTAAAGAAAAAAGAGATGGAAAAAAATGCATAATGAATCAAGAATAGATCCAAAAATCATTGAAGAAGTTTTAAAATTTAGTAAAAATGTTATTGATGCACCTAAATTGGTTGCAGCACCAGATGAAATAACTTTAGAAGTGACACCCCACGATATAGTTCATGAGTTAGATAAAACAAGGTTGATACGTTACAGATCACTTACAGAAAAACAACACAAAACACCTCTTCTAATATCATATGCAATAATTAACAGATATCACATACTCGACATTCAACCAGAAAAAAGCTGGGTAAGAAATCTTCTTCAACAAGGTTTTGATGTATACATGTTAGACTGGGGAACTCCAACCAGTATGGACAAATATCTTGATTTTGATGATTATGTTAACGGATATTTGGATTCTGCCGTAGAACATATTAAAAATGAATCATCCAATGAAAAAATTTCATTACAAGGTTATTGTACTGGAGCTACAATTGCAACTGCATACACAGCATTACATCCAGAAAGTGTAAAAAATTACATTGCAACAGCCCCGGTAATTGATGGATGGAGAGACACTACAGTAATCAGTAATCTTGCAAAACATATGGATGTGGATAAGATGGTTGAAACTATAGGCAACATGCCTCCAGAATTCATGTATTATTGTTTTTCAGTCCTAAAACCATTTGAGCAAGGAATTGAAAAATATGTCAAATTTTTCAAAAACATCGATAATAAAAAATTTGTAGATAATTTCCTCAGAGTCGAGAAATGGTTAGGTGACACGCCTCCAATTCCAGGAGAATTATTCAAGCAGTGGATTAAAGACATCTATCAAGACAACTTGTTAATTCAAAACAAAATGTATGTGGGTGGAGAGCATATAGATTTGAAGAAAATAGACATGCCTACATTTACACAAATTGCCGTAGGAGACCATCTGGTGTCTCCAGAGTGCAGTATGCCACTACATTATGCAATAGGAAGTGAAGATAAAACACTGCGAATGTATCCGACGGGGCATGTTGGAATGATTGCTAGTTCCCTCTCACAGAAGAAAGTTTTACCTGAGCTAGGGAAATGGTTATCTGAAAGATCATAAAAAAATAAAAAATAAAAAAAAGGTTATTCACTAGTTTGTTTTTGTAGTGAATGCAGAAATCCAAGATTGTAGAATGTTTCTGTTAAGGTCAGCAAATGATTTTGCATTATCGTTGAATGTTTTGATATTTTGTTGTGTTGCATCGATAGTTGCAAGGGTGACCTGGTTTTGTATGGAAGTTGCCTTTACAAATTCTTCAGTTGTATCATTAATCACTTTTAATGTTGCTTCAGGGATATTTGCTGCAATACCTGCTTTCTTCAAATATTCTTTTTGTAGTGAGATAGTTGAATCTACTACATTTTCATATGCTTGAAGATATTCCTGCTGTACGTTAGTGATTGATTGGTGATATTGTGGTACTGACTGTTTAATACCGTTGAAGAGTTTGTCAATGTTTTCCTGATATACAGAAAATACATCCTTTGGATTTGTTTGTGTTGTTTCGTTTTTACTCATTGTTTCACCTCCTTATTTTTTGATTTTTTGGCTATTGGTAAAATAATTACTTGAACTAAATCACCATCACCTAAGCCGAGTGCATTACGTTCAGCTTCAGGAATAGAGATTCTACCATTGCTACTGATAGTAGTTTTGTAAGCACCCCAATTCATGAAGGAAGGAAGCATTTGTCCGATGTTAAACATAGTATCCATGCTTTTACTTTGCATAGAAGACATGTTGTCCATCATATTAGATTGAGTTTGTCGTGCACTTTCAGAAACTCCTTTGAGTGTTTCCAAAGGATTGAATGTTTGGTTAGATTGATTTGTCATCAGAGAACCAAAATTTTTTATAAATTCTGCTTGAGCACGTCCACTTTTTTGAATCCAAGATTTAAACATCTCAGAAGGGTCGTATAGGTTTTGATTACCACTCATAGGTAATAGATGGAATTGTTAGTATTTAAATGGATCTAAATACCATTCAAAAACTCCAATACTTTGGTAGCAAAAATTTCAGGCTCCTGTACATAAGGAGTATGACCACAACCATCCATTCTAAAAAATCTGCAATCTTGAATAGACGAAATAAAACTATCTGCATAATCAATAGGGATCACTGGATCTACAGATCCCCAAATAATCAAAGTAGGGATTCTAATAGAATCAAGTTTAGTAGTAATGGGTTTAGAATTTTTTAAACCCAGAACAGTAGACATGAATGCCAGTTTCGCATTGGGTAACTGCATTCGCTCAATAAAACCACTAATTATTTCTCGTGGGACTTCTTCTCCAGAACCTTCCATTAATTCAAAAGCATGTTTGGCAGTAATTTCACTAGGGTATAATGCAGCCATAACATATGCATCAAGAGCAGGCGTAGATTGCTGCATAGATCCTGCAGGGGAAACAAGAATAAGTTTTTCAATTTCATCAGTATGTGTTGAAGTGTAATTAGCTGCAATTTGACCACCCAGTGAAGAGCCAATTAAATTAAGATGTGCAATTCCTGTTTGTGCAAAGAATTTTTCTAAAAATTCTGAAAAGAGTTCAGGAGTATAATCAATTTGAGGTTTGTCACTCAATCCAAACCCTATCAAATCAGGAACAATCACACGGTAGTTTTTTGAAAAATACGGGAGCACATTTAGCCATCTTTCAGCAGATGCCCCCAATCCATGAAGCAAGACGAGAATCTTTTTTGAATTGCCCGATTCTAAATATCGAATTTTGTTGCCATCTATTTTAAGGAATTTCTCTTCCACTATTTTAGCAACAATTATCATGACTAGATAAGTTTTCATTAAATTGCCGATCAGTTACACAAAAGAAACCCAAAATTTGGGATGAGGGAAGTATGTTTTTTAGTGTCAACATAAGAAGATAATTGTGATCAAAAAGAAGATTTCAAAAATATTGGTGCCACTAGATGGCTCTGAGAATTCCATCAGAGGATTAGAAATGGCAATCACATTAGCTAGGAGTTGCGGGGCTACCCTTACGGGAATTTACTCAATTCAGGCACCCCCACACTCAGAATTTAGAGGTGTAGGCTCAGTAGAAAAAAGCCTAAATGACAGAGTGAAAAAATTCATGGAAGATGCTAAAATTTTAGCAGCCAAAAACGGGATTGTTTTTAACGAAAAAATAGCCAAAGGGGAAATTGGATATAATATAATTAAATTGGCACAAGGTAAAGGTAATTTCGATTTGATCGTGATGGGTTCTCGTGGACGAAGTTCAGCAAAAGAGATGTTCTTTGGAAGCGTTTCAAATTATGTTATACATACATCAAAGATTCCAGTTGTAATTGTAAAGTAATCTAAGAAAATCCGTGTTTTTTGAAATATTTTTGGTGATATTCTTCTGCCTTGTAAAATGTAGGAGCAGGAACAATTTCAGTGACAATAGGATCATCGTATTTTCCTGATTTTTCAAGAGATTCCTTTGAATTCTCAGCAATCTCTTTTTGTTTTTCATCATGATAAAAAATTGCAGAGCGATACTGAATTCCAACATCTGGTCCTTGACGATTTAAAGTTGTGGGATTATGATTGGACCAAAATACATCTAAAAGTTCTTCAAAAGAAATTACACTAGGATCATATTCTACTTCTACAGCTTCGGCATGACCTGTTTTGTCAGTACAAACTTCTTCATAGGTAGGATTTGGAAGTTGTCCTCCGATATATCCTACAGCAGTAGATTTTACACCTTTTGTTTTGTTTAGTAAATCTTCAACGTGCCAAAAACATCCAGCACCAAATGTAGCTTTCATAAAAGAAATTACATATAACTAAATTAAAAGCATTCGAAGTTATTCAATTAAAATAATATCTAGGAGAATAAAGATAAAACAAGTATTCATAATTAAAGACAATTTTTCAAGATAGGATTAAACAATTCGTAAGATTGCTTAAAGATACTTAGTTAACATCTGTAAAAATTTCTACAACTTTTTTTGCCAAACTTTCGATATTCGCGGAAGGTTCGGCAGAAATTAACAATAGGATTTGGGTTATGGGAAAAGGAAAACTCACTAAAACCGCCTTATCTCTTCTAGCTGCAAGGTAGTTAATTGGACCTAAACTTTCATCATATTCTTTTCTTATAGATGCTTTTGAAACAAATTCTAAAAATGACTGCAAACGGGTTTCATCACCCTCGTAAGGCACAAGACCTTTCTTGAATCCGCCGGCTATGAGTTGACCATCTTTATCAACGATTCCTGCAAATCTAATCTCAGATTCATTGAGTAGTTGATTACATTTTTCAGCATATAATTTCAAGCCAGCATCAGACATGATGACTAGATTTGAAGTATCAAAAATAAAAACCTAGTCAATTTCAGGAACCAGATCAGTAAGAACCACGAAATGCACAATTCTGATACAGTTCCAAACTGGTCATAGAATTTAAGAAATTTTGACATGGAATTAATAAGTAAAACTCTAATCATAAAATTATTGAAAATACTAGGTTTTGGAATTATCGCTTTGGTATTGATCTCAAGTTTCAGTTTTCAAAACAGTTATGGACATTACCCAAATTTTAGAATAAATACTACAGAAGACATTTTAAAATTCTGTGAATTTTTTTATGACGAATATCAACTTCTTGGAGTAGATAATCTATCTCAGCAACATCCAAATTTTCCGAATCTCAGAGCATGTGTAATTTTATACAATCACATAGCATGGAATAGTACACATCCTGCCAGAGACATTGTGTTGATATCAGAAATTGAAAAGTATCTTGGAGATTCAAGCTATATCAAAGAAAGACATTTGGAATACTCCAATGTCATACCTAACTGGATTAAAAAAGAGGCGCGACTTTGGGTAGATAATGTAAATCAAGATACAGATTTTGCATATGGTGTTAGAACCATGATTAAAGCAGGAGTTCTTTTTTCAGAACCAACAGAGAGAGAATGTGAGCAAGGCAAATTATGTTTTAAAGAAGGAGATTTTATCAAATATTCTCACATTGACAAGTACAAGGATGTTCTCACAATAAGGCACGAAGTCTATTCAATTAGCGATGATGAAACAATTTTAAAAGTCATAGAGACTTCAAAATATGGAACTGCCATCACACAGATGAACCTCGGCCGAGACGGACTAATTAAAACTGAGGAATGTTGCAAATTTTATGAATATGTCATACCAATGCCAATAAAATTAAACGACATCATTGCAAAAGACTTGAAAATAATAACTGAAACCACATACATGGTAGATAATCACATAAGGCAATCATGGCTAGCTAGTGATTTTACAGGTCAAAATGTCAAAATCATTGACAAAGAAACAGGTCTTGTTTATTTGTATGAATTTCATGAAACAGAAGTTTTGTCAGTAGGAGATGAAACAAAAATTACAGATACTAATTTCTTCGATACAAAATATAATGGAAAAACATATCATACAGAAATTCCAAAATGGTGGAAAACAACTACAAAATGGCTACTAGAGGAAAAAATTTCAGATTCAGAATATTTACGAGCTATGGAAAATTTGATTTCACGAAACATACTAAGAGTATAATCACAAATGACATTTTAACAGGGCATAATCAATTGTTTTAGATTCAGACGCCTTTTTCATTTTTTGAATAGATTTGAATAGAATTTTTTCAACATATGCAGGATAACTTTTCAGAATGGAAGTCCTAATTCTATCTCTATTTTTTAAATAATAATTTGCAAGAGGGTCATAAACATTTGAACCAATTAATTTTTCTTCAGAGATGGAAAAACCAATAGATGAAATTAAATTTTTAAGATAATCCATACTGTAATGCTCAGAAGACCATGTAAATTTTAAAAGCCCCAGATCTCTGAACGAAGCATTTTTGGTGGTTATGGGAATAGCCATTACAAGCAAACCAGAAGATTTCAGAATTCTTTTAGATTCCATAATAAAGTCAGACAAGGGTTTGAAATGTTGTGCAGATTCTAATGCTAAAACTCGATCAGTTGAATTATTTTGAAAAGGCAATTTAGTAGAAGTGGAATTTAAAAATTCAATATTTTTTTGAGGACCAGGGAAAACTAATTGTTTGAAATTAATATTTACATCATACAATCTAAGATCAGAATACGAATCTCTCCACATTTTAGATGGAGCAGACAGTCCACTGCCAACATCAACGATATCCATTCCGGGAGATAGTTCTGCTAGATCTGCAAAAACTTGGCAGAGATTTCTTTGTGCAGAGATCGGATCCGGATGATTTTGTGACCAATATCCAAAATTAAGCATGGAACCTCCAGTAGCCAACTGCATGACAGGAGAAAGAGAAGTGTATAGATTCACAACATCTTTTTCATTTCTACGAAATGTCCACAAAAATAAGTCTAGGGGGTTAATAGATATCAAAAATAATTCTAAATTATTTTAAATATATGACTATTAATTTCTAAGGTAATCCTTCTGAATCCTCAACACAGTGTTTGTGAACCCAATTTTCATCTCTATTCTTTGCAATCTCTTTTCCGGGTTGAATTTTATCACCACAAGAGGCGCATGATGTTGCGAACTTTGCTTTCATGTATAGCTCTCATCGATATAGAATAAATCAACTGCGTTGCAAATTGTGTCAACTAATGATTAACATGTTTTATTAATTTGAAAAATTTAATCACCATATGAGCGGTGAAAGAGAAGGGTCAGATTCTAAAATCATACTTGCAAAATGGACTGATCGATTTTTTGCATGGTTAATAGATTTTGTAATAATTTCAAGTATTTCCACAGCAATAATTTTTTTATCATTCGGATCAATGTATTATGAATTTGGCGAAAACGGTCTGTGGGCTGAAAATACACAGTATATTCCAACCAGCATCTTATTTTTCATTTATTGGGTAATTTTAGAATACAAGACAGGTCAAACAATTGGGAAAAAAATTCTCAATTTGAAAGTTACAGACATCAAAGGTGAAAAACCAAAATTGAAAGGAATTATGATAAGTTGTTTTGGAAAATCATTTCTACTACCATTTGATGTTATTTTAGGATGGATTTTGACTAATGAAAAAAGGCAAAGGATTTTCAACAAATTAGGAGACATTGTAACTGTAAAAATTGAAGAGAGTCCAAACACATCAGATGTGAAATATGTAAAAGACTAAGTTTTGTCATATTTTGTTGAATAATTACTTTGAAGAATTAAGCAATAGATCTATTAACAACTTTAGATCATTTTGTCTGATGTCTGAAAACCAAAATGAGTGGTGGGTAGGATTACCAAAAGAACTTCAAAAAGATATTGAATTAGAAGAATAGAATGTGTAATCCAAAGTCATCTACAATGGTAAAGTGACAGTAAATGTAGTGGGTTTGTTACTCACTGAAATTTTACCACCGTGCTGTTCAACTATACTTTTACAAATTACCAAGCCTAAGCCAGTTCCAGTAGTTTTAGTCGTAAACATAGGCTCGAAGATCTTTTCTAAGTTTTTCTCAGGAATTCCAGGACCAGAATCAGAAATTTTTACAGTAAAAAATTTAGAATCAGCAGATGTAGTGACATTAACTTCACCTTGACCATCCAATGCTTGTACGGCATTATTAAGCAAATTTGATAGTACACCCTCTATTTTTCTGGCATCACATTTGATAGTAAAATTTTTTTCAGGTAAATTGATAGTTACACCATAAGAAAACTTTACGTGATTCATAGCCAATTTTAAAATATTCTGAAAAGATGAAGATTTCTTTTTGATTTCAGTGGTTCTAGCAAAATCTAAAACATCTTCAATAATTCTTTCCATATCAAAAATAGAATTTTGCATTCTAAGCCATTTTTCTTTATCTTTTGATTCAAGTTTTGATAGAATTTCAGGTGTTAGCATTTCGGCATATGTATGCATTATGGTCAGAGGGTTTTTCAAATCATGTGCAACTCTGCTCGCCATAGTTCCAATAGTGGCCAATCGTTCAGATTTGACCAAATCAGTACTTTGACTTTCAACTTGAGAAAGTAAATTTTCATTTTGTCTGAGGAGTTTTTTCTCCAATGCTAAAAGTTTGGACTCTACTTTTTTTTCTTTAGTAATGTCGGTTCTCATTGAAACATAATTTTTAATGTTTTTATCAGAATCAAATACAGGAATAATAGTTGTTTTTAACCAATAAAAAGAACCATCTTTTGCACGATTTTTAATTTCACCCTCCCAAACTTTACCAGAAGAAATAGTATTCCACATGTTAGTAAAGAACTCATCATCATGTTCATTGGATTTTAAGAGTCTGTGATTTTGTCCAATTAATTCTTCTTCTGGATATTTTGAAAGTTCACAGAATTTTTTATTTACATAGATAATTGTTCCTTCTGAATCAGTGATTGCAACAATAGAATGACCAGATAAGATTTCTTCAAAATCAATAAAATCAATATTTGTCTTCTCAAAAGAAGAAGGTATTTCCATTACCATACTAAAGATCTCATCGATATAATAGAAGTGGTTGTATGTTATTATCAATAACAGAGTAAATAGTCGTGCATAGTATCCACTAAGGGGATTTCAAATAATCATACTACATAGCTAACGCTAGGAGTTAATTATCAAATCAAAAATGCATAGCTTTCGCTATGTATGATTTAAAATGAAATCATCGTACAAGTCGTGTATTATGTAATCCACTTGATGATATGAAATATGATCATCGCGCATAGTCTCTATGTAAGTGGCTGAACCGATGTGTTGGTCTATTAGTAAAGGCTGGCTCACCACTCGCCGAAGCTTGTGATCTACACCACCTTCCTATCA
>DATDAD010000031.1:0-11255 GCA_036525555.1 Candidatus Nitrosopumilus sp.
CCTGCTCGCCATAAACTAGACTAAAGATATGACCTTGATCAAATCCAACAACAAACAATCCTGCTGCAAAGACGATAGCCAATGCGAGAATTGCTAGTTTTGAAACACTTGTTTTTGAGACAGTTATTTGTCTTGATTCAGACATAAAAAACATGATTTACTGTTTATATTAAAACTCTTGGGTACTGAAAAAAACATGAAAAAGCTAGAATTTAGTCATGAAAATCTGTTATTATAAGATCTTACATACTGTTGTTTTTGATAGATTTTTTCAAAGGAATTTTGTAAAATGGATAATTTAGGAACAGAAACAGAGAATAGAGAATACAAAAATAAGATTTCAGATATCATACAAGGTGAATTAATTGATCTTTATGGGACAAATGGATACAGATCTATCATGCAAACAATGACAAAAGTTTCTGGAAAAACAGAAAAAGAGATAATTACAAATTTTGAATTGTTCTCAGGATTGTCAGAGGGAGTTTTTGGGAAATCATCAGAATCAAAAATTTTAGATCCAATTAAAATGAAAATAGATGTTATCGGAATGGAAAATATACATCAAGAGAAAAAAATAGAGAAAAAGTCCATGAGAATATTAATTGCAGATGATGAAATAGAAATTTTAGAATTATACAAAGCATTTTTGGAGGGTAAAGGAAAAGAAGTCACTACCGCAACTGATGGTCGGAAGTGCATTGACGCATATAGGAGATTTAATCAAAATCAATCAAGAGATTATTTTGATGTTGTAATACTTGATCAAAAAATGCCATTTATGACAGGACTTCAAGCAGCTGTTGAAATATTAGAAATAAATCCGCATCAAAGAATTATTTTTGCTTCAGGGTATCTTGAAAAGACATTGCTTGAAGTATTGACAAAACTAAATAAAGCAATTGCTGTAATTGAGAAACCATTTTCACTTGACGTGTTAGACTATATGATAAACAATTCAGAAATATTTGAAAGATTAGATAAAATCAACATCAATCAACAAGAAAGGGACATTGCTGAAAAAATGACAGAAATCATGACAGTGTTACAAAATCCCATTTAGAGAATCAAGATACAGTAGAAATTAGATAAGGTATTTACTTGAAACAAAAAATGTTTCATCATGGAAAAATTGTATTTCTTAGTCCCTATAGCGATTGGAATTATTACAGGAATATTTTTGGCATATTATCCAGAGTCTGAATCAGAATCAGACCTATTAACAATAACAAAATTAATTGATGGCGGCTCTCCAATAATGGGAAATCCAAATGCCCCCATTACAATATTGGAGTGGGGAGATTATCAATGTACATTTTGTTACAAATTTCATCAGAATACTTTAGATACCATAAATGAGGATTTCGTCAAAACTGGAAAAGTAAAACTAGTCTTCAAAGATTTTCCATTAAATGGTCCGGATTCATTTTTAGCTGCTGAAGCAGCATACTGCGCTCAAGATCAAGAGAAATATTGGCAATATCACGATGAACTATACAAGAATTGGGGAGGAGAAAGAACAGGCTGGATCACTAGAGAGAGCCTGGATAGATTTGGAACTGCAGTAAATTTGAATTTGATTGAATTTAACAAATGTCTTGACGAACAAAAATATCATGAAAAAGTAATCACACTTCATGATTTTGGAAAAGAGATAGGAATTGATGCAACACCATCATTTTTAGTCTTCAATAGTGAAAAAATAATCAAAATTAGAGGAAACCAACCACTGGAAGTATTTCTTAAAACATTTGATGAATTATGATTTTAAAAAAATTAATCAAAAAGATATATTCGCAAATTAAAGACTAGATACAATGCCTAAGATTGACGTTGAAAAACAAGATTCAGTAAAAATCTACAAAATTCGAAAAACACTAGAAGAGTTATCTCAAAAATCGGGCAGAGGTACTGAATTGATTACGGTGTACATTCCAAAAGGAAAGCAATTACATGAAATTATCAGTTCATTACAGCAAGAACAGGGAACTGCAGATAACATAAAATCAGATTTAACAAGATCACATGTAGTTGATTCTTTGGGAAAAGTTATCCAGAGATTAAAGCTCTATAAAAAAACTCCACCAAAAGGACTGGTAATGTTTTGTGGAGCATTACCTCCAGAAGAAGGAGGGCCTCTAGGAAGTGAAGTTGTCAAGGTTTGGGAAATAGATCCACCAAAAGATTTGAATCAGTATCTGTATCGATGTGATGATCATTTCCACGTAGATATTCTAAAAGATATGCTGAAGGATGATAATCTCATAGGGTTTTTAGCAATTGATGCAAAGGATGCAGGTTGGGGATTACTACATGGAGATAAAATCGAAGTCCTATCGCAGACAGGTTCAGGAGTAGCAGGAAAACACAGACAGGGTGGGCAGTCTGCAAAGAGATTTCAGAAACTACGAGAAATGGAATTGAGTTATTTCTATAACAGAGTAGCACAGACTACACGTGAATATTTTATCGATATTTATCCAGTTAAAGGATTAATCATATCAGGACCGGGACCTACAAAAGAAGATTTCATCAACGGTAATTATCTAGAATATAGATTACAAAATAATATTATCAGTACAATTGATTCATCATATTCAGGAGCTGAAGGAATTCGTGAAGCTTTTGCAAAATCAGCAGATATCCTAGGTGACTTCAGACTGGTTGAGGAGAAAAAAATGGTAGAAGATTTGTTCAGAGAGATTAACTCCAATACAGGAAAAGGGTCATACGGTCTGCAGGAAGTTATTGAATATTTAAAAAATAATGTAGTTCAAACTTTGCTGATAACAGACAATACCAATCTCCACAGAGTTGAAGGAAAATGTAAAAGGTGCAAACATATCCAAGAAGAAATTGTTGAAAGACCACTAGTAATTCCTAAAAAAACAGAATATGTCAATAATCCCTGTCCAGGATGTAAATCAATGGAGGTAGAGGTTAATGAACAAGACATTGTAGATTATTTGGAGATATTAGCATCAAAAACAGGCACTCAATTGGAAGTAATTTCAGGAAGTGCAGAACATGGAAACATGCTTGCTAGTCTGGGAAAAGTAGGAGCAATATTGAGATATAATCCAGGACATGCTAAATAAGACTGCGAATCTTTTTTGCCAATTCTAAAAGTTCATCACCACTAGCAATTTGTCGTTTAGTCCACACAGTTCCCTTACTGTTGTATCTTGGAATAATGTGTATGTGTACATGAGGTATGATTTGTTTTGCAGCTCTGCCATTATTTTGTCCCAAACTAAATGCATCTGCACCTGTCGCATCAAGAATAGCCTTGGCGATTTTTGGCACAATTGAAAATACATTTCCAACATCCTCAGATTTCATATCAGTAATTCTTTCATGGTGTTTTCTTGGAATAACTAGACTATGCCCAACATCTATTGGATATTTGTCTAAAAATGCAACATGGTGTTTGTCTTCATAGAAAAAATATCCATCTCTCTTTCCATCTAAGATATCACAAAAAATACAACCCATGAGATACAGCCGATTATGATTTTATTTATTGTTTTTATTTGATTAAACTATATTTGATTTAGGCATGTTTTCATTAATTATAGAGAGTAAACCCCAAGGTCCTAGTTTTCTTCTTTTCCACAATGCATGCATCTTTTTGAGGATAGTATCTCAAACCACACAAAATCATGAATGAACCCTTCTTTGCAATTCACATGAACTTTAGATAGAGCAGCATTACAAAGGGTCTTGTCAAAAACAGTCTCGATCAACATAAGCTCTTGAAAACAATTTATCAAAAAAATAACACCATCAAAAAACAAGACATTTGTGCTAAATGACATCATTTAGTGACGAATGGTTAATTAGGGCAAATTTTGGAGTGGAGTTATCTAATGGGCCGAAAAGAAAGACGAGAGCGCGAAGTAAAACGTGAAAATTACGCTACAAAACATTCTGCTGAAAAAAAGAAACAAACTCTAATTGCAATAGGGGTTTTAGCAGTTATTGCAGTAATCGTCGGATATGCAGGCTACTTGTTTTTGACCATGACTGAAACTGCTCCAGGCGGACCAGAAAACGCTGGAGCATTAGGAAGTGAACACTCACACGCAGCAATTTTAGTAAAGATTTTTGGTGATACTTTTGAATTTTCAAGTCCAGCATTCCAAATTAAATCAAGTTGGATTCATTTTGAAGGAAGAGATGGCTCAACAATTCATAAACATGCCACTGGAGTTAATTTGGGGTATCTCTTTGAAACGCTTGGAATAGGACTAGATGACAAATGTTATGTATTTCCAGATGGAAAGCAATTCTGTACTAATGAAGATTATACGTTAAAGTTCTTCATCAATAGAGATCAAGTATCAGATATTAGAGATTATGAAATCCAAGAGGATGACAGAATATTGATTGTGTTTGGTGCTGAAACTCCTGAAGAAATTGAAGCATATTTGTTACAACTCGAGAATCAAGAATTAATCAAATAAGATTAGGATTCATCTTTTGTTGTAAATGATGATGCACTTTTGTCAAACATCATGTAATAACCGCACATACTACATCGTAAAACGGTCAATTCAGTTGTAAGGAATTCCTTATCTTCAAATCGCCCACTAAGCTTTACATTGTCACCTGCGATTTCGGCTTTGTTGCTCTTGCACACAGGGCATTCAAGGGCTTTTTGTTCCATAAAACCATCCAAAATAATTACAATTTAAACTCAATGAAAGTTTGTAATTAGAAAATTTCAACAAAGTCTAAATTATAGCAATCTAAAATTCACATGTTATGGAAATATCTAGTAAGAATGTTGTAGAGGGAACAGCACGTTCACCACATAGAGCAATGTACAAAGCTATGGGGCTAGATGATAATGATCTTAGTAAACCATTCATCGGAGTTTGTCATACAGGTAATGAAGCAACTCCTTGTAACATTTTATTGCCAAAATTAGCAGAGGAGGCAAAAAGAGGAGTGTCGGAAAACGGGGCAACCCCGAGGATGTTTTCAACAATTGCAGTAAGTGATGGAATTGCCATGGGACATGAAGGAATGAAATCTTCTCTAATATCTCGTGAAGTTATTGCAGATTCTATTGAATTAATGGTAAGAGCCCATCAGTATGATGGAATTGTGGGAATTGCAGGATGTGATAAAAGTTTACCGGGCACAATGATGGCAATGGCCAGATTGAATTTGCCTTCAGTTTTCGTATATGGTGGAACAATCATGCCAGGAATTCTAGACGGTAAAGAGCTAACAGTAGTTGATGTCTATGAAGCAGTAGGAGCATATGATGCAGGGCAGATATCTCTAGAGATGTTAAAAAATATTGAAAATACTGCGTGTCCAAGTTCAGGTTCATGTGGAGGAATGTTTACTGCAAATACAATGGCATCAATTTCAGAAGCAATTGGTTTGGCATTACCTGGAAGTGCAAGTCCCCCAGCAGAAGATGAACGTAGAAACAAAATGGTTTATGAAACAGGTGCAGCATGTGCAAAATTACTAGAATTAAACATTAAACCAAGAGACATTATGACATATGAAGCATTTGAGAATTCAATTGTGATGCTAAATGCAGTGGGAGGATCAACTAATGGAATCTTACATTTGTTATCAATGGCAAATGAAGCAGGAGTAAAATTAACTTATGATGATTTTGAAAGGATTAGAAAAAAGACACCCCACATTGCAGATATGAAACCAGGTGGAAGCTATGTCATGAACAGTCTAGACAAAATTGGAGGAATCCCATTTGTTCTAAAAAAGCTAGCTGCTAAAGGATTGCTAAATGGAGATTGTATTACAGTTACAGGTAAAACCATACAACAGAATCTTGACGCCATGACAATTCCAGAACCAGAACAATCAATCATTAGACCAATTGAGAATCCATTGCACTCAGTAGGAACAGCAGTTGTTCTTAAAGGAACTCTTGCACCAGAAGGCGCAGTGATTAAAACAGCAGGTGTTGAAATGACAAAATTTACTGGTAAAGCCAAAGTGTATGACAGGGAAGAATATGCATTTGATGCAGTTGCTAAAGGGGATGTGGAAGAAGGTGAAGTTGTAGTTATTAGATATGAAGGTCCAAAAGGAGGGCCAGGTATGAGAGAAATGCTTGCAACTACAGCAGCACTTGTAGGCCAAGGTTTGGGCAAAAAAGTAGCAATGGTAACTGATGGAAGATTCTCAGGAGGCACACGAGGATTCATGGTAGGACATGTTGCACCTGAAGCATATGTTGGAGGCCCAATTGCACTAGTCAAAGATGGAGATGAAATTACCATCGATACTGAAACTACAATAATTGATCTTCATGTTTCAGAAGAAGAATTGGCGAAAAGAAAACAAGAATGGCGAAAACCTGAACCAAATTACACCTCAGGAGCTCTTGCAAAATATGCAACACTGGTAGGATCTGCAGCACAAGGTGCAATTACTACTGCAAATCCCTAGATGAACAATTTATCCACAATCTTTATAGATCACGATAAGAGATTATCATTAGAGATAACAGAGAAAAGAAATAACTTATGCTTATCAAATTGCTGTTGTCTACTACAGGTTGATTTCTCAACATTTTACCCAATCATTAGATTTAAGTTCAAAAATATCATTTTAAACTTGTGGATATTTACTCGAGTAAATTTGCAATAATTGTAATAATTGCACTCGTAAGCATTCTTGCATTACAGGTAATGACAAATAGTAATAATTCAGCTCAACTAATTGATTCAGAAACATGTGAGTTATACGTCATCGATTCTCAAATCAATGCAAAAAAATACCTAAATGAATTTAATCAAAAATGTTTAGATTTTAAGAATCTAAATCCATAGAAAATTAATTAATGAAACTGTTTTCACTAAATCATGGAAGGCCCATCTGAAATAAACTCTGTTTTTTGGAATGAGGATAAGAAATCCTGGGACTACAAACTAATCAAGGTAGAAGAATATTTTGGATTCACAGAATGTCAGCAGTGCAGAAAACCAATGTCACATAATATAAAAACAGACGGTCAGTTCAAAATGGTTTATGTCAAATGTGCTTGTGCAGATAGAAAGTAGAACACACCATTCAAGCAGTATTAATTCCTAAAACATCATAGTATGCTTTTGGAATCATTTGTTGCCCTTTGAAGAAGACATTGTTCACTGCAGTATCCAAGACGTATGTTTTTGCCCAATCCTCTTCACTTCTAATTGAACGCCCAAACCCCTGTAGGATCTTAGTAAGGGTTTGAGAGGTATACCACAAGGGGAATTTGTTCATTTTTGCCCTTGTTCTCTTTTCAGTGTAATTCGGATATGGAACCTTGGCAATTATTTGGAATCTTGACAAATCGTCCTTCAAATCAACGCCTTCCCATAACGATGAAGAAAGTAAAACTCCTGTAGGATCAGTAGCATGTTCAGAGATTACCTCATCCTGAGTTTTTCCATCTTTGTTTTTACTATGACATAATCTAATTCTTTGAGTGTTCTTTGGAGACAAATATCTGAGAATTTTTTGACATCTAGGAATCGATGATGTTAAAATTAATCCGCGTTCATTAGAATGCTCATTCATTATTCGATCAATGGTTTTAATCACTTCAAGCTCATCCTCTTCAGTTGAGCCATAACTTAGCCTTCTGATATTAAGAAGATCAATGCTTCTATTTTTAATAGGGAATGGAGACTTGGGTGTATCAACAAATGCGACATCGTCTTGCCGTAATCCCATGTTTTCACAAAAACTAGATTTATCAATTGTCGCAGACATAAAAATTTGATATTCAGTTTCAAAAAAAGAATTTGCAAATTTTGAAACATCAATTGGTTTTACAGAAATAGTTCTAAAATTACCATTCAAATCTTTCATAGGTTCATTAACAACAAAATTGTCTTTGTCAGACATTATGTCAATTTTTGCCTGAGCAGACCGGTCATGTCGTCGCTCCAATCCAGTAATCAATTCATAGTCGGGATTATTTTGAAACGCTGCACTCTCTTTGATGTCTTTAATTTTTTTTGCATATGAAAAAGCCATATCATCTGTTAGTTGTATCATTGAATCTAAATCTGTAAAATCATATTTTTCAGAATTGAGATTGCATTCATCTACCTGTCCACTAAAAATATCAAATCCAACAAACTGAATAATTTGATCCTCTATTTTGTGAGCTTCATCAAAAACGGTTACTTTTCTATCAAGATATTCCTCAAAGAGTTTTTTGTTAAATTTCATGATTGTAAAAAATGCATGATAATTCCAAAGAGAGTGTTTTGAAACTAGTGCATCATATTTTTGCATGTAGTAGTGACATGAAAGAGAATCTTGAGTATTCTCTTCTACCTGTTTGATTGTGGGCTTGAATTTACAAACTTCAAAAATATCTTTTCCATTTTTATTGACTCTTTCCTGGCATTCACCCTTATCACAGGTCAAACCCCATCTCATTGCCCTTCTATCATTATTGACTTTTTCTGAATCCATCAATTTAAGACATGGAAAATTTTGCTTTCCTTTTACTGGTTTTAGAAACGGAATATCTTTGATATATTGATCTTGGAGATGTTTTGACGCAGTGACAGTAAATGAGCTTTCAAAATAGCTGGAAACAGTTGCTCCAACTAGAGACTTCCCTACACCTGTTGGAGCACATAAGATAATTTTCTTAAATCCGGATTTTAATTTCTCTTCAATTTGAGACAAGATCTCTTTTTGAATTTCTCTAGGAGTATATTGATCTGGAAATTTTTCTAATAAAGACAGGATTTCATTTCTTTATACTCTGTATTAAAATCATGAAGGTTCTTGTAATATCAAAATTTTTCTCATCTAGTTTGATACATAGATTCTTTTCCTAGTATCAAAACATGTAAGAAAGTTGATTTTATGACATAGTTGAGAATGTGTATATGCTAATTCCTGCCAACATCAATATACTCACAATCATTGCTTTTTTGTCATTTGGTGCTAGTTTCAATATAATTCAAAATTATACCATAAACTTAAGCGTATTGATGAGTTTAATATCTAGTATCGACATGTTAAATCATGGAATTATTAGATGATAAAATGAGAGTGTGGACAGACAGCGCCCAATATGTAAAACCAAACCCAGGTGTATATGTTCTATATAATAGAAAGAAAGATCCAATATACATTGGTCATACAGATAATCTTGAAAAAACATTTGCAAATTATGTAGATACTGATTTTGGCGGAAGTGAATGTATGCAAAAAACTTCATTGTATCAAAGAGTATTTGATGATAATCCAAAAGAAATGCAACTCAGATTGATAGAAGATTTCAAAAGTGAAACTGGCAGTATTCCAATTTGTAATTCAGAAATCAAGATAGAAACGCATTAAATAATCATACTGCAATACAACGAAGTCTCTTTAAATTAATACAAAAAATCTCTAGGAATTTTGTATCAAATGCAATAATTTATGCAGATATTGCAATCAGAGTAAATTCCTAGTGTGAATAATAGTTTATTCCCACGGTAACTAAGAAAGATATCTTCAAGATAAGGCGTTGCTGCCTTAGCTGCAGAACAAAGAGTCTTTGAATGAGAAACAGTGAGGATGAAATTAGCCAAGATTGGTATGAAGACCTTTTAGGATACCTTGCAGGAAAAGTTAAAGTAGAAAATTAGAGATAAGATACTCAAGATTACCATCCACATAATTTTGAATATTAAATCAATCAATCATTTAATTAGGAACAAATTTTGAATTTTTCAAGTAAAGCAATTTATCTTAGATAGACGTAATTTAGCAATGCATCAGTGTTACTATTGCGAGCAATTATTCGAATCAAAAGAACAACTATACGAGCATGTTGAAGTTCATTCAGATATTGAACGAAATAAGGAAATCATGGATAGGAAAAAACAGGCTCAAAAAAAATAGTCATCTAATAATAGACTAAAAAAAATAGAGCAAATGTAAGACTTTTTCAATTTCTGGAGTGGATATAATAATTATTTTATCACCCAACATGGATTGGGTTGAAAAAATACTACAAAAATCATGCGATAGGACACTTACCAAGGGGGAAGTATTGCATAGTCTTTTTCACATGATTGAAGTAAATGAAACAACATTAAACCACATTCAAACAAACAATGCAGATTTTGGTCCAGAGCTTGAAGAATTAAAACAGACAGAAATTAGAGATTTGGAATTTCATTTAAAATATTATCGGAGTCTAGTAAATTACATTAATTCTATTCCAGAAAACAAAATAATCGAAAATAGAACCTAATCATACCAATAAACAGTATAGCACACAAATTTTATTTTATTTGATTTTTTGTAACCCACACTCATTTGTAGTATGACCAAAGTCTTCTTCAGATAATTCAGACCATTTCAATTTAGGCAACTTTGCAATTTCTACAAATCAAAATTCATAATACAAACATATGACAAATCAGACTGCACTATAAGCTAGGTCATGTTCTTAATTTCATGAATAGCAAATCATATTTTGTTTGCTGCTCAACATTGAGGCCATAATTTGTTTCATCATGGTATTTCAAAGATTTTTCATCGTACAATTGTTGTAACTTTTCAACCTCAGCATTAATCATCTTTCCAGAATCCTCTTTTGCAAATTGTTTTCTTTGATCCTCGTTTTGTCCTCGAGTTGGAAAATGTTTTGAATAAAATTGATCTTGTAATTTAGCAATATTCTCATTTTTGACTAATTCGGCAAGGTCAAAAGTTCCCTGCTCATGTTTTAATAATGAATCAGTGGCCGCAGTTAATCTTACCCAAGAAAGCAAGGGATGAAACTCTACAAAAAGGCGAATATCTTCAATAAAGAAAACAATTTCCTCAGCTATTATTTCAGAATTCACTGTCCAAGTAAACCTGTATTTTATAACGCTATGCGAGTCTTCAAAGACTGCAGGATTAGATTCGGCTTGAAAATTAGACCATTGTAGAGTGAATTCAGGAGCCCATTCTAAAGTGGTATTTTCAGCCATGTTAGACCCTATTTTACTGAGAATAAAATTATTCTTGTACATTTTCAGATAAATTCATTTTTTATGAAATACAGATTTTAAAATATCATACACAATATTAGAAAATTTCAGGCTCAATCATAGTAAGAACAAAAATGGATCGCTTTTTCAACCCTTTTTGATCAAAATTCAAGACATGTTTTATTTTAAGAATTTTTAAGAATAGAAATCAATACGAATTTTGGAAGCAAGATGATTGCGGATTTGACATCCAAACGTAACCCCCAAAGGGCCGATGAA
>DATDAD010000032.1:0-58236 GCA_036525555.1 Candidatus Nitrosopumilus sp.
GATTATGACGGCGATAGAGATACAGATGGATGTCCTGACCTTTAGGAGTATCTAAGAATGAAAAAACAATATCTTTTAGGATTTTTACTTTTACTTACATCCACAATTGGAATGATGCCAAGTAGCGTCTTTGCTAATGAAGCAATTGATAATGATGGTGATGGAGTTCCAAACAATTTAGATCAGTGTCCAAATCTCTTAGAAGATTATGATCCACAATATGGTAACAATATTGACGGCTGCCCTGCAGACTTTGTTCCATGGTATGATGCTGACTATGATGGTGTTGAAGATCATGTTGATGATTGTCCTACCGTAAAAGAAACTTACAACAAATTCGAAGATTATGACGGTTGTCCAGATTTATCACCTGATGATGCAAAAGGAATTTTTGATACTGACGGAGATGGCTATCCTGACTTTATGGACTTGTGTCCAAACCAACCAGAAACTTTCAATGGTATTGATGATAAGGACGGCTGCCCAGATGATTATGAAACCGTAATTGATTCTGACCAAGATGGTATTTCTGATGCTTTAGATGCATGCCCACTAAATCCTGAAACCTACAATAGATATCTAGACGAAGACGGTTGTCCAGATAATATTGATTCAATTAATCCACAATACACCTTCCCAGATACTGACGGTGATGGAATTGAAGACAGATGGGATGCATGTATTGATGAGCCAGAAAATTATAACAACTATCTAGACACTGACGGTTGCCCTGATGTTCCTGGTGTTACATTATTAGAAGCACCAGATGCTGATTATGATGGAATTCCAGATGATGTTGATAACTGTCCAATGGATCGTGAAAATTATAACAAATTCCAAGACGAAGATGGCTGTCCTGATGAGCTACAATTTATGATAACTGGAGATGCTGATGGTGACGGAATTGCAGATCATAATGACTCTTGCCCATTTAGTCCTGAAAGTTATAACAAATTCCAAGACGCAGATGGCTGTCCTGATTATGTAGCTGATAACAAATTTGCATTTGATACTGATGGCGATGGAATAATTGATAATCTAGATCATTGTCCAAACCAACCAGAAACTTTCAATGGTGTTTTAGACGATGACGGTTGTCCTGATAATTATATCTTAAACATTGATTCTGACCAAGATGGTATTTCTGATACTTTAGATGCATGTCCTTTAGAACCTGAAAGTTATAACAAATTCCAAGACGAAGATGGCTGTCCTGATAATGTCACTGCAATAGATTCAATCTATAATTTCCCAGATACTGACGGTGATGGTATTGAAGACAGATGGGATGCATGTATTGATGAGCCAGAAAATTACAACAACTATCTAGATACTGACGGTTGTCCTGACATTGCTGGCACAACAGCTGGTGATATGCTTGATGCTGATTATGATGGTTGCCCTGATGTTCCTGGTATTAATTCATTAGAAGCACCAGATGCTGACTATGATGGAATTCCTGATGATGTAGATGACTGCCCAATGGATCGTGAAAATTACAACAAATTCCAAGACACAGACGGCTGCCCTGATGAATTAGAATTCATGATAACTGGTGATGCTGATGGTGATGGTATTGCAGATCACAATGATTCTTGTCCATTTAGTCCTGAAAGTTATAACAAATTCCAAGATGAAGATGGCTGTCCTGATTATGTTGCAGATAACAAATTTGCATTTGATTCTGATGGTGATGGAATAATTGACAATCTAGATCATTGCCCAAACCAGCCAGAAACCTATAATGGTGTTTTAGACCAAGACGGCTGCCCTGACAATAATTTTACAATTGATAGAGACTATGACGGCATCTTTGATGATGTAGATGAATGTCCAACTGTCAAAGAAACTTACAATAAATTCCAAGATGAAGACGGCTGCCCTGATACCATTACAGTAATGGATTCAGTCTATACATTCCCAGATGCTGACGGTGATGGTATTGATGATAGATGGGATTCATGTCTTGATGAAAAAGAAAATTACAACAACTATCTAGATCATGACGGTTGTCCAGATATTGCTGGTACAACAGCAGGTGATATGCTAGATGCTGACTTTGATGGTCTTGCAGATCACTTAGATCAATGTCCAACCTTAGCAGAGAGATATAATGGATTCCAAGATGACGACGGCTGCCCTGATAGTGTTGATTATAAGTCAGTTGGCGATTCTGATGGTGACGGAATTTATGATGACATAGATCAATGTCCTTTTGCTAAAGAAACTTACAATAGATATCTAGATGCAGATGGGTGTCCTGACTATATAGCTGATAATAGACTCGCATCAGATTCTGATGGTGATGGAATTCCAGACGTTTTAGATTTATGCCCAACTCAACCTGAAGTATTCAATAATTTCCAAGATGCAGACGGTTGCCCTGATAAACAATCTTCAAATCTTGATTCTGATAGAGATGGAATATCTGATATTTTAGATGCTTGTCCATTGGACCCTGAAAATTACAATAGATATCTAGATGAAGATGGTTGCCCTGACAGTATTGATTCTATTAATCCACAATACACCTTCCCAGATGCTGACGGTGACGGTATTGATGATAGATGGGATTCATGTCTTGATCAAAAAGAAAATTACAACAACTATCTAGATCATGATGGTTGCCCTGATGTTCCTGGTGCAGAATCCACTACTCCTGTATCCATAGATTCTGACGGTGATGGATATTCTGATGCAATTGATTCATGCCCAACAAGCCCTGAAACTTGGAATAAATACCTGGACTGGGACGGCTGCCCTGATACTGCTCCAGAACAACAAAGATTTGTCCATGATGATGATCTAGATGGTATCATAAATGATGAAGATCTCTGTCCACTTGATCCTGAAGATTATGATGGTGACCGAGATACAGACGGCTGCCCTGATCCATAATCATATTTGATTACTTTTTTGAAGAATCTCTTCAACGTGATACTTAATAAATACTTGATAATAGCGGAGACATAGAGAATGAAAAAACAATATCTTTTAGGCTTTTTGCTCTTACTTGCGTCTACAATTGGCATGATGCCAAGTAGTGTTTTTGCTAATGAAAATATAGATTCTGACGGTGATGGCGTTCCAAACAATCTAGATTTTTGTCCTCATCTTTTGGAAGATTATGATCCTCAATATGGTAACAATATTGACGGCTGCCCTGCAGACTTTGTACCATGGTATGATGTTGATTATGATGGAATTCAAGATCATATAGATAATTGTCCAACTGTTAAAGAAACTTACAACAAATTCCAAGATGAAGACGGCTGTCCAGATTTATCTCCTGAAACTGGGAAAACCATAGCAGATTCTGACAGTGATGGATATCCTGATTATATGGACAAGTGTCCAAACAGAGCAGAAGTTTTCAATGGTATTGATGACAAAGACGGCTGTCCTGATGATGCATCTAGTCTAAGAGATTCTGATAGAGATGGAATATCTGATACTTTAGATTCATGCCCATTAGAAACTGAAACTTATAATTTCTATCAAGATGAAGACGGCTGCCCAGATTCTAAGGATTCAATCATTTCATCATATAGTTTTCCAGATTCCGATGGTGATGGTATTGATGATAGATGGGATGCATGTCTTAATGAACCTGAAAATTATAATGGTTATCTAGATTGGGATGGATGCTCAGATGTACTTGGTGCTCCTTCTAATGGTTTAATTGATTCTGATTATGATAGCATCCTTGACTCTGTTGATGCCTGTCCATTAGATCGTGAAAATTTTAATAAATTCCAAGATGAAGACGGCTGTCCTGATGAAGTTGAATATACAGTAGCTGGAGATTCTGACGGTGATGGAATTTCAAATCAATTTGATATTTGTCCATACAATAAAGAAACTTACAATTTTTACTTGGATGAAGACGGTTGCCCTGATTCTATTGTGAATAACAAATCTACTTATGATTCTGACGGTGACGGAATTGTTGATAATTTAGATCACTGTCCAAACCAACCTGAAACATTTAATGGCGTTTTAGACCAAGACGGTTGCCCTGATAATCTTTATTCCACACTTGATTCTGATCAAGATGGAATTCCGAATATTCCTGATGCATGTCCACTAGAACCTGAAACTTATAATTTCTATCAGGATGAAGACGGCTGCCCAGATTCAATCGGTTCTTTTGTCCCATCATATAGTTTTCCAGATGTTGACGGTGATGGTATTGATGATAGATGGGATGCATGTCTTGATGAACAAGAGAACTTTAATGGTTATCTAGACCAAGACGGTTGCCCTGATATTCCTGGAATCTCCAAACCTGCATTATCTGATATTGATTATGATTTAATTCCTGACATATTTGATGAATGTCCAACAATTGCAGAAAAATACAATCAATTCCAAGATGAAGACGGCTGCCCTGATACTATAGCTTATGACTCATTTGGAGACTCTGATTTTGATGGTGTTACTGATAACATAGATCAATGTCCTGATGCTAAAGAGACTTACAATAGATATCTAGATGAAGACGGCTGTCCCGATTTAATTCCTGATAACAAGCTTTCATTTGATTCTGACGGTGACGGAATTTCAGATAATTTAGATTATTGTCCTGGTCAGGCTGAAACATTCAATGGCTTTGAGGACAAAGACGGTTGTCCAGACAAATTTGTGTTTACACTTGATTCTGATCAAGATGGAATTGTAGATGTATCTGATGCATGTCAACTAGAACCTGAAACTTATAATTTCTATCAGGATGAAGACGGCTGTCCAGATTCAATTGGTTCTTTTGTCTCATCATATAGTTTTCCAGATGCTGACGGTGATGGTATTGATGATAGATGGGATTCATGTCTTGATGAGCAAGAGAACTTTAATGGTTATCTAGACTGGGACGGTTGTCCAGATGTATTAGCTGCAGAATCTACAACCCCAACAAGGATTGATTCAGACGATGATGGATATTATGATGCAATTGATTCATGTCCAACAAGCCCTGAAACATGGAATAAATACAATGATCATGACGGCTGCCCTGATACTGCTCCAGAACAACAAAGATTTGTCCATGATGATGATCTAGATGGTATCATAAATGATGAGGATCTATGTCCACTTGATCCTGAAGATTATGATGGTGACAGAGACACTGATGGCTGCCCTGACAACTAATTGAATTTTACAAAATCTATTGAATGATAAATATATTCAATCTGTAAAGTTTGAATATGCTTCCAAAATTCTCTAGTAGGGCATTTCTAGCACCTATGGCTGGAGTGAGTGACCCCGCCCTTCGTTTACAATGTAAAAAAATGGGAGCGGGTTTGGTGGTAACTGAATTTACAAGTATTCATAGTATTGTTGCAAAAGAAAGTCAGCTCAAGGAAAGAATGAAAACCATACAGGAATTTATTGAATACTCTGATGAAGAGCGCCCTCTTTCTATTCAATTATTTGGCTCTGATCTTAATGCTTTAGAAAAAGCAGCAAAGATTGTAGAGCCTTTTTTTGATATCATTGATTATAACATGGGATGTCCTGCACCTCACATCACACAACAAATGGCAGGAGGAGCATTATTACAAGAAGTTAATCTAACACAACAAATTTTTAACACACTTGTAAATTCTGTAAAAAAACCTGTGACACTAAAAATTCGTTCTGGAGTAACTGATGCTAGTAAATTCCTCTTTCGAGAAATTGCTGAAATTGCTGAAGATGAGGGGATTAGAATGATTACACTGCATCCAAGAACTGTTAGTCAGGGTTATTCTGGAACTGCTGATTGGGATATGATAAAAGAGCTGAAAGAAATTTCTAGTATTCCAATTGTTGGAAATGGTGATATAACTACTCCCGAAGATGCCAAAAATATGATTGATAGTACTAACTGTGACTATGTAATGATTGGCAGGGGAGCAATGGGTAATCCGTTTTTGTTTGAGCAAATTAACGATTACTTGAAGACAAATTCCTACAAAGAATACTCTTTCAAAGATCGACTAGATTCATTTTTTGACTACCTACATCTAACTAGTCAATATAAAATCAAATTTGCAAATATCAAAGGTCAAGCCATGAGGTTTACCAAAGGTATCAAAGGTGGCTCTAAACTACGCTCTAAAATTACTCTTTCAAAAAATATTGAGGAGTTGGAAAAAATTATGAATGATGCATACTTGTCTTAAAAATCTTAAATTATTCTAAATCCCTTTACATTTGTTTATGAAATTATCTTATTTCATGGTGAATTTTTAAGTAAATTGGACTATTCTTATATATTTCAAGAGTAAATTTTAGGTATGAAAATAGGAGTTAAATCATAATTGGCAACAGCTTATGTCCTCATAAACTGTGAGCTGGGTTCTGAAGAATCAGTAATATCCGAATTAAAATCAATTGAAGGTGTTGTTGAAGTGCATGGAACTTTTGGTGCATATGATATTCTGGCTAAAGTAGAATCAAGTCAAGTCGAGGCACTACGAGAGACCATTACTTGGAAGATACGAAAAATCCCAAAAATTAGATCAACACTGACATTAATGGGAATTGAAGGTCAACAATAATTCTTCAAAATCCTTTGCTTTTATACTCAAATTGTAATAGTATACCATCCCTTCAAAAATATGTCCCCCAAAGGGATAACGACCCTGAGAGGAGTAGTTAACCTCTCAGCAGATAAATTCACATTAATCATTTTTGCATATTATCTAGATAAAAGAAAATAATTAGAGGGCTTCAGAACCACTCTTTTTAGTTGCTATATTCATGACGCTATCCACATTGGATACTACAATAATGCCATCTCCACCTTTTCCTGTATAAGCTGCATCAGCAATTGCTGTGGAAACTTTTTCTACGTCTGAGTCCTCTACAACTGTACTAACATACGCAACATTGCTGTATTCTGCAGTAATGGTACCTGTTCCTCTACCAGATCTCATTTCATGTCTGGCCCCAGAACCTCTACCCTTTCCTTCCATGATGGAGAATCCTCCGACAATACCTGTTATTGCCTCAGTTACTGCACCAATTTTGGTTGCTTGAATAGTTGCCTCAATTCGTTTCATTTGCATTCTTTTTTTCGTATTATTTAAAAAAGATCATATGTTTTTATTCAAATTTTATGATACTATCATTTCTGATTGGTTATGTCATTATCCTCTGGCCTTTTTAGTACCAAAGAAAAATAAAATCATGAAAAGTGATGAAAAAAGATCTCACAGACTCAATTATCTACTAAAGTATTATTTGACAAATCCTAAAGAAAACGATCTTTATCAGCGAGCAAAACAAATGGGCGTAACGGATTCAACTGCCAAGGATTACATTAGAACTGTCATAATTCAAGCCCAAAAAATCTATTCAAAGTAGCTTTTTGACATATATTCATAAATAATCAATTTGAGAGAAAATAAACATGACAGATCCGTTATTGGATGACGTAAAAGCTCTCTTGGATAAAGATTTTGGAGATGATAGGATTCTAAAACAGATTTGTAGGGCTTGTGAAAATAATGAAGTAATTAGCAATTACGAAAGAAATTATGTTAGAAAATTAGCTGAAAAACACCTGGGAAAAAAACCAGAATTTACTCAAACATCTCATATTGAAGAAAAAAGTCCAGATGTAGTACTTCCAGAGATTAAACCAATTCAACAAACACAATCACTTCAAACTGAATCACCAAGAATTTCTTACACTAAACCAAAAAACAAAAAAATTATTTTTGGCATAGGTAGTTTTACTCTGGTATTAGTTATTGCAGCTGTAATATCTTTTAGCGGAATCACTGATGGTGCTACCAAAATTGATACTGCGACAAATCCTGTGACTATTACACTATCTGTCCAAACTGATTTAAAATCATACAACAAAAAGGATTTGATTTCAATTAGTGGTACATCTGATACAACTGGAAGTGTAAATCTTACAATAGAAAATCAAAATAATGAACTTGTATGGGCAGAACAAATTTCATTGAAAAATAATGGACAATTCTCAACTTTAGCTATAGCCGGCGGTCCTGGATGGGAAAATTCTGGAACTTATACTGTCAAAGTAGATAATGGTAAAGAAACAATCTCAAGTACGTTTTCATTTACTTCATAATTAGTTCAAATTCTTTCCAATGTGAATCCACCAAATCTCGTAATTTTTCTACGCTAATTTCATGCATATATTCACGATAAACAATGAATTTATTTTGCTTACCTGTCTCATCTCCATAAATATCAGAAGTGTTTTTTGGTATTGCTCCTGATTTCCATTGATTCATCTCAAAAATCCATATTGTTGAATCCGGATTAGAAAAATCAATATCATCACATCCAACGACGTATAGATAGCATTTTGTTGCCATGTTTAATTTTTCATGGAGTTTTTCATATGCAATCATTTGGCCTTTCGCAATGTTGATTTTGTCGTTATGAAATCCCTTGAATTCTAGTATAATGAAACCTCCTTTATGTTCAACAAGCCAGTCAATATCGGTCCCACCTGAGGCTATCATGCCATGAACGATTAAATCTCCTAGAACCTCCCTCCCACGCGTAAATTCTGTCTCATCAAAAATTTGATGTTTTCCCTTTGCACTTTTACGAGCAATTTGCTTGGAGATTTGTTCTGATTTAACTGGATTTTCTTTTTGGTATAAGGTATCAATTAAATCACTTGTTTCATTAGGCAATATTTTTTGAATTTTAAACTGAATGATAAGAGAGTTTGTAAAATTTAGTAAAGTTTAATCATTTTTCTAATCTATCTACAAAAAAATTCATTTCCTGTTCCTTTATACAGTATAAAATATTCGTCTTGATTTTTTCTATCTTTTTTTGCATTCAAAGCATCCTGATACATTTCAAAATGCTCAATTAGATACAATTGGTTTCCGGGTTCTGCAAAATAATCTATTCCTATCAAATTAAATCCTAAATCAGGAGTTAACTTGATCTTTTCATCTTCAAAAATGTCTTTAGTCAATTTTTAGGATAAACAAAAAATCATTGATCATAAATCATTAGGGTTTTTTCTTCTAATAATGCATGTAAGTTATGAACAGAACGATAAACATCTGATTCTTTTTTTGCGCCTGTACACACCAATTTCCCTGATGCAAATAACAATATCACTGTTTTTGGATCTAGCATTCTATGAATCAATCCTGGAAATTGTTCAGGTTCATACATACTTCTAGGTAGAGTTCTCGCAGCTTTTTCCAAATGAATTTTTCCACCTAAATTAATTGCTGCAACAATATTTTGAACTGTAATGACTGCATCTTTTTTAATTTTGATTTTACCTTTTCTTAGTTTTTGAACAACTGTATTGACAGCTTTAATTGACATCTCTTCAGATTTAGCCCCAGTACATACCATCTTTCCTGTTCTAAAGATAAGTGTGGCAGTTCGTGGATTGGCTAGTCTAAATACAAGACCTGGAAATTGTTCTGGATGATATTCTGTATCTGGAAATTTTTCAGTAATTTCGATTAAATCTATTTTTTGATCCACTGATGCTGATGCAACAACATTTTCTACACTAACAATTGGTTTTGTTTGAGGCATAACGAGGTACTTTAAATATGAGCTTTATATATACTAGTCATAATTTTTATTTTTTCTAATGATGTCCGATCCATTGATAGCGGTATTCTTCATCTATGATATCTGAAACTATTTTTTTGTTTTTGATCTTTGTTTTTGGAATATCTACTTCAAAAAATCCCAATTGACCTTTACACGGAATTGGAATTCTAAATGGTTTTGCATTTTTTAGCATAAATCCAAAAGTTTTGTTTTGAAATTTTTTTGATGCAAAATGAAATTTTTGATCTAATTTTATTTCTTCTATTGAATTATATTTTTTTACGTCATAGAGTTGTGCCTTTCCAATAATTACTCCTGTGACAAATTTTTTTTCAATCTTTAATCTTTTAGCATCTTCAATTCTAATTTTTAGTGGGGAATGAATCAAAAAATCTCCACGAAAATTTGTATTCCAATTTCTTAACTCGATACTTTTTTTACCTGAAATTATTAAATCGGCAAATGGTTGAGAAATCGAAAGACATTTCAAGATACTATTAATCAGTTGCAGCTTTGATAAATTCACCTGGATTTTTGCCTCTTCCTTCAGGCAAATTTGTTATTCCGCCATTCAAACTTTCAGTTACAATGCCCTTACTTGCAAGTACTTGGGCAGTCATTAATGATGTATTTCCAGCCATGCAAATTAGTAATGATTTACCTTTAGAGCCCCCTAGATCTTTGTTAAGCTCATCTGGAATTTGCTGTGTCGACAATAGTTGATTAATCGTGCTTGCTTTTGGTATTACAATTTTTTCTTTATTTACACCTAAAGATTTAGCAATCATTTCAATTCCTTCCTCTTTTGGCGTATACTGTGTATGAACCCATATTATTTTATCATAATCTTGAACACTGGTTGCTGCATCTTCTAATGAAACTTGAATACGTTGGTTGGATGATGCTGATTCTAGATTTTTTCTATACTTTTCTATACCATCAGCAACTACCACAATGAATTTTCCCTTTTCTCCCTCACTTAGCATTTCTAATATGGCATACAGGGCAAGTGCAGTACTTTCGCCAATATTATGACCTTTATCTACGAAGAATTTTAGTAAATATCTTGCCTGTCCAAAATCAACTTCATGCTCGGCAGCATATGTTTCTGGATTGTACAACTTTAGTCCATCTGCTTTAGCCTTTGTTCTGATTCCTGCAACATCCTGCCCAGGAGATGGAAAAACAACATGTATTGCTTTTTTGCCATACTTTTCATTCATGTATCTACTCAATCCCCCTGATGTACCACCTGTTCCAAATGAACAAATTATTCTATAATCTTCTAATGAATCTCCTTTTTCTTGTAACTGCTGCTCAATCTCTACAGCTGTAATTGTTTTATGAGCATCAATGTTTAATTCATTATCGTATTGTTCTGGACAAAAACAATCATAAATTTTTGAAAGTAATTTTGCCAAATTGATTATGTCTTGTGCAGCCAATAACGATTCAACCTCTGAAATCGAGTTATCATAATTTGTTGGATCAAAACCTAATTCAATTAACTGAGAACGAATATTTGCTGCAGTTGCCTTTGCAACTAGCGCATCAGCCTCACTATCTTTAATTCCAGGAGCTGGACAAATATCCATATCTAAATCCATTATCCGAATATTCTCATTTCTCAATTCCTTAAAGACTCCTTCCTGCAATTTTCTTGAAACAAGTGAAACTACAGTTAATCCGAGTTTTGACATTTGTCCAAGAGCGATTCCAAAATTCCCTGATGTTGCTTCAATTATTATCTGATTATTTTTTAACTTCCCCGTTTTAATCGCATCATGCATTATGTGAATTGCTGGTCTAATTTTGATTGAACCTGATACCAAATCAGAATCAAATTTTCCATATACTTTTAGATCCAAATCTGAAATATCTAGTTTGTAAAGATTTTTTGCGCACTCTTTAAGATCGCTAGTTAGATCAATCAATGGCGTCGCATTGACCACTTTTCCATCTTCTAGATGTGGGATTTTACTCCAAATTTCACGTTCAAATTTTTCAAGTAATGGTTTATCAAAATTATTCTCTGACATATCTTTTAACTAGATGGCTTTGATTTTTTACTTCATATAAAATATCCTGATAGTAAGATCAAAAATTCATCCATCTAAAATGCTAATTACCTTATTTGGTATGTCATTTAGTCTGCTTACGGCCATAGTTTTTTCATATCCTAAATGCTTTAGATTATTGGCGATGGTAGTGGCCCTGACAGTATTTGGACCCAATCCTAAGGCAACCATGCGAATTCCTAATCCTTTAAATGATTTAGTCATATTTCTTACTGCATCTGGATCTGATGGTTCCCCATCAGTTAATGTCAAAAAAATATCTGGCCTTTTTGACTGCAAAATTGGAAATATTTTATCATAAACTTCAGCCAATGGGGTTGAACCATTAGCAACTATCTGTGCCAATCTTTTTGCAGTAATACTATTCCATTTGACATTTTCTGGTTTTATTGACCAACATACCATTGCTCTATTTTCTGTACTGAATGCATACACTGCAAATTTTACTTTAAGAAAAGATAATACTTCACAAAGTGCCAAAGTAGCTTTTTTGTATTCTATTGCATCTGATGCAATACTAGAAGAATGATCTAACAATATCACAATTTTCGTTTTAATTGATTTTTTAACATCTGTAAAAAATGGTTCATTCCCTTCAATGTAATTTTCTTCATCAAACTCATCTCCTGATCTTAGATGTTGCTCTTTCCACCCTGATTTCCATTCCTTAAATTTCATTTTTAATCCGTTTATCAATCGCAAGTCATAGATTGTTGTTTCATCAATATTTTTTGTAGATGGCGTCTGAATTCCTATTGTTTCAGTGGCTAAACCCTTGTTCTCTGTTTTTTTATTTTCATCAAGTAATACTTTGTATTCATCATACACATCATCGCCTCTAATGACCGATTTTGGGTCAATAGTTCCCAAATCCCCCTCTTTATTTTTTGAAATTATTTTTAAAACTTTTAACAACTCTTCTTCAGATAATGCCATTCCAGCTTTCATAAATGGCAAAGATACTGGAATTGTCAGTAAAGAATCAATATCTAGAATTTTTATTATTTCTGATACATTTTTTTCAATCCAACTAGTATCTCGTTTTTCATCAATTGCCTTGTTGACAATTTCTTTGGCAAATGTAGTTGCTTTTTTTATTTTTTCAAAATTACTTGATTGAATCTCTCCTTTTATGACTCCAAACATGAAATATTGATAAAATGCCTCCACAATCCTTGCTTTTCCATAAACCGTGTGTAATTGGGGTCTAGCAACGAGCATGTATGTATAATTGAAAATAATTTCAGCATCCATTCCTTTCCAAATCTTTCTTCCTAACTGTTCTACTCTTTGAGTTTCCATTGTATTGAGAATAAAACCAAATGCATGGTCATTGCTAAGAATTTTTTTACAGTATTTTATTCTCATTGCTTCATACCATAATGATGTTCTAAATTGTCGATATTTTTGAAAATCATTACCTATTCTTTTCTCTAGTGGTGTTAAGATTACCTTATTTTCTTTGAGTCTTGTTTTGGTTTCTGTCTTGTCTGAAATTTCTACTATAACGTTTTCTTTTTCCGACCATCGTCTAACAAGAAATGTTGCAATTTCTACTAAAGAATCGTTTTGAAGTTGAATTGCTTGCATTTAATTTCCAAACATCGAAGTTATAATGTCACTGACTTTTTGATACTCTATATTACCCCATTGTGTATAGACATTTCCAAAAACAATATCTGCAACTTCTTTTGGTGACATTCCTTTATCTAATAATTTACCAAAAGCAATGGTTTCTCTTAAACTAGGTGAATAAAATAATTCTTCAACTGCAGCAGCTTGCCTTAGTGTATTTGCAAGTTTAATTGCTTGAATTATTTCAGATTCATAATTTCCTGAAACATGTTTTTTAACAATCTCTAATTCAATATCTTCTGGAGGATATTCTAACCTAATTCGTACTGGGAATCTACTAAGTAATTGAGGTGGTAATTCTTTTGTTCCACTATGTGTCAATGGATTAATTGTCGCCACAACAAACCAGTTCTCTTTTGCCTTTACTACTTCACCTGTTGATTCCTTTAATGCAATTTGACGTCTATCATCTAATGCTTCATCTAGTCTAAGTAAAACATCTGCTTCTGCTGAATTAATTTCGTCAAGATAAAGCATATCTCCACTCCTCATTGATTTAATCAATAGTCCTTCATCAAAGCTTACTGTTCCATCTGTCAGTGTCTTTGTGCCAACCAAATGACTTTCTCTAGTTCTAAGACTAAAATTAATTGATTCTAAATTCACATTCTTTTTTTTAGCAAAATCTCTAACAAGAGATGTCTTCCCAGTACCTTTTGGGCCTATTATGAGCACAAAAAGACCAGCTTCATATGCTTTGTCTAAAATATGATTTGAATTGTTCCAATCAAGATATTGTGCTTCTTTCAAAGTATGTTTTCGTTGATTTTCACAATATTTAATATTAGATCTTAGAATCAAAAGCTTCTATTTTTGCAAAAGCTTCATCAAGTTTTTGATGTAATGTTTTATTCCAGTCGTCAAATCCGGAAGGATCTTTTGGATAATTATTGTAATGTTCTACTAGCCATTGATTCTGTTTGGATGTATATTTGAGTCCATCTGCAACTGTTTTATTCATTGCACCTCTGATAATCATTCCAATTTTTCCTAATCCTGAAAAGTCTGGATGTTCACCTTTGCTAATTGATTCAACATCCATATTTCCCAAAAAGTGTTTCATACCATAACTTATTTGCTCATTTGACATTTGCTGCACTAGTCTTCTAAAAAGTTCAAGACCTGCTGTTTTGTATCCATACTCTTTGATATAATCTAAATTGTATTGCCATAGGCTTGCTTCAGAAACATCGTTTGCCTCTAATGCTTGTGCAACATTATTTCCTAGAATTGTCCCTGCAATCAATGCTGGTCCAATTCCACCTGCGTCAATTGGTTTTGGCATCCATGCAGAATCTCCAACCATCATATACCCACCAGATACCATGCAATCGTTTTGTCTTCTGACTGAAACTTGGAAGACTCCTGAATTATTATTGATGTCTTCTGGGTCTTCTGATAATTTTGCATTTTTGATTGCAACATTTCTGTGAAGATATTCTTTCATCAGTGATTCAACATTATCTTTTTTACCCAATCTTTTGTTTCTTTTATCTAAAAGAGATTTTTCAACTCCTAAACCTATGTTGACTTTTGTTTCGCCTTTCGGAAATACCCATCCATATCCACCTGGCGCTATGTCTTGATCTAAATGTATTATGCAATAATCTGGATCAAATTCTGAAAGATCTTTTTTTCCTGGTTCGAAATGCATGATGTATCTTCCAGTTGATTCTAAATCTCTTCTATCGATTCTTTTTTCAACTTTGGTAGAGTTTTGTAGTCCATTTCTAAGCATGGATGTAACTCCTGTAGCATCAATTACAATTTTTGACGTTTTCTTAAATGGCTGTTTTGTTTTGTTGTCTATCCCTTGAATTCCAACTACTTGCTGTCCTTCATAAATAAGACCTGTAAGATTAATTTCATATTCAAATTCGATTCCCATTTTTTTGCATCTTTCATTTTGAATTTCTGGTAATTTTTGACGATTTAACATATATCCTGCACCATCAAATGGAATTGCAGTTTCTTTGTCTGGTGAGAATGCCATGACTCCCTTTACATCATGTTCAATTTCAGGTCTAGTCCACTCTACCTTGATTCTTTTTGCCATAAAATCAACTGCTTCTTTCGAGCATGCATCCCCACATACCCATCCTGCTAATGATTTTCGACCTGGCAAAAATTCCGTATTTCTATCAACAACTAAAATTTTCAGATTTTGTTTTGAATAATGAGAAATTGCTTGTGCTGTAATTGTACCTGCAAGACCGCCCCCTGCAACTATCACATCATAATCTGACACGATATTTCGGTTTTTCTGTCCGTATTTAAAATAATACCATGAAATATGCTAGAAAATCCATTATCAAAACTATTGATCGATAAAAGGGGTCGGTTCGTCGCGGCGTCTTCAAAGCTTTCGCTCAGACTGGAGCGGCTGTTATTTCCTCATTCCCAAATTGTATAGTTCTTTTATTCCTATTTAATCTAGTTGGCAATCTGGAAAATTTCTGTAAATGTTTTGACGGTATCTTTTTTATTGTAAATTGGCGTGTGTATTTTCAATTGTATAGTGTCTTTTTCTCTAAATGTTAGATTTCCCTTGATTAATTCTTGCTTGTCTAATCTCATATGAAATCTAGAATCTATTGTTCTCTCTTCAATTTCATCAATTAACTCATTTACTAATTCTTCTGGTAAGGATTCAAGTAATTTCTTCATAAAATTTTGGGCCTGTTTTTTTACAATTTTTGCATTCAACAAAATAATTGGATTTTCATAATGGCCCTCTGTTTCTTTGATTGTGAAATCTTCTTCTTTAACACCTAAAATGTCTTCAAAAGATTGGAAAATTTTTGATATGTCTTCTGTCGCATGAACAATTACATCAATTGTTATCTCAATCTTGTGAACCATTATTGTAAAAGAATAACTCTTTTGATTATGCTTCGAGTAATTTTGTTTCTTTGTCTGCAGTTCTGATGAGTTTTACTTTCTCAAGACCTACATGTCTTACTCTGATTACTTTCTTGAATGCTGCCATAATATCGGAATTAATTTTACTATAACATGTTGCTTGAACGAATTGATCAATTGTCATTCCTGGAATTGTTTTGTTAATTACATCTCTTGCAATTAATCTAAGGGCATGCTGTCTTGATGTGTTAAGTTGTCTGTGTGTTAGAGCAAGTAGTTTTATTCTAAAGATATACCCATCTTTTGTTTTGATATCCACAATGAAATTAATTTTAGATGAACCACGTCTAACTAGACTACGCAAAAATTCTTTTGAATACTCGTATCTTTTGAAAATTGTTGTTGCTTTGTCCCCCTCAACTTTATCAATTTGGAAATAGATTTTGTATTGATGTTGAGATGGATCTCCTTTTAGAATATCATATAGTGTAACTTCTAAAACTCTGCCTATTGCATTTTCATCATCTGTGATTGGAACATAAGCAATAGGAACATTGTTGAATGAATCCGGTGCATGTACTGTGACCCAGCGTTTTTCTCGCCACTTGTCCTTTACTCGACCTTTTCTACGTGCCAATTATTAACGACCTTTGAACCCAAAATATAAGGGTATGTCACTAGATCTCTTTCTGATTTCCCATGTAATTCTGTAAAACACTAGGAATTCTTATGTGTCCATCTTTAGTCTGGAAATTCTCCATAATTGATACTAAAACTCTGGTTGTTGCTATCAGAGTACTGTTTAGTGTGTGTACATACTGTGTGTCTTCATTTGTTTTATCCCTAAACCTAATCTTCAATCTTCTTGCTTGATAGTCTAAACAGTTTGAGCATGAGACAATCTCCCTATACGCATTTTGCCCTGCCATCCAAGCCTCAATATCATACGTTTTTGCTGAAACTTTTCCCATATCACCAGTAGATAATAACATCACCCGATATGGTATTTCCAAATTTTGATAAAATTCTTCAGCAACTGATAACATTCTTTCATGTTCTTTCCAAGAATCTTCAGGTCTTGAAAATACAAATTGTTCAATCTTATCAAATTGATGCACTCTGAAAATTCCTTTCTGGTCCCTTCCATGTGCACCGGCTTCTTTTCTAAAACATGGACTAACACCTGCATATCTTAAAGGTAAATCTTTTCCTTCTAGGATTTCTTTTGATCTCATTGCTGCCATGGCATGCTCAGAAGTCCCAATCATGTAAAGATCCTCATCTTCAACTTTGTAGATTACTTCTTCAAAGTCATCTGCGATAACTGCACCTTCCATAGATTCTCTGTTAATCATATAGGGAGGCTGAACTAGAGAATATTCTTTTTTTGCTAGAAAATCTAACCCATAATGAATTAATGATTGATTTAATCTTACAAGATCATTTTTCAAATAGTAGAATCTGGCCCCTGCTACTTTGGCAGCCCTTTCAAGGTCAACTAAATCCAAATTTTCTGAAATATCAATATGATCATTAATTTTGAAATCAAAATTTGGAATATTGCCCCATTTTCTAATTTCTTTATTTGCACTCTCATCTGCTCCGATAGGAACTGATTCGTGAACAAGATTTGGAATGGTTAGTGCTAATCTGGAATAGGTATTTTCAATATTTTCTTGATCTGATTCTAACTTTGCAAGTTCAGCTGAAACTTTTTTCATTTCTGACAAAATCAATGATGCATCTTCACCTGCCTTCTTTTTTTGAGCGATTTCTAAAGCCACCTGATTTTTCTTTTTTCGCAATTCATCAGTTTTAATAATAAATTCACGTCTTTTTTGATCTGATTCGATCAATCCGTCCAAATTAAAATCCACAGATCTGGCTTTTAGCATATCACGAATAATCTGAGGTTTTTCTTTGATTAATTTTGGATCTAACATTACTCAATCACCTTTAGAGCAACTTGGATGTGCTCCATAACTTCATCAACTGTTCCTGTTAGATGTTTCATGTTATTCTTACTTTCAAAATTAAAAACTAGTTTGTTATCAATATTTTCAACATAAAGACTCAATCCTTCTGGAAAATTTACATTGTCTGGTTCTAAGGCTTTTTTGACGGTTTCAGCTTTTTCTTTTGATATGTTACTGAGAATTACTTGAACTTTGCACGTTAACGACATTTACTTCTAAATAGTTAAGAAATTCATCCAATTTGTCTTTAGTTATTTTTGCTCCAGCAGCTGCATTATGACCTCCGCCAATACCATCAAATTTCTCAGCACCTGCTCTCATTATTTCACTTAGATTGATGTCAGATGTACACCCAAATGACTTTCTTGATGAAAACTTGATTGTATTTTCTTCAGCCTTGGTTCTCAATATTACGATTTTTCCTGAGTTTTTAGGTGAACCTGCTATTAATGATGAAATAGTACCTGTCATTGTTTCTGGAACAATATCTTCACCATTTACCATGATGCATGTCTCACTTTCTGAAATTCTCCATCTTTCATTAGATAAAATGTTCATGTATTCTCTAATCATCTTTCTATAATCTATTAGAATCGTTTCAGCCTCTCTTAGAATCTTATTTCTGTCTCCCATACAAACTGCCATTCCAACACCTGAACGATTAATTCTTCCACATGAATTGAGCATAGTTGAAAACTCTCTCCCATCTCGTAAGAAACTCCTGTTATCTTCTCTTGGAAATGTATAGGTGTATCCAATTAATTCTGACATTATTTCTGTTGCATTTTTACCTGAAGTAAATTTTGTAATTGCTTCAATAACTTGCCTCTTTTCTTCCTCATTTAGTTCCGCTGGCACTCTCCATCTTCCCTCTTCTTTGAGATTAACTCCTGATGAATTGAGGATTGAGAAACATGCATCTCTATTCCAGGTTAATCCTTCAATAAATGGTTGAGATGTAAATGCTAAAGCATCGGCAAGTGGCCTTGTTTCTCTTCCTACTAACAATAAATCTAAATCAATATCAACCAACCCTTGTTCTTTGGCAATATTTGCAATCTCAAAATTTTTGCCTGTAAATGACTTTCTTTCTCCTTGGTCTTGTCTGTCTCCCAAAGCTGAAACAATGGCAATTGCAGATAAATCTGAATTTCTCTCATCTAGTGCAGCTGATGCCAAATATGCCATTCCTCCTGCACAGATATCTACTCCGCCGTCGATTCCATATTTCCATGAATTAATTACATTTTGATTATCTAATTCGTTATCTGGGATTTGATGATGATCTAAAACAACCCAATTATCTCCTAGTGTTTTATCTAATTCATTTGCAAAACCTCCTCCTAGATCAGTTACTATATGAAAATCTCTGGAATCTGTTTTGAAAGACTCTAAGACATTTTTACTAAATTCTTTTGATGTTCTAACTGTGCAGTTTGCCCCTGCTCTGATTAGAGCTTTAGTGATAATACTCCCTGATGTTAATCCATCACAATCTATGTGGGTTGTAACAGAAATTGATTTTTTTGATTTTATACAATCTAAAATTTTATCTTTGAAATAAGAAAGTGATTCATCAAGTGATTTTGTCATTACTCTAGTTGAGCAACCACGGATTTATACTTCCATGTTTTTGAAATTCTTCCAATTCTTTTGTAATAGACTGATAGTCTGTGAACCTTGGCCTCGATTAATTCCAAAGATCTGACATTTCTATTATCTCCTTTGTTTGCTTTAAGGTGCTTTTGAAGGCCCACTGCTTTTCTAACAATATTATCAAGATCCTCTGGCATTTCAGCTTTCAAATCATTTTCCTCTAAAATCTGCCCCATGCTTTTTTTAGTAATTGGTTTGATTAAAGGAATGGAATGTTGATCTCTTAATTTAATTCCGATTTGACTAGGAGTCAAACCATCTTTTGTATATTTTATTACTAATTCTTCAATTTCTGCAGGACTCTGAGTTATCCAAGAAGGAGCACGAAGTGTAGCTGGTCTAATGGAATGTGATTTTCCGTGTCTGTGTGTATGCATTCGTCCCATGATTTGGCTCATTATAGAGCAGAATTAAACGTTACTTATACTGATCTCGTACATTGAACCCGAATTTGAGGTTCAGAATAAAAGTTAAATAAGTCTCTGGCGCCAAAACCAGCAGGTAAACGGTATGAATACAAAAATACTATTAGCAGCATCCTTAATCGCTGTCTTCACAATCGGAATGTATGCAGAAAATGCAGTAGCATTTGCTCAATACATGGGTAACGTCGGTAGTGAAGGACAAACCGGATCATACACATTAGAAGAAGCACTTGAGATTCAAGCAAGAAGAATTGCAGCAGCTGAAGCAAATCCATCTTCTGGTTCAGGAACTCCATATCTTGATGCCAGTGGTGTAGTTGGTGCAGCAGTTATTGCAGGTGCAGTATTCGGTGGTATTGCTGGAGCATTCTTCTTAAGAGGAAGATCTGGTAAATACGCAGCAATGGGAAGAGGATAAACAAACCTCACTTTTCTCTTATTTTATTATCTATCCCTAGTGTAAACGGAATCTCTATTTTTCCCCTTGACTGATACTGATCTCGTACTTTCTGATAATAAAAGAAATGTATATATCGCAGAAATAGAGCCAAATTATTATGATTCCTATCGTAGGTACTTTCCTTAGCATCCTGTCTTCAATTACAGGACAACTAGGACCAAACTACGACCCATTATTCTACGATGTAATGATTTACATCTTCGGAACCATTATGTTCACAATATTCCTTCTTGGAATTATTTCATTCTGGTTACGTGTACACGGCTGGGCTTACAAAGACAACCGTGAGAGATGGGTTGACGAATTAGACAGACACTTTGAAAGAGAAGGTATCGGTCTTATTCCAGACAACGGCAAATACTGGTAAAATTACCAACTTTCATCTTTTCATTATTTTTAATATCTTTTAGTGAAAACTATGTTGCATTTAGAAATTTGATTTTTTTCAAAGTCTACAACTATTAATTTTCTAATTCTGGAAGGAAATCTTTGTCTTTAGATGAATCATAGTCCTTTGTAGTGAATACTCCCTTGTAGTGGTATCCGTCTTGTAATGGAGTATTGATGAACTGAGTGGATTCCTTATCATTAACATAGAATGTTGATTTGTCCTGATCCATATCTCTTAGAGGAAAATCCCACATCCACAAAAAGTGACCAATTTGCCATGGATATTCTTCTTCCCACTCTACATAGATAGTTCCATCGTCTGTCAGGGTATACATTGTTCTTTTACAATCATCATTCAATCCTGCGTTAATATTAGCAGGAATTGGTGTTGGAAGACCATCAATAATTAACTCCAAACTGACCTTCATTTTGTAAGGCGTCTCTCTATCGTTAATGCAGACTTTAAGAGGATCGTTTTGACTAAACTGACCTTGAAGGATAGAACTGGTGGCTCCAACTGCTATTGCTATTACAGCTGTAATTGCTAGAAATTTGAGAGTCTTATTTCTCTTGTATGGATCCCCCATTCCAGGATATTTCATCGTGATGCCTTTGACCAGATTCCTTAAAGTCCTTTCTCTTATTCATACATAATTTCAATTGTATCACATTGGTCTTGATGATCTGCTAGAAAGTATGTGATTTCATCAGAATCAATTTCAAGCCATTCTGATTCTCCCTTGTATGGAAGATAGTCTTCAACAAACAAATCGCCTTTCCCTAATACTCTGACAACAATTTTTTCATTTTTCGGTTTTATCTCAAAAGGTAATTTTAGAACTTTTCCTCTTCTTTGATTTTGTATGTTTACTTTGTATTTGTCAGAGCGAAATTCTGTTTCTCCAAAAAAATAACTTTGAAAAATATCTAATTTTGTTATCTTGAAACTTAACATGTTTTCTCTACTGTTTTCTAGAAAATAAAACTTGGTTTACGTAAGACGTAAAGGGTATCTATAAAATGAAAAGGAAAAGGTTGGGTTGTTTAGATTACTTGCCAGGGTCGTGTTGCAAACGTAATGACATAACCTACACCGATAATGATTGATTGATATGCGATGTTGGTATATGGGATTGGTTTGATAATTGGATCTCCTTCAACTACTACTGTTTGACCTGGACCAAGTCCTGGACCAACTTGTGCAACATTGAGTTGGGTGTGTACGTGGTATACACCTGCTTCAAGTGCTTTGGCTGATAGTGAGTAATCGACGATTGAGTTACCTGGAATGTCAAAGACGTTTCCTGGTGGATCTCTTGCCAACATCTCCCATCTGTTACCTGCGTTGGTTGACTCTGAGAAAATGGATAGCCATCCTCTAAGGTCTCTTTCTACTAAACTGACTAATGTTCCTTGAAGTGTCAAGGTTTCGCCTGTTTGTAGGGATTGTCTGTTGAAGGTTTCATCCTCAATTCTGATGAAACGACTCTGGAGTTGTGCTTGGACACCGTGTGCATCTGCAGTTGGAAGTACGGATTCAACCCAGTTGAAACCTAAGGTTCCTAGTGCAAGTACTACAGCAAGTCCAAATACGAAAATTCTTTTTTCTACCATAGTTATCCCTAAAATGAGAAGATAAAACACGTCGTTATATGTTTTACCTTAGTAACGAGGATCGATCATTTCTAATATGTTAATCATTGATGTATAACATTGAAATCAATAAAAAAATCTTGAAATTTAGATTGTTTTAAATATAATTATATAAAATATTTTGATGTTATTTTTGATTTATTGTAATAAATTGTATAGAATATCTCTTATTTGAAACTCTTACTTTATATTCAGAATTCACATGATGGTATACATGGCACAGATGCCCGCATTAATCCCAAAAGAAGTTGAGATCCAGAGACTAAAGAAAGTCTGGCTCATCGTTATTGCTATGGGTTCTACTGCAGCATCAGTCGAAGTTGATAACTTCGTTGATGGTTCTTTGCATCAAACCTCTATCAGAGATAGTGCTTTCACACCAGCACACTGGTGGCTATACTCCCACTTCATCACATTACCACTTGGATGGGGAGCAGCAGCAATCTATGATAGAAAAATCCCAGTTCTTAGAGGCCCAAATAATTCAATGAATACTGGATTGAAGATGACCATTCTTGGTTACCTTGCAACCATGTTCACAATTGGTGTCAATGAGATGTGGCATTTCTGGTTTGTAGAAGAAATCTTTGCAGTTCCAAATCACTGGATGTTTAACATGGGAGTCGTAGTGGCTTTCATGGGTGCATTAGCATACGTAGTTAGAGTATATGCTCGACTCGTAGAACTTGGTGCAGAAACTCCAGGAGAGAATCCATACGTTGCCGAGATGTACAAGATGGCCCTAGAAGGCAAATTGTACAGCAGAGCAATTCCTTAGAAAAAGTGCATTAGCACATTTTTTTCTTTTATTATTTTTAAAACGACGTAGATCGTACCAAGTCAGCGCATTTAAGAAAGATTTAAAAGGATTCTGTATTAGAATTATTTCATAATGACTCTTCCAAAGGGATTCGGTTCTGGCGGCACTGGTGGTTCATCAAGTGCTGATATAGAACGAATGATTGGAAAACGCGTTGAAAACATGACTGGTATGATCACAGTTTCATTCTGGGCAGCAATATTGGCAACTTTTGGTGGTACTGCAGCTGGATACTTCTATTATCCATGGGCATATCCAACAGCAAGTGGTCACTTTGCATTCATCGTACTTACAATCATTATAGCAATAGGTTACATCTTCTGTGTTAAAGTCATGGAAGAAGGTTCCAACAAAAATAGTAATGGCATAGTTGGTGGCAGTATTGCCGGCGCAACTGCATTTTGCCTATTCGTATCACTATACGTTGGATGGTAACTAGAAGGAAACCCCTTCAGCAATTTCCTTTTTCATTTTAGTTTAGAACAATGATTCTGTAGTCATTTTTACTATTTGAATGACGATCTTCATCACACTCTAAAATTTTATATACTGACCTTTTCATCACCATGATATGGTCTGGTTAAGACGATGTACACACTACTTATTCATAGTAGTTGTTGCAGTTAACTCAACACTGTTAACAATTAATGCAGGAGACTACATCTTCTACACTGACTGGGCTTGGACTTCGTACACGGTATTTTCAATATCGCAAACGTTGATGCTTATTGTAGGTGCTACATATTACCTTACATTTACAGGCGTTCCAGGCACAGCAACGTACTACGCTCTGATTATGACAGTATACACATGGATAGCAAAAGCCGCATGGTTTTCGCTAGGATATCCATATGACTTCATTGTAACTCCAGTTTGGTTACCATCAGCAATGCTGTTGGACTTAGTTTACTGGGCTACAAAGAAGAACAAGCACTCCTTGATACTGTTTGGCGGCGTACTGGTAGGAATGTCATTACCATTGTTCAACATGGTAAACCTGATAACAGTAGCAGACCCACTAGAGACGGCATTCAAATATCCAAGACCAACATTGCCACCATATATGACACCAATCGAACCGCAAGTAGGCAAATTCTATAACAGCCCAGTTGCACTCGGTGCAGGTGCAGGGGCAGTATTGGCATGTACATTTGCAGCATTAGGTTGTAAATTGAATACTTGGACATACAGATGGATGGCCGCCTGGTCAAAGTGGGACTAAAACTCCAACCTTTTCCTTTTCATTTTATTATCTTCTCTTAGAGTAATCTCTAAACTCCAAAAAAATTTGATTAAAAAATACCACACAGCTTGTGATCTTTTATTGTCTATTTTGACAATATGTAATCTTGTGATTATAATATGTGAAGCAGCAATTCAGCCAGATTCTTACCACTCCAAAACCATTTGTAAAATGGGCTGGTGGAAAACGTCAATTAATCCCGATATTAAATGAAAATTTACCTGAAACTTTTGGAACCTACTTTGAACCTTTCTTGGGAGGAGGTGCACTATTATTCCATATGTTGACTGAACGTCAAGGTCAAAAATGCAGCATTTCGGATCTGAACTCTGATCTTGTATTGTCATATACTACAATCAGGGATAGACCAGAAGCCTTGATTTCTTCACTAAAAAGTCATGAAAAAAATTATCAAAAAGATTCAAAATCATACTATTACTCTATCAGAGAAAGTAATCCTAGAAGCCAAATTGAAAAAACATCTAGACTGATCTTTCTGAATAGGACCTGCTTTAATGGATTATACCGAGTAAATAGTAAAGGAAAATTCAACGTTCCGTTAGGCAAATACTCTAATCCAAATATTGTAAATGAGGATAACATTCGTTCAGTAAGTAGTATCTTACAATCAAGCAAAGTGTCTATCAACTGTAGGGATTTTGAGGCAGTTCTCAGAGATGCCAAAAAAGATGATCTTGTATATTTTGATCCTCCGTACCAACCAGTCAGTGATACTGCTAATTTTACTAGCTATACAAACAAGGATTTCACATATGATGATCTTAGTAGATTAGCAGACCTTTGCATGGATTTGGATTCTAAAGGATGTAAGGTACTTTTGTCAAATTCTAATTCTAAAGAAGTTGCAGATATGTTCTCTACAAAACCTTGGACAGTAAATAAGATTCAGGCAAATCGCTCAATTAATTCCAATTCTAAAAAGAGAACTGGTCACTTTGAATTATTGATTAGAAATTATTAGGAGCTTCGAACGGGATCTGAACCCGTGACCTTTACATTACCAATGTAACGCTCTACCAGACTGAGCTACCGAAGCACAAATTCACCCTGTAGAAAATCCTTATAATTCTTCATTCTGGGCCAATTTACTCTAAACTGTTAAATTTCACTCAGATTTTTATCCTTTTGGAGGAGTAATCAAGCCTGGCCAAAGTAAGCACTTGGTGCTTTTGGACATGCAGGACTTAAGATCAAATAATGGGTGATCCTGTCTCTCAGGAGTTCGTGGGTTCAAATCCCACCTCCTCCACTTTATCTTGGATTTTTAATTCCTCTAGAATTTAGAACTTCGTAAACATCTGGTAATGAGAATACAAAACCAACATGTACACAATCCTTTTCATCACAGAGCTGGCAAAATAGTTCGCCTTTTTGAATTGCAACTTCTGCAATTCTATTTTTGATATTATCTTTTAGTACAACACGATCATCGTCTATTGAAATTTTTTCAATCTTTGGAGCATATCTTGCAAAGGTCCTGTCCTTTTGCATCATCTCCTCTAACATGTAAGTTACATAACCAGCAAAACTGTTGACGCCCTTCATTGTAAGGTCGTCTTTACTCTTTTGATAAACTTCGTGGAATTTATCATAAACAGTTTCCGAAACAGTGATTGATTTGAATCCAGCTTTTGGCAATTTACTTTTCCTTACCGTACTATACAGTACCCAAGTATATAATGTTTTATTCAAAAATCACGCTCTTCTATTTACTGAAAATTAGTCTTTATAGAATACTATAGCCCAAGAGCACTATGGGAAAAGGATATTCAACTAGAGACATTAGGCAAAAACTAATTTCAATTTTAGATGATGATGTCTCTGGTATGTCTGGAGTTGAGATTTCTGAAAAAATTGGCATTAACAGAATTACCATGTCAAAATATCTTAAAATTTTTGCCGCAGAAGGATTGCTACGACAAAAAAATATTGGAAATGTTACTTTGTGGTTTTTGGAACCAGGACAAGAATCCTTCAGATTTCCTGATGATTATTTCAAAATAGCTCCACAGTATATTGAATACTTAGTAAAGGGAAATGAAGACCAAGTATATTCCTTAATTCGCAATTGCTTGAATTCTGGAGGAACTGTAAATCGTTTGGTACTAGAAGTAATTTTTCCATCAATTCAGCATGTAAAAAAATTATACGATGATGGCAAGATTGGAACTTCAGAACAAAATCTTTTAATGAACACTATTTCAAAATCGCTTCAAATTTTTAATCAAATCCAAGTTATCTCTGATCAAAAAAAGAATGTCATTGTTATAGCATCTGATACCCAAAGCAAATTGGATTCTGAAGCGGCATCTGCAGTTTACCATTCTGATGGTTGGCGGGTTTCTCATTTGGGGGATATGTCTTCATCCATCAATGTATTATTTGATCTTGATTTTCAAAAATTGATAGGAAAAATATGGAAACAGAAATCTGGTATTTTGGTGATAGTGGTATTTTCCAAAACCGATGAGGGCCTAAACTTTTTTGCAGATTCGATAAACCCAATTGTTGAAAAATCTGGGAAAAATATGAAATTGGCACTTTGTGGAAAAGTATCCAAAAAATCTAAAATTCGCTCAGATCTGACATCTGAAAAAATTGAAGATATCTTACAATGGTCTCAAACTGTCTCTGAAAATGTAAAATAATGAAAAATGGGCCCGATGTGATTCGAACACATGACCTTTCGATTATCAGTCGAACGCTCCAGCCAAGCTGAGCTACGAGCCCACGAACAAATCTCTAGGCTAGACTCATTTAAGTTTAATTTTCTTTCCACTTGATTGAACACCCAATTGAAGGGTCAAAATCTTTTTCAATCTTTTCTCCAGATAATAATTTCTCTATGTTAGCAATCATTGTTTTCTCGGTTGCCTCGTCATCTGGTTTCATAGCATTGTCTATTTTTCCATGAAAAACTAACTCTTTTTGCGCATTAAATAAGAAAGGATCTGGGGTACACATCGCGCCATATTTCCTTGCAATCTCTTGTGTTTCATCTACCAAATAATCAAATTCAAATCCTTTCTCTTTTGCTGTTTGTTTCATAGCGTCAAAACTATCTTCTGGATAATCCGTAGAATCATTACTGTTAATCCCTATCATTGCAATGTCTTTGCCGCATTTTTCATATAACTCGTTTAATGCATCGACTTTTGCTTTAACATATGGGCAATGATTGCACATGAAAATTATTAAAATTCCCTTGTAATTGGCATAATCACTCAATGAATGTTTTTTATCATCGATTCCCATCAATTCAAAATCTGGTGCAGTATCTCCAGTTTTTAGCTTGATTTGTGATTCTAAAAGTACCATATTCAAAAGATCATGTTTTCAAATAAAATCCTTGCCAAGAAGACAACAATTAAAATCCACACTTTATTCATTCTTCTTGTGGGCCGGTAGTATAGCCTGGTAGTATACCCGCCTTGCACGCGGGGGGTCACGGATTCAAATTCCGTCCGGTCCACTTTTTAGTCTCTCCGATCTGTAAAGGAATTCAGACTACTGGATGGATTTAAATAGGATAAGTTTTCGTTTTTACCTATGGCAACATCAGCAGACGCATGGCCGGTATTCATACCACTCATTGTTGGTTTGGCTCCAGGATTAATTTACTGGTTAGCAATTACCGCAAAGAGAAAATAAAATTAAAATCTATTTTTAATTTATTTTTATTCTAACTATCCTTTAGTGTAGACTAGGTTTAACGTTGTTACCTTTCTTGTTCACTATTTGATATGTTACCTGAAATTAATCCCACTTCTTAAAGAAAATTATGATGAAGGGAATTTTATGCACATTTTTGATTTTACTCTTGGTTCCTTTTTCACAAGCATTTTCCGCAGAAGTTACTGATAATCCTTCTACCCTAAAGGTGTCTCTGAAAAATGAATCCCAATTTGTATATCAGGATGCAGAAGGATATACTGTTGTAGTTGGACTTGCTGAAAATAAAAATCCGCTAACCTCTATGACCAATGTCAAAATTCAAGTAAACTTCTATGATGATTATGACTCTTCTCCTTTAGAAGTCGTCCAGGGATATACCACACTTGAAGTAATTGCTCCTAATGGAATGTCTCCATATTCTATACGTTCTCAAACTCCAAATCCTAACATAACTCAGGCATCTGTTTCTCTTTTGGGATTTGATTCTTCGGAAGCCAAACAGAAAGGACTAACAGTTTATTCAACTAGTGTCTTTTTAGATAATTCATTTAGATTTTCAGGTGTACTTCAAAATGGGGGTGCTCCAAATTCTGACACTGATGTCTATCTTGCATTTTATGACGGATTTGAACCCTCTCGATTTCTTGGAGTATATACAATAGAACTTGGTGATGTAGAACCAAACACAGAGGTTTCCTTTGAATTTGATAAAGTCATTGATTCAAGAGCCGTAGGATTTTTCTTATTTGCAGAATCAAATATTTTCAGTTCTGATCTTGTTGATATCAAAATTCCCCCATCCCAAAAATCTGATAAATTGGCAACCATTGCTGATGTATACGTAGAGGATTCTAGTGGAAACAAATTATCTGAACTCATTGTTGGCTCACCAGTTAATATCAAAAGTGAAACTTGGATTCAATTTGCAGGAGAACAAAAGTCTAATGAAACAGCATATAGCTACTATGTTCAGATAAAAGAATCCTCTGAAAACCGAGGAGGTGTCCCAACTGTTGAATTTGTTGGAAAATTCGATGGTCGATTTATTGGAAATGGGGTAGAAACTCAAACAATTGATTGGATTCCAGAAAAAACTGGCTTATTCTTTATTGAAACTTTTGTCTGGGATAGAAACAATGTTCCAATTGCAGATCAAGGTCCATTTGTTCTGATAGTTGTGAATTAGAAATATTTCATGACTTTCTTATCCAATACCCTTTAAATGCAGAAACAAATGTGCTATGTTAATTATGATAAAAAATAATTTTTTCATTATTTCTATGATTTCTCTAATTTTTGTATTTTCTTCTAGCCCTGACGTTTTTGGATATGGTGGACCTCCTGAACAAACCAGTGCAAACAATTACACTGTGGAAATAAAATCTGACCATGAATCATACTCGCTTGGGGATTCTGTAATATTTTCAGGCAGTGTCAACAAGTATGATCCAGAAAGAAGTTTACGAATTTCAATTTTTAGTGGGAGTAATTTAGCTGTAACTCAAAAAGCTCCTGTAGATGTTGATGGGACATTTACCCATGAGATTCTTCTGAATGAAAAATTCAGTGATGGTAAATTTACAGTAAAGGCTCAATATGGAAATACAAAAACAACAATTGCTATCATTTCGTTTGTAGTCAATTCCAATGATGATACATCATCTCAAAATAACAAAATCCCAGATTGGATTAAGAACAATGCAGGATGGTGGGCTGCTGGTGATATAGATGACAGTTCATTTGTACAAGGTATTCAATTTTTAATCAAAGAAAACTTTATGAAAATTCCAATAGTTGAACAAGGATCATCATCTCAAAATAACAAAATCCCAGATTGGATTAAGAACAATGCAGGATGGTGGGCTGCTGGTGATATAGATGACAGTTCATTTGTACAAGGTATTCAATTTTTAATCAAAGAAGGATTCATGAAATTATAAAAATAATCTCTGATTTAGACTCAAAACCTACTAGTAGATTTATTTTCAAAGAAAATTATCCCTTTACATGCCAAAATACTCTCTTACTGCAATGGGCGGAACTTTTGATCTTATCCATAAAGGCCATCTGAAATTACTATCAAACGCATTTGACATTTCAAACAAAGTAATCATAGGCCTCACAAGTGATGAGCTTGCTGCGAAAAGAGGAAAAATTACTTTAAACAAATACGAGCAACGTCTTGAAAATTTAACATCTGTAATCTCTAGAGAATTTCCAAATGCCTCTTTTGAAATCAGTAAATTGGAAAATGATTTTGGACCTGCTGTATTAGAAAAAGAAGTTGAAGCTCTAATTGTAAGTGATGAAACAAGTAATCAAGGCAACAAACTCAATGAATTAAGAAAAGAAAAGAACCTTCCTTTAGTTCACATCGTCATAGTTCCAATGTATCTAGCAAAAGATGGAACTAGAATATCAACGACTAGAATCAAAAATTCAGAAATTGATGCTGATGGAAACTTGCTATCAATTGACAAGTAGCTTATCGAACTTTGAGTAGTTCAAATAAAACAAAATTCCTGAATTCATGTTCATGACAATCATCAATCATATGATGAAAAAAATCGATACTGACGTAGCGAATCTAAAACAGGGCTTACACCCTCAAAATCTTTCATATTGGTATGACAAAATCATCAAAGAAACAATAGAAATGGCCCCTCCGTGGCTTCAGGATAAAATCAAAGTTCATCAAGATCCTGTCTTGACTATGAAATTTAATTTAGACATCTCAAAACGTGCTGTTAGATATTTCATGATTGTCGTTGACAATAATTTGGATGATATGCCTTATTCAACAAAACTCTATTTTCTTAAAGTACAAGAAATAATGTCTTCTGAAATGGATAAATCTCTAGTTTAATACGGTTTTCTTTTTCTAGGCACAAATCAAAGCTCTAGGTATCTATAACCAATCGATCCTAAATTCTCTATCCATGGAGCTACACAAATCAAAGTATTCAGACGGAAAAACCGATGGAAGAAATTCCAGACGAGAAAATAAACCATATCGTTCTTTTAGAAATTCAGGGGATGATAGAAGTTCACGAAATGAAAGTAGAGATGAATCTACAACTGTAACTTGTTCTGATTGTGGTACTGAATGTACAGTTCCATTTGTCCCAAGAACTAACAAACCTGTTTACTGCAGTGATTGTTTCAGACAAAACAAACCACAGGATTCAGGAAATGATAGATATTCCAGAGATGATAGAGGTTCACGATATTCCAGAGATGATAGAAGTTCAAGTTCATCGTCTAGAAGGGAATCTAGGAGTAGTGCTAGACCTAGCAAGCCCCGAAGTGATAAATTTTTGAGAAAACAAGAGAGCTTTTTTTCAGGTGGTTCAGACAAATTTTTTGAGACTATCAAAGAAAAATTATATGAAATTTTGGGTGGAAAAATTTGTTCTAATTGTGGCTTTAAGGATGAGAGAGCTTTAGGAATAAGTCCTATCTCCGAAAATGTCACTTCTGATAATTCAGGGCGTGGGGGTGATGTGGCCTCTTGGGGAAAATATATTTCAGCACCTGATCTTGCTAGAGAAGAATTAAGGGTATTTTGTCTAAATTGTAATCAAATTAGAGAACCTGTCCCAAAGAAAACTCAAGAAGGATCTAGACCAAAATCAAAAAAGAGTAAATATTTTCCTAGATAACTAACAGAATCATCTTTGAGAATTTATTAACACTTTAATTATAATTATTTTAGAATCAATACATGAATAGTGATTTCAAGGCATTAGGAATTTCTCTGATTGTCGTTGTTGTAATTGTAGCAGCATACGCTGTATTTGGTCTATAAATTAATCTTTGACTATTTCTACAACATTTTCAATTATTTCAGTCGACGTTAGCACGTTTTCTTTATCAATCACTGATTGAATAAAATCTGCAAAATTTTCCACATTTTCTTCATCTTTGAGTAATATACTATGTGCAGATTTATCCTTTAATGAAATTACCAATTCATTTTTGATTACATTCAGTATTCCTGTAATGTAAGTCTCTTTGCCCTCTTTAATGAAAATGAAACTAGCTAATTTTTTAGCCTCATATTTATCATCACATGCAATACTGATTTTCATTTATTCTCAAATAGAAATTGGTCAATCTGATTTTTAGCTTTTTCTCTGTTTTCTTGATGAACCTTTAGAAACGCATTAATCTTTTCAATCAAAATTGCTTTTAATTCTCCTGAAAGTAATTTTCCAGATTTATAATCTTCATAAATTGTTTTTAATTTATTATCATCTGGCTCAAAAAATATTCTAAGATATTGATATGAAACATCAATATCCGGATTACCTCCTAGTTTTCTATGTTGCTCAATATCAGGTTGTCCACCTGAAAATGCATGCTTGTTAATTTTCTTTCTAACTACATCTGCAGAATCTGTTGTGTATATCGTTCCATTTTCAGCTGATGCTGACATTTTTCCTCCTGGTCCTTCCAAACTAGGGATCATGATGTTATGAATTAATGCAGGTTTTTGTTTTCCAATCTTTGGCGCAATATCTCTGGTTAATCTAAAGTGAGGATCCTGATCAACTCCTAATGGGATAAGAACTGGTTTGTCTTCAATGAAACAAGGAGCTGATTGTAATGAGGTGTAAAAAATCATTCCAATGTTTGTATCATTTGTAAATCCAAATGTTGCTTTAGTGTTTGAGAAATTAATTTTCTTTGCTACTTGAGCTGCAATTGGATATAATGATTGGATATTTCTTGTATTGATAATAATTTTTGTTTTTTCTGGTTTGAATCCTAATGCAATAAAGTCTAATGCATTTTCATATGCAAATTTTTTTGTATCTTCTAAGGTGAGATCCGATTTTGAATAAAATTTCTCATCATCGGTAAGCTGAAAATACATGTTAACATCAAATTTCTCTTGTAGCCATTTTGCAAATACCCATGGTACTAAATGACCAATATGGGTGTGTCCGGATGGACCTCTACCTGTATACAGAAAGAATTTTTTACCTTTCTCATATTCATCTACAATCCTATTCATTTCTCTATGAGAAAAGAAAACACCTCTTCTCAGCATGAAATGATCCTCACCTGTAATTCTCTTAATTTTATCAAGTAATTCTGAGGAAATCTTTTCAGTCCCAAATTGCTTGATTAATTTGTCGTAGTCTATATCGCCTTCAACATGCCAAGGAGTTACAATAAAGTCATCAGCTGACATTCATCTTGACTTAGGTTAAGGTTTAAAAAGTCTTTTTCGGATTCTTTGCTGTTGTCGCAAGTTTTTCATGAGATTGAAAAAAAAATTATTGCCTCTTTGAGAGATAATCCAAAACAAACTCCTGAATCATTAGAAAAATCTACACATCTTTCACCGGATCAAATTAGACGTGGGATTGAGTGGTTAAAATTAAAAGATCTTGCTATTGTTACTGAATCACAATCAAGTGTTATTAGTTTAGGCAAGAACGGAATTGAATCTTTTCAAAAAGGATTACCCGAAAGAAGATTACTGGATTTACTAAAATCTGGACCAAAAAAATTACCTGATTTACAAAAAGAACTGGGATTTGTTTTTGGGCCTTCTATGGGATTGGCTCGAAAAAATAATTGGATTGAAGTATCATCTGATCAAATTTCTATTAAAAATTCCCCGTCAGAACTTCCTGGTGAAAAAACTCTCAAACTTATTGGAAATAAAAAATTATCCAAAGATGAACTTGATGCAAACGATTTATCTGGACTTTTAAAAAGACCTGATTTTATTATTGAAGATATTATAAAGTCAAAAGAAGTTTTCTTATCTGACTCTGCAAAGTCTATAGAACTTTCAGATACCACTGGAGAAATTGATGTTGAAGCTAAAGTTCCAGAAGTATTTGTTGCAAGAACTCATCCTCTAAAAGATACTATAAACGAAATTCGTGAAATATTTGTTACATTAGGTTTTTCGGAAATTTTTGGAAACATGACTCAATCAAGCTTTTGGAACTTTGATGCGCTATTTACACCACAGGATCATCCTGCAAGAGAATTACAAGATACTTTTTATCTAGATAAAATAAACGCTAAAAAAATTGGAACGCCTGAACAAATCAGGAAAGTTTCTGACTCTCATAAAAAAAATTGGCGATATCAATGGGATATCAATGAAGCAAGAAAAATGGTTTTAAGAACTCATACGACTTGCGTTACAATCAAACATTTAGCTGAAAATAAACCAGATGAGGCACGAATTTTCTCACTAGGCCGTGTTTTTCGTAATGAGAAGGTCAGTTACAAACATCTTGTTGAATTTAATCAAATTGAGGGAGTTGTAGTAGGCAAAGATGCATCTTTAAGAAATCTAATGGGAATTCAAAGAGAGTTTTACAAACGAATTGGAATAACTAAAATAAAATTTTGGCCGACTTTTTTCCCTTACACTGAACCCTCATTACAGACAATGGTATACAATGAAAAATTAGGAAAATGGATTGAATTATTTGGAATGGGTATTTTTAGACCTGAAGTCACAAAACCTCTTGGAATAACCAAACCTGTTTTAGCCTGGGGTGGTGGCATTGAAAGAATTGCCATGTTAAAGTATGATCTAGATGATGTTAGAGAATTCTACAACAACAATTTAGGTTGGTTGAGGAGTGCTACAAAATGCCAGTAGTTGAACTATCATATACACGCCTTCAAAAATTGGTAGGCAAAGTATCTAAAAAACAAATTTCTGACTCTTTACCTTTCCTTGGATTGGATATAGAATCTGAAAACAAAGATCTGGTTAGAATTGAATACAGTCCTAACAGACCTGACTACTCTACTGATTTTGGAATTGCACTTGGTTTGCAAGGTTTACTTGGAATCAAGACTGGTATGGTAAAACTTAATGTCAAAAAATCTAACAAATATCCAATTTCTGTAAAATCTGATGTTTCAAGGATTAGACCATTTGTAACTGGTATTGTTGCAAAAAATGGCAAAATTGATGATAAAACAATTAAACAATTGATGACGATGCAAGAAGATCTTCATTTTGGAATTGGGCGAAAGAGGAAAAAATCCTCTATTGGAATACATGATTTAGATAAAATTTCATTTCCTCTGGTTTACACTACTACAAATAGAAATCATAAATTCATTCCATTAGCTTCAGAACAAGAAATTTCTATTTCTGAAATACTTGAAAATACAGATGTTGGCAAAGATTATGGTTCTTTACTTGGACAATCTTCCCATGTGCCTATAATTTTAGATGAAAATCAAAATACGGTGTCGTTTCCCCCAATTATTAACGCTGCAATCACAACAGTAACCACCAAAACGAAAAATCTCTTTGTTGAGGTAACTGGAATGAATAAGGAAGATGCTGAAGATATGTTATCTGTTGTAGCGACAATTTTACAAACTGCTGGATTTAGTTTGGAATCGGTGAAAATTTCTGGTGCAAAAAATTCAACACCAAAACTAGAACAAAAGAAAATCTCTGTAAGTTATTCATTAATTAATCAAATTCTTGGTTTGAATCTTAATACCACTAAAATAGTTTCATCACTGAGGAAATCGCGATTAGATGCATCTTCTAAAGGATCAGATATTATTTGTACAATCCCGAAATATAGATTCGATATTTTTGGACCCATGGATTTGGTTGAAGAAGTTGCGCTAGGATATGGTATTCAAAATCTTGAACCCACGTTGTCCCCTTCACAAACAGTAGGAAAAACTAATCCTATATCATTGCAATTGAAATCTCTTGATCAAACAATGATTGGACTTGGCTTTCTTGAAGCTTTGAATTCAAGTTTGACTAGTAAACGAGTATTATATGATATGGCAAATAGAGATTCATCAAAAATAATCTCTGTATTGGATTCAAAAAGTCAAGAGCACACAATTTTACGAGATTCCATACTTCCGGGATTACTGGAAAACCTTTCAAGAAATATTCATGAATCTTATCCACAAAAAATGTTTGAAACTGGAACTGTTTTTAGTCTTGATAGTCCCATATCTGAAAAAATTAATCTTTCTGGAATTAGTGCTCATAAGGATGCAAATTTTACTGAGATAAAATCAATAATTCAATCTTCATTAAAAATTGGATTTGGGATTCAAATTGAAACAAAAACCGCGGCAAATCCTACTTTTGAAGAAGGTCATTGTGCATCCATTACTCTGAATGGTGTACCAATTGGAACTATCGGAAAAATTAATTCAAAGATTATTGAAAATTACAAAATTCGAGTTCCTGTAGTGGGATTTGAAATATCTCTATCTGAATCTATTCTTAAAACTCAAAATTAATTATTTTAGAAACTCTTTTTGACAAATTATTCCTTCAATGGTTTTTAGTAGGAGTAATTCTATAATTAATCGCCCAAGAGCAGGCATGCAGACGGATTAGGATGAGTCGATCGTAATGATACCAGTGATTTCTAATTCACCCAGGTGTGCTACATTATGGGCAACCCCGGTTTCAGAACGCGAGGAGGCGTATGGCTATGACCAATGATTTTGTGCGAGTCAGAACCGGGGAACATTTCTATTTTCAAAACCATTAAACCCTGAAAGTAATACAGAAAATAAAATGGTAAATTATTGGTTAGCAAAACAAGAACCTAGTGGTCCCAGAGGATATAATTTTGAACAACTGAAAAAAGAAAAAACTACAGTATGGGATGGAGTACACAATAATCTTGCCCTAAAGCATATGAGGGAAATGAAACCTGGTGATCTCGTTTTATTTTATCACACAGGTGATGAAAGGCAAGCGGTAGGAATAATGCAAGTTACCTCAAAACCCTATTCAAATCCAAAAGAAGACGTTGAGCGCTTTATTGTAGTAGATGTAAAATACAAAAGATCTCTAAAGCGATCTGTAACTCTTGATGAAATGAAAAAAGAGAAAAAATTCAAAGATTGGGAGCTGATTAGAATTTCAAGATTATCTATAATGCCTGTGCCAAAGCCAATCTGGGATGCAATCCTAAAGATATCTCAAACGTGACCATAATCGGTTTATTGATATAGTCGATTTATTTAATTTCTGTATGGCAACAGCTTATGTTTTAATAAACTGTGAACTAGGTTCAGAAGAAGCTATTATTCAGCAACTAAAGAGCTTAGATGGTGTTAAGGAAGTTCATGGAACTTTCGGTGCATACGATATTTTGGCCAAGATCGAATCTGATACTGTTGAAAAACTTAGAGAAACAATTACTTGGAAAATCCGAAAAATTGAAAAGATTCGTTCAACTCTTACCTTGATGGGTATTGAAGGTCAAACATAAACACCCTTTTTTCTTATTATGATTCTACATTTTATTTTTGTAGTGCCTGAAGAAGATCGTGAAAAACGACAATTTGAATTTGAATACGTTAAGAAAATGAGCAAATTTTATCAGGTTTGGCTAAAAGAAAAATTTGACAAAGATTACGAAATTCAATGTGATGAGATGATCACAACATCTAGAAGCATTCTTCAACGTCTTGATACGCATACATTAGTACGTGATCATGAACAAAGAGGAAAAGACATCTTTCATTTCTATCTAACTCATTTCAGACCATGGTGGACTGATTGTACTTGTGAAGGATATCATGCTGAAAATTTTGGAATGGTATTTTGGCAATCTCCAAAAGAATCTAATGATACTTTATTTCTTGCAGAAAAAAATTGTACTACTGTATCCCATGAATTACTCCATGAATTATTGAGAGTAACAGGACATAAAAAATTCATTCAAGAAGTCCATGATGTTTGGACTAAACATCTTTTTGAACAATTAGAGTTTGAACAATATGGTGAAGATTTTAAAAAAACTGATGGTAAGCCAATGTTTCTAACAATGGACACAACACAATTTAATTTATAATTAAAATTTACACAATTAACATTTTGTAACTGAATAAATATTATTTTCAAAATTTGCAGTTTTGAAATCTAATTTGTTTTCAGGATCATCACTTCTTGATTTACTAAGTGTTTCAAGTTCTACCAGTGCATCTCCCCTAAAACCTACCGAAGAGCCATAAATTCCATCAGTCAACATTGTTCCGTGATCTCCTTTTTTAATATCATCAACCATATCATAAAATCTGGCTGTTTCTTTTTTATTTACTGGATTACCTGTTGCTTTATTGAATGCAACTGCTATGTACATTCCATTATTTTTAACTGCAACAGGAACCTTGTGATTTTTGCCTGATGCACCTGGAATTGTGTCATTAACTATAACCTCACACTTGTGATACATGCTTGACACATATGCGTAGAATCTGTATTGAGCATATTTTCCTGCAGAATCTTCTTCACAGCCAACAAACACTTTGTGTAGTAATTCTAAAGCATCATCATTCATACTTTGTAATCTATCATCAATTCTGCCTCTTTCAAGTAGTTCTGATTTACACTCTTTTGCAACTAAGACTAGAATAAAATCTGGTAAATTGTAATTTTTAAGGGCTGCAACAAATGCTCCAGCTTGTGACATGCCAAATTTAGGGAACCCTTTATTGACCATAATAATACCCCACTTTAGAAAACCTGCTGCCGACTAACACTGCATTAAAAAGCTGCTTTTGGCTTATAATTGTTAAGAATTAACATGCCTACTGAAATAATTTACTTGATTTTTAAATTGTAAATATTAAATTCGGGACTAAATCATCGATTATTATGGAAACTGACACTACCCCAGAACTTGTTTCTAAAGTTTATTTGAAATTAAAAGAAAATATTGTAAAATACAGAAATGTTGTTGGCAGACCTCTTACTCTAACTGAAAAAATACTATCTGGCCACCTTAACAAAATCGATGATACTGTTTTCAATGGTGGAAAAGATTATGTCTTTTTGAAACCCGATAGAGTTGCATTACAAGATGTTACAGGTCAGATGGTGATGCTTCAATTCATGCAAGCTGGGCTCAAACAAACATCTTTACCAACAACTGTACACTGCGACCATCTCATTAGAGCTGAAGTTCAAGGTGATATTGACATGAAAGTTTCACTTGATGAAAATAGTGAAGTATTCAAATTTTTACAATCAGCTAGTGCAAAATATGGATGTGGATTTTGGAAACCTGGTGCTGGTATTATTCATCAGGTAGTTCTTGAAAATTATGCATTTCCAGGAGGATTGATGATTGGTACTGATTCTCACACTCCTAATGCTGGAGGCCTCGGAATGATTGCAATAGGAGTTGGTGGATTAGATGCAGCTGAAACCATGGCTGGAATGCCTTGGGAACTACTATATCCTAAAAAAATAGGTGTCAAACTCACAGGAGAATTAAGCGGATGGACAGCACCTAAAGATATTATTTTGAAAGTTGCCGATGAATTAACAGTATCTGGAGGAACAAATGCAATTGTTGAATACTTTGGGCCTGGAACAAAATCAATCAGTTGTACTGGAAAAGCGACCATTACTAACATGGGAGCTGAAATTGGAGCAACATGTTCTGTTTTCCCATACGATGAAAGAATGGAAACATATCTAAAATATACAAACAGATCTAAAATTGCAGAATTAGCAAATCAAAATAAAGAATCACTTGTTGCAGATCCTGAAATAGAATCAAATCCTGAAAAATTCTTTGACAGGGTAATTGAAATCAATCTATCTACATTGGAACCACACATTGTAGGTCCTCATACTCCTGATTTGGCAAGAACTATTTCTGAATTATCTAATGATGTGGCATCCAAAGACTATACCGATCCAATCTCTGTTGCATTAATTGGAAGTTGCACAAATTCATCGTACGAAGACATGTCAAGAGCTGCAAGCTTAGCTGAACAAGCAAAAGCTAAAGGAATTAAAGCAAAAATTCCTTTACTAGTCACTCCTGGCTCTGAACAAATTCGTGGAACTATAGAACGTGATGGACAAATGGATTCTCTAAAAAACATTGGTGCAACTGTTTTAGCAAATGCATGTGGTCCTTGTATTGGTCAGTGGAATAGACCTGAACTGGAAACTGATCAACAAAATACTATTGTTACAACATTTAACAGAAATTTCCCAGGACGAAATGATGGACATCGAAACACCCTGAATTTTATTGGCAGTCCTGAAATGATAATTGCATTAGCATTAGGTGGAAAACTTTCCTTTAACCCACTAAAAGATGATCTTACAGCAGCTGATGGAACAAAATTTAAACTTGAACCTCCAAAACCAGCACCTGAAGTTCCTGCAGAAGGCTTTATGAGGCCTGAAGGAATTTTCATTGCGCCTCCTGAGAATTCTGATGACGTCGAAGTCATAATTGATCCTAACAGCAAACGATTGCAAAAACTAGAACCATTCACAAAATGGGATGGAAATGACTTTGAGGAACTTCCAATTATGGTGAAGGCCAACGGAAAATGTACAACTGATCATATCTCTCCTGCTGGTGCATGGTTGTCTCTTCGTGGACACCTAGATAATCTCAGTGATAATATGTTGCTTGGTGCAGTTAATGCATTTAATGGCGAAGTTGGAAAAGGCAAGAACGTTCTAAACAATGAACTTGAATCATTTTCAAAAATTGCAAGACAGTACAAAGAAAAACAGATGAGATGGGTGATCATTGGAGATAATAATTATGGTGAAGGAAGCAGCAGGGAACATGCAGCAATGACTCCAAGATACTTGGGGTGTGCTGCAGTGATTACAAAGAGTCTTGCAAGAATTCACGAAACCAATTTGAAAAAACAAGGTCTATTGGCATTAACATTTAACAATCCTGATGATTATGAAAAAATCCTAGAAGATGATAAAATCAGTCTAGTTGATTTGAATAACTTAGAACCTGGCAAACAAGTCAAATGCATCATTACTCACAATGATGGAAACAAAGAAGAAATCATATTAAATCACTCTTACAATCAATCTCAGATAGAGTGGTTCAAAGCTGGTTCTGCTCTTAATGTTTTGAGAAATAGATAATAAAATAATGGTGGGCCCAGACGGATTTGAACCGACGACCGATGGTTTTGGAGACCATCGTCCTACCAGGCTAGACTACAGACCCACAAGAATCGAAATATTCTGCTTGAATTTTAACTATTACTAAGATTTATTTGCAAAACGGCAGTATTTACAGTAAAATGGTAAAACCAGTTTACATTGTATTGGGTTCAATTCCTGTAATTGTTGCTCTTTTACTCGTTACACCATTACTGCTAAAAAATGAAATTCCTACATCAGCATCAAATTATACTGACAATCTTGAAATAGAATATACTAAACATCAGTTAAAGAAAATCAATTACGGTGTAACAGAAAGAACAGGCGCACAAAAAACCGAAATTCTTTACATCAAAAACGATGGTGAATTAAAATATTCAGTCACTGAAAATGGGTATCTAAAACCTGATGTTCGCTCACAATTGGATGAAGCAAAATTAAATAAAATTAAAGCACTCATCAAAGAAACTGGTTTCATTTCAATACCTTCTGAATCTTTTACAATAATGGATGATGTCACTGAATATCAAAAATCAAATGTTAAAGTTACTCTTAATGGAAAAGTCAATCAAATTCATTGGCCCCAACAAAATGTAACTGAAGATTTTATTCCCCCAATAATCACTATGGTAGAATCTGAACTGGATCAGATTATGTCTGAATTTAGTGAATAGATACAAATAGTCTCTAGGAAAAATTAGGACATGCTCCCTTTATCTGGTGAAAGAAAAGATGCTAAAGGAATTGTTCTTGATAAAATAAACTCCATTGATACTTTACGAGGATCATCTACTGTTAAACGGGGTTTTGCTCATATGCTAAAAAATGGAGTTGTAATGGATGTTACAACTGTAGAACAAGCACAAATTGCTGAAGAAGCTGGTGCAGTTTCTGTTATGGTGCTAGATAAACTTCCTTCTGAGGTAAGAAAAGCTGGTGGAGTTGCACGAACTGCAAGTATTAGAATTATTGAAGATATAATGGATTCTGTTACTATTCCTGTCATGGCTAAGTGTAGAATTGGTCATGTCAATGAAGCACTGGTTCTACAAGAAACTGATGTTGATATGATTGACGAATCTGAAGTTTTAACTCCTGCTGATGAACTTCGTCATATTTGGAAATGGGATTTTACAACTCCTGTTGTTAATGGTGCAAGATCATTGGCAGAAGCTTTGAGAAGAATTGAAGAAGGTGCTTCAATGATTAGAACTAAAGGAGAACCTGGAACTGGTAATGTTGCTGAAGCAATCAGACATATCAAAAAAGTAAATGATGAACTAAGAACAATAAAATCAATTTATGATTCTGGTGACAATCAAGACTTGGTTAGAATGGCAAGAGAATTCAAAGTATCCTATGATATTGTTGAACAAACTGCAAAACTTGGAAGATTGCCAGTTGTAAATTTTGCTGCAGGTGGAATAGCAACACCTGCTGATGCAGCATATCTTATGTCCCTTGGATGTGATGGAATATTTGTCGGCTCTGGAATTTTTAATTCTGATGATGCAAGAGAAAGAGCACGTGCAATAGTTTTAGCTACTACTTTTTGGAATGAGTCTGATAAAGTTAAAGAGGCACAAAAAATGATTGATGAAAGACAATCTATGATAGGATTGGATGTAAACACTCTTGAATTACGCATGCAAGATAGAGGAGGTTCTGCATGACTCTAAAACTAGGAGTTTTAGCAATTCAAGGTGACGTTGCTGAAAATATATCCTCTTTAAAGAATTCTGTAACTGAATTAAATCAAGATGCTACTGTAAATGTCGTAAAAACTCCTGAAGAAATCTCTCAACTAGATGGTTTGATTATTCCTGGAGGAGAAAGCACAACTATTGGACAATTATCTCTAGTAAATGGCTCTTTGAAAGAAATTAAACAAAAAGTTGAATCCGGAATGCCTGTTTTAGGAATATGTGCAGGAATGGTACTACTTGCAAACAATGCCAGTGACAAAGTTATAGGTAAAACCGAGCAACCACTATTTGGTTTTCTAGATATTGATCTGGAGAGAAACTCTTTTGGAAGACAACGTGAATCCTTTGAAGCCAATATCTCCATGGACTCTATTGGGATTTCTAACTACAATGGTGTCTTTATTCGTGCACCAACGATAACTACTGCTTCAAATGATATTGAAGTTCTTGCAAAATTTAACGAGAAGATAGTTGCAATCAAAAAAGGCAACATAATTGGAACTTCTTTTCATCCAGAATTGACTGAGGATTTAGCAATTCACAAGTATTTTGTCAATCTAGTAAAAGACGCAAAAAATTAGTTTTAAACATGCAAAAAAGAGAAACTAGAAAAAAGTTTTCAAAAAATCAATAACTGTGCTCCATTAAATAATTCTAAAAACAGTTCAAGCCTCTAAGAATTTGAATCTGGAATATTTTATAAACTCTAAAAATATTGAAACAATATGGTAGATTCTGATGATGAAGCACAAATGCATATGGTAAAAGAATATGTTGGTAATGCCAAGAAATTCTACGACCACTTAGAGACTTGTGAAGATTGTAGGAAAAAATTGGCTGAAATTATGAAACATGCTTACACTTCATAACTACTTCAATCCATTTATTCCTGAGAATGCTAGTAGTCCCAATGGAGTAGAACCATCACATCCACTTGATTTTTGAAAAATTTATTCCAAATTATGCATTGATTTCAAATCTTTTTTGAATGGTTCTAGAGATTCAGGGATTTCGATTTTGATTGAATCCTTCAATGATAGATTCTGAGATTTTTTCTCATTCCATACTTTAGAATTAAATTCTGCAATTTCTTTTGTCATTTTGCTCTGATCCTCTATGTTTTCAGGCACCGTTTGTTTTTCTTTATGGATACTATCATTTGAGTACAATTCTTTCCAAAGATGTTCTGTGATAAATGGTGTAATTGGTGCTAATAATTTCAAAAGAGTTGATAATGTTTTGTGTAGTGTAAAAATTGCACCGTCTCTTTCTTCATCAGAAAAATCAATCCCATATGCTCGTGCTTTAACCATTTCAATATAGTGTGCAGCAAACACATTCCATGTAAATTCCCTAATTGCAATTGCTGGAATGAAAAAGTTGTATACTTCATATCCTCTCTTGCATTCTTTTACTAACTTGTCTAATTCTGATAAAATCCATTTATCAGATGCTGAAAGTTCTCCTGATTCGATTACTGGGAAGCTGGACAAAAATCTTGAGACATTCCATAATTTACTGAGGAATTTTTTTGTTGATTCAATTTTTTGCTCATTACATCTAAAATCATATCCATGATTAATTTCACTTGCACTCCAAAATCTAAAAGTGTCTGCACCTAATTTTTCAATTACAGGTAAAGGATCTATCGCATTTCCTTTACTCTTACTCATCTTCATTCCTTTCTCATCTAGACCATATCCCATAATCCAAGCTTCAGACCATGGTTTTTCTCCAGTCAGCTGCTCACATCTAAGTAGTGTATAGTACAGCCATGTTCTGACAATATCTTTTGCTTGAGGTCTAATTGATGCAGGGTATACTTTTTTGAAAAACTCATCATCTCTGTTAAATTTACTAATGAAAAGTGGAGATACACTGGAATCCATCCATGTGTCAAAAGTTCGCTCTTCTCCTACAAATTCAGTGGAATCACATTTAGTACAATTACTGATTGGGCATTTTTCTTCCCAAGGTCTGTAATACTTTCCAGGCTCTGGAACATGAGGCTCTGAACAACTTTTACAATACCAGATAGGAATTTCAGTACCATAGTACCTTCTTCTGGATATTGGCCAGTCAATGTTGATGGATTCAAGCCAATTCATGAGAATTTGTTTGTGCATTGGTGGGTGGAATGTAATTTCTTGGCCTAGTTTTTTGATTTTTTCAACTGCATCTTTTTGTTTTAGATAATATTCTTCCATCGGAATGATTTCAATTGGAGTTTTACTTCTCTCTGATACTGGGGTTCTATGAACAATATCTTCAACTTTATCCAATAATCCTTTTGTCTCTAAATCTTCTATGATTTTAGTTCTTGCTTGCTTTGGTTTTAATCCTGTATATTCTCCTGCGACTTCTGTCATTCGTCCATCAAGTCCAATTGCGACAATCTCTTCTAATTCTAATTCTCTAAATAATGCCACATCGTTTTGATCACCATAACTGCATACCATAACGGCACCTGAACCAAACTCTTGTTGAGCAGAATGATGTGTTCTTAATTCTACTTCAGCATTAGTTATTGGGACGATTATCTTTTTTCCAATGTATTGTGAATACCTCTCATCTTCTGGATTTACAATAATTGTCCTGCATGCACAAAGCAATTCCGGTCTTGTACTTGCAATGATTATCTCTTGGTCTGTATCTTTGATCTTGAATTTCATGTAAACTAGTTTTGTAGCCAAGTCTTCATACATTATTTCTGCATCAGCAATTGTTGTGCCTGATACCCAATCGTAATTGTTAGGTCTGTTTGCTAGATAGACTTGTCCTTTTTTCCATAACTCGATAAATGTTGATTGTGTGAGTGCTCTGTATTCTTCTGAGTCTGTTCTGTAATAGTTTGCAAAATCACCACTGATTCCTAAACTCTTCATGATGAGAAGCATTTCAGCTTCTAAATCATCTAGTGCATCTCTACATAGATTGAGAAATTCCCCTCTTTCTGTTTCCCTCATTCTGATTTTGTGTTTTTTTTCAGTGTACAGTTCTACAGGAAGTCCATTTCTGTCGATTCCTATTGGAAAATAGACATTTTTTCCTGCCATTCTTGCAGTGCGTGCAATCATATCAATCTGCGAATAATGTGCTGCAGCACCTATGTGCCAAGGTCTGCCTGAAGGATATGGTGGAGGTGTATCTATAGTATAGTTATCATCTTGTGCTGCAAAGTCATAAATTTTTTCTTCCTCCCACTGTTGAAGAATTTTCTTCTCTAACTCTGGATTCCATGCTTTTTCTGATATTTTGGGTTCCATTTTTTAACTATCTTTCTATGTTTGAAATAATATGAGATCCTTTATTGTAACCTTCATAGATGTAAACACCTACTGCTTCTACATTTGATGGCATTTTTGGTACTAGTAGTTTGATAATTTCACTTGAAAGATTTTCAACTGTAGCTTCTCCCTCTAAAAGATATGTCGTATTTTTAGGAACTTGCAAGTCAAACATACCTTTAGGTCCTTCAAACTGAATTTGATAATGTGAACCATCTTCTTTTTGCAAATATTTTCTATTGATGAAGAATTTATGATCAAACACATTTACCACCTCTTTGATAATTTTTTTTGCTTCCCCAAAATCTAAAAGAAGATTATCTTTCATTTGTCCTACCAACTCTACCATTACAGAAGATGTATGCCCGTGTAATATTGAGCATTTTTCAACTAATGGAAGTATATGTGCATAATCAAATGAGAATGATGCATCTTCTAAAAATATGGATCCTGTTTGTGGTGTTTTATCATAAAAGACAATGTCTTGCAACTCTTTGATCTGTGCAACATATTTTGCATGTCCGATTGCCATAATCTTGTTTTCAGGAAAGTCTTCTTTGACCTGTTTGTATTTTTCAATATCTTCATCAGTATCAATAACTTCGATCAATCCTTTCTCTGTTTTGAAATCAACTATCACTTCAGTTCCGTTCTTTAGGGTGATCTTGTGATTGTATTCGTAATCTTGATCAAGAAATGTAAGCATTTGGGCTACTGTTAATTCGGTTCTCGTTTTGAGTAAATTCCCCTTTTTATCGATATATCTAAAATCTGAATCTAAAATTGTAGGACTTGAAGCCATGTGAAGTCAACTGACTATGGATATAATATAAATTCTGTAATGAGTCTACCTGAAATTCTTCAAAATTGCTATACTAAAGAATTTAGAATTTTGGCTAGATTGACATCATTTTTTGTGATACCTCCAGCATCATGAGTTGTCAATTCCACTGTGATTCTATTGTATACGTTAAACCACTCTGGATGGTGATTCATTTTTTCAATTTCCATAGCTGCTCTGGTCATAAAACCAAACGCCTCATTGAAACTAGCAAATTCAAATTCCTTGTGTAGTTTTTCACTAACAACACTCCATCCTGGGAGATTCCTCAGTTCTTCCTCAATGTCTAGTTGGGATAATCGTATCATGCTGTATTACATTTAATCTTAAATTAAAAGATTGATTCATTACCCTTTATGGAATATGTGGTGTGATCAATAATGGATGAAATGAGCAAAAAATTACTAGAGAATATTAAGAATTCTATTTCTGAAACTGTCAAAGTAAAGAAAATAGGAATTGCTTTTTCTGGTGGAGTTGATAGCACACTAATTTCAAAAATTTGCTCAGACATGAATTTTGATGTCACATTACTCACAATTGGATTTTCAGAATCGCATGATATTTTATTCGCAAAACATGTCAATGAATTCCTAAAATATCCCCATCACGTTTTAGAAATTGATCCAGATACTTTTCTATCGATTTCTACAAAAATCAATCAAACAATAAATACTGAGAATCTATCTTGGAATGAAAATTGTATTGCTTTTCATTATGTTTCAAAACTTGCAAACTCTTTAGATCTTGATACAGTAATTACTGCAAATGGAATAGATGAATTGTTTTGTGGCTACAATGCATACAGAGAAGCATTCTCTGGAGGAGAATCAAAAATCAATGAAATAATGACTTCTAAATTAGATAACGAACTAAAAATGATGAAAGCAGTCAATCTAGTTGCATCTGAATTTGGCGTAAAAATACTCCAACCATTACTATCAGCAAAATTCATTGAATATGCAAAAACTGTTCCTGTATATGAAAAAATTCATGATTCAGATGATCTATACCGCAAGCACATTATACGAAAACTAGCCAGCGAAGTCGGTGTACCGGAACTTTCTTGCACTAAACGAAAAAAGGCATTACAGTATGGAACTAAAATTCACAAGTCTTTACTAAAAACTAGATAAATTTCTGAACTGCTTTCTTGACTGATTTTTCTACATTACTAATGATTGCAGGTGACGCACCAAGGTGTTTTTCTGGTGAAAATATTGCATCGATTTCTTTATCAGTAAGTTTTGAGGAAAATGCCTTATCATTTTTGATTGCGTCCTTGTAGAACATTCCCTTATCATTTGCCTCAAATGCAACTCTCTGAACATCTCTATATGCAACAAATCTTGGGATTCCTTTTTTGATTAGGGCTTCTAAAACAAATTCTGCAAAGATTTGGCCTTTTGTAATGTATAGGTTATCTACAATTCTTTTTTCATTTACCATCAAGTTAGAAATAATTCTAGTCATGGTTTCTAGCATCTCATCAACTAGGATGGATACTGTTGGGATTACAAATCTCTCATTTGCTGAGTTTGATAGATCTCGTTCATGCCATAATGGAATATTTTCAAATGCAACTGCAACTTGACTTCTAACTAATTTTGACAATGATGATACACGTTCACTCTTTATTGGATTTCTTTTTACTGGAACAGCACTGCTTCCCATCTGACCTTTCTTGAATTGTTCTGCAACTTCACCAATCTCTGTTCTCTGCAAATTTCTAATTTCTATTGCAATTTTTTCTAAAGTGGCACCAATTAATGCCAATTCAAATACATATTCTGCATATCTCTCTCTGGGGACAACTTGCGTTGTAACTTCAGCTGGGAATAGTTTTAATCGCTTTGCAGCTCTCCTTTGTACTTCAAGTGATTTTGCACCCATTAGTGATCCTGTACCAACAACACCTAATGTCTTACAAATCAAAATCCTCTTCTTAATTTCCTCAATTCGTTCTACATGTTTTGCCATCTCTGCAGCCCAATTTGCAAACTTTAATCCAAATGAAATAATACTTGCATGCTGACCATGTGTTCTACCCACTGCTGGAATCTTTGCATGCTTTACTGCTTTTTTTGCAAGAATTGATGCCATCTTTGCAACTTTGGGTTCAATAATTTGTAATGCATCTCTCATCTGCATTGAATTACTGGTATCTACTAAATCGTTACTTGTAAGGCCATAATGAATCCAGGGTCTTGCGTTTTTACTACATTTTTCACTAAGTGATTCTACTAGTGCGGCAGTATCATGATCACTTTTTGCCTCCAACTGCTTGATTCTTTTTGCCGTAATTTTCCCTGACATTGCTGCTCTGTGAATTTCTTTACCTATACTTTTTGAGATCATTCCTATCTCGCTTTGGGAAATGGCCGCAGCTCCTTCTATTTCTAATTGATAATCTATTTTCTTTTGCTCACTAAAAATATCCATCATTTCTTTTGTGCCGTAACGCCCATTATCGATAGGTAGAATTGCCAATGTTTCTAGTTGTCATACATCGAAAATAAATCTACTCCTCAAATCTAAATTTAATCTACCCTGTCTCTTAGCTGATGGCAATCACAAAGACACCCTTTTTGACATTTCATTCTTTTGCAATCAGAACAAACGCTTTTTCTCCAATAAGGCGCAGTATTCATTTTAGTACTTTTGTGTTATCCTGAAAGTTTTTCTTTTCACTTGAAGAAGAATTTTAATCAAATACAATGTCCAGATTCCCATTAAAATATAATACAAAACACTCAGATCAGGTTCCTCTGGGATTTCTTGAGGTTCTTCTTCTACTGGCATATCAAATGGTGGCATGTATACAATTCCAAGAAATGCAGGTATTACTATTAGAACAATAATTGGGAGTACCATGATTTTTAATTGTATGGACTATAATTTGAATAAATTTTTGCTACTGAATGAAAATACATGTCCCTCATATCTTCTTCAACTGATACTGCTAATAAATTAACAATATCTGTTGCAGTAATAATTCCTACTACTTTCCCATCATCGATTACTGGTAATTTTCTAATTTTCCTTTCATGCATTAAATCTGCTGCAATTCTCACTGGTTCATCAGAGTTAACTGAAAATAATGGAGATGACATGATTTGTTTCACTGGTTCTGTAATTTGATATGCGTGGGCTGCAACTTTGACTGAAAAGTCTCTGTCTGTAACAATTCCTACAGGAACATTACTTTCCATTACAATGACTGCACCAACTTTTCCATCTTCCATCATCTTTGCAGTTTCATTAATTGTCAATGCTGCATCTACAGAAATCACAGATTTTGTCATTATATCTCCAATAGTGATTGTTTTAGCATCAGTCATCTTGCTAATTCTCTATGACTAATTCTATATTTTATAGTCTTCTAGAATATCAAACCTGAAAATCATACGAGATAACCTCAATCTGCTTTAAATTAAACATTTTAGTTATTCTATCATGGTACTTCAAATTAAAAAAATCCTCGTACCTTTAGATGGTTCTTCCAACTCCTTTAGGGGATTAGATGTTGCAATTCAAATGGCAAGAGAATCACATGCTACCATTACTGGCCTTTATGTCGCAGGAATTGTAAAGCCTAAAACAAATGATCCAATAACTTCTTTGGAGAAAATTCTGTTAGGACATGCACAAAAAATCATGAAAAAAGCAAAGCTAAAGGCTGCACAAAAAGGAATTTTGTTCTTTGATAGAGTATCTTATGGAGATGATGGAAAAAGAATTGTTGAAATTGCAGATAAGCATAATTTTGATCTTATCGTTATTGGTTCTAGGGGAATGGGTGCTGCAAAAGAATTCTTCCTAGGAAGCACATCAAATTATGTACTTCACAAATCAAAGAAGCCTGTATTAGTTGTGAAATAACTTGATTGATTTAGAAACAAAATCTTTAGAGTATCTACAAAAATTACTTGAAAAAACTCAAGATTCCTTTGATGGCTTATCTAGTAGATGGAATGAACTTCAACCACGAAAAGATTTCAATGTAAAAATATCTGAGGATTTTCACCTTGGTTTTGTCTTTGGAAAATTAGAAGATACCTTTGTTTCATGGTTTTATTCCGAGTATGGACGCTCTATGACTGATCATGAATATCGTCAGTTCTGGATTAAATGTCGTGAACTTGTACGGTCACTACATAAAAAATATGATGTATTCTATTTCCAAGAATAATTTTAGATTCAGCCTCAACTATTAGTCATTAAACAATATTACATACTGGCATTGATGTAAGATAATTTTGAGATGAATGTAATGAGGATTCAACAATGTCAAAGATGTAAGGGCCCTCTTTCAGATGATGATAGTTATTGTCCTCAGTGTAATTGGAAGAAAAGTAGACATGTGATTCCTGAACCTATAGAAGAAACAACAGATGTCGAAGAAACAACAGATGTCGAAGAAACAACAGATGTAAAAGAAAAGTCAAAAAAAGACAAGTCAAAAATATTAAAATTTAAAAAAGAAAAATCTTACCAAACTAAAGCAAAAGTTGTTTATCTTTTACCAATGCTCTTTGGAATTTTCTTGATAGTTTTTGCAATAATTTTTGCTTCGTCTGTCTCATATTTGCTAATGGCAGGTGTAATGAACAGTTTAGGTGGGATAGGAGGTGCTGGAATTCCAATGCCTATAGACATTAGACCCGTAGATACAACAACAATGTCATACATTGATACAATTATTGGGATGAATTCATTTGTTTTTCAGTATTCTGGAAGTGAAATTCAAGAACTGGCGAATAGTTCTGCTAATGAATTGATGACCGCAATGATGGATATTTTCTCTGCAACACTGTTGACTGCACTCGTTGAAATTGGAATAGGTGTACTCATTGTCTTTATGAGCAGAAAAATGTACAAGCGGACTCTAATGCGTTAAAATCTAGATATGTTTTTTATCTAACTTCTAGTTTGCTTCTTGACAGCTGCGACCTTTTTAGATGATCTAGCTTCTTTTGTCTTTGCGCTTGCTTTACTTACTTTACCTTCGGTTTTCATGCTTTTACCGCTTCTTCTAGCAGCACGAGATACTTTTGCTCTTAATTTCTGCTCTTCTTTTTGCTTTTCTATTTCTTTTTCTGTTAATTGTTTTCTTACCACGAATATTGAAATAATTCAATCATAGATAAATTAGATCATCAATTTCATGGTTGGTAACCGTTTTCTGCATTACCTCTCAATGATTCCAGTATCCTGTAAAACCCACTCCAAGGCTTTGAAATAACCCTGTTTGAAATTTTTCTCATCAATTGCCCAATCTGGATTTGCTCTTAGTTCTGCAAGCAATTGATTAGCTTTTTGTGTAATTGTTGCTTCATCTAGCATATTTTTTATAAAATTCTATTTGATTTAAAATTATTTTTACAATTCTTCTGATGATTTAAATTGGATTGAAAGGAATTTTTACCGATACTCATGTCTTCTGCTGTACCAAGAAAAATTGGAGAAAATCAATATCAAATAGATGCTGATTCTAACCTTGGAATGAAAGTTCCTGTGAGAATTTATGCTGATGAGGCATTAATGCAAAAAATGTTGTCTGATAGAACAATCATGCAGGCACGAAATGTCGCTTCCATACCTGGTATCGTTGGTCATAGTGTTGTTTTACCTGATGGACATGAGGGTTATGGTTTTCCTGTGGGCGGAGTGGCTGCAATGGATGCTGAAGAGGGAATGATTAGTCCTGGAGGTGTCGGATATGACATTAATTGTGGAGTTCGATTACTTCGTTCAAATTTAACAGAAGATTTAGTTCGTTCAAAACTAAAAGAACTTGTCAATGATCTTTTTAGCTCTATTCCTTCAGGTGTTGGCTCTAAAGGAGCAGTTAAACTAACTCATTCTGAACTAGATGAAGTTTTAGTAAAAGGAGTTAATTGGGCAATTGATCATGGTTATGGCTCATCTGATGACGCTGATGTTTGTGAAGAAAACGGACAGATTCAAAATGCTGATCCCAACAAAGTTTCTGATAAAGCAAGAAAAAGAGGTGCACCTCAGCTTGGAAGTTTAGGCTCTGGAAATCATTTTCTTGAGGTACAAAAAGTTTCAGAGATACATGATGAGGAAGCAGCAAAGAGAATGGGGATTGAAGAAGGAACAATCACGACTTTGATTCATTGTGGTTCTAGAGGATTTGGCCATCAAGTATGCAGTGATTATCTTAGAGTATCAGAGCAAGCAATGGAAAAATATGATATCCATTTACCAGATAGAGAACTTGCATGTGTTCCAAATAACTCTGAAGAAGGGGAGTCTTATAGAAAAGCAATGTTTTCAGCATTAAATTTTGCATGGAGTAATAGACAAATGCTAACTCACTGGACTAGGAATTCATTTCAACGTGTATTTAATCAATCTGAATCTGATCTTGATATGAAATTAGTTTACGATGTTGCTCACAATATTGCCAAATTAGAAAAACACAAAGTTGATGGAAAAGATCGTAACTTGGTTGTTCACAGAAAAGGAGCAACAAGAGCATTTCCTGCAAATCGCAGTGAAATTCCTTTGAAATATCGAGATTTAGGTCAGCCTGTATTAATTCCTGGTTCTATGGGAACAGCAAGCTGGATTTTACTTGGACAGCCAAATTCCATGAATTTGAGTTTCGGTTCAACTGCGCATGGTGCTGGTAGAACCATGTCCAGATCTAAGGCTAGAAAAAACTTTACCGAAGACGATGTAAAAAAATCCCTCAATGAGAAGGGCATATTTATCAAAGCATTAACTCGAGATGGGGTTGTGGAAGAAACCCCTCAAGCCTACAAAGATGTTGATTCTGTAGTTAACGTATCCCATAATCTGGGAATTGCCACAAAAGTTGCAAAATTAGTGCCTATTGGTGTGATAAAAGGTTGAGCGAAGAAGATTCTGAACTTGAAAGATTAAAGGCAAAAAGACTAGCTGAAATGCAGAAAAATATTTCTACAAAAAAAATTGAATCCCAATCAGAACCAAAAAAAGAAAAAGTTTCTGAAAATCCACGAGATTCTTTACTCAAAATACTTGGATACAGGGGTCTAGAAGTTCTAGAAAATGCAGAATCACAATTTCCTAGTGAAACTAAAATGATTGTAGAGAAATTATCTGAATTGATTAAAACTGGGGAAATCAATGAAAGCATTGATGGCGGAAAATTATTGACATTATTTAGATCAGTTGGATTGAATATAAGGATGGCAACAAAAATCAATGTTGAGCAAGATGGAAAATTTGTATCCCTAAGTGATAAACTTAGTAGTCAGTCATCTGATGATGGTGATGAATAATGGATCTTGTTTTAGAAATAGGGACAAAAAATTATGGCGATGATTTGCTTTTGATTAAAAAATCTATGTCTCATATGGAAAGCCTTGTTGGTGGTTACAACGGATATACTCTAAGTGAGCCTTCATCAAAATTTGGATGGACTTTTTTTAAAATGGCTTTTAAACCAAATTTGCAAAATGGTATAGAAGAAAAGTTTTCTGACATGATAATAAAATACCAGGCAAATGATCAAACAGAAAAATTTGCAAAATTTATTGAAGATTATTTTATTTCTAAAGGATGTAAAGTTAAAATAAAAATATCTGGCTAGACTCTTCTTCCTCTTTTTCCACCTTTCTTTCTGGTGGTGTCATGAGGAATAGGTGTTACATCATCAATTCTTCCAATTTTGAATCCACCTCTTGCCAATGCCCTGATTGCAGCTTGTGCACCTGGACCAGGCACTCTCGAACCAACTCCACCAACAGCACGAACTCTGATGTGGAATCCTGTGAATCCTTTGGTTTTTGCAGATTCTATCACTGCGTTTGCAGCTTTCATTGCAGCAAATGGTGATGATTCGTATCTGTCGGCATTAACATGAATTCCACCTGAGCTGATGGAAACTGTTTCTCCACCTGTAAGGTCGGTCATGTGAATAATTGTATTATTGTAACTACTGTAAATGTGAGCAATTCCCCATTTTTCAGGTCCTTCTTTCTTTGTTTCAGGTTGAGGTTTTGATTCTTCAACAGCTTGTGATTCTAGTTCGACATCTGCTTGGGTCTCTTCAACAACTGTTTCTTCTACCTCAGCTTCGATTTCTGACAATGAATATTCACGCCTTAAAGGGTTTAAAATACATTGATTTTCAAAACTTGGCTTGTTTTGGGCACTTGGCTGTAAAATAATGACTATTCATATACTGTATTTGCTTTTTTTGCATTAAATGGCATCGATTCTCTTCTTGGCAATTGGGATTGCAGTTGCTACTGCCCTAGTGGCTTCAGTAGCAATCCAGTTTCTGACACCGATCACTGATTTTGGGCTGTCTGCATTAGAAAAAGACTGCCAACAAATTGCTAATGAGGGATATAGAATTCATGCAATGTATCCTAGTTCAAATCCAGATGAGCTTCCTAATGATGATTTTAAACGCTTGATGTATCTTGATGAATTATGGATTACAGAATGTGTTAATGCATTGCCTGCAGAATCTATTTTTAACATTGTAAATAATGTTGAAAGAGATTTTTCTTCTGGTGAGTAGTTTTCAAAAATGCTTCCAGCCTTCATCTTTTAAGCGAGTTAGATTGTTATTTTTTCTTACATACACTCCTTTACCAGAAGTAACATGACCAATTTCCATAATTTTTGTTTTAGATAATGCTGCATTTCTCTCAATGATTTTTCTATTTTTGGGAGATGTTGTAAATACAAATTCATATTCTTCTCCTCCATTAAACACCAAGTTGTACAAATTCAATTTGTAATATTTTACATAATCTTCCAAATCTTTCAAGAAAGGAATTTTGCTTATGATAAATTTATTTTTACTCTGTTTTGACATTTCATTTAATGTTGTGGACAATCCGTCACTTGAATCCATTGATGCCGAAAAATATTTTTTATTTTTTATTCCAAAATTGAGTCTTGGATTTGGATTAATTACTGATTTAATTGCTTTTTTAGCAAAAGTTTTGTTTCCTTTTTTCTTATCAAGCAGCATAGTTAATCCCGCTGCTGTATATCCAAATGGCCCAGTCACAAATATCAGATCCCCTATCTTAGAATTCTTTCTGGTAACAATTTTGTCCGTAATTCCAAAAAGACATACATTGAACACGATTTCCTTGCCTCCATTAGTATCTCCACCAATAATTGAAATATCAAATTCTCTGCATGCTTTTTTAAAACCTAAAACGATTTCATTGACTTTTGAGCGTGAAATTGTTTTTGGTAGATTAACTGAAATCATTCCATATTTGGGTTTGATACCTTTTGCAGCAAAATCACTAACACATGCTACAATACTTTTTCTTGCAGCATCAGACAATCTCATTTTGGATGGAATGTCTGTGCTTTCTACAAGAGTATCTGTTTTTGCCACGATTTTATTTTTGCCTAAATTAAAAATCTCTACATCCTCTGATTCGACATTTTTTTTACCAAAACCTGCCTGAAAAATTTTGATTATTGCAGATTCATCTAATTTCTTCATAACTTTGATTCACTAACTCCACTGTATCCTTGACAATTTTTCTACACTTTTCTTCATTATTTGATTCTGCGGAAACTCTGATGATATCCTCTGTGTTTGATTTTCTGATTAACACCCAACTGTCTTCATCGATAATTCCTTTGATTCCATCTAATGAAATAATTTCAGAATATTCTTTGGAGAATTTTGATTTTATTTTATCAATGACTTTCTCATGAACCTCTGAATTAATTTCTGTCTTGTCTCTCATTTGGTAATACCCTTCCATGTAATTCAACACTTCATCAAATTCTGAAGTTCCTAACATTGATGCAATCAAACCACTAGTTAGAATTCCATCTCTACAATAATTGAATTCTGGTAAAATAAAACCTCCACTACTTCCTTCACCTCCAGCTTGTGCCTCATTTTTCAACATGAGATCTATTACATTTGCTTCCCCTACTTTGGATCTCTGAATAGTCCCTCCTTTTTCTTTGATGAATTTTTCAACTGAAATGCTTGTGTCAATACTTAGCACAAATTTTTTGTAACCTAACTCTAATGATTTTGCTACACCTAAACCCAGTGTGACATCTGGTGTTTGCTTTTTACCCTTTCTTACAACAACTAACCGATCTCCATCCAAATCAAATGCAAATCCAATATCTCTTTTGTTGCTTGAAGAAATCAAGCCTGATAAATTATCTGATGTTGGATCAGGCCCTCTGGTACATCCGGAAAGATTCTCGTTTAGTATTTCAACATCACATCCTATTTCTCTTAACAATTCTGGCGCAAATCCCTTGGCAGCCCCGCCCCCGATATCTACAACAATTTTTGGACTATTTTTTATATATCCTGTAATTTTTTTTGCATCTTCAACATATGATGTTGCCAGATCAGACTCAACTCCTACCTTTGTTTTTAAAATCTCCTGATGTTGAATTATTTGAGGTAGTTCCTCTTCGTTAATACCTCTTCCTTCAACAATGAACTTCATTCCATTCCATTCCAATGGATTATGTGATGAAGAAATCACTAATCCTGCACCATATTTCCTTGATTCTCGAAAAACTACTGGGGTTGGTGCTGTATGCAAATCAAAAACATCTATTCCATTTTTCAATAATGCAGCACTTGCAGTGTCTTTTACCATTTGGCCTGATGGTCTTGTATCCTTTCCAATAACGCATTTCTTTGTTCTTATTAACGATGAAAAATTATTACAAAATTCTAATACGTCTTTTAGGTTGAAATCTTCTCCAAATATTCCTCTGATTCCAGAAATTGTTTTTTTCATTTAGTCAGTTTCGGAAAGGCTTTTTATTAACTCTGATGGATTTATCCAAACGTGCCTTGGTAGCTCAGCCTGGTAGAGCGAACGCCTCGTAAGCGTTAGGTCGCGGGTTCGTACCCCGTTCAAGGCTTTGTAAAATTTTTAAAAATTTTTAGATAATCGTTAGTTTGTTTGATCGAAGGTTTCAATATCTGTCTCTAGTTCTTTTCCTAAACCTTCCCACCATTGTTTT
>DATDAD010000033.1:0-38694 GCA_036525555.1 Candidatus Nitrosopumilus sp.
GTTCTGTTTCATCTAATGATACAAGTTTTGACTTGTATTTTTCATGAATGATTTCTGCATCTGCTTTCATGTCATCATTTTCTGAAACAATGTCAATCAATGCTTTCAATCGACGTAGAGTTAATTGTTTTTCACGAATGAGTCTTTGTGAGTCGAGTCTCCATTTTGGAATGAAAATAACAACTTCGCCTTGAACTACTAATTGTTCATATGGGATTTGCTGTAATCCTTGTGAACCGCAGTCAATGCCAACGGATTGAATACTTCCGTCAATATCAGTTATTGTTCCTACGACTTTACCCATGAATGTTCCGTACATGTCTTTGACATTTTTACCGATAATTTCGATATCGTTGTTTGTCATGTGTGATAGTTTAGGGATTTGTATAACCGACAAAGTGTAAGAAATGTTTTTAGTTTTAGTAAGATTAAATTCACCAACGCAAAATCCATGATTTTTAGCAATTTTAAAATCTAGAGACAAAATAACAGGCTCATGATTGAAAAAGAAGAATTAGAGCAAATTTTGAATTTTGTGGCAAGTCGATGGATTGAAGTCACAAAGGATCCAAAGAGCAAAGCAATGGAGACTTTGCCAAGTGATTTTTGGATGAATTCTATCGGAGGAAAAACTGCTAAAAAAGGATATTGGGTTACAACTTTGTTCTACACAGAAAATGAAGAAGATGCTGAAGCATTCAAGCAAGTTTTGCTCAGATGGCAAGCAAAAGGTCAAGATAAAAACAGAGACAAGGGTCCCGATCTAATTCAAATTGGAAAAAAGAAATAGACTATTAATAATTGGGAATCAACATATCGTTATTGTCTGAATTCTCAGTTAAAGAAAGAAAAATTCTATCAGATCACTTTTCAAATACGGAAGGCAATGTCTTTGCAATAATTACTCCAAGACAAGTTGATCGTGGCGCATTAATGTCAAGATACAGTCGAACGGATAAAAGCATGAGACGAATATTTCTTGATGAATTTTTAAAAAACAAAAACAGGGGAGAGGAATTTTACAACAGAGTACTTTTAGAATACGGTGACGATTCGGTTGCAGAATTAGGCGAAGCACAAATAGCAATTGAAGGATTGTCAAACATTGCAGTAAAAAAAATTGAGGATAGGAGGATTGGATTATCATATTTAGAAAAATCATCGAGATATGTTGCATGGAATAAAAAAGAAAAAGGAAAGTATAGATTTTACAGAGACCCCGAAATTATGAAATCGCGTTTTGCAGACATGTATGAAGATAGCTGTAATTTTTCATTTGAGATTTATTCAAAAAATATAGAACCAATGGTAAACTATGTTAGAGAAAAATATCCCATAGAAAAATACAGTTTTAAAGATTCAACTGATGGGAAAGAAAAAACATTTCCTAAATTGAAAAACGAGTCAGATATAAAATCTGCAAACATGATTTACCGAGGATCAACTAAAGCTAAGGCTTTAGATATCCTAAGAGGATTATTACCTGCATCAACTTTGACAAATGTTGGTATTACGGGAAATGGGAGAGCATTTGAATATCTTTTAACGGTTTTAGGCTCATCGGAACTAGAAGAAGAGCAGGATTTAGCCTCAAAAATTAAGAAAGAGCTTGACACAACCATCAAGTCATTTGTTAGACGGGCAGATGACAAATATGGTAAGGCGTTTCAAAAATATCTCAAAGACATTAAAAATAAATCAAAATCAATTACGCTAAAAGAAATTAAATCAAATCCAAAAAAAGGAATGATTACAAATCTTGTCGACTATGAACCAGAGAAAAAGTCCATCGACAAAATAATTACCAGTATAATGTATGAACAATCACCTAGCACATCATATCAAAATATTTTGCAACAAGTTAAAAAAATGTCTAATGGAAAGAAAATTAAAATTATTGACGAGTTTACAAAAATTAGAACAAACAGACGCCATAGGCCATCAAGAGCGTTTGAAAACATCTACTATACATTTGATTTATGTAACAACTATGGAATGTTCAGAGATTTCCACAGGCATAGAGCATTGACTTTACAAAGGCAGTTACTTACAACAGATCACGGATATAACATGCCCAATGAAATCAAAATCCTAGGAATTGAGAAAGATTTCAAAGACTGTATGAACAAAACAAAAGAAACATTTGATAAAATTAGAACAAAGTATCCAGAACAAGGGCAGTATGTAGTAAACTTTGGATACAACTATCCATATTTTATGAAATTTAATCTTAGAGAAGCATGCCACCTAATAGAACTTAGAACAGTTCCACAAGGGCACGTGGATTATAGAAGAGTTGCACAGCAGATGTTTAGACAAATAAACAAAGTTCATCCAAATTTGAGTAAAATTATGAAATATGTAGATATGAAAGAATACGATTTGGAAAGATTTGAATCTGAAAAAAGAACCGAAGAAAAGAGAAAAAAATTAAAGAAATAGAGAATATTCTAATATTTGTAGTAGCAGAAAATATCATGACAGAAAAAATTCAGAAAAGCCAAGAAGAGTGGAAAAAACAGCTAACCCCAAATCAATATGAAATTTGCATTAATCATGGAACAGAGCCACCTTTTTCTGGAAAGTACAATGATTCCAAAATACAAGGAATTTTCAAGTGTGTTTGCTGCGGTGAAGGGCTTTTTTCATCAGATGCAAAATTTGATTCAGGTTCAGGGTGGCCAAGTTTTTGGGAACCAATTTCTGAGGAAAAAATAGAATACATTTCAGATTCAACATATGGAATGGTTCGTACAGAAGTCAATTGTAACAAATGTGGAGCACATCTAGGTCATGTGTTTGATGATGGCCCAAAGCCTACAAATCAAAGATATTGCATCAATTCTATTTCATTACAACATGAAAATGACGAAAATGTCGAATAGTCACAAATTATGATAGAGTGAGTAGGGGTAAAATAATATTCAAAAATTATTAATAAAACACAGTGAATGATAAGAAAATCAAGAGAAATAAAATGAGATGTAATAACACAAGAAAAAGGAACGAAACAATTTGAGAATCATTTTGTGTGGTTTTGGTGTTGTAGGCCAAAGCTTAGTAAAATTATTTGAGTCGAGATCTGAAGATCTTTATGCAAAATATGGACTAAAGCCACGAGTTGTTGGAGTATTTGATAGTAAAGGCAGTGCAGTAGATCAGTCAGGATTGGATTTAAGCAAGCTAATTGAAGTGAAGAAAAAATTTGGAACTGTAAAAAATTATGCAGACACTAAAAATAAAATGTCTGGAATCGAGATGTTGAAAAACGTTGACGCAGATGTACTCATTGAGACAACAGCAAGTAACTACAAAGATGCTGAACCAGGAATGACACACATCACTACAGCAATGAAGAAGGGAATGCATGTGATTTCAGTTAACAAAGGTCCATTAGCTTTGGCATTTCCATCATTGCTTGAACTTGCAACATACAATCAAGTCATGTTCAAATTCAGTGGTACCGTAGGTGGTGGCACACCAATTCTAGATTATGCTAAAAACAGTCTAAGCGGGGAGAGAATAACATCATTTGCAGGAATTCTTAACGGAACAACAAATTACATTTTAACTAATATGGGAACTGGAGTATCCTATGAAGACGCCCTAAAAGATGCAAAAGATAAGGGATATGTCGAAGCAGATGAATCTTTAGATTTAGACGGATTGGATGCAGCAGCAAAGTTAGTTATTTTAGCAAATTGGATTATGGGAATGAAGGTGACACTTCCAGATATAGATTGTACAGGAATCAGAAAAATTACATCTGAAGACATCAAAAAAGCTGCCAAAAATAATTGCTCGATAAAATTAATTGCCTCATGTAACAAAGAACTGATCGTGGGACCAAAAGAAGTATCAAACGATGACCCGCTATGTGTTAATGGAACATTAAACGCAATTGCATTTACTTCAGAACATTCAGGAACTCAGACAATTATTGGAAAGGGTGCAGGAGGCATGGAAACAGCTAGTTCAATTCTTAGAGATTTGTTAGATATAAGACAAGAGATTGCCAGAGATTGAAGTCTAATTTAATTTCAAAAAGTGAAACGTCTGCACTTTTAAAAACAGTTTCAGAGAGATGGGGCATAGAATTTCCCAAAATCAAAAATGTAAAAGTTCATCAAATTTTAGATGATGCACAAATTATCACAGGAGGAGGAATTAAAATTTTGAAAGTGGATGACGACTATCTTCCGTTTTTATCAGAGACAGATACTTTAGAAAAATTTCCAGCAGTAACTGTAGATATGGGAGCGGTAAAATTCATGTGTAAAGGAGCAAATGTGATGAGGCCAGGTATTAAAAAATTCACAGAATTTGAAAAGGATAAACTAGTTTGCATAGTAGAAGAGTCTCAACATAAATTTTTAGCAGTAGGAAAATCATTGGTTGCAAGTTCAGAATTAGAAAATATGGAAAAGGGCGAAGTAATTAAAAACATACACTACATCTCAGATAGATTCTGGGAAACAGGAAAAACAATTTACGATTAAAGACTTTTAAAATTTTAATTATTTTATATCTTCAGAATATTCTTCTGTGCCATCTTTGGTGATTACAAGAATATCAATTCCATCACCACTTGCAGAATCTCTAAGAGCAGCTGCACGTACAGCGCGTTTTGCCAAATCAATGGCCTCATCTTTAGCCATGTTTGGTTTGAATTGTGGATCCAAAACACCTAATGCCATTTCTGCTCCAGTTCCAACTGCTGCATATTCATCAGGAAGTACTGAGCCCAAAGGATCAAGTGTATACATGATTGGCTTATCAACAACACCGCCAACAATTACTTGGGTCAATAATGGAAAGTATCTTCTTTCATACATCATATTTGACATCATTTTAGCAACAGTGTTTGGAGGAACATCTCTTTTGAGTTCCATTTTTCTAATTTTAGCAAGAGCAGAGATTTGTAGGGTCAAGATTTGCATGTCGGCCACAAGACCAGCGCAAGTTGCACCTACTTTGTTAGTAATTGGGAATGTTTTCTTTGTAGATTTACTAACAAGAAAGTTTCCAAATGCGATCCTTTTTTCACTAGCAAAAACTACGCCACCATCAAATGTAATTCCAACAGCAGTTGCTCCCGGCATATACATTGACATATTTCAAATAATTTTGCCGCATAATAAAGGGCTTTCTACATTTGACGAGTAATTTATGGGCAAAATAATTATACTGAAAATGAATCAGAAACGCATTGACTTCTGCAGAAATTAGAGAAAAATTTCTGAATGATATTGTCCTCATGGGATTAAGATCAGCAGTAGGTGTGATCTTTATTCTACACGGAATTTCAAAATTTAATCCAGGATTTGCTGAAAATCTGCCAAACATGGGATTACCAGCAGAAATGCAAATTCCTATTGCATTGGCAGAATTAATTCCAGGCATTTTCATAATTATTGGAGTTCTCAGCAGGTTATCTGCATCATTGATTTCGATAATTATGTTAGGTGCAATTTTCATGGTAAAAGGAGCATCAAGCATTACTGGTAAGGGAGGGGTGGAATTGGATTTGATTTTACTTGCATCAGTATTGCTAATTATGATTATTGGTCCTGGTAGAATATCCCTTGCTCAAGCTCTCAAAAAAATACCAAGATGTCTTCATTAATTTTTTCCAAAATTATTCATAATCATACACATGCATTTTGTAGTTTTTTTGAGTAAATCAACTCTAGCAAACTCATTTGGAGAATGAATTCTTGAAAACATGTATGTGCTTCCTATGGAAATACAGGGGGCTTTTAGAATTTCAACGAAAGGATGCATTGGACCTGTTCCTGCATTTGAGACATTCACTATAGACTTGCCAAAAGATTTGTCAGCTGCATCTTTTACTTGAGAAACAAATGGATGTGAAGAATCAGTTCTGGCGGCAGCTTCGCCATGAAACACCTTGACAGATATATCTGAGAATCCTTTTGATTTGAGATGTTTTTTTAATCTTAATACTTGTTTTTTAGGGTCCATTTTAGGAATCAATCTAAAATCTATTTTTACTAGGGCATTACCAGGAAGAACAGTTTTTGCACCATCTCCAGTGTAGCCGGAGACAAACCCTGCAATATTACAAGTAGCATCACCAACCATTGCCTTTTTTGCTTCCAAGCCCTTCTTATTTCCCACAAAAGATTTTATTCCAAATTCTTTTTTGAAAACATTTTCATCAAAAGGCTCATTTTGAATAATTTTTAAATCATCTTTAGATAACGGCGAAACCTCTTTGTACCAATCTTTAATGAGAATTTTGCCATCAGAATTTCGAAGTGTATGTACAGCCTCAATTAATCTCCATGCAGGATTTTTTATCAAAACAGCTAAACTTGAATGTGCATCTCTAACAGATTCTTGCACGGATAATTCTACAAAGAGCAATCCTTTCATTCCAAGGCCAATTATAGGTCTATTTTTTGCATCAACATATCCAAATTCCCAGATAACACCATCACAAGAAAATTTCTTACAGTATTTTTTCAAATAATCTTCAATGTGCGCACTGCCAGTTTCTTCTTCACCCTCAATTACAAATTTAATGTTGCATGGCACATCGCCTGTTGTTTTGAGATATGCTTCAACTGCCTTGATCCTAGTGATTAGTTCGCCTTTATCGTCAGTTGCACCTCGTCCAAAAATTTTATTGCCTTTTCTGACACCGCTAAATGGAGGATCATCCCATAGATCAAATGGTTCAGCTGGTTGAACATCATAGTGATTATAGAACATCAATGTTTTTTCAGGATTTTGCTTTGATTTTATTTCCCCATATACAATTGGCGCAATACCTTTCTTCAATCTCAGGATTTCGGATTTAATTCCAGATTTTTTTAATAATTTTTGTACCAATTTTGCACATTCTTCTATTCCCTCATTTTTTGCAGACACACTAGGTTGACGAATCAATGTCTGTAAATCGGAAACAAGATGTTCCATGTGAGAATCCACATATTTTGTAGCAATCATCCTAGTCACACAATTCTATCAAAAGGCTTCATCACACTTGGAATTTCGCCCAAAAGATCCATCGAAGTCATATGCAAACCTAATTTCTTTTGCGCAGATTTACCAGCCAATCCATTAATGAATGTGGCAGCTGCTGCAGATTCCAAAGAATTTCGATTTACTGATAATAATCCAGCAACCAATCCAGATAAGACATCACCTGTTCCACCAACAGTCATTGCAGGAGTTTTTTTCTCATTAAGATAAGTAGTTGAGCCATCTGAAATCACATCTGTTGCGCCTTTTAGTAATACAGTAATTCCAAATTCTTTTGCCTTTTTCTCAACAAGTTGGATTCGTTCATTTTTAGAGTTTGATGGAGGCTCTCCAAATAATCGCTTGAATTCCCCTGCATGAGGAGTTACTACAACATTTTTGTTTGCAAGCAATGGTAATACCTCCGGAATCAGTGCACTTGCATCCAAAGACAGTCGAACGTCCCTATCCAGTAAAGATTTTACAAAATGTAACAAAGCATTTTTTTCTTGAATTGCAAGACCCATTCCAATTGTAGCCGAATGTAAATTACGTGGTAATGCCCCAATTAGCTTGTTTACTGCCCCAAGAGTTAGTTTTTGATCAACCAGTGGAATTACAATTAGATTAGGAGAAATTGCTCGTGTGGGAGTGACGTTAATTTTAGGAACCGAAGTATACACAAGATCAGTTCCACATTTCAATGCAGCAATAGAAGACAAAATAGGTGCACCATGGTAAATATAGCTTCCACCAACAACTAGAACAATTCCATTATCTCCTTTCCTAGATGTGGCTTTTCTAGCAGGAATGAATTTTTTTACAATAGATAAAGTCAGGTTTTTTCTTACCATGTAATACGGTCTAAGAAATGGTAGAATAAATCTTGTTTTCCATTAAATGACCAGCATTATTTTTTAAGAGCCTTTTTAGTTGTTTTTGTAGCAGATTTCTTCACATCTTTTGAAGTTGGTTTTTTGGTCTTGATCGTTTTTGTTGATTCTTTAACAGGTTTTGAAGTTGGTTTTTTAGATTCAGCAGGTTTTGACTTTTCTGTAGATGTTCGAGTAGACCTACCAAAAAATGCCTTTCTAGCAAAACAAAGGTATGTGGTGTGACCAATACCTTGGAAAGAATGTCTTGTTTTGCCTTCTCTAGCTTCAATATTTCGAATTATATGTTCAGTGGATTCAATGTCAGTGAATTCATTTTCTACTAAAGCCATAGTTAATTTTTCTAATTGATTCATAGTTGGACAAATTGCAAATACACTACCACTTCCTTTAAGCATCTGTCTAACTTGAGGAATTACAACCCAAGGGTCACCTAAATCAATTAATGCAACATCCATGTTTTCCAAAGGCATTTTTTTGGCGGTCTTCAAATCCAAGTTATGCTGAGTGACATATTTTGAGACTCCTGCTTTTTTGATATTTTTTTCAGCAATTTTCATGAAATTTTCATCAACATCAAATGTATACACATGTCCACGAGGTTTTACAACACTTGCAACAAATGAGGTCAAAGAACCACTACCAGTTCCAATCTCTAAGATTTTTTGTCCGTCACCTATTCCGGCTCTTGCAATAATATACCCAATATCTTTTGGATAAACAATCTGAGTTCCATGTTGAATTCTCATCACATAATCATACATCGTAGGTTCAAGAAGATAGACATACTTGTCCTTGTTTGTGATTAATTTAGAACCGTACTCCTTACCAATTGCATCAGAATGTTTTAGAATTCCAATATGAGTGTGAAATGATTCATTTTTTGAAATTTTTGTTAACCATTTTTTTGAATTATTATAGAAGAATAATACAGGAGAATTTTGTTTAATTTTAGCCATATATTTTGCCTAAAAATTTTAGATAAGAATCTACTGGTTTTTCTAAATCTTTTACGTCTAAGCAAATAATAGATTCAAATACAATTTTTTTAATATAGATTATTAAGTTCATGAGTTTTTAAAAAATTCATGAGTTTGAGAACTAACGTATTCTCAAGAAAAGAACTAGTCGTAATTATAGCAATTTCAGTCATAGTTTCATCAATTTTGTATGTTTCCTATGTAACCATGAGGTAATAGATAATTTTTAAAAATAGGCAGAACAATTCACCATACCGTTGAATTTTAACTGCATCATTCCATCTTGTAATTACAAGCGCAATAACATAGAAGAACAAGAATTCCTAAGGCATCTAAAAGAAGAACACCATGATGAAATGAAGGACATTTCAATAAAAGAGAACATGACAATTGAAATGGCAGAAATGATTACCACATCAAACTCAAAGACATTCATCAATTATTAGGTAATTATCAATACGCTTAAGTTTACAATTATAGTATACAATTCAAAATGGAAGAAGAATATCGTGAAAAAATGATTAGACAGAAAAAAGAATATGAAAAATGGAAAAAAGAGAAAGGAGATTCTGATCTTGTATTTAACGATAAAGACAATAAAGAAAAAAATGAAAAAGAGTAATTCAAAAAGAGACCAATACGCTTAAGTTTACAATTTCATGTAACATATCAATGAGTGAAAATTCTGAATCAAAATCTTTCAAAGAGCTAGAGAAAAAACTAGATAAGGAAATAAAAAAAGTTTCAGAAGAATTAATCAAAGAAAAATTAGACACAAAAAAATTAGATTACGATACCATAACACTTATCCTTGACGTCTTTGGAAAATCAAAGTTTCAATGGAAACCAGGACATTTTGAGGCATTTGATTCTGCACCTGAAAATTTTAGAGGTAAGACATTACCGAAAAACAAAAGAGAATGCGTTATGCTTGGAATTAGATTAGGTACTATGAGAGGAAAGATAATTTACAATTTACGCAATAATCAAATCACAGAAAAACAACGAAATGAAATTGATGATTTAGTGTGGAATTTTGTATGGTACTCCTGGCAAGAGGCAAGAATACTCTATAATCGCTCAAAGAAAAAAGAGAATTAAAAAACAAATCAAAATATCATTTAGGACCAAGCAGACCAGATGAGGTGAAAATTCAAAGTCTTAATTACTGTGTAAATGGCAATCTTGTGCTGATGATTATTACAACGGGTTCTATCTGATTTCCTCAAATTTGATGAATATTGCCGAATTATGAAGCTATTTCTCACTCAGAAATGAGCAATCTTGATCGTACGTTTAGAAATTTAACCTAAAAGTAATTATTTTTGATTCTGGTTTTTTAACAAAAACATCATCTTAACAGATTCATTGAGTCAGAGACATCTCGCGGTGTTAGCTGGAAGAGCCCAATGCTCACATAAACTAGTTAATGCATTTCAGAGTCTCCACAGTAAAGGAGACTGACTTTTTTTCCGTGATGGCACAAACAGTATTTTAATACCAATCAAACCAATAAATCAGATTGACAGAAATTCAACTAGCAGGTTCGGGGGGATGGATCAACGCAGATCTAACAGACGAACAAGTAACCAAATCAAAACTGGTTCCAAACATGGATAAGCACTTTTTGTCATCACTTGAAAAACTGGATACAGCAAAAATGTCAAAGCATTTTTGTAAACAATGTAATTCCGAATTTGACGGGCCTACTCAAATACAAATCGAGGAGCAGCCAAACGAGGCAGTTGCAGACGGATTAATCTTGATAGAACGAGGTCAATATACTTGCCACAAATGTAACTCGATCATAGGCGAATACAGAGTATTTCAGAAAAAAGAGTAACAATGAATCTAAAAATTCATTATTTTTAACAGTTCAAACAATACGTATTCATTAAATACAGCAATTTTTTAGAAATATCATGTCAAATCAAAAATGCGTATCATGCGGAATTGGTTTCTTTTCCCCAACGGGTTCAGACAAATGTTCCAAATGTGCAGGAACCGAATCTCAAGGACATGAAGGTCATGATTCCTGTGGTTGTGGACACAGCCATTAATTCCTTTTTTCTCTAACATGCATATATTGAGCAAGAAATAATCATAGCCATGGAAAAATCATCAGAAGAAATGAAATCTCTAGTTGAGGGTTTTATCAAAGTTACAAACATCAATTTTGAAGATCAAACTGAAAAAGTTCGAGAAAAAAGTAAGATTATAGATTGGCAGTTTCATGTTGGGGCAAATGTGATAGTTAGTAAAAATGCAAATAGATCAGATAGAATTCATATCAATGTAAATATGCGCTTTCCACCCCAAGATTCAAAATTATTAGTAATGAAAAATCCATCATTTTCAAAAGCAGTAATGGAAATTAGTGAAATTTGTACTATATGTAATGCAGGCCATCAATGGATTAAAGATGGGGAAAACATAGTAGGTTTAGCCATATTTTCTCATGTAGACGAAGAGGTTTTGGACAGAGTTTCATTTCACAATACATGGGATAACGTGGCGAGAGTTTCAGGACATGTTCAAAAAATTCTTCGTTCAAATTTCAGCGGGCTTTTAGCACAGAATAATACAACAGATGCTACGATTGACAAATCAATGTATGGTTGAAAAGCCAATATTTCAAATAAAACAACAGACCGAAATGAACATACACTAGTAAAATCCAATCAAAACGAAATGATTTCTTTAGAGCATAGAATTCTTAGTGAATATAGAATAAAAATAGCAAAGATCGAGACACTTGCAAAATCCATACTAACTCATCGTGAGCCAAAAGGGGATGAAGTTAAAGGAGCTTCAGAATTTCTAGACATCTTGATCAATGAAACAGACAGATTCTATGAGGATAATGGAACAATACTATCAAACAATGGAAAAAAACCCCATAATCGCTCACGACTTGCAGAGACTCAAGAATGGAAGGAAAATGTTGAGAAATTTTATGAAAAGAATCCTAGACGAAGACCTAAAAAATAATCATTTATTCGACAATTTGAGATAGTTTTTGGATATGACTGATATCATTTTTAGCAGCCAAATCTAATGCTTTTTGCATTTCGTCTTCATGCAATTTCATATTTTTTTCTTCATTTTTGGTTATTTTACATTCTGCAATCACAGGTAATTTTTTAAAATTTTTGTATTGTTCAAGTGTAATTAGACAAGCATATGATTTAGAGTCATCATTAAATGAATATTCAATTCTAAATGGATTCGTGTTATTTGTCTCTTCTAGTATTACCTCTACTAAATTATTTACATCAAAAGGTTTGAACAAAATTTTTGTGGGCCTTAACGAATCTAGTTCTTCACTCATCAAGTCGGGTGAACCTCCAGTTACAATTAGGACTACACTGGTAGGATCAATTTCTCTAATTTTTCTTAATGCATATATGCCATCATACTCTGGCATCATCAAATCCAATAAAACAGCATCAGGACGCAGTTGATCAAATAATTCAGATCCTTCTAATCCATCATGTGCTTTTCCAACAACATCAACTCCATACATTTCTAAGAGTTCCGAGATGGAGTAAGCGAGGTCTTCATTATCATCGATTACAATAACAGATGTCATATTTTCCCATACCTTATACGATCACAATAATTCTTCAGATTAAATGGTGTTTGTTTAGAAAATAAATAACACATTTTCAACATTTGTGTTTTAAAACAATTTAAAAATTATTTCCATCAAAATATGAATTAATTTTTAGACAAACTGGAAGCAAGTTAAAAATCCCAACATATAGGCACAAAAGTCTTTATGACCAATTATCCTATTTTTTGTAATTGGTTTGCACGCCAAGGTATTCTGCAGAGTTTAGACTTTGTAGAGTGCCCCTAGAGAGGTGACAATGTTGTCTCTCTGGGACATTACATTCTATCAGGCGCATTAATTCCTAAAAGATCTAATGCCTTTTCTAAAACAATTTTGAAAGAATTTACTAGGCATAATCGAGAATTCTCTAGCTCAACATCACCCAAATCTAAGACCTTTGATTTTTCATAAAACGAATTGAATGCAACTGCCAAATCATGGCAGTAGCGGGCAATGACTTTTGGTGAGAGGTTATTTGTAGCATCTCTAACTTGTAAATTAAAAAGTCCAATGTTTTTGATCAAATCTAGTTCAGATTTCTCTTTCAGTAAAGAAAAAGTCACATCAATGTTCGGGGAACGGCCAGATTTTTCCAATATTCTAGACGCTCTTGCATGTGTATATTGAATATATGGAGCAGTATCGCCTTCCAAGCTAAGAGATTTTGTTAAATCAAAAGTAATAATTTTATCCAAATCCTGTTTTATCATTTCATATCTTAAAGTTCCAACAGATACAGAGTGGGCTATTGAATCAATTTCAGAATCATTCATTTCAGGATGTCTTTTTTTAGTTTCATCTTTTGTTTTCTCTTTTAGAATATCATATACGGAATCAGCATTTACATACAATCCTTTACGCCCAGACATTTGAGCTTGTTTCCCATCAGTGTCCAAACCAAGTGTTTTTGCAGTTTCTGAGCTCAGAGTAACCGACTCATAACCTAGGTGATTATACGCATCAGGTATGGATTTGAATTTCCCCATCAAAGAAGTGATGATTTTTTGTAATCTAGCTTGTCTAGAATCAATGACGGTTACAACCTTCTCACCAGTAAAATTTTTTGAAACAGGATTTGTATGATTTAAGGTGGTTTGCCATAGAATGCGAGAATTTGGCTGTTCAGGGACATATTTTTCGTAATTGAATGGATCTTCAAGTAGGCCCAGCTTCCAAGCAGCATATGGAATATCTTTGGCAATGTAAGTGGCAGTTCCATTACTACGAACGATTACCTTATCTTCTTCCTTATCTTCGCCTCTAATTACCCAACAGCCCTTATTCTTTCCCTCACTTTCAAACTCAACAAGTTTCATTTCTTTTAGTTTTTCAAAGATTTCAGCCCACAAGCCAGAACGGATAATTTGAGATTCAAAATTTAAGCAGTCATATGTTACACCAAGATTCCAGCAAGTTTCAAGTTGCCCTGCTAATACTTTTCTAGTAATTTTATCTGCAAATTTTGCAATTTCAGAATTTCCATCTTCAAGTTCTTTTAGAATATTTTTCCGGATCTCTTCAAGACTAGGATCAGCATCATATTTTTCAGTAGTTTTAACATAAACATCATCACCACAATAATGATCAAACTTCTTACCATTTGGCGGGTCTTGATCATATCCCAAGTGTTTGAATCCAACTATGATGTCAGCCACTTGAAGTCCCGAATCATCAATGTAGTTTAACACATTTACTTTGTAATTCGCTTTTTCTAAAATTCTAGAAATAGTATCCCCTATGACGATATTTCTAATATGCCCAATGTGAAGCGCTTTGTTTGGATTTACACTTGTATGTTCTACCACTATTGTAGAGCCATTACCAATGTCAGCATCACCACATGTATCAAGGTAAGATTCAGACAATATCAATTGGCTCAGTTTGTCCCAGTTTGCATGGAAATTCAGATATCCAGATGGGTGTGCTTCAGATTTTAAAACCAAAGTATTTGTACAATTAGAGTATCTTTCAGAGAGCATTTCAGCGATATCTTTAGGGCTTTTTTTGAGTTGCTTTGCAAGCAAGTAAGAAATGTTAGAGCTAACATCACCAAATCCAGGTTTAGCCGGTTCTACAGAGAATTTTAGATCAGCAATGGATAGATCAGACAATATTTTGTTTAGATTATTTTCAATTTCATCAAGTATTGATTTGAAAGTCATGATTATATCTCAGATAATCTAGGTGCTAATTTATCTAATGCTTCAAGAACGCCATCACCTGCACCAGATGAAACTACCATACTTGCTTCAGATTTCACCTGATCGGATGCATTTCCCAACGCGATGCTAGTTTTTGCCACTCTGAATAAAGGAATGTCAGTCGCACTATCACCGATTGCAATCACATCTTCGGGTAAAATAGATAATTTTTCCATGATTTTTCTAAAACCAGTTCCCTTGTCAATTCCAGGTGAATTGATATGGTATGCATATTGGCTATCAGATAATTCAACTTTGATATTTTTTTCAGAAAGTAGTTTTCGTGCAAGATCTAAATCAAAAGTTCTTTCTAAAACAACCTCAGTCATTCTAGGAAAAACTTGCTTCTCTTTTACACCATCGATATTGTTTTTAATTATATCAAAAGCACTTTTACATTCATCAATATTGCCTAGCAAGATATGATCATCAGAATCCATTGTAATGCACCCACCATTTTCACCAACAGCAATTTTCGTGGTTCCACCAAAAACAGACAGAAGGAATCCTTCAACAGAAGACCGTCCGGTAACATAGATTACATTATGCCCCATGACAGTTAAACGCCGTAATGCATCAAGGGCATCCAGATGGATTCGTCCACCACCATTTTCAGTGATAGTGCCATCAATATCTACTGCAAATGTTCTCTTTTTCACAAAAATTGTTTTTGGAACCGAATAATATTTGCTACTAACAGAAGTAATACGGTTTTATTTGAAAGGAATGTAGATAGAATTGAAAAGTATTGGGAATTCCTGAAAAAATTAAAGCCATTCAAGATGAGATGGCAAAAACTCAGATCAACAAAGCAACTGAGCACCACATTGGGTTACTAAAGGCAAAGATTGCAAAACTGAAAAGAGAGCAAGAATCAGAAGTTGCAAAAAAATCAGGGATGAAGCAAGATGGCTTTGATGTAAGGCGTAGTGGGGATGCAACAGTTGTGTTCATAGGATTACCAAGTGTTGGAAAATCAACTTTGTTAAACAAAATGACAGGAGCAAAATCCACAGTTGGAGCTTTTCAATTTACAACGTTAACAGTAGTTCCAGGAATGATGGAATATAGGGGTGCAAAAATCCAAGTATTAGATCTCCCAGGAATCATCAAAGGGGCATCTACAGGGAAGGGCTTAGGGAAGAGGATCTTGTCAGTTGCCAGAACTGCAGACCTGGTCTTACTGATATTAGATGTCTTTCAACCATATCACGAAGATGTTTTAACAAATGAATTAGGAAATATCGGAATTAGATTAAACCAATTGCCACCGAACATCACAATCGAAAAAGCATCAATGGGAGGAATTGCAATTGCACAGCAAGTAAAGTTAACAAAAATTACTGAAAAGCATCTCAAAGACATATTGCATCTGTATGGATTAGTTAGTGCAAGAGTGGTAATTAGAGAAGATATCACATCAGAGCAACTAGCTGATCATATTGCAGGAAACATAAGTTATTCTAAAGCACTTACGGTGCTAAACAAAATAGATTTGGTAGACGAAGCATTTCTAAAAGATTTGAAGAAGAAAATTAAATCAGACGTAATAGAAGTGTCAGCAAATTCAGATACAAATATTGAATTGCTCAAAGAGAAAATTTACGAGAAATTAAAATTCATAAGAATTTACATGAGACCAAAAGGAGGGGTGACAGATTTCAAAGAACCATTTATTGCAAGAGAGGGAGACACTGTCGAAGATATCTGTAATAAAATGCACCGAAGATTAAGAAGGGAATTCAGATACGGTTTGGTTTGGGGGAAAAGTGTAAAGTTTGGTGGACAAAGAGTAGGTTTGAATCATGTTTTACTTGATGAGGATGTACTTACGATCATCAAACGACGTGGTGTTTAGTCAAAAGAGAACAAGAATTTTAAAAAATAGATTTTAAGAAATGTGAGAAAAAACAAAATTAATGCATTGACGCCTAAAAAACAACATAATTGATCTGTTTTTTGGAAAAGAGTTGATGAAGAGACTAAAAATGGAATTAAAAACAAATGATAAAAAGATAGAATAAAAAATACGATCAAAAATAAAAAAAAATCTAAAAAAATTACTTGATAAATAGTAATCAATTTGTGTAAATTTTTTTAGTTTAACTACTGAAAAACAATGAAAATGCGGAATTTGTAATGGTTACAAAAAGAAAAGCTGCAACTAAACGTAGATCAACTAAAAAATCTACTAGTGCAGCTCCAAAAAGAAAAGCAACTAGAAAAACTGCAGCAAAAAAAGCAGCTCCAAAGAGAAAGGCAGCAGCAAAAAAAGCAGCTCCAAAGAGAAAGGCAGCAGCAAAAAAAGCAGCTCCAAAGAGAAAGGCAGCAGCAAAAAAAGCAGCTCCAAAGAGAAAGGCTACTAGAAAAACTGCAGCAAAAAAAGCAGCTCCAAAGAGAAAAGCAGCAGCAAAAAAAGCAGCTCCAAAGAGAAAAGCAGCAAAAAGACGATAATCTCGTCAATAAATTAACAATCGTCACAAAGACGACGAATTGTTTTCATTTTTCTAAATTTAGACAGTGAAAACTATGAATTTTGTATTTTAGTAAAATCAAGTGACCAAAAATAATTTTGAAAGGATTGTTTTAAAATTAATAATGTGAAAAGAAAAAACTATTGAAAGTGAAAAACATTTTGAAAATCAAATAATAATTAAAATAAAATACCAAGACATAGAAAAAAGAAATTTTCAAAATATTTTTAATGAAATTAAAAAGTGATCAGTAAAGATAACTCATCAATTTAATTTGTTCTTCAGTAGTAATTACATTTTTGTTAGTTAAGATTTCTAACAAATCTTTGAAGATAGCTTTTTGTTCAGAAGACATTCCACCAGAAGGACCTTTTTCTCCGGGTGGTCCAGGTGGACCTCTTGGACCTGCAGGACCTACGGGGCCTTGTCCACCAGCAGGACCTTGTTCACCAATTGAACCAATGGGGCCAGTAGGACCACGTTCACCTTGCGGGCCTTGAATTCCTTGTGGGCCTTGGGGACCTTTTTCTCCGGGTGGTCCTGTTGTTCCACGCTCTCCTTGAGAACCTTGTGGGCCTTGTGGGCCTTTTTCTCCAATAGGACCCAATGGGCCTGTTTGTCCTTTTTCTCCAATAGGACCTATGGAACCTTTTTCTCCTTTTTCTCCTTGAGGACCTGGAACTCCTGTTAATCCTTTAGAACCAGCTGGGCCTTGTGGGCCTTGGGGACCTTTTTCTCCAATAGGACCTTCAACACCTTTGTTTCCTTTTTCTCCCATTGGACCAAGTGGACCTGTTGGGCCTTTGTCACCAAGTGGGCCTGTTGGGCCTGTTAATCCTTTGTCACCAAGTGGGCCGGGCGGACCTAGCGGACCTTTGTCACCAGGTGGTCCTAGCGGACCTTTGTCACCAAGTGGACCAGGTCCACCTTGAATTCCTTTTTCTCCTTGAACCCCCGATAATCCAGTTGGACCTTTTTCTCCGGGTGGTCCTGTTGAACCTGTTAATCCTTTATCACCAGTTGGACCTTGTGGACCTTTGTCTCCTTTTTCTCCAGGGACACCTCTTAATCCAGTTGATCCTTTGTCACCTACAGAACCAGTTGGACCTTTTTCTCCTTTGTCACCAAGTGGGCCTTTCAGACCAGTTGGGCCTTTGTCACCAAGTGGGCCTGTCGGACCTTTTTCTCCTTTGTCACCAGGAGGCCCAGTAACTCCTTTGTCACCTTTGTCACCTTTGTCTCCAGTAATTCCTTTGTCTCCAGTAATTCCTTTGTCACCAGAAATTCCTTTGTCACCTTGTGAACCTTTGTCACCAGTTGCTCCTTTGTCACCAGTGGAACCTTTTGATCCTTCAGGTCCTTTAATTCCAGCTGGTCCTTGCGGTCCAGGTGGCCCAGGTGGTCCTTTGTCACCAGGAGGTCCAGGAGGACCCGTGGGACCTTTGTCACCAGGAAGTCCGGAAGGACCATCATTTGCTTTTGTAAAGCGTGTAGGTTTTTGATTATCAGAAATAATTTTTGTTTCAGGTTTTGTTTCATGTTTTGTTTCATGTTTTGTTTCAGGTTTTGATGTTGATCTAGTTAGAGGGACATCAAAAACACTATGCAGTGATGAAAATAAATCAGTTACAACAATCCAAACTTTCTCAAGATTTTCAATTGATTGTGGAAGTGGATTTGATTGAGAACCAAGAGTTTCAGAAAATACTCCATCTTTTACTCGAAGATGAAAATTGCCCTTCCATAAAGATGAGAATTGTTTTGTTTTAATTGCATTCTCAGAGGGCATGCTATCAGTAATGGCAATTTGAGCTTCATAGACACCTGATTGTTTGAAAGGTGCCTGTCCTTGAATCTCTAATCGTGGCTGAGATGACACAATCGTTTGTGTATATTTCAAGTATTTCTGTATTTAGATCGCTTAAACCTAATCCAAACTGGGTTTTAGTGGCACTAGGCTCAATTAAGCTTGGTATTTATCTAGATAAAAGGAATAATTCAGCTGTGAAGAAACCATTTGGTAGAAAACCAAAAGAAGTCAAAGAGACAAAAAGTGAGGAAATAATTCCTCAAGAACGAAGTTTGGTGGATATAGACTATAATCGTAAAAAATTATTTAAAAAAGGCGTCAACCTGATGGCTGATGAAAAGCTAGAAGAGGCCATCGAAGTTTTTGAACAAGCATTAAGAATTGATCCAAGCAATATTGAAACTTTAATGAAATTAGGATATGCAAGATTTCATCTAGACGAACATGCAGAAGCACTGAAAGTGTATGACAAAATTTTAGAAATCGATGTCACAAATCCAGAAGCATGGAATCTAAAAGGATTAGTCCATTATGAGCAAAAAAATTATTCCAAAGCACTAGATGCATGTCAAAAAGCAATTGAGACAGACCCCACATATGGAATGGCATGGTACAATCAAGCATGTTACTTGTCACTACTAAATCAAGTTCCAGAAGCATTAGAAGCACTGAAACGTTCTATTGAGATAGATGTCAAAAATGCCAGAAAATCAATTAGAGATAAAGATTTCATGAATGTAAGAGTTGAAGAAGGGTTCAAGAGAATTGAAGAGGTAGTAGTTTTAGAATCAATTAGACAAGGATACCACACACTAGGAGCCATTGTTTGGACGACATTTCTGGATAAAATTGACGCTGAAACAGCTTTGAGAAAATTATTAGAGAAAGGCTTAATCGTACAAAATGAAAAACGTGATGGTCTAAGTAAAATTCCAATATATGATCTTGCAGAGAATATTGCAGAGAAACTTGGAAAAGAAAAGAAAGGATTGTTTGGAATTACCAAAAAAACATTACCAAAACCAGTTAAGAATTTGAAAGAACTCAGTCAAGCAATTCAATCAGTTAAAGAAGCAATCGAAGAAGAAAATATTGATAAGACCATTGAAATTTTCGATGTCTTCATAGACCCAAAGAAGTCAGGTGAACAAATGATAGAGAATTTCTTTGATGAACACAGAGAAATAAGATTATGGAAAATCAGATTAAAAGACAGAGGAGCTGATTATTTAATTGACAACAAAGAAAAAATGATTATTTTGTTTGACAATATCGAAGGAACGGTAACAAAAAAACTTAGAAACGAAATTTCCTAATTATTCAGCAGAAAGATCCCAGTAATTAGCATCTTCTTGTTTTTCAGTAGGTTTTTCAAGTTTTTTCCATTCTTTAAAAGAACGTACGTATAATTTTGCATTAGATAATCCTACAGATTTTAGTGCATAGTATGCTAGTCCAGAAAGAGTTCCAACACTACCACAATAAGTGATGATTTCAGCATTGCCGGTAATACCACGATTTTCTAGCAATCTCTTCATATCTTCTTTTGAGCGTAAAATTTTATCATTTGAGGCCAAAGTACGATAGGGCAAACTAATAGCTCCAGGAATGTGTTGTTCAAGGTAATTCAGCCTCTCCCTATTATCGATTAGAATTACATCATCTCTAGTTTGTGCAGTTTCCAAATAGTCAGATGTTGCCAAGATATTTGGCTGAAGATTCATGGAATGTTCCTTGGTTTGAATTTCAGGAACAGAAGAGTCATGCTCTAAACCAAGAGACTTCCAATGACCATAAGTGGTTTCAAGCAATGTCACATCATTATGTCCCAAATATTCCAGAGTCCAAGCAACTCTTGAAGCCAAAGCGCCAAAAGTATCATCATACACAACCACAGATGTTTCATCATCAATTCCCAAGGTGTTTACAAGTTTCAAAACTCTTTCCGGACTATCATCAGATAACAGATTAGCTAGAGGTAAATTCACGGCAGTTGGTATATGATCCTGTTTATAATCAGCTTCTCTTCGGACATCAATGACTCTAACACTTTTGTCTCTAATTTCTGAACGTAAAGAGTCTACATCAGTTGTAATATTACCAGAGCCTGTCAAGCAGCACATTCACCCTTTCCAGTTTTAGTATGATAGCTGGTATCACTTCCATAATCCAGATAAAAGTCAGGATCATCTTCCATCGTCGGAGGAAGGGTTAACGGTTCCAATATTTTTTTAATATCAGCAATTGATTTTATTTTAGAATCTTCATTACCATTTACAACTCTGTGAACCCAAGATTTCAAGGTGTCATCAGTTTTTTTATTTTCTTTAAAAATTTCAATTATTTTAATAATTACAGGAATTACTCTTTTTGCAGGAACTCGAAGTACTGTTTGTCCCAACATGGTGTCACCATCAGAGCGTCCTCCTATAGACATCTGATAATTAGCATACATGTCTTTTCCAACCCGTCCACCACCTCCAAAGAATCCAATAGTTGCAATTCCATGTTGCCCGCATGAATTAGGACAGCCACTTATCTTAATTGAAGAGTCGCTAAGATCATCATCTTCATCAAATTTTAACTCAAGGAATTTTCGTTGAATTTCTTTTGCGAGTCTATGGGAATTGGTCAATGCCAGATTACAAGAAGTGGTTCCAGAACAGCCAATAGGAGCAGTCATGGTTAATGCACCTGATTTTGCCAGTCCAGCCTCAATCAGTCTAGAATACAAACGAGGTAAATCATCCTCATGTACATATCTTAGAGCAATATTTTGATTAAAACCAGATCGAGCCTTACCTTCTGAGGAGAAATTGCGAATAATGTCAGCCAATGCATAGAGTTGGCTAGCAGTGATATCACCTGCCTCAAGAGTAAGAAATACAGAACGATAATTGGATTGAGATTGCTTTACTGTATTTGTTTTGAGCCATCGAGCATATCCATCAGGGGTGGTATTGCTTCCACTCTCATCTGAAATTCGAATCGGTCGTTTAATCTCATTTGGATTATGATCAACATCTAGTTGTGTGATTACTGATTGAGTGGCGCGAACTACAGCTCTTTCCATCAAAACAAGGTTTTGGAATTTCTCCCAGCCCATATCATTTACAAGATAACGCATTCTATTTCTTGCAAGATTTTTTCTATCTCCCAACCTATCAAAAATTCTCATTACAGCAATTGAAGTATAAAGTAAATCTTCTTCAGGAGTAAAATCTTCTAGTTGATGACCCACGTAAGATTTGTTTCCCAATCCACCGCCAAGAAAAATTTTGAAACCTTTTTGGGGGGATCCATCAATTTCTTGAATTTCTGGGATTAATCCAACATCCACAATTCTAACCATTCCATGTTTTTCACAACAAGTAAAATTGAATTTGAATTTCCTAGGAAGATTTTGAGCCATAGGATTTCGCAAAAAGAATCTTGCAGTTGCTAGTGCATATGGTGTGGAGTCAAATTTCTCATCAGGACAAACACCAGACAGTGGGCTACACATTACATTTCTAACAGAATTTCCACATGCTTCTCTTGAAGTCAATCCAACTTCGGCAAGGCCCCTAAATATTTCAGATACATCTTCAAGTATTACCCAATGAAGTTGAATGTTTTCCCTTGTGGAAAAGTGTGCGCTACCTATAGAATATTGTTCACTTAATTGCGAGATTTTTTCAATTTGTTCAGGATAAACTTCTCCAGCAGGGAGTTTGATTCTAACCATTGCATAATCACCTGTCATTCTAGTTCCATATGCACCATGTTGAAGTCTAAATCGTCTAAAACTATCTTCGTCATATTTTCCCTGACGGAATAATTTTACAGTTTTAGCAAAATTATCGGCCTCCTCAACTCTAGCCCAATTAATTTTAGATTTTACAGAATCAGGAGGAGACTGTTTAAGATCAGATATGGTCAATACAAAGAAATTTCTTTTGGTTTGGATATAAATTTTTGATATTTGGAGTTTTTAGGAGAAATATTTTCCCCCAAGTACAAAATTTTCCTATTTATCCAGAAAAGAATCATTAGTGCTACCTAATTTTTTTTAGAAAAAATGTGGCAAAGTATTAATTGTTCACAAAATCCATGATTTTCATGCAAGAAGCAACTATTGCTGAACAATCAGATAAAATTTTTACAGATGTACGTGAAGTTGAAATTACACGTGCAATCGCAAATGAGTTTCACGAAGTATTAATCGATAGAGCTGAATCAGATGTAATCATTATTGGTGCCGGTCCTGCAGGATTAACAGCAAGTAGAGAATTATCCAACATGGGTTACAAAGTTCTAGTCATTGAACAAAACAACTACCTTGGAGGAGGTTATTGGTTAGGAGGATATATGATGAATCCAGTTACAGTTAGAGAGCCAGCTCAAAAAATTTGGGATGAGTTAGGTATTCCATACAAAAAAGTTCAGGAAGGATTGTATTTGACACCAGGCCCACATGCAGTTTCAAAGTTAATTGCTGCAGCATGTGATGCAGGAGTAAAATTCCTTCAACTTACAAAGTTTGATGATTTAGTTTTAAAGAACGGGAGAGTTGCAGGCATTGTTGTTAACTGGATGCCAGTATCAGCATTACCACGAAACATTACATGTGTTGATCCAGTTGCATTTGAAGCTAAAATAATCATTGATGCATCAGGTCATGATTCGGTTGCAGTAAAAAGACTCGTAGATAGAGGCCTAGCCAAATGGAAAGGAATGGAGCCAATGTACGTAAATGACGGAGAAGAGCATGTTGTTCACAAGACAGGCGAAGTTTATCCAGGATTGATTGCAGCTGGAATGTCAGTTACAGAAACACATGGACTTGCTAGAATGGGCCCAACATTTGGTTCTATGTTATACTCTGGAAAAAGAGCAGCTGAAATTGCAGCAGCAAAAATCAAAGAATTAGAAAGATAGTAGCAGTAATAAATCTCACACGATATTAATTGCACGAATTAATTCATCATAGACTTTATCAAATCAAGAATATCGTCCAATAAAACATGCCTATTTATTGATAAAAATGTAAACTTGCTCATCTTAGTAGAAAGTATGGAATGAGTAGAAGAACGCAGGCAAGTCCAGTAAAAATTGAATAAAATTCAACTAAAATTTTACCAAATTTTATGCCTAAAACCAGTCTAATCATTTAGAAAATTATTCGTTAGAAAGATAAGCAATTAGAACTAGCATCATTTAATGAAAATATCCAAAATCATTCTATATGATGAGCCTACAGTTCCAGAAATACAATTAGAGAAAATAAGGAAATTCATCTCAAATATATTAAACATAGAAGTTGATTTGAAAGAAAACTTTTTCGAATCAATAGACTACAACATGTGCAAAAAAATTGCAACCACAAGAATTTTTGATTTAAAAAATTCATTCAAACCACATGAACCGTCAGACGAGGAGATTCAAATTGAAACACAAAACAAAGACATGTCTAACAAAAAAGAAATTACATTGTATGACGGATTTGAACTGCAAAGCATTATCGCAGAACACATTCCAACCATTGAAAACACATTGCAGATAATTCTTACAAACAAACTTACAGCAACTTTTGATGAAAATGATTTCAGATATCATGCAAGAGCCCTAATTGGTTCAAATCCAGCAATCATTTCTACAACAGGAATCATAGAAGCCCCAGCCAAACCAAAACAATACTATCTAGATTTAATGACAAATTTTTCTGAAAACAGAGTTGAGGAAGTCATGAAAAAGTACAAGGGAGAATTTTTAGAATATCATGATCCAAGACTCTATGAAATTCTAGAAGGATATGTGCTGCAGGCCACCCTATACTATAAAACAGGAGAGGCGTTTTGTGATAAAAAAGAATGCAGATTATTTAACGCACATTGGCAAAAGGATTTGTTTTATTCTCAAATTGAAAATAAAAAAATATGTAAGCACCATCAAGAAATTATAAAGAACTTTAACAATTAACTCACACAGAGTTTATCTGATCACGTATTCTTTGAGAAGATTTTTTCAGTAAGGCGATTTCAGAATCATCAAGATCTAATGGGAGAATTTTGGAGATTCCAGAATTATTGATTACTACAGGCACCCCCATAGCAACATCTTTTTCCCCATATTCACCGTCTAAAACCACAGAGACAGGAACAGATATCTCTTGATCATTGACTATTGAATTAATTACATCAAAAGTATTTTTAGCAATTCCAAACTGTGATCTACTCTTGTAATGTCTTAGAGTTTTCCAATAATTTCTAACACCTGTAGTAATGGCAGATTTTTCTTTCTCATCAATCAAAGGCAAAAGAGGTTTACCATTCACTTTAGTCCTAGAGAAAATAGGAACCATTGAATCACCATGTTCTCCTAGCACCAAGGCATCATCGATTGAAGATTGGGGTACAGAAAACTTTTCAGATACAAGATAACGGAGTCTGCTAGCATCAAGACTTGATGCAATTCCGAATACTTTGAATCTTGAAAAATTAATTTCTTTTTGAAAGAAATAAGTCAATATGTCAAGAGGGTTTGAGACCACTAAAACAATAGCATCTGGGCAATATTGTCTAATTTTTTGTGCAATGTCTTTGATCATGTCTATTTGGGGTTTCATGTTTTCAGTTCTGTCTTTCAAATACACCCCCATACTAGCAGTTATCACAACAATATCAGAACCAATTATTTTTGAATAATCAGATGTTCCACGAACAGAAAAATGCGAAGTGTTTGGAATTGCATTAGAAACATCCAAAGATTCACCAATTGCTTTTTTCTCATTGCGATTCACAAGCAGGACATCATCTAATCCATGTGAAACACAAAGAAAGGCAAGTGAAGTGCCAACTCGGCCACTACCAACTATCGAAATCAATTAGACCACTTTTTATTTATTTGACAATTAGAATGGGACATCTAGTTTTCTGAGAAACACCATTTGCAACACTGCCTAAAAGTAATTTATCGAACCCAGTTCTACCATGTGAACCAATTACTATAAGATCATGCTTCCTAGACTTTGCATAATTAACTATATCATTAACAACAGATTTGGATGTAATAATCTGCGCCTTAATTGGAACATTATTTTTTTCTGCCAAAGATTCCAATTTTTCAAGGTGTTTTTTTGAAACATTTTTTTGTTTTTTAATCAATTCAGCATCTGCTCTTGCATCATAGTATTTGTGATGCCATGCATCACCCTCAAGACAGGTGAGTAAGGTAATGTTAGAATCACGACATTTAGCAATATCCAATGCAACTTTGAAAGCCCTAGTTGACTGAGTTGAAAGATCAAAGGGCACAAGAATATTCTTGAACAATGTCAATACTCCTTTTTACGAATACTCTCTCTTTGTCTTTTATCTTCATGCTTTGGCAACTCGCCCTCTAATTTCCTTGATAAGTCATCAGCAATTTTCAAAATATCCCAGCCAGATTCTGTATAAATTAGTCTATCAGTAGAGGTTTTTACAGTAGCTGTAACATCATAATGAGTCCTAGTACCCTCAGTGTTTTGCGATTCCACTGCAATTTTTGCTTCAATAATGTGAGGCAATACTTGCTGAACTTTCTCTAAAGCACTGCCAAATTTCGATGATAGTACTTCATTTGCAGGTTCATCTTTTGCTAGACCAATTACGAATAAGGGTACTTTTTCTGCCATAGTCGATCTAAACAAACTAGAACTAAATAGCTTTCTAATAATCACCAAATTTGATTTTCAGCAATGGTTTCATTGAAAGATATTTATCAAATTATCAGATATAATATTCGTGGATGTAAGAAATTTAAAATTATCAGAATTAATTTCAAACCCAATCACAGTTGGCCCCAACACAACACTCATGAAGGCAAGGGAATCAATATTGAAACACAAAGTCAAAAGGGTCATAGTTACGGAGAAGAATTACCCAATCGGAGTAATTACTGAGAAAGATCTAGCAAAAAAAATTTATGATTTAGGTGATAAACCAATAAAATCTGTCAAGGCAAAAGATTTCAAGCCAAGAAAGTTGTTTACACTAACTAAAGAAAACACAGTCAAAGAATGCGCACAGATGATGAAAAAACACAGAATCAGCCTAGTAATAATCCTAAACAAAGATAAAAAACTTGAAGGGATAGTAACGGAAACAAATCTTGCTACTGCATTTCTTACAAAAGGATCAGATTCAATTAAAATTTCAAAAATAATGAAGCGTGATGTGATAACAGCAGCTCCAAGTGATCCCATACTGCATGTAGAAAGTTTGTTGTTGAAATACGGGATTTCTAGAATCATCATCAAAAGAAATCAAAAACCAGTAGGCGTCATCACATTCAGGGATTTTGTTCCTGCAAAAATTCCGCAGTGGATTGCAGAATCAGCAGATCCTAAAGAAGTTCAAGAATACAAATTCAAAAAAGGGTTAGAAGAAATGCACTCAAATCAAATGAGTTATCTTTTCCCATTCCATGCAACAGACATCATGGCAACAAATCCAATCACGGTAGACGCAGATGAAGATGTCAAATTTGCAGTTACAAAAATGATCAAATATAATATCAGCGGTCTGCCGGTTGTAAAAAATGGAAGATTAGTTGGAATAATTACAAAATCAGATGTAGTAAACACATTAGCAAACTGATTTCATTTTACAATCAATATTGAACATGGAGAGGATTGAGAGAGTTTATTTGAAACACTTCCTAGTAAAAATCTAGTTACAGCACCAAGTCCTTTATTTCCAACAATTATAAGATCACATTTTTCCTTTTTGGCAACTTTTTCAATTTCACTTACAATGTTTCCTTCTTTTAAAATAATTTTTGCAGATATCCCTTTTTTGGAAAGCATGACCTTGGAGTTATCCAAGATTTTTGTTCCAAACTTTTGAAGCATTCCCAAGTATTCTTTACGATCTAGTAAATTGACAGGGATGGATTTTTCGACAACGTATATCAAAATAAGTTCAGAATCAAATATTTTGACAAATTCACTTGCACGCTTTAATGCTTTTTCAGAATATACAGAACCATCTAGAGGTACAAGAATTTTCTTATAATTACTTGATGTCATTTTACTACCAATACTGGTTTTTTGGATTTGTGCAAAACATAGTTAGAAACACTACCTAAGAAAATTTCTTTTGCAGCACTTCTTCCACGGGCACCAATAACAACTAAATCAATTCCATTTTTTGAATTGTTTGCAAAGCGTGTAATATCATATCCAGGGTCTCCTGCGATTGCTTTTCCAGTTAGCATAATTCCTTTTTTTGCTGCACGCAATTTTGCATCGTCGAGTAGTTTTTTCACTTCCTTCATAGAATTAAAATCCAAAAATCCAAGAGGATGTATTGCATATATTCCAGGCACTGTTTTTACGGCTAAAGCAGTGATGGTCCCTTGAGATTGCCTTGCGATGTGGATGGCCATATCCAACCCACGAAGGGAATTTTTAGAACCATCTAAAGGTACAAGAATTTTCTTTGTTTTTACTGCCATATATTAATAAAATATCAGTTCTAGTTTAAAGACTTATGTGATTATCCTTATTGATTTTCAATCTTGGCAATTTGGAATTTATATCATATAATTGAAAAAAATAATTAGAGTATGAATAGCACATTTGTCAGCGACGTAATGAATAAGGACGTGCTGACTCTAGACAAATCAACATCATTGCAAGAAGCAGCAGAACATATGAAAAAATTAGGAGTAGGGTGTGTAATTGTTACAGAAAAGGGCAAGCCAATTGGAATTATTACTGAAAGAGATTTTGTGACAAAAATTGCTGCAGAAGGAAGACCACTATTTACAGAAATAAAAGAAGTGATATCATCACCATTAATCACAATTGATTCAGATGAAACTATCTGGGAAGCATCTGAATTGATGAAGGAGAAGTTAATTCACAAGCTTCCAGTCAAAGAAAATGATAAGATTGTAGGAATTATTACAACATCAGATATTGTAAGAATATCAAGTGTGGGTTCAGATTCAGAAATGAGAAGGATTTGTGATCAAATTCTTTTACGAATGAAAAATGAGTAATTAGACGGGATATTCACTTAAATTATTGAAATTAAGACAGTTAGCATCATGATGGCAGGTGATGCAGGTGCAGCAGTTCTTGAAACAAAAGACGAAGGACCTAAAATTCCAGACAAAAATAAAACAAAGTTTGATGTAATTATAATTGGCGCAGGTCCATCTGGATACACCGCAGGAATTTATTGTTCAAGAGCAGGTTATGATACGTTAATTTTATCAGGAATTTTACCAGGAGGACAGTTAGTAAATACTACCGAAGTTGAAAACTATCCAGGATTTGAAAACGGCATAATGGGTCCGGACTTGATGATAGATATGCGAAAACAATCTCAAAGAATGGGAACTACAATCATAGATGATGTTGCAGTAGATGTTGATTTTAGACATAAACCATTCAAAGTTTTAACAGCATCAGAGGAGTATGAAGGGCGAGCAGTGATTATTGCAACAGGAGCAAATCCAAGAAAATTAGGATTAGAGGGAGAAGAAACATTTGCAGGTAAAGGGGTTTCATATTGTGCTACATGTGATGGACCGTTCTTTAGAAATCAAGACATAATTGTTGTAGGTGGAGGGGATTCAGCCATTGAAGAGGCAACGTTTCTTACAAAATTTGCAACAAATGTACATCTAGTTCATAGAAGAGGAGAATTACGTGCAAGCAAAATCATGCAGGAGAGAGCACTCAACAATGAAAAAATAAAATTTCATTGGGATTCAGCAGTAACTGAAATAAAAGGAGACCAAAAAATGCGACAAGCAGTTTTAAAAAATCTAAAAACAAATGAAGAGTCCACTATAGATGCAGGTGGATTATTTGTTGCAATTGGGCATGAGCCAAATACACAATTATTCAAAGGTCAGATTGATTTAGATGAAGATGGTTATGTGGTATTAAAAAATAAAACATATACCAATATCGAAGGAATTTTTGCAGCAGGGGATGTGCATGATAGAAATTACAGACAGGCAATTACTGCTGCAGCTTTTGGATGCATGGCAGCAATTGACTTGGATAAATATCTCACAGAGAGTGCAGATAAGCAATAATGAAGAATGCCCAATGCAAAAAATGTCTCAATAAATTTTATGAGAAAGAAATCTACACCATCCAACAATTCCAATATAGAAAGCAACCAACATACCAATGGTCAGTGAAATATTTTGAAAAACTAGGAATAACAGAATGGGATTCATTTTGTGAAGGTTGCATACTGTTTCACTCAAGGGAATCAGAAAAAGAATGGAAAAATTCAGGATCTAAACTCTTTATTGGAAGAAGTAAAGACGAAGAATAATGAGTGAAGAGCCAGAAAATCTGAAAAAAACGGCAAAAGAACAAAGTGACAAACTAGCAAAATTAGGAATGGATTTGGGAGAAAATCAGTTCAGCTACAAAATTGAAGAAAAAGTGACTAAAGAATACTGGCAACAGAGAATGAAGGATTTTGAAAAATATAATGAAAAAGGTTTAGAATATTATAATCAGGTTCATGCAATGATGAATCTAGTAAACAAAGAAGAGGCGCAAATGTTCCTCTTACGGATAAGTAAATTCAGACAACTAAGTAAAGCATTATCAGAAACAATGGAGACAATTAGGGAAAACCCTTCAATAATTGATTCCAAAGATAAACAGCAGAGTTCATGGAGTAGAGAAATTAAAAATAAAATCACAGAGCAGAGTAACAAATGTTTACGACATGAAATGGATATGAATTCTTCATTTAGAGAATTTTATGATAAATATTTGAAAAAAATTCTTGAATAATTCAGTAGGCTAATTCGGACATGTATTTTGCATGCTTGAGAGAATTATCAAATTCTTCCTCAGTCATTACATTTTGTGTGGCATAAACACTTTTGAATTTTCTTCCATCATCAGCAAAAATTCCTACGACACATGCATCCCCTTCTATAGGATATTTTTTCATGCATGCATATACTGCTGCAGATGAAGGACTGATCAAGAGTTTATCTTTTGCATACACATCTTTGACAACTGAAAATGCCTCATCATTGTCAACAGATACCCAATCATCTACAACATTTTCTCGTTTCAAGAATAAATCAGGCTTTGCAGATTCTTCAAAATTTCTCCAGCCCTGAATCAAATGATTTTGTTGTGGTTGACAACCAATAATCTTTACATTTGGATTTTTTTCTTTGAGGAAAGCGCCGATTCCTGTAATAGTACCTCCAGTACCAACACCAGTAAAGAAATGAGTCACTTTGCCTTCAGTTTGTTTCCAAATTTCGGGTCCAGTTCCAACATAGTGTCCTTTGAAATTAGCTTCATTGGCATATTGGTTTGGCGAATAATATGTATCAGGTCGAGAAGAAGCAATTGAAGTGGCAAGTGCAATACTCTGATCCGTACCAGCACCGACTTTGGGACACAGATCATCACTGGTTTCAAAAACTTTAGCTCCTAATTTTCTAATAATATCTTTAGTCTCATTACTTGCTTTTTCTGGAATGACGATTTCGACTTTGTATCCAAGTACATTTGCAATTCCTGTCAATGCAATTCCAGTGTTACCGGAAGTAGGCTCAATGATAATGCTTTTCCCTTTTTTTAAAATTCCTTTTTCTTCACCATCTTTAATCATCCAATAAGCAGCTCTGTCTTTTACAGAACCAAACGGATTATGTCCTTCTAATTTTGCAAAATACTCTACATTGTCGTGAGAAAGTGAATCTAAATGAACTAGAGGTGTATTGCCAACACGATTTAATACATCTGTATCCGTGACAGTAGTCATGATTTAGTTTATTTCACCTTTTTAATTTTGAATGTAATTGTATCTCCATCTTTTGACATGTCCATTAACTCATGTCCATTTCGAGTAACCCATCTAGAAATATCATCTTCTGCAGCTGGATCATCGGCAGATACAATAATGATGTCACCTACTTGCATTCTTTCAACTTCAATTTTTGTTCGAAACACAGGTTCAGGACAAAACAATCCAGTTGCGTCTAATTTTTTTTCAGTAGATTCTGACATTAGTGACTAATTCTTAAAGACCGATTTGTCATATTAAAATCTATTTTAACGAAGGAGAATGTAGCTATAACAAATTAGCTTTCCCTAGTTCATTCTCTGCCTAAAATTCAACCATAAATCAAATCATCTTCTTTCAAGTTTGTCGAATGATATGATCATCGAGTCCTCAGTAACAATACAATTCACTCAATATTTTCTATATCAATTAAAGTAACAGGACAAGTTACATTTTCAACAACTTTTCTTGAGACACTTCCCAATGACAATATCTTTTTGATTCCTTTGAGCTTTCGACGTTTTGACATGACTATCAGATCAACTTTTTCTTTTTCAACCACATCTAAAATAATTTCAGCAGCATCACCAACTTCTACTTGAACCTTGACTTTGAGGCCTTTTTCTTTACACATCTGAGCTGATTTTTCCATTTTCTGTGCCATATCTTTTCTTAATTCCTCATTTGCATTTTCAACATTCTTTAGCAAATCTTTTCGCTCTGATGAAGAGAGTGCAAAGGATGGAGGATAAGGTATTTCTTCAACAATGTGTAAAATAATGAGTTCAGATGAATCTTTTGCAGCATGAATTGCATGCTTTAATGCTTCATCACCTGCAGGTGTACCAGCATGAGGTACGAGAATAGTTTTGTACATTTCTTAATTCAGTATTAATTTAGAAATAAACTAACGGTTTTTCATATTAGAATTATTAATTTTTAATTGCATATTATCACCTAGTAAAACAGATACTGTCGTATCAGTAAATTCAGTCATACCGTAATAACCTCTTTTGATTGATTTTTGATAGCATTGATAGTGTACTGTATATTGTCGCCTTCAGGCAATGGATTTGCACACTTGCCACATTGCGGGAGCATTATCTCTGCATCATAGTCAATCTCTCCAATTGACTTGCCACAAGTTCTGCAGGTAATTGTTTTTGTATCGTAAATATTCATGTTCTATCACTGTTGGTTTGGTGAATTATTAGATAATTAAGGAGATTAGCAGTTGATTTCAGATTGAATAAAGTCAATTTGTCTCTATCTTAATAATTTGATAGATCATACAAAGCCAGTGAATTCGTGATAAGACAGCTGGCTCTTAATTGTTGTTTTACACCATATTCGAAAGCAGGTCTGCCTTCATTCGAATTCACTTGTAAAATGTTGGCAATTCAATCAATGAGAGTCATCACATAGAGGAGTTCAAAGAGATATTTTTAGTTCAAAATAAAATTAAAAAAAATCATCTAAAAAGATCCTCATTTTCAGGTCGAATTAATTCATCCACGCCATGTTCACCAGATTCAAATGAATATCCACGAATTATTGCAAATGGGCATTTTAGTGATTTTCCCATTACCAACTCAGATGTAGATGCAAGTTCATCTGCAATTGCAATTGCAGTAACGCGTAAAATTTTATTAAAAGAATCAGGAGATCCCTCGTAATCTAAAATTGGGCTTAAACCAGATATACCAATTGCGTGATTCGTTTGACCCATCCTAAATGGTCGGCCAAAAGTGTCAGAAATTATTACTGCAACATTTTTGCCAGAGTCTTCTAAAATTTTCTTTCTGATTCTTTGCGCAGAGATGTCAGAGTCAACAGGTAACAAGGTAGCATAACCCTCTTCAATATTACTTTCATCAATTCCAGCATTTGCGCAAATAAATCCATGATGAGTTTCAACTATCAAGATGCCCTTACTCATTCGGATAATTCGTTTTGATTCAGATAAAATCAATTCAGTAATTTTGGGATTCTTTTGATATTGTGAGCTAATACCTTCTGCCAACAATGAAGGGGTTACTGTAGATAGATCTACCAACCGTCCTTCTTGTTTAGAGACGATTTTTTGCGCAATAACTAGAATGTCACCATCAATTAACTTCTCAGATTTTAGGACAATCTCAGAAAGATCATCAGAGGGAGTGATCTCCTTTTCAACGTGTATTGGGATTATTTGCAAGTACAGTATCTAAAGCAGTGGGCTAAAAAATTGTTTATGCAGGAGTTGCAGCTTCTAATTCAAGTTTGTAGTGTTTGTTAATAATGTCTATAATTTTAGAAAGATCTTTTTCTTCTAAAGTAGTAGTTGCCAAATCTTTTACAATATCCTGAGCACGGTATGCAATTCCCAGACCACAAACATCAAACAATTTTACGTCATTTGCACCATCTACAACACAAACAATATCTTCTTTTTTCTCACCCCATTCTTCAATTTTTATGCGTGCAGATTTTGATTTATCAGAATCAACATTAATTTTAACACCATCCAATTTTCCATCTTTGAATATCAATTCATTAGAGAAGATATAGTCAAGATCCAATTCTTTTTTCAACCTGTGCATCATCATACTAAACCCACCAGATACGGCCATCAATTTCCATCCTGCATCTTTTAGTGCCTTACATGCTTCTTTTGCACCTGTCATTATAGGCAATCCATCTGAGACTTGTTGACAAACTTTTTCATCTATTCCTTTAAGGGCAGCAACTCTAGTTCGCAATCCTTCCTCCCAGTTAATTTTTCCTTGAATTCCTTGCTTTGTTATTTCCCAAATTTCATCTTCCTTGTTGAGCTTTTCTGCAAGAATGGGGAGATATTCTTCATCATACAAAACACCTTCAACATCAAAAATTACTAGCAATAGATTTCTGATTTGGAAAAAAATCGCTAATTATATTAAAGCTTGGAGTAAACTTTTCGTGATTATACACATCTGATCGCCTTTTGTTTTATTAAAAATAAAAGATTGTCAGTCTTTAGGTAGAATCCCAGAGCAAACTCTACTGGTGTTTGGCCGAGATTATATATCCAGATGTGGAAAGTATGTCAATTTAGAATTTAAGGTCTAGCACCCAATTCCATCGCTCCAACCTTAATCACAATATTTTTGATATAGCATCACGTAGTGGAATAGTGTCTAACCGAGTAGTGGGGGCATATAGAAAATATGCTAAGAACTATGACTTTGCAGTAAAGCTTTACCGCCTGTTGGGAATTAAAATAGGAAAATATCGAGACATTACCGTTGACTCTTTAGATCTGTCAAAAGGTGACACGGTAGTTGAGCTTGGATGTGGCACAGGCTTGAATTTTTCTCGAGTTTTAGACAAAATTGGAACCGAGGGAAAACTCATCGGGGTGGACATTACTGATAAAATGCTTGATCAGGCAAGAAAAAGGATAGATGAAAAGGGATGGAAGAATGTTGAATTGGTTGAAAGCGATTTTGCCAAATACAAATTTCCACAAGAGATAGACGGGATTTTTACAACTGGTGCACTGCAATATTCCACTCAATATGATAAAATAATCAAACAAGGACATGATGCACTAAAACCGAACAAGAAATTTGTTATTATGGACTTTAAAATGTCTCAAGGGCCTGCAAAGATTTTTGCACCGTTAATTGTATTTTTTACAAAACCGTTTGGTGCTGATGAGGAGTATCTCAAAGGAACTGCATGGAAATCAATTGAGAAATATTTTGAAAAGAATTCTTATCGTGAAGGCTGGGGAGGATTTCTGTACGTTTCAGTGGGGACAAAGATACAAGACAATGTCTCTTTTTAGTCCCTCCTCTATTGACACTCAAAGAGTATCATAGTGTATTTTAGATAAAATAAAGTGAGAAAAATATTATTGCTGCAAATATGGGAGACACTGCGGTAATTGCAGGTATGTTCAATAGTTTTCTGAGTTTTTGTATAAATTGTGGATTTTGAATCCATTAGGTATAGATACTAAACTCGAGAACGCACCAGCGTGGGTACTTACAATTCCTTATCAATACAAATTTAGAGAAAACCAAGATTGTCCTTTATGTCCATTCTCTTTTTCTCAGCTCAACACTTGAATTCTAATTGAGCTATCATCTCGAGAGATTTGCTTAGCATGGTTAATACAAAATCTCATGATCTGCCGACAATAGGCTTTTGAACTCCCCGATTCAAAGTGATAGAACATCACGTTAGCGTAAGCTTCTGAGTCACATCCGAGCATATTACAGATCATGAGAGAGTATCTAGGATATTTTGAGCCTAAAAGGGCAGGTTATTGTGAAATGTATACGATCTTAAATACAAATTTGGTTATACAAGATTAGTGTAAGTGAGAGAAAAGTGCGTCGAGACGTCATTCTCTGCTTTGACACGAATTTTTCAAAAGTTTAGAAAACATTCCAGGTTTGTGGAATGGAGCTTAGAATCCACTAGCAATCATATTCATCAATACAATCAGAGTCATCTTCTGGGATAACCCCCAAATGTCTCAGGATTACTTTGTTTGGCATTTAATTAGAAATGTTTCTGAAAAATATAATATGAATTAAAGTGTGTAAAAAAAATACACACAAGACAAACAATTTTTGCTACTTTAAGGAGTTATGAACTTAAGCGCATTGCTTATTCTCAGAGTTTAGAATCTAAGGAACGCCACTAATATCATCAAGAAAACCAATTGCAAAGATGGTGGTAATTACAACTGCCGAAGCAATACCCAAGTTGCGAAGTAATTTTAGATTCATTTCTTTTTCTCCAGTTTGCCAACCTTTACCTCAAGAGTTTTTATTTTGTTCTTGAGTTTGGTCATTTCTTTTTTGTCTTGATTTAGATAGTTCTCTAGTTTCTTGATTCTAGAATCTTGTTGTTTTTCGTGCTGTCTGTTGGTTAATGCGGCCATGATTGTAATCTAACCTTAGGGCATTTTTAACAATATTGCTGATTTTCAAAAGGTCTAGAAGTTTTCTTTTTCTGATTCGTTACCAAATGTAACAGGCTCTTTGTTTTGATCGTGTTCTAATTGGTCTTGATGCTCTATGGATTTTGCATCTTCCATGCCCACATAAGTTACTGGCTCTTCGTTTTCGTCATTTAACGCTGTATCTTCGTGTCTCAAGGCATCGTCAATGTCTTTTTTTATTTTTTCCTTTTTGCCTTTAAAAAAATCCATGATCACAGTGTAGCCTAGATCATTTTTAACAATATTGCTGATTTTCAAAGAGTTTAGAGCGCAGATGAAAACGTGTATACCGTAATTCCTACTAGTAGCATCAAACTTGCCATTACTGTCTTTTTGTCTTTTCGAGTTAGTGTCAATACGATACAAAATACTTGATCAACTTAAGCCTATGCTATATTCTGAAAAGAGCTTAGAAACTAACCCGAACTAGCCAAGTGTCATCAAAAAGAAACTACAAAGGTATACATGAACGATGAGGGAACAGCAGACATGACTAAAAAATTACCAAGAGGACATAATATTGGCGGTGGCGCTAAACAGAAAAGACGCAAAGAGCATAAACAAGAATCCAACAAAGACTAGATTGGAAAATCTTTTCGTCTTTTAATTCTAAAATAAAAATCGAGTGTTGAATCTAGTCTTTAGATTCTTCAAATTCCTCGTCTTGTTCATATCCTTCTTTTAGTTCCAGCTGATGTTCTTCTTCTTTCATTTCTTCTTGCTCAGCTTTTTTCCATTCTTTGTCTTCAGACATGAATTATAAAATGAGTTTTTGACATATTAAGAGATTCTTTATTTTCAGTTTTGAGATTAAATGGATCACGCTAATTCCCAAATAACCCCATAGATATCCTCAAGAATTATGAATTGGCACGTATTGTCTATTCTCAAAAGAGTTTAGAATCATTTCTACTTTATCTTAAAAAAGATATATTCAGTTTTATTTTCAGATTAAACATATGGACAGAATTGCATTAATTGACGGGTTAGATCAAGTCAAAGTTAGGGAAACACTAAACGTTATGCTTCGAGATAAAAGCCATGAATTTCAAGAGCTTGCAAAAACACTAAAAATTCCTGTAACAACTGATGATTGGCAGGTTATTATCTTAAAGTTCTGTCTTGATTTTGAAGATTGCCTAAATATTTGGACTGATTCTGAAGAGCCAGATTCTATCAAAAATACAAAATGTATGACAATTATGCGAGAGATGGCAAAAGGCAAAAAGAATTTCTCAGAAATTATCAATATGCAAAATGTAGCTCAAACTTTATTCTCAGAATTTCATGAGACATACAAGAGAATAGACTAATACATTTCTCAAAATATCTTTCTTACTCCCATAACTAAGAATACTAACCATTTTCTTATGACATGAAAAACAATTTCCATTCAGAGCTAAATTTTGTATGAAGTTAAGCGTATTGATGATATTAGATAAACGGGTTTTTGATTATACCATTTGCCAAAAGAACAACTAGAGAGATGCCAGTTCCGCCACCTACAATAATTCCCAATAGAACTAGACCATCACTTTTGCTCATTTGAAAGGATTCAATAATTTCGAACTTATGAAGCTTAAGTGTATCATCTATTCCTAAAAGAGTTTAGAAAACATGCTACTCTATTAGGGAGATAGTGCATAGTAGAGTATCGTAGTGGTGTGAGTTTGCATATCCGTTAGGAAGGACTGAATTAACTACTCAGCTACGAAAAATAGTTTAGAATCTAAGGTCGTAGAATTTGAATATCTAATATCAAAGTGATCAATAGTATTAAAGTTTGAACGGATTTCAGATCTAAAAAACGCTAGTAATAAATCACCGAAGGGAGTATCTTAGATATGGCTGATGAATTAGAACACAAGTTCGAAGTGGTAATTCAAGAAAGAGAGGGTAAGCAAAAACTCCCAGATCCAGTCAAAGAAGAGCTAAAG
>DATDAD010000034.1:0-41164 GCA_036525555.1 Candidatus Nitrosopumilus sp.
CAGTTTCCCGAGGTTATTCCCGTCCATAGGTTAGGTTGACTACGCGTTACTGAGCCGTCTGCCTTGTATTGCTACAATGACTCGCATGGCTTAGTATCAATCCGATAGCAGTCAGGTCCGGCAGGATCAACCGGATTCTGATTTATTTTTTGTATTTTGATTATTGAAGTACATTTGTACTTTAATTGGAATTGACGGATGCACATAATCTTCACATTTCAGATATTGATCTTGCAATCAAATCCTCATTCTTGTATGCGTAACTGGAGGCCCATGAATCACAAAGTGGCATCTTGCCATACTTCATCACGAGCGCCGCCTATTGCGTTACGTATGCAGAAGCCGAAGAATGCAGAAACCATATAAACCATACGTGAAATTATGCCTGATCGGGCAAAAAATTGTAAAAATTTCATGTTTTTTTGGTGTCAATTTCATCCAATAGGCAAAACAAGAGATGTCAATAGTTAAAATGACAGATCTTGTTTTGAAAATTGCTTTTGAGTAACTATCTATCAGAATACAAAAAGAAGACAAAGACATCAGCAAAAATATTTGCAAAGTCATTGAAGCTTCACGTAAATGGTGTTTCTCATAACATACGATTTTATGAACCATACCCATTTGTTGTAAAATCATCTAAAGGCACAAATCTCGTCGATGTAGACAACAACAAGTATACAGATTATTGGATGGGTCATTGGTCTTTGATATTAGGGCATGGACAAAAAAATGTCAAAGAGTCATTAAAAAAACAAATTGAAAAAAGTTGGATGTACGGAACTGTAAATGAGCAGACGGTAAAATTATCAGAATTGATTTCAAAAGCAGTTCCTGTTGCTGAAAAAATTCGTTATGTTACATCAGGTACAGAGGCTACAATGTATGCAGTTAGATTAGCTCGTTCAGTAACAGGGAAAAAAATCATTGCAAAGATTGATGGAGGATGGCATGGGTATACATCAGATTTACTAAAAAGTGTGAATTGGCCATTTTCAGAATCTGAGAGTAGTGGGATTGTAAATGAAGAGAAAATTGTTTCAATTCCATACAATGATTTGGAAAATTCTCTAAAAATTTTAAAAAAACATTCTAAAGATTTAGCAGGTGTAATTATTGAGCCGGTTCTTGGAGGAGGTGGATGCATTCCAGCTACACAAGAATACCTTAAAGGGATTCAAGAATTTGTTCACAAAAATAATTCTTTATTTATTTTAGATGAGATTGTCACAGGATTTAGATTCAGATACGGATGTCTTTACCCAACAATGAAACTAAATCCAGATATTGTAACACTAGGAAAGATTGTAGGGGGAGGTATGGCCATAGGAGTGATGTGCGGAAAAAAAGAGATAATGGAGCAAGCAGATACTACGGGGAAAAAGAAATCAAAGAGATCCTATGTTGGAGGAGGTACATTTTCTGCAAATCCTGCATCAATGACCACAGGCTTTGCCACACTCAATATGTTAAAATCAAAAAGTTCCACATATTCAAAAATAAACTCACTTGGAGATTATGCTAGAAAAGAAATCAGTAAAGCATTTGATGGAAAAGTCACCATCACAGGAAAAGGCTCATTGTTTATGACTCACTTTCTAAAAGAGGGGGTTACACAAGTAACAAATTCTGCAGAGGTAGCAAAATGCGACTCGCAAATGCTTGCAAAGTATCATTTTAAGATGATTGCACATGATGGAATATTCTTTTTACCAGGAAAACTAGGTGCAATTTCAGATGCACATTCTAAAGAAGATATCAAAAAGATGATCAAAGCATCAGAGGATTTTAGATTTTAAGAATCATTTGGAAATACTTTGTTTTTCCACGAGGTCAATTCAGTAAAAACATCAACATAGTTTTCAGATTTTATTGTAACATGAACATGGGCCAATAAAGTACCAAATTGAGCCTCAAATATCAAAGTGCATTCTTTTTTGAAAAACGGCACTGTAATTCCAATTTTTTTAAGAGAAGTAAATTTGAAATTTTCAATTTGAATTATATTTTCTTTGATTATGACCTGCTTTTTATTTGGATTTTTGTTAATAGAATCATCTAATTCTTTTTTCACAGAATCATCCCAAAGTGGACCGTTCATAGGCCATCTATGAACATGAATTTTATCACAAAAATAGTGAATTTCAGGATCAGCCAATAAACAAATCAATCTCAAATACAAATTAAGCGTATCTTAATAGATTAGTTTTTTAGAAATTAGTGTTCCAATATAGCATGGAAAAGAAAAAGGAAGAAAAAGAAGCATATGCAACAGACGACCCAACAAATACAACTGCTGAAGAACAAGAAAACATGGCAAAAGAAGCAATAAAGAAATTCAAATCACTAGGATAAGCCAAACTTTCATTAGCAATATCATTTTTGAGAAATTATGGGGTTGTTTGGATCTAAAGATAACATCGAAGATTTAATGTATAGTGCAATGTCCTTAATGGAAAAAAATCAACCTAAAGGAGCAATATCACTTTTTAACAAAATTCTAAAACAAGAATCTAGAAACACTTCAGCGTTATTTAACAAAGGTCTTGCATTAAATCAAATAAAAAAATACAGTGACGCAATCACATGCTTTGATATTTTATTAGAAATTAATCCAAAAGATACCCAAGCATGGAACAACAGAGGTATAGCAATGGCAGAAAACGGCAACATTCAGGCAGCTGCTGAATGTTATGACAAAGCAATTGAATCAGACCCAAAAAATGCTTCATCGTATTTTAACAAAGGTGTTTTACTTGACAAACTAAAGGAGCACGAAGAGGCATTGGAATCATTAGAAAAAGCAATAACAATGGATCCAAGAAAACCAAATGCAATGATCTACAAGGGAATCATACTAGCAAAAATGAAAAAACATGAAGAGGCATTAAACTGTTTTACAAATGTTTGTAAGAAATATCCAAACAATCAGGATGCGTTTTTTCAAAAAGGTGTCCAGCTAGCAGAACTAGGGCATCATGAAAAAGCATTAGATGTGTTTGATGAGATTTTAAAGAAATTCAAAGATAATGTAAATGTCATTTATGCAAAATCAAGAAGCAAAGCAGCACTTGCAGAGTATTCGGAATCTCTAGAATTGTTAAAGCAAGCAATATCTAAAAACCCAAAAGTAATTCGCTCGTGGGCAAAAGAGGAACCAATATTTCTTAAATTACATTCAAATGATCTATTCAGAAAACTAGTAAAATTATAGAATTTTCTTTCTAACTGCGTCTATTCTAAGTAATCCAACTTTCTTTTTTGGGCCAATCAATCGTGCCTCAAATATGGGGACGTAGATTTCTGAAATATCATGTAAAATGAATTCTTCATTTAGATTTCTAACATCCGCCTCCATGGGTTTTTTTAAGCGAGTCTGAAGATTTCCAATTGCAGTATCATGAGTTATTTCAGGTTTTTTTACAGTGGAAGAATTTTCTTCTAGTAATTCCTCAGGGTAGTTTTCTACAGTCTTTGAATTGATTTTAAATGGGAATTCTATTTCTCTGCCATGATGATCAAAAGTTAATTCTTCTTCTTCTTCAACAAATACATGTTCTTCTAGATCCATATCGACTTTGTTTTTTCCACGTTTTCCAACAAATGCCTTTTCAAGTTTAGATTTTGAGCGTACAGGAAATATTCCATCCCCTAGTACTACCTCATGCACATTAGAGTCAACTGAAATGATATGAGTTGCTTTTCTAAAATAATCAGCAACGTATTTTCCAGAAACCTTCAACATGCATTCATAGTATAGTTTAAGAGAATGAAAATGAACTTCCTCTTTTTTTGGTCTAGATAATAAAGACTTGAAAGGGGTTGTCTTTTTTTCCTCCACCATCTTTGATGCATCTTCTTCTTCAATGCTCTTTTTCAAGACAACTGTTTTTACATCATAATTTGATTGAGTCAACGATACAGCAAGGTGTTCATTTGTACCTATTAAACCAATTCTACCAGAGATTAAATAATAGAATTTGTAACCAAATTGCATGACAACAAAAAAGAAAGGAGGTTACATTGAACGATTTTTAAAAAAAGCAGACAAAGCTATCGATGAAGGAATCAAAAGAGCTGATGAAGCATTAGAAGAAGCAGTGGAGTTTGGCGAAATGGCGGCATCACAAGCAAAAAAAGCAAGTGATGAATTAACAAAAAAAGCATTAAAAGAAAAAGAGATTATAAAATCAAAAGGAATAAAAAAAATCAATGAAGGAATTACGGCTGCAAAAAATGTAACAAGTAAAGCTGATGAAGACCTAGTAACGCTTGAAAAACTTGGAAAACTAAGAAAAGCAGGAGTTTTAACTGAAAAAGAGTTCCAAGAAAAGAAAAAGAAAATACTCTCCAGGATTTAAAATGAAAAAATCAAACATTCATGGCACTAATGATAAAAGGAATGTAAATCCAGAATGGTTTACAAGCAAAACATGGATGAAGGTATTATCGGATAAAATCAAATCAAAAGATCAAGATATCTACCATGTTCATTTTGAGAAAGGATCAAGAACCAAACTTCATCAACATAATGGTAACCAAGTTCTAATCGGAGTCAAGGGAAAAGGCAGTTTAGAGATTTTTAAAAAATATGGAACAAGCAAAAATAATTTTAAAATTAAAAAAATTCAAAAAATTAGCCTAAACGAAGGAGATATCGTACACATTCCAGCAAAAACTCTTCATACACATGGATCTATAGACAAAAAGAAAGAATTTTCCCACATCGCAATCAATATTTTGCCAAAAAAGAATTCAACATACAAAACTGAATGGTATGAATCAGATTTTAAAACAAAAGTTTCAAAAATCATTTAGAGGAAATGTCATTACGCAAAAATTCTGAAATAGAGTATATTGAAGGAAATGAAGGAACAAAAATTAAACAATATTTTCATCCCCACAACACACTAAATGGAATTAGCTACAGTTTAGCCCAATTCACACTAGAACCTGGAAAAAAATCTAAACTTCATAAAATGAAATCCTCTGAGATTTACTATATTTTAGAAGGTACAGGAAACATAGTGATAGAAGGAGAAAAGCATTTTTTACAAAAAGATGATTCAGCGTATGTGCCACCAAACGCAAAACAATTCATTGAAAACTCAGGAACAGAAAATTTACGATTTTTGTGTATTGTGGAGCCTGCATGGAAATCCGATGATGAAATGTTATTAGAATAATCAAATATCTTCAAAAAATATGCAATTATTTTTAACGTATAACAAATCTCTACTGCTAGTGAATACATATCAAGCGCTCAGAGTACTTAATGTTGATTCAAGTTCATCACAAGACGAGATCAAGGCAGCTTATAGAAAGCTGGCACTAGAACATCATCCAGATAAAAATCAAGGTAAGGCAGAAGATACAGAATTTAAGAAAATTACAGAAGCATATAATCACCTAAAGAAAAATCACAATCAGCATTCTTCACCATACCATGATGTAACTAAAACACAACAGAAACCAAAAGAAGATTTTAAAAGAAAACCACAGTGGGGAGCGCCAGATGATGGAAGTATCCCAGAACAAGATTGGAGTAAATATACACGCCAATTTGAGGAAGGAGACCCAGACTTTTGGAAAGAATATGAAAAAAAATTTTGGGAAGATTACAATGCAAGAGTACGCCCAGATGGTAGAAATGGAGAATATGAAAAAGCACAAGAACCCAAAAAGCAACCTGATCTTTTTGTAGATGTTGACAAAAGCTTGTGCATAGGATGTTGTAGCTGTGAAACTATTGCACCAGAAGTTTTTGAAATTAATAAAACAACTAAATCAAATCCCAAATCATCAGTAATTAATCAAAAGGGGGCAGGGATTAACAAAATAATGAGTGCAGCAGAAACATGTCCAACAAAAGCAATCAATGTAGAAAATAAAGATACAAAAGAAAAATTATTCCCGTATTAGATTTTTAGCTTGCTGTATATGTCATTCATTTCAGATTCAGATAAATTTAGTTTTGAATTAAACATGCTATGAATTGCTCCAGCAGAATCATCATTGCTGCGTGGAACTAAATGTACATGAACATGAGGTATTTCCTGACCAGCATCTTTGCCATTATGTATTGCAACTAATGTAGAACCAGTAATTTTATCCACACCGGATATAATTTTATGAACTAGAGAAAACAAGTCAGTGTTTTCTTGAATGCTCATATCTTGAATTTTTTGGTGATGTTTTTTTGGGATAACAAGCACATGCCCTGCTGCAAGAGGAAACGCATCAAGAAAAGATACAGAATGTTCAGTTTCTTTTAGAAATTTAGATTTAATTTCACCAGAAATAATTTTACAAAATATACAATCCATGTCAAAGTATCAAATGTTTTAAAATATTAAATCATCGATTAGGGTTCAACAATAGTTGCCCATGCTAAATCTTTTCCAAATTTGATAGTTGCAGAATCACCTGATTTTAGGGTGCAATTTTCAATAATTTTTGGAATAGCATCTCTAGTCTCCACATAGCAAATCCCGTTGTCATTTGTCAATATGATTACTTCCTCATAGACATCTTCTCGAATTAGATTCCAGAACGGGAAAACTATAGTAGACAAAACAATTCCAGCAGTAAGAAAAGCAGCTACAAAAACAAGACTAGTCTTTTGAGCAGAACTGAACTCCAATTACCAAGTACCGCCATCTCCTGCATTTGGATCCATTTTTTTAGCAGGTACATTCCCATGTGCTTTTTTCATATGTTTTTTTAATCGTTCAGGATCATGCAGTTCTGTCCCACAAACATCACACTTTGTTTTGCTTTCATCTTCCTTCTTACGTTTGAACAAGCCCATAATTTGATAAAATTTTAAAATACATTATAAAGGATACTCGGTTTTTCTTTAATTGTGAGAGTAAAAAATATCACAGTTTTAGGATCAGGAGTAATGGGACATGGAATTGCGCAGGTTTCAGCAGCTGCAGGATATAATGTAGTTTTACGAGACATTAAACAAGAATTTCTAGATAAAGCAATGGAGAAAATAAAATGGAGTCTAGACAAGCTAGTTGCCAAAGAAAAGATCTCCAAAGAAGAGGGCAATGCAATTTTTGGAAGAATTACACCAATTGTTGACTTGAATCAAGCCGTTAAGAATGCAGAGTTGGTAATTGAGGTTGTTCCAGAAATAATGGATTTAAAAAAATCAGTTTATGCAGAATTGGATAAAGCAGCAGGGCCTGAAGTAATTTTTGCATCAAACACAAGTACTTTACCAATTACAGAAATTGCAAATACAACATCACGTCCTGAAAAATTCATAGGAATTCATTTTTTCAATCCACCACAGTTAATGAAATTAGTAGAAATAATTCCAGGAGAAAAAACAGCACCAGAGATTACAGCCTTGACTCAAGAATACGTAAAATCAGTTAACAAGCAAGCAGTGCTATGCAGAAAAGATGTACCAGGATTCATCATCAATAGACTCTTCATTCCAATGGTTCATGAAGCATGTTTTGTAAAAGATAGGACAGGGGCATCATTGGAGGAAATTGATTCAGCAGTGAAATTCAAACTAGGCTTTCCAATGGGAATTTTTGAGTTAGCCGATTTTACGGGAATGGATGTAATACACAAAGCAACTGTTGAGATGCATTTACGAGACAAAAAAGTAATCAATCCACACCCACTAGTTGAAAAAATGTTTGATGAGAAGAAGTTAGGGCAAAAATCAGGAGAAGGATATTACAAATATTCTGATGATAAATACGAGCGTGTTGCACTCTCAGAAGAACTTGCAGGAAAATGTGATCCAATTCAACTTGTGGCAAATATTCTAAACAATGCAGCATGGCTTGTTACAAATGGTGCAAGTGACATTGAGGAGATTGAGAAAGCAGCACAATTAGGACTAGGTCTTAAAAAACCATTATTTGAAACTGCAAAAGAGATAGGTATCAAGAAAATTGTAGATGAATTAAATAAACTGGCTGATGAGCATGGAGAATTTTACAGACCAGATCCACTTTTAGTTTCTATGCAGTAATTAATTCCAAAATTGTTTTTACGGCTTCTTTTGCACTATCCACACCAATAATTTTCACATTTTCCCTATGATCAATATACCCATCAATGTATTTCGATACAGGACCGTTTAGATTTCTAATTGCAACCATCGGTTTTTTGTTCATATATGCAGCACATGTTTCAGAAAGAGTTCCAGAGCCACCACCCACAATAATTACACCATCAGCAGTTAATGCATTCAAAAAATCACGAGTCAATCCCATTCCAGTTGGAATTACAATATCACAGTATTCATTAGCCTCAGAGGCATCAGATTGAGGAATAATTCCAACAGTTAGGCCACCAGCATCTTTTGCGCCATGAGCAGCGGCGGTCATCACTCCACCCAAACCACCCGTGATTAAGACAGAATCAGATTTTGCAATTTCAACTCCAACATCATATGCAACTTTTTCATGTTCAGGAGTACAGCCATTGGTATTATGACCAATCACTAAGATCTGGCGTTTCTTTACCATGATCAAAATAGAGAGAATGGTTTCAAATAGCTTTCCAAGAGAAAAGGATATTAGTAAAAAATGTAAAGATACATCATGGAAAGACGTTCAATGCCAGTATGTTTTACAGAAAAACAATACAAAATGATCGAAGAATTTGCCAAGAGAAACGGTATGCTAAATGCAAGCCAAGCTCTTGAGAAAATTTTAAGCCAATAAACGCTTTTTTGTTATTTTTATTTTGTTTACATTTATAGAATATATCATATCATGAAGATCAAAGAAAATGGGATTATTTAGTAAAAAACCATCATTTTGTAGTGTTTGCAATACAGAATTAACTCACAAGCACAAACCAAAAAGAGAATGGAACATCAAGGGTCCACTTTGTGGGGATTGTCATTTTGAGAAACAAAAAGAATACTATGAAGGCAAAGTCAGACAGCCATGTGTTATTTGTGGAACAACTCAGAAAATTACAGATTTGTGGGAACCCAGATGGCAGTGGGATATGGAAGGGTTATTGTGCAAGAAATGCTTTGATCAAAAAGAAGAATCACATGGTAAGAAAAAAAATTTCTGTTCATTATGTCAAGGGAAAATGGGACTAATTAGATATAATCCAAAGGGAAATTGGAAGATTGAAGGCCAATTATGTAGAAAGTGCTGGGATGAAAAAAAGGCAGAGTTCGGATAAAAGTTGGGATTCTTTAAGAAAATTAAATGTGAGTTGTGTGACAAAAAATTTTCAAAAGAAGAAGAATTAATGAATCATAAACAAATTATCCATGGAAAAGATTTACAATACGATTGTAAAGAATGCAACAAATATTTTTCAAATATGGAAGATATGAGAACTCATTTACAAAGAGAGCATAGTTACAAAAAAGACAGATAACTAAATTGCTTTTACTGTTTTAACTACAGGTGGTCTTACTTTAGTAAATACTCTGAATCCACAAATACATTTGATTTCAGGTAATCTGGATAATTCAGTGTTTGAGACAGTAGTCCCACATCTCAAACAAGCATAATTTACTTCAAAAGTCTCAACAGGAGTTTCTTCTACTTCATCTAATTCTTCGTCTACCATGTTTATCATCAAAATTTCTATAATTTAAGGCTACCAGATTATGTCAGAGATAATTCAATGTAAACATCATCAGGGATTTTTAGTCTCATTAGTTGTCTAATTGCCTTATCATCGGCGTTGATATTGATTATTCTTCTATGCATTTTCATCTCCCATTTTTCATAAGTTTCAGTTCCACTACCACATGGCGACTTTCTAGTTGCAACATGTAATCTTTTTACAGGAAGTGGAGTTGGACCTTTAACTTTGACACCAGTTTTTTTACCAATGCCCATGATTTCACCACATACCCCATCTAATTTTGGAAGGCTAGTAGAAGTGAGTTTAACACGGGCGGTTTGTGTCATAAAAATACGCCTATGGTTTGTACTCTTCGGTAATTTCCTTTACAATACCTGCTGCGATAGTTGCACCCATATCTCTTAGGGCGAATCTACCCATTTCAGGGAATTCTTGGAAAGTTTCGATACATGTTGGTCTCACCGGTCTAATTTTGACAATTGCTGAATCTCCAACTTTAAGGAATTTTGGATTTTCTTCTTCAACTGCACCAGATGCTGGGTTAATCTTTTGGAGGAACTCAGTAACAGTTGCTGCAACTTGTGTAGTGTGTGCGTGCATAACTGGTGTATAACCAGGAGCAATTGCTGTTGGATGGTGAATTACAATAATTTGGGCTTTGAATTCTTTTGCAACGTTTGGTGGGGCATCTGGAGTACCAAGAACATCTCCTCTCTTGATATCTTTCTTTTCAATACCTCTTAGGTTAAAACCAATGTTGTCACCTGCTTCTGCAGATGGCATTTCAGTGTGGTGTGTTTCAATAGATTTGATTTCACCGAGTGCACCAGAAGGCATTACAATAATTTTTTGTCCTGCTTTCATGATACCAGTTTCTACTCTACCTACAGGTACAGTACCTACACCAGTAATAGTGTAAACGTCTTGGATTGGAACACGTAGTGGCTTACCTACTGGTTTCTCAGTAACGGTAAAGTCATCAAATGCTTCTAACAAAGTTTTACCTTTGTACCAAGCCATATTCTCAGATCTTTTAACTAAGTTATCGCCTTTCCATCCAGAAACTGGAATGAATGGGACATTTTCTAGTTTGTAACCTACAGACTTTACTAGTTTTTCACCTTTCTCTTTGGCTGCATTGTATGCATCTTCTTTGTATTCAACTGCATCCATTTTGTTGATTGCAACAATGAGTTGGCTTACACCGAGTGTTTTGAGCAAGAATGCGTGTTCTCTTGCTTGTCCACCTGCTGCAATAGCAGTATCAGTTTCACCTTCTTTTGCTGAAAGTACTAAAATGGCGGCATCTGCTTCAGAAGCACCAGTAATCATGTTTTTAATAAAGTCCCTGTGACCAGGAGCGTCAATCAAAGTAAAGAAGTACTTTGGTGACTCGAATTTTTGGAAAGCTAGATCGATTGTGATACCTCTCTCTCTTTCGTCTTTAATGTTATCCATAACCCATGCATACTTGAAAGTATCACCTTTTCCGGTCTTCTCGGATTCTGCACCGTGAGCTGCAATAGTTCTTTCATCTACAACTCCAAGATCCATCAAAAAATGACCCATAGTAGTTGATTTTCCATTATCAATATGTCCTGTAACAATCAGGTTCAAGTGTGGTTTATCTGCCATATGAAATGCCTAATCGAGGGCATTTATTACTGTTATGAATTTTTTAAGAAAAATTAGAAAATATTCAATTAATTACAGATCACAATACTTTGCTAAAAGCACATAAATCAAAGGGACAAAAATGAAACTTATGAAAATTACAGTTTCAGTTATCAAGGCAGATGTCGGCGGAGTTGGCGGACATACAAAACCAAGTGATGGACTAATCGAAGCAATTAGAAATACCGTCAAAAATTCAGCAGATTTACTCATTGATTATTACATAGGATATTGTGGGGATGATACCCATATTGTAATGACACATACTCATGGTGTAGACAATCAACAAATTCACAAATTAGCATGGGATGCATTCATGGCAGGAACTCAAGTAGCAAAAGAGGAAGGCTTGTATGGTGCAGGACAAGATTTGTTAAAAGATTCTTTTTCAGGAAATGTAAAAGGAATGGGACCAGGAGTTGCAGAAATGGAATTCGAGGAAAGACCAAACGAAGCATTCACAGTATTTGCAGCTGACAAAACAGAACCAGGTGCATTCAATTATCCAATCTACAGAATGTTTGTTGATGCATTAAGCAACACAGGTCTTATTGTAAACAAAAGTCTTGCAGCAGGAGTAACAATGCACATTATGGATGTAGAGAAAGCACAAATTGCAGAATTACATTTATGGGAAGACAAGCCAACTATCGAAGCTGCATTAATGTACCCAGGAAGATATGTAGTAGATTCAGTTTATACAAAAGATGGAGAACCAATTCTAGATGCATCAACTGACAGATTACATAACATCGCAGGAACATATGTTGGAAAAGACGATCCAATTTGTCTAGTAAGAACTCAAAAGAATTTTCCAGCAACAGAAGAAGTAGGAAGTGTATTTAACAATCCTCATTATGTTGCAGGAAACACAAGAGGCAGTCACAACATGCCATTAATGCCTGTAAAACTAAATTCAGCAGCTACAATCAACTTTTGTATTCCAATTGTTGAAGCATTAGTTTTCAGTATGCATAATGGAAAACTTACAGGTCCATTTGATGGATTCTCAACACCAGACTGGGATTACATTAGAGAAATTGCAACGAAAAAAGCCATGGCAATTAGAAGTCAAGGATTTATTCATCCAGCGACACTCGTTCCATCCGAACTAGAATATGCTGAAGGATACAGAGCAAGAATGGATATACTTGAAACAAAGATGAAACCAATGGAAGATACATCCAGCGGTGAAAAGAAAGAAAACTACGAAGATCCAGATTAGTAATTTCAGAGATTACAAATCATACAAAATAGTTAAATCTGAAAATGTCGTTATAACTTCATAGTCATGAGTGCTTTTCAAAAGGTATTTGATTGGAAGACGTATATTTTCACAGCATTAGCAGTCATATCTTTTTCAAGTTTTGTAGCAGTGCTATTTGGGCAAACAATCCCAGGAATTATTTTAGCGTTTTTTAAAATTGCTGGAGAATATGTAATTTTAGGAGCTGTGTTTATTTTTGCATTTGCATGGCTCTTAAAAGCAAAACCACATAATCGCCCAAAAGAATATTCCATTATACCATTTGACGTGTTTGGAAAAAAGAGTGTGATTGATGGAATTAGAACACAATTCAAAACACATGATGTTGCATGGAGTTTTATGAAACAATACAAAGAATCTTACCCATTTTACAACTTTGCACTAGTTTCAGATCTTCCAAAGTCTAGCAAACCAACAATTTTCAGATACATCTAATTCAGACTTTTATTCAAGATTATGTAGAGAAAGGGGAATGGAATATTCAATATTAGCTGAATCATTAAACAAAATGGAATCAACTGCAAAAAGATTAGAGTTAACACAGTTTTTAGTAGAATTATTTGAAAAAACACCTCATGATGTTATTTCAAAAATAGTGTATTTGATTCAAGGCAAATTAAGACCAGACTTTGAAGGAATAGAATTAGGTGTTGCTGAAAAACTTGCAATAAGGGCTATTTCAAAATCATCAGGGATTCCAATAAAAAAAATTGAAGATGAATATAGAAAAGGAGGAGACCTAGGTCATGCATCTACAGTGATTTTAGAGCAAAAAACTCAAACTACATTTCTTGTAGAAGACATCACAGTTGAAAGGGTGTATGATACGTTATTCAAAATTGCAAAACTAGGAGGATCTAGATCACAAGATATGAAAATGAAATACATTTCAAGTCTGCTAAATGATGCAACCCCACTTGAAGCGAGTTATATTTTGAAAATTTTGTTAGGAACTCTAAGATTAGGAATTGCTGAAAATACCGTAATGGATGCACTGGCGATAGCATTTTCAGGCAATAAGGAAAATAGAAAAAAATTACAATACGCATACAACGTTTCCAGCGATTTAGGTAAAGTTGCTGAAACAATTGCAACAAAAGGACTAGAAGGTATAGAAGAGTTTGAAATAATTTTGTTCAACCCCATCAGACCCATGCTAGCTGATAGAGTCAAAAGCGAAGAAGAAGCAATGGAAAAAATGGGAAATGAGTTTGCAGCAGAATACAAACTAGATGGGGAAAGAGTTCAACTTCACATTGAAGGAGATAAAGTCGAATTATTTTCTAGAAGTTTAGAAAGAATAGAAAGTTATTATCCAGACATAATAGAAAAAATTCCTAAAAACATTCAAGCAGACAATATTATTTTAGAAGCTGAAGCAGTTGCAATCAACGAAAACACAGGAGAGTTTTTACCATTTCAAGAATTAATGCACAGACGGAGAAAATACAAAATAGAAAAAGCTGTGACAGAGTATCCAATTACAGTAAACTTTTTTGATATTTTGTACTGCAATGGAAAAAGCTGTATAGATCTAAGTTACAAAGAAAGAAGAGAAAAACTTGAAAAACACGTCAAGGAAGATGAATTTGCAAAATACATTCCCATGAAAATAGTGAAAAATCAAAGCGAGATTGAAGACTTTATGGAAAACAGCATTAATGCTGGAAGCGAAGGACTAATGCTAAAAATGCTAGACAAACCATATCAAGCAGGATCTAGAGGAAGTCATTGGTTAAAACTAAAACGAGAATACAGAAACGAGTTGGGAGATAGTTTAGATCTTGTTGTGATAGGAGGATTTTTTGGTAAAGGTAGAAGAACTGGAAATTATGGAACGCTGCTCTTAGCAACTTATGATGAAGATGAAGATACATTCCCCAGTATTTGTAAAGTGGGAACAGGTTTTTCGGATGAATCTCTAGATCAACTATACCAAATACTCCATCCAAAAGTATCAATTAAAAAAAATCCACGCATCATAAGTAACATGGAGGCAGATGTATGGTTTGAGCCAGAGTTAGTTATTGAAGTAGTTGCATCAGAGATAACCCTTAGCCCAATTCATAAAGCAGCATTTAATGCAATTCGAAAAGATGCAGGTCTAGCCTTGAGATTTCCAAAATTTACAGGAAAGATCAGAGTCGAGAAAGCAGCAGAAGATGCATCTACAAATGAAGAAGTAATCACATTATACAAAGGACAGAAAAAAGTAGCTCATGACAAAAATTTGATGTAATCCGTGCTCAAAAAAGTTCTAAAATCATAGAGGATTTAAATTACCTCGAGGTTTTTTCATTTATGTTATGTATAGCGGAGAGCTTGAAGTTCAAGCAAAAAGAAAGGCTATAGCAGTTTTACAAGACGAAATCAACAGAATTCTAAATGCATCCAGAGAACTTGCTACACTACCTGAATTGATGATGAAAAAAGACAAAGCAGGAATCAAAAACACACTAGAGCAAATTTCAACAATCGAAGAAGAAGTAGAAAACTTGAGAAGAAAAATCACACGTGAAGTTGCAGATGTAGGGGGATTGATCATGAATAGAGAAAATCTTCTAAACACAGCATACACAATGGATGAAATTGCAGGTTACATTACAGGTATTTCATTCAAACTCTCAAATGTTAAAATTACAACATTGAAAAGTGCAAAACTGGACCAAGACATTACAAAACTGATTGAGTTAGTAGTAGACGAAGTTTACAAGCTAAATGAAATCATTCGAAGTCTTAACACAAACACTGCTAATGCAATTGAGTTAGCTCAAGAAACTCAAACAATTGAAAGAGAGATAGACATCAAATACAGGGCTGCGACAATAAAGCTTCTAAATGAAGTTACGAATACAAAAGAACTGTTATTGATTAAAGATGTAATAGAAGGAATTGAAGAAATGTCAGACAAATGTCAAAGAGTGTCAGATTCATTTATTCTATTAGCATTAAGCCTATAGTCAACAAAAATTCTCACATTTTTACTTTATTTTGATAATCCTAAAAACACCATATTTTACTAGTGAATTCATATACAGAGAATTGTTTATGTAGTTAATGAAAAGTGAGTTAATTGAAAACAGGATAATCGTATGGGATATTGAAGATTCAAGAGAACTTTTCAGTCAAGGATATTATGGAAAACCAATAGGAATACCAAAACCAAAAATTGAAGAGATAGACGCTCCCCTAATTTTAGATCTTATTGAAGGATTATATCTTTTAGAAAATAAAAAAATCACAATTACAAAATCAAAACAAAAAATTTCAGTAGAGCAATTAATTGAAATTTGTAAAAAAGAAGTTCATGAATTTGACAAAAAATATCTAGTATACAAAAATTTCAGAGACAAAGGATACATCATTAATCCAGGAATCAAATTCGGATGCGACTTTGCAGTGTATGAAAAAGGTCCGGGAATTGATCATGCACCATTTTTGGTTCAAGTTTATACAAGAAGTGAACCAATAACATCAACAGGAATTGTTTTAGCAGGAAGACTTGCATCATCAGTTAAAAAACAATTCATTTTAGCAATTCCAAAAGGCAAAGATAAAGTAGATTTCTTGGCTTTGGATTGGTGGAAAGCTTAGACTGATTTAATGTGGCCTGCTATGCGATCATAGATTTCAAAGAGTTCTTTCGTAATTCCAAAGGCAATGTGATTATCCCACTTGCTCCTAATTCTAATTGCATTGTTAGTAGGTTCAACATAGATAGTTGCATCTTTAAGAGATTGTTTTGCTATCATTTCATTTAGCTCAGTATCTGCATTTAATTTAGATGACAGACTGCCAGAACCAATCCATTCGACCTTTACTAATGATTTTGAGCCAAAATGGCCTTTTGTGGTGAGCTTGGTTTTTGCAACATAATTATTGTAATTACGGCCAGTTTCTTTTTTCACTATGAATTGAGCTTGAAATCTATCTAATGCGCCCCATGGGAGTGGATTTGGATCTTGCATGATTATCCCTTTTGAATTATTTGTACAACATCAATGTTGGAATTCTTGATATTAATACATCCACGATTAGTTACCATTCTAGGTGTTTGAGCGAAATATCTACTATAGTAATCATCTTTTTCAACTTCATCAGTTCCAATTTCTTTTGGTTCAGAATCAACGCCGATCTTTTTTAACATATCAGCAAATTTTTCAGGCCATGATTGATAGACAAATGTGTCAGACTCTGTATCATGCATTAATCACCATGAATCATACCCACAAATAAAGATATCAAGAAAAAATTAGAAACGGGATCAATCAAAATAAATATCACAGAAGTTCTGTCAGTTTATCTATGTTAAAATTCCAAGATAAACTTGCACTAATTACAGGTAGTGGTACAGGTATCGGTCAAGCCATTGCCAAAAGATTTGTTGAGAATGGTGCCAGTGTAATAATTCTTGGAAGAAGAAGAGAGCCATTAGATGAAACAGCCAAAATGCTGGAAGGCATTATTTCTGAAAAAAATAGCGGGGCATCGGTCAGAATATTTTCAGGTGTAGACGTTGCTGATGAAGCAGCCATGAATGGCATGTTTGAATCACTTGTCAAAGATAATCTTACAATAGATTTCATAATTAACAACGCTGGAGTTTCAGGTCCCGTTACATGTTTTGCAAATGCATCAATGGATGATTTCAAAAGTACAATTGCAATTCATCTGACAGGAACATTCTGGGGCTCTGTTCAAGCATTAAAAGTAATGAAACCTGGTGGAAAAATCATTACCATTTCAACGTTCTTTACTGAAGAACGTCCATTAGAACAAAGACCATATAGATTTAGAAGTCCATATACTGCATCTCAAGGTGCTAAAAACAGACTTGCAGAACTAATGTCTTGGGAATTAACAGATAAAGGAATAATTTCGATTGCAACAAATCCAGGCCCAGTGCATTCAGATAGAATTTACAAAACAGTATATCCAAAAGCCGCAGCAGAATTTATGAGAGTTAGCGGTTTTGAAGATCTCAACCCTGTTGAAGTTGATGCTGCAAATAAAGAATTACTTCCACTACTGGGAGAAGATGAAAGTGTCATCAAAGACGGCATTGCAAAAGCAGCAGAAAAATTAGCAAACGGCAAGGATATTGCTAGACTTACCGAGACATTAACAAATTTACTAAACAAAATTCAAACCATAGCAGAGAAAGTACAAAACAATACATCGCATATGATTGCAAATCAAGAATTTCTTTCACAAGGTCAGGTTTCAGAGTCTGTTCTTAACTTGTGTGATGACGAAATTGCAAAAATTCTAAACGGCAAAGTAATACCAGGAGATAGAGTATTTTATCCAGTAAAACCACATATTGGAACTACAACTCCAGGAGTTCATCAACCAAACTTTGCAGGGAAAGCAGTGGTATTTACAATTGATGCAACTGACAAAGCAGATGCTGAAAGAGTAGAATTTTTGGCACAGCATGTTGAAAAGAACGGAGGAAAAGTAGCATGCTTCATTTCACAATCAACACCAGCAGATCTTCAAGAATATATCAGTAGTAAATTCCATTCCCATGTTGTAGATATCAAAAACCCAGAAGAAGTAGAAAGATGGCTAAACACTGCAAAAACAAACATTGGTGAAATATTAGGAGTCATTCACATTACAGGAAAATTATCAGACGGAATGAAATTAACTGAATTATCACGCGCTGCATGGGAAGAATTAACTGAGAAATTCATCTCAACTCCGGCAAACGTTGCGCAGAGAGCATTAGAGCAATTTGTGCCTGGAGGAAGTAAAGATCCTCGCCTTTACAAAGATGCAAAGGGTGCAATAATGATCATTGGACCAGATTTACCGATTGGAAGAAAAGTCACAGGAACACAAAGAGCACAAGTAGAAGTTTTCAGAGGAGCACTAAGACCATTTACAACAACTGTAAATCAAGAACTAAGCGATGTCTTAAATTCAAAAATTAGAATATTCACAATTTTCCCAGGTTCAGTTACAGGATCAGAACCAAATAATCAAAGAATTGCAGATGCATTTAATTTCCTAGTATCAGACAGTTCTGCTTCATCATCAGAAGTAACCTTCTGTGTAGATGAATTAAGATAAGAATGAAAAAATTTTCTGAATTTAGAGTAGGTGATTCATTTTATTCTACATGTAGCATTTCAGACAAAGAACTAGAAGAATATCTGAAATTTTCCAGAGTCAAAAATGCATTCCTAGAAGATAAAAGGAAAGGAAAACAACAGTTAGTTTCAGGAAGAGCAGTTCTATCAAGAATGGAGGGAGAATTTACAAGATTAAGCCAGGTTTATGGAAATGATATAATTTTGGTCGGCACAGATGGGGATTCCGAATGGGAAAATAGAAGCACCAGATTTCTTAAACCGCTATACACAGATCAAGTATTGAAATTAAAATTTACAGTATCTCAAAAAGAAGACATTGATGAAGAGTATGGGAAAATTTTTGTAGATTATGAAGGAAAAAATGAAGAAGATGAAACAATTCTAATTTCAAAGAAGAATATTTACAGAATTAAAAAGGAACCATCTAGATAAAACCCAAAATTGAAACAGAGTAATAGACATAACCAAGAAATTATTTTTGTATATCTCAAAGAAGATAGATAGAATGTTTCAAAATAATGATGAAATTAATTGGTACCCTATATCATTAGAAAAAGAATTATTTTAGTAAGTAAAATACAGGAGAGCCGACTTGTCTCCCCCGCCCTCAGATCATAAGACCTGACGAACAATATACATTACAAAATATCTATAAAAACACAAAGAAAATTTTGAGCCTAAAATCCAAACAATGTAGGATTTCCAGTAAGAGAATCAAAGAATAATTTTCCCGAGGCAATCAAAATTACTGCAGAAACTAGAATTTGCAAATATCTTTCTTTGATATCAATTGATAATCTTGCTCCAACCAACCCCCCAATAAAAGAACCAATGGCAAGTAGGCCTGCTTGAAAGAAATCAGGGTGTCCTAGTAAACTGTGTACAACAACTCCAGAGAATGATGCAAACAAGAGAATCATTTGGGATGTGGGTGCAGCTTTTTTCATGGCCATTCCCATGCCAACTACCATTAAAGGAACAAAGATTATTCCCCCTCCAATACCAAAAAAAGAAGAAATAATTCCTGCAAAAAAGCTTGCGCCAATTGCAAAGACCATCATTTGTTTTGAAATGGTTTTTTCTCTAGTTTCAATTTTTTTTCTCAAAAATATGTATGCAGCAGATGCAATTAATACAAATCCAAACAATATTTTAAAAACATCCGGGGCAACATCGCTAGAAATTAACGCACCTAAAACAGTTCCAGGAATTGAAAGCAAACCTAGTTTAATACCCAGAGGGTATTCGATTCGTTTTTGTTTTGAATATGAAATTGTAGATGCAATTGCATTGCTTAATGCAGCAAACAAACTGTTACTTGCAGCAGCAGTTGGAGGAAATCCCATAAAAGTCAAGACTGGGACAACAATTACTCCACCACCAAGACCAATCATAGAACCTAAAATTCCAGCTACAAACCCCAGAGGAATTAGCCATAATTGATCAATCATTGTAATGTAAATCAGAGAATTTTCTATTATATAATTAAACTATTTTAGAATAATTAATGTCTGTAAGACTGAATTTTCTTTAGAAGTAATTTCTAAAAAGATTTCAGAATCACCCAAATTATCAACTTTTGATTTAATGTTGCGTTCACCAGAATCAACATAAAATGTCTGAGCAGCCTCTAACCAGGCAGCGATGGTGTCATAATGTCTGGATTCATCATCTTCCCAGCAGTCACAAACAAGAGTTTCAATCATGGTCTCAAATATTGCAAGTATCTCATCAGAATTGGAGTCCAAAGTTTTTGTTTCTAGATTAGCTACTGCCATAGCAGGAGATTGAGTATCACCTCCAATGTTGATATTACCAAGTGTGGTGCCTTCAAAATTCATCACAGCAGTTGTAGTACAATATTCTACAGATCGTGGCAGTCCTTTCTCAAAATATGTACAGTATTCACTAATTGTATGGTCAGTTATCGGAACAGGTGAAGAAACTACAATATTTTTTTTAGATAGAGTATCTTGAATTTGTTCAATATCATAATAGGTAAACCCAGATTCATAAATTGATTTAGTTGGAGTATCAGGAGTTTCATTTGTCAACATGGAGGATAATAAAATAATTAAGGCAATTCCAACAATGACAGGAATCACAATTAATTTGTTCATAATTTACAAATTTTTTATTCAAAGATAAGGCTTTGCAATATCAAATGGATATAATTGTCAATTTGGAATCTTTAGTAATATTATTTTGATCAATAAAGCCAGATGTGACTTCAAGAACATACGTTGCTTCATTATTTGGTACAACACTTTGACAACTAGTAATTTCCACCACAGTTTTACATGGAGGGACATCTTTTTCAATATGCACTACATTTCCATCAGCATCAAACCAAATCATATCTAAAGAGAATTGCATGTTTAGCATCCAAAGAGAATACAATCCAGGTTTATCAAATACAAAGATCATTCCCTGATCAAAAGGCAATTGATCTTGGAACATCAATCCTCTAACACGTCGTGGCTCAGAATCAGCTATTTGCACTTCAAGCGCTATCTCATCTACTAAGATAGTACCTCTAGGAAATTCAACAGATTCTAATTTGCTGTCACTTGGAAGCGTAAGCATTCCAATAACCCCAATTATTACGGCAGCTATTGTAATAGGAATTAATGCTTGAGCGCGAGTAGTCATGAATAGGTTTGCCTCAATCCTTTTAAAAACTAGGGGATTACATTACTGAATTCTTGAAATCATTGATTGAAGACATTGTATTTTTTGTTGTATGGCCAATGTCATGAATTGTGGAACCATTGTATTTCTTGTCAAGATATCGTCCTGCGACAATCATTGGTCCTCCAATGGCACACGTCACCCCAGTAGGTTCAGGAACCCATAACATCAAAAATCCAATTTTTTGCAGTTTTTTGCCAGGAGCTGGAGCTTTTTGAAGAGCACTTAATGAGCGGGCAGTATTTTTGTCATCTATACCAGTAACTTCAGCATACAAATTTGCCCTACGTTTTGCAGAATCAGAGAATTTTTTTAATTTATCTAGACGCTCCTTTAGAGGATCAACCATTCCAACCTTGATTTAGAAGAAATTAGTTAAGAAACTAAGATCAACTACCGTTACATTCGTGTCAACAAAGAATAACTAAATTCAACGCAAAAGACACTCAATTATACTAGATTTTATTTAGATACAAAGAACACATGAAATCTAAAAATTCTAAAAGATTGGATTCAATCAAAGCTGCACATCAATCAGAGAGGGCACGTTCTAGTACAAGAATGGAAGATTATTTGGAAATCATTTCAGAGTTGGTGGAATTAAAAGGATATGCCACGACATTGGATATTTCAAGATACATGAATGTCAGCGCTCCAAGCGTAACCAAAATGCTGCAAAGACTTGATGAGAATGGATTTTTAGAATATGAGAAATATCACGGAATCAATCTAACTGAAAAAGGCATAGAGATTGCAGAAGGAATAAGACAAAAACATGGGATATTGTTAGAGTTCTTTGAAATTTTAGGAGTAGGGTATGATACTGCAAATCAAGATACAGAAGGAATAGAGCATCACTTGAATCCAAAAACTATCAAACAGTTAAGAAAGTTCATAACATTTTTGAAAGCAAACCCAAAGATTATTGAAAATTTTAAAAATCTTTAAGGAAAATCTTGATATCATTTTGGGACCTAGAAAAATCCATCAATGTTCTTGCAACATCAGAACGCTTTGGAATTTTTATTTGTCCTTTTTTACCAATTCTAACAGATGCAACAAATTTCTCATTTGCATAGATATCAGCATGCATTGAGCTGAAATCCCTATTTACAGTTAGCAGTAATGCAGTTTTTGATTCTGAAAAACTAAAGGGTAGATCATTAGAGGTCAGCGATATATCATCAGAGGTTTTTTCAACAACGTCAATATGTATACGGAGTAATTTTTCAATTTCATTAATGTTTGAGCCACCTCTACCAATAATAGATGGGATGTATTGTTCATCTACCATCACTTTGACTCTATTATCAGATAAAATTTCAACTTCAGCTCGAGGATCATAACGCTTGAATGTTTCTTTAATTTTATCTTCAGCTAGTTTTTCAATTCCAACTTTATCTGTCTTTTTTCCTACAGGAACGATGACATTTTCCTCACCAAAGGTGTAAATTTCATGTTCCAAAACATTATCCTCAAAATTCCTAATTTCAATCACAGGTCTGGCTAAGTCAGATTCAGTCATACCAGTTGGGACTTTTACTTTTAATTCCAAATCATATACTTTTTGAATTCCACCATCTTTTACAAAAACTACAGTATCCAAAACATTTGGAATTATTCCAAGCTCGATTTTTCCAATAAAACGTTGAATTGCATCCAACGGGGAATTTGCATGAACGACTCCAACCATTCCAACCCCGGTTAATCTCAAGTCAGCAAAAGTTCCAAAATCTTCACGTCTTCTTACTTCATCAAAAATGGTATAATCTGGTCTGACAAGTAGTAGAATATCTGCAGAATTATCAAAACTTCCATCAAGTTTACTATATTGGGTAACTCCGGGATCTACCTGTAAATCACGTGGAGACTCGAATGTTTTTACAATTTTTCCTTTTTTATGATAGAAGTTTGCAAGACCAGAGGCAAGAGTACTTTTTCCAGAGCCAGGAGCTCCTGAAATCACAATGCCTTCCGCACTGTCAGAAAAACGCTCCATTAATTTTTCAGAAATTGTGTAATCATCAAGGGATAATTTCACAATAGGATGTACTATTGTAATCTCAAAAGATTCTGAGAAGGGAGGATATGTAATAGCTATTCTATAATCCCCATGTTGGACTACAGAAGCACCATTTTTGGATATCTCCAAGGTGCTAGAATCATACACATTGACTACATCTAAAATTTGTGATGAGATCATTTCCAAATAACCCTTGGAAAGAATCTCATCATTTATTTTTGTTAGCACAAATTCACCGGGCTTGCCTTTTTTTGCCAACGGAAACTGATTTTCTTTAAGATGTATGCTCATGGTTTCAGAATCAAAAAATTTTAGAAATTCCAAAGATTCATTTTTTATTTCAGATTTTAAAAATACAGTTTCTACACCTTCAGCACGCGCAACCAAATGCTGCACATTGTCAGAGGTATACAATATAGCGTTATTTTGCTTTGCCATGTCAACAATTAGAGCATCTATCCTGCCACTGCTGGCAAGTTTGATATCATCAGAAGAAGGATGAGAGCCACTGACAATGACATTTAGCCCATGACTCCCAGATAATGATTTGAGTTTTTGAATTCTTTCCAGTCCAATGAATCCTTGTTCTTTGTTCTTTGATGCCTGAGATTGAAGTTCATCAAAAACAGCTTGTGGAATAATGATATCAGAATTTCTAATACTGCCAGATTCAATTTGAGCAGTAAGTTGACCATTAACTATTACACTAGTATCAGAAACAATTTTTGTCAAGGTGTTAATCATTTAGAATTATCGCAATACCCTAAATTACTTTGCTAAAACATCGTCAATCTCTTTTAAGACAACTTTGAAATCAAAGGGTTTTGAAATACAGGACCATGCACCATGAGACACACATTCTTGGATAATTTTTTGATCATCACTGGCAGTGATGAGGATTATCTTGGCATTAGAATCAAATGAAATTATTTCCTTAACAACTGTCAGTCCGTCCTTTTTGGGCATTGCCAAATCCAATAAAATCAAATCAGGCTTTACCTCTTTATACAAATCAATGGATTCTTCACCATCGATGGCTTCAGCAATTACATCATGATTTCCAATAGAAAGAATATCTTTTAAAACAAGTCGGATTGAATCAGAGTCATCAGCAATCAAGATATTTGCCATGATCAAATAGACTCTACAGCATTTTAAATAGATTAACTAATTTAGTAAATTCTCAATTTTAGAAATTTTTTCATTAACTTTCAGAGGATCAAATTCAGGCTCAACTGTTAAGGATCTCATGAAAGGTAATATTTCCGACAATAAAGAAAAGACGCCCACAACATCAACATCTGTGAATTTTTTCAATAAGGAATCAAGGGATTTAGCCACTTCGCCAAGAGAGGTATTTCCCATCATGGGGGCTACTCCCATAATCTTGTGGGTATGTTTCTGAAATTTAGATATGATTTCAACAACATCATGATCATCATTACAGATAGCCAAAAGAGATTCTAACCCGCAGATCTCTTCATTGATTTCCCTTTTAGCAACATCCAAAAACTCATCACTCATACCAGATAATTGAAAGTCGTACCATTATTTTTATACCCTGTGGTCAGAAAATCTAGTTGTGAAACTAATTAGTAAGACATACTTTTTGGTATCGATATTAATTTTTGCAGCAGCATTAAACTTATTCTTATTTTATCAAGATACCCACGATGATGTAAATCAGGCAATCTCAGTACTCAAAATAGCAGATGTAAAAGTAAATTCCGAAGTAATTGCAACATCAGCAATATCAGTAGCTAGTGGAAACATTCAAGACAAGGAAATTCTAGAGAAAAAAATTCAAAGTGTCGAAAACACAATTAAAACAATCAAGACAGGAGGAATAGTCGATGGACAAACAATAGGAAAAATTCCTTCTTCCTTAAATTTAGAATATGAAAAATCTACAATATCTTGGGAGAATTTTAAAGATTCAACACTCAAAATTGAAAAAATAACAGTTTTTGATCAAGAAGCTTCAAACGCAATTAATTATATTTTAGGAAAAAATAATGAGTTAGTTTTAGCAGTAAATCAACTGGATAAAGAAATAGAAGATTTAGACAGAGATTATTCTAGACATAAAGAGATAGTCAAAGATTTACTTGAATGCAGTAAGATCATAGGACAGCAGACATTATTGATTTCAATTGGAGAAGGTACCAATACTCAAGAAGAATTAAAAAATAAGAGATTACAATTTGAGATAGGCCTTAGAAAGATATTGCAGATATCCACTTTGGACTTGGATGTTCAAAGTGTCGGAGCAATACATGAAGAATTAATTCCATTACCAAGAGAAAAATCCGATTCATTAAGACAACTAGATCCATTGTGGGAATCAATGCAGCCGAAAATCATAATTTTAGAAGATCGTGCATTACTTTCCCCAGAATTCAATGTAGTCAAGAATCAAATGATCGAAAACAAACAAGTGTTTTATTCAGACATTGACAATGTTCTTCAAAAATGGAGCACAGAAATTGTTGAACATAAATCTGATAATTTGATAGTTGTTCAAATCATTCTAGCAGTAGACATAGGAATATTCTTGATAGTTCTATTTGTGATCAGAAAATCATTAAATCCATTTGAAGCAATCACTCAGGCCATATCAAAGATTAAGGAGGGAATGTATGGAGAAACGATTCAATATTCAGGAAAAGACGAAGTGGGACAATTAGTCGATAATTTCAACATCATGTCAAAAACGATTAAAGAAAAAGAAGAAGAAGCAAAAAAAACAGATGTTGCAAAAGATGAATTTTTAGCTATGATTACTCATGAATTAAAAACGCCTTTAGTTCCAATTCAAGGGTATTCAGATATTTTACTCAGTGAGCATTTAGGAAAATTGACGTCAAAACAGAAAGAAAGGATTCGCATCATTAAGTCAAGCTCTGAAACCTTACTCTCAATGATTTCAGATTTGCTGGATGCACAAAAATTAGAATTAGGACAATTGAAATTGAAAAGAACAACAGGTGGAATTAGAGATACAGTAGAAAAAGCTATAAAACCATTTGAAATAGAGGCAGAAGCAAAAAGCATAAAAATTATTTCAGAAGGGGAAAATATTCAGATAGAGCACGATTCAGATAGAATCTCTCAAGTCATAGCAAATTTGATCAAAAACAGTATGAATGCAATTGAAGTAGGCAAAGGAGAGATAAAGATCAGCATTGAAAATAATCCAAAAGAAGTCATAATACACATCAAAGATAACGGGGTAGGAATACCACAAGACAAGCAAAATGATCTATTCAAAAAATTCTACCAGGTAGATGCTACGCTGACCAGAGAGCGTGGAGGCAGTGGATTAGGATTAGCCATTTGTAAAGGAATTATAGATAACCATTCTGGAAAAATATGGGTCAACAGTGCACCCAATCAGGGAGCCACATTTTCATTCTCACTCCCAAAAGAAATTCCAGATAAAAATAAAACTCCGCTGTAATCTGCTTAAAGAAAACATACTTTCAGAACTAAAATCTCTCACACTCTTGACAAAATGGATATTTTGATAATCAAAGCATGGGTGAAATTAAGAGTAAAAATATAGAGTTTTACAATAATTGCACTCAATATTTTGAATTTTTACGTAAAAAAGGCATTACCGACTATGATTTTGAGGATGAATACTATTTTACCATGCCTGCAATTTCAAATCACTAGATAGCAGAAGACTTACGAGTCACTCAGAATTGTAGATAACGTGGATTCAGAATTACTAAATTTTGCAGAAAAGGCAATCAAATATTCAGAAAAAATTGGACTTCAATACTGTGATGCCAGGGCAGAACAACAAAAACGAAAGTCGGCATTAATAGAAAATAATGAGATAGAGCACGTCAGAATAAACGAAGATGTTGGAATAGGTATAAGAATAATCAAAGATGGAGTGTGGGGATTTTTTTCAATTACAAATCCAAAATCATTTGAACAAATAAAAGAAAGCATAGATAATTCAATAAAACATATCAGCAACAGCTCAAAAAGTCAAAAAAATAAAATTGATCTTTACCCAAATATTTCAAAAAAAATAAAAATAGATTTTCCAGTTTTAAAAAAACCATCATTAGATGAAATAATTAGTTTAGGAATTGAATGTAATAAAATCATTTTAGATACACCTAAAATCATAAAGTCAATTGTCAATCCATGGTATACAGTTAATTCAAAATATTTTGTAAGTACCGAGGGTTCAGAAATTCAACAAAATTTTACAGACGTGGTAATAGAAATGATAGCAACAGCTCATGAACCGGGGATTACACAATCAATAAACATTACTGAGGGCGGAAGGGGAGGATTAGAGCAGATAACTAATAAAAACAAGATTCAGCACAGTGCAAAAGAGATTGGGATTAAAGCAGCGCAATTAACAAGTGCAAAACCAATCAAAGAAGAAAAAACAACCGTCATTATGAATCCAGATTTTGTGTCATTGCTCACACATGAAATACTAGGACATCCATCAGAAGCAGACAGAGTGTTAGGGAAAGAGATGGCATGGGCAGGAGGAGCTTGGTGGAAAAATAAACTTGGAACCAAAATAGCTTCAGAGAATCTAAATGTCTTTGATGATCCCACAATAAAAGAAAGTTTAGGATGGTATTACTTTGATGATGAAGGAGTGGAAACTAAAAAAACTACCCTAGTTGAGAAAGGGATTTTAAAAAACCACATGCAAAATAGAGAGACATCAAAAATATTCAATTCAATACCCACAGGCAACATGAGAGCAACAAATTATCGATTTATGCCTCTAATTCGCATGGCATGCACATGCATAGGTAATGGTGATTGGGAAGTAAATGAAATGATCAAAGGAGTCAAGCATGGATATTTGATTTCGAATATGAAAATTCCTTCAATAGACATGAAACGATACAACTGGAGCATATCTTGCCAATATGCACAAAAAATAGAGAATGGAGAAATCACAGACATGTTAAGAGACGTCATAGTTATGGGCACAGCCCCTGAATTTTTTCAATCAATCGATGCATGCGGTAATGATTTTACTATAAGGCCAATAACTAATTGTGGAAAAGGAGATCCAATGCAATCAATGATAATGGGAAACGGCGGTCCTACAATTAGAGGAACTGCTACAGTAAAGAGTGTGAATTAGAAAATGAGTCAAAAATTACAAGTTATCAAGCAAGATGTAGTGGATTGTGTGAAATGCGATCTATGTAAAACCAGAACAAATTCAGTTCCAGGCAAAGGGAATTTCAAATCAAATGTAATTTTTGTAGGAGAGGCACCGGGTAGGAATGAGGATAAAAATGGAGAGCCATTTGTAGGAGTTGCTGGAAAAAAACTCTCAGCAGCACTAGAGAAGGCAGGGGTTTCAAGAGAAGATGTTTACATTACAAACATTGTAAAATGCAGACCTCCAAATAACAGAGTTCCAACATCAACTGAGAGAGAAAGATGTCAAGAATATTTGAAACAAGAAATATCAATTATCAAACCCAAAATAATTTGTGTTTTAGGAAATACTGCATTTAATTCACTTTTGGGAGGATCAGAGATTACTAAATTTAGAGGAAAACTCGTTTTAAAAGAAAATCAATTATATTTTTTAACGGTTCATCCGGCAGCTACGATTTACAATCAGGAACTAATCAAAGTATTGAACAAAGATATTTTAAAATTATTTCATTTAATAACAGAGTTAAAAAATAACAAAAAAGTTAAGATAGATATTGACTATACTCCCTAGAGAATTTTATTCAAAGGATACAGTTACTGTAGCAAAGAATCTTTTAGGGAAAAAAATTGTCAGAAAAATTGGCAGAAATGAAATTTCGGGAATAATTACAGAAACAGAAGCATACAGACACAGAGACGACCCGGCAAGTCATGCATTTACAAAGATTACCAAAAGAAACAAGGTAATGTTTGAAGAGGTAGGAATCGCGTATGTGTATTTTACATATGGAATGTATTTTTGCTTTAACGTTGTAGCCCGAGCACCAAAAATAGATGCAGGTGCAGTACTTATTCGTGCAATGGAGCCAGAAAAAGGAATAGACATTATGCAAAAAAATAGAAAGACAGTAGATTTGAAAAATCTTACCAATGGTCCAGGAAAGCTAGCACAAGCACTTGGAATTACAAAAGAAGATTATGGGGCAGATTTAACAAAAAGATCAAAATTATACATTGCCGAAGGCATAAAGCCAAATAAAATAATTGCGTCACCAAGAATTGGAATCACTAAAGCAGTAGAAAAATTATGGAATTTTAAAATAGAAATTTAATCTTTGTTGTTTTCATCTAATGTCCAAGGGGCAAACTTTCCAAGAATCTTTGCCCAATCTAATCTCAATAGTAATATTATCACACTAGTCATCATGACACCAAAAATAATTATCCCAATGTAAATAGGGGTTGCATCATCAACATTTTCAAGGAAGGGTTCCACTAGAGACAAACCCAAATGATGTGAAATAAACACAATTGAGTAGCTTAGAACAATTTTACCAGTCAATGTTGCAATAAAGAATCTTTTAGGATTGTATTTGGCCAATCCGAGAGGTACATAGACTAAATCATCTGGAATAGGAGTTGCAGCAGCAAAAAATGCAGCCCCTGCACCATATCTTTTGATCAATCTTTCAAATGGGCGCATTCTTTTTCGAGTTTTTTCATTAATTATTTTTCGCCCTCCATAGCTAACATAGAAGATGATTTGTTTGGCAACTGTTGCAGTAATTGCAGATACCAATGCCAAAATATGTAGATCGTATTGATTCCCTACAGACATAGTTGCTAGAAGTAAAAATCCAGGTAAAGGTACAAAAGGTATCAAGGAACCAAAGAAATTCACAAGAGCTAAAAGAGAATAACCTACATCAGGGGCAAAAGGAAACAAATCAACAAAATCCACAAATCAGACTATTTTCGGGCGCTATTTAATTAAATCTGGAATCAATCCCTTACAATTCATTAAAATATCATCTTTTCAGAACACTATCAAATGTCAAAAAAAGATTTTGAAAAAATTTGTGATTCCATAGCAGGAATTAGTCCATTCATTAGATTTGTAGGCGTAATTGGAGAGAGTGGGAATCTGCTAGCCTACAAAAGAAGGCCAGACTTGCTTCCACTTTTAAATGAAAAAGATACCCAGTATCAATTCTCACATATTGCAATAAAAACAGATTTGGAAGGATTCTTTGACAAGAATTTGGGAGAAATTGAATTTGTCTGGGAAGAGAGAAAAAAGGTTCAAACTATTTCGTTTGCAATTAAAAAGTCAAGAGTGTGGATTTCAATTGATAAAAAAGTCATCAGATCGGAAATGCTAAGAATTATCGATTCATGCTTGCCAATTGTAAAAAAATTCTCATAATACATTGAAGTGTCCCTATTGTGAAATTGATTTGGATTCATTAAGCATGACAGATGGGTTAAAGCACATACTTGAACATAAAAAGAAAATACAAAATTAACTTATTTGAGTAATTTTTAATTAAAAACATGGAAGAATCTGATGAGATTCAAAAATTAATTGATGAGATAAGTTTTAGAAAATCAAATTCCAAAAATTATGAAAAAATGAAAGCGGTAGAAATCAGTAAAGAGTTAAGAGATATAATGAAATTTGAGCAAGAATCAAATAAAAAAATCGAGGAGTTTGGAAAAACTCATGAAAATCAAGAATTAGTAGAATATGCAAAAATAATTTCTAGAAATACAACAGCAAGAGAGATTGCAGAAATACAGGAAATATATTTGAAAAAAATCGATGAAGAATTTTTAAAATGAATTATTTTTATCTTCGTATAACCAGCATTGAACATAGCCAGTTTCAGTTTTAAATTTAGGTGGTAGTTCTTTACATTTTTCAACAGCTAGCGGACATCTTTCAATAAATCTACATTGTGTAGGAGCATCAAGTAAACTAGGAGGGATTCCTTTGATGTATTTTGGAGTATTGCCATTTAGTGTTGGGATAGACTCTAAAAGTCCTTGTGTGTAAGGGTGTTTTGGATTTTTGTAAATTTCTTCTGAAGAACCAAATTCTACCATTTGTCCACCATACATGATACCAATTTTATCAGCAATTTCAGATAAAACTGCCAAATCATGCGTAATTAACATAAATGACATGCCATTTTTTTTCAGAGATTTTAACAAATTGATAATTTGGGCTTGTATCAAAACATCTAATGCAGTAGTAGGTTCATCTGCAATTACAAATTTGGGTTTTAGTAGTAAGGCCATAGCGATGATCACTCTTTGTTTCATTCCACCACTTAGTTCATGAGGATATTTTTTTAAGACATTTTCATCAAGAGAGACTGAATTCATTGCGTCTGAAATAATTTTTTTTGAATCGCCTTCATACCTATGTTGTTTGAGAATCTCTAAAAATTGTTCATTTATTGTAAATACAGGATCTAAAGAATTCATCGCACCCTGAAACACCATAGAAATTTTTTTCCATCTGAATGAATCATTAAAGTCTGACTCATTCATATCCAATATAGAATGACCATCAAAGATGATCTTTCCTTTTGCTGTTCCACCTGAGAGCATTCGAATTAAGGATAAACCCAGAGTACTTTTTCCACATGCACTTTCACCAGCAATGCCAATTGATTCACCACGATTTAATTCAAAATCAACATCATCTACGGCATAAACTGGTCCTTTTGATGATGAATATGTGGATGATAATCCATCAACTTTTAGAAGTGCCATACTAATCTCAGATCCAAACTATGATTTTTGTTTTGCACTAAGGGATATAAACAACATTATCAGAATTAAAAAGTCGATTCAAATGAAATTACCAATTTGTGGCTTTGATGCAAAAAATGCAATTCTTTGTCCTCAGTGTGAAAGCAAGGTGGAATCAGGAAAATTAACAAAAGCAGATGTAGATGCATCAATGAATCTTGCAAATATTGCAAAGTCAAACAAAGAAATTGAAAATTTTACATTATATTCATGCAAAGAATTTGATGGGAATTTTGTATTATCATTAGCAAAAAATGATATAATGATAATTAGACAAAGTCGTACACTATATCGAACCTTACAGGATCTTTTTAAGGGGAAAATTTGGCTTGTGGAGGCAGATGAGACAGATAAACGATTTATCGAAGATTTGTTCTTTCCAACTAAAATTTTATCAATAAATGCGGTTTGGGCGCCAGGAGGAGTTCAAAAAACCAAGGCAGTTGTTTCAGGCAAATGGACTCCCAAATTTCCAATAGATACAAAAAAAGTGATTCAGATAGTCAAGAATGCCCGAAACCTTGACATTGAGATAGAATTTGAGGATAAAAGATAGACATGGTTTTTGTAAAAACCCACGACATTTCGGAGTTAAACGAGGAATTGATTGGAAAACAAGTTGTGCTAGGAGGATGGATTGAAGATTTAAGGAAATTAGGAAAGATGTCATTTATCACATTGCGTGATGTTTCAGGTATTTCACAAGTAATTGTCAAAGGAGATCTAAATGACAATCTTGGAGAGATTAATCGCCAGAGTGTTGTGAGTATCAGAGGGATTGTACAAGAGACTAAAGCGAGAGATTTTGCATTTGAGATAAAAGCAGAAGAAATTGAAGTATTAGGAAAAGCAATTCATCCATTACCAGTAGATCCAATAGGGAGAGTAGAAAGTAACATCGATACAAGATTAAATCATCGTGCATTAGATATGAGAAATCAAAAAACGGCATCAATTTTCAAATTACGTCATCATGTTTTGCAAGCACTAAGAAAAACTCTGGCAGAAAAAAAATTCATAGAAATTACTACACCAAAAATAATTGGTAGTGCTAGTGAAGGAGGTGCAGATTTATTTTCATTGGATTACTTTGGAAAGACGGCATATCTTGCTCAGAGTCCACAATTATACAAAGAGCAGATGACAATTGGATTAGAAAGAGTATTTGAGATTTCAAATTTCTATAGAGCTGAAAATTCCCACACAGGAAGACATTTGACAGAATTTACCAGTATCGATATTGAAGCTGCATTTATGGACTACGAAGACGTCATGAATGTTTTAGAATCACTTGTACTTGCAGTCTACAAAGATGTTTCAGAAAAATGTAAAAAAGAGCAAGAGGCAATTGAACATACAATAGAAGTTCCGTCTACACCATTTGAGAGAATAACATATACTCAATGTATAGAAGAATTGAAAAAAGAAGGTGAAAAAGTTGAATTTGGAGATGACTTGTTAGATTCTCATCTTAGAATTATAGGCAAAAACCATCCAGGATTTTACTTTTTAACAGATTGGCCAATGAAACTAAAACCATTTTACATCAGAGAAAAAGATGAAGATGCAACACTTTCACGTTCATTTGATTTACAATATGGATTTTTAGAATTGTCATCCGGGGGAACAAGACTTCACAATCCTGAGATGTTAAAAGAAAGATTGAAAGAGCAAGGATTAGATCCTACACAATTTGCAGATCATCTTAAAACGTTTGACTGGGGAATGCCTCCACATTCAGGATGGGGAATGGGATTGGACAGATTGATGACCACACTTATCGGAATTGATAATGTTCGTGAAGTTGTATTATATCCAAGAGATCCGGATAGATTAAGCCCATAGACACCCAAAGATCATACGATTAAAGTTTTCATCATTGCTGCAATAATTAATGATGTCAATACATGGTTTTCATTCTTTTTCTTTTTCTAGAATCTTTTTCATGATTGGATGACTCTAATGCATAGTTGTAGTCAGGATACAAGTTCTCAAATCTTGCGTCAACAGAATCTTCATGACCTTCTGAATCATTGGTTGAATTATTATTTGACATAGGGATTACCTCACTTAGTTTTGGGTTTTATTGAGTTGGGATTGTTTGTAATGTAATGAAACAAACACAACTTGTCTGTACTACACTGGCATTTCATATTTAGTCCTCAAAATCATAATGATATTCCGAATCAACATCATCGTTGAAACCATCGTAATCATCCTTATCTTTTTGATTGTAACTCAATTCAAAAATGTGTTATAATTCTAGGATATAAACAATATGCACGATTAATTCTAGATCATAAAAGAGGCAGATCTTATGGATTTATCTTGACTCCAGTAGATCTATTTTCATGGCTTGAAACTCCAATACGCTTAAGTTCATTATTCTTTAAGAAAATTCATGATAGAGCAAATAGATGCAAAAAAAGTTGTTGAAGTGATTGGGAATAATCTGATAGGAGTTTCACATGATTCAAGTAGTTTTGCAAAATTACCTGATTCCTTTTGGGGATACTTTGCAAGAGGTCACGACAAAAAAGGAACATTTGGAGTAATTGTAACCTATTCTGAGGAAGGAAAAGATGTGGATGAATTAATCAAAATGTATGAAGAATGGGCTACAAAAAATAAAACCAAAAATTCAGAATAATCTATTTTGTTTCTTTGAGGAGTTTACGATATCCGTGACATTCTTTACAAATGGGCTTTCCTTTGTATTTTGGATTACCATCAGTAATTTTTAGTGTACCTGGCACAGCTTTGCAAATACAGCAATCAACCATAATGTTTGATAAAAAATGCAATTAATAAAAATTGGTATTATCTGAAAATAAATAAATTCAAAGAAAATAATTTAGTATAGTGTACAAATGTGATTATTGTGGATCATCTTTTGGAGACAGAATTTGTTATTTCTGTGAAAAAAGTTGTTGTACAAATTGTATGACTGATGACAGAACCCGCTGTAAGGATTGTTATATTCAAAAAAGAAAATTAAGCCCAGGAAAAATTATCAAAAAAAATAAGCCATTACTAATTTTCATCGTATTGGTATGGTTATACGCAGTATTTCCAGGACCATTCATTCCAGGACTAGATCCCAATTTTTATCTGATTTCGGCAGTAGCAGCAGTGTTAATCATGATTCCAGTAGGATTTGCCATGTTCTTTTGGTCACTAAATCCCCCTAAATCAGACGTGAAGAAAAGAAAAGACTAGCAAGAAATCAAGTTTTTTACACTTTTTGATGTTTAACATAAATTCAAAACGCAAAGTGATGAATGCAAACTATGAGGTGTTTTTATGGATAGTCCAAAATCAGAAAAAAATACATGAAGAATTCATTCAAAGAATTTCCTAGATGACATATCTGTCGTTGTCACTAGATGGAAATTTGGATCATTTTTAAATATGATTTTGACGTAAATCTATTGACGAGAAGCCGTTGTTCTGCGTAGTAGAATGATAGGTCTGGAAAACACATCATGTTAGGAAATACGTCCTTTATTCAGCGTGTTTTCCATGTATCTCGTTGTTTTCAATTATAGATTATCTGTAATCTGTTTAGTAAATTCCGTAGTACTACTAGTTCCGCCAATGTCTTTTGTTTTTACACCAGATTTTACCAAATCAAAAATAGTTGATTCTAATTTTTGACCAACCTCAATACACTTTGAATCATTGTGTTTATTTCCCAACCAGTCAAGCATCATCTTAATTGATAACAGAAAGGATGATGGATTTGCAATATTTTGTCCTGCAATATCAAAAGCAGCACCATGAACGGGTTCAAACAATGCAAAATTATCTCCAATGTTAGCTGCAGGTGCCATTCCCAAACCACCTACTACTTGTGAAGATTCATCAGATAAAATATCACCAAACAGATTAGTAGTTACAACAACATCAAACTGCTCTGGTTGTCGAATTAAATTCATGGCACATGCATCAACATACATTTCCTCAAATGTAATATCAGGATAATCTTTAGAAACATCAGTGCAAGCTTTAGCAAACATACCGTCAGTTATTCGCATCACATTTGATTTGTGTACACATGTGACTTTTCTCATGGAGTCACGCTGCTTGGCAGTTTCAAAAGCATATCTTGCGATTCTCTTAGAGGCAGATTCAGAAATTATTCTTAGAGCAACAGAGGAATCACCTAAGCTAAACTCTTTGCCAGTGTAAAGGTCCTCAGTATTCTCTCGAACTATCACCATATCAATATCATCGCGTAATGCAGGCATGTGAGGGTATGACTTTGCAGGTCTAATATTGGCATAAAGATCAAGCATTCTTCTCAAAACAACAATTACATCAGCTGCACTTTCACCAACAGGGGCCTTCATACATGCATCAGATTGTTTTATCGCTGTAACTGTTTCATCTGGAAGGGCTTTTCCAGTTTCAGATAATGCCTTGTCCCCTGCAGATAACTTCGTAATATCAAATTTCAAATCGAGATTATCATGGATAGTATTCAATACAGAAAGTACAGATTCAGATAATTCAGGACCTATTCCATCACCAGTGATTAATGAAATTTTGTACATATTTTATCACAATAAGATAATTTTAGGATTTATCGCACCTGTTTTTCATGTAGCAATTTTTTCAGCATGATATGATTTATGGCATCAATTACTGCTTTGACTGAAGTAGTTACAATGTCTTCACCGACAGATTTTGCAGAAACCTTGTTTCCTAATGCATCCTCAACTTTTACTGTAACCTCACATAAGGCACTTGAACCACCAGAAATTGATGCCAGTCCATAATCCTTAATTCGAATTTCAGAAAGCTTGCCGGTAATTTTCTGAATTGCATTTAGTGCAGCATCAACAGGTCCAACCCCATAATCAGTTCCAACATGATCTTCTCCATCTACGTTTAATTTTACAAATGCATAAGGCATTGTTCCAATTCCAGTGGACACTGAAAATCCAGTTAATTGAACTATTTTTTTGAGATCTTTTTCTCCCAATACTTCACTTGCAATAGAGAGTAATTCAACATCAGTGATTTGTTTTCCTTGATCACCTAAGACTTTGACTTTGTCCAAGATTTGTTGGGATTGTTCTTCATTAGGCTTTACTCCATATTCAGATAGCATTGCATTCATACCATGAATCCCTGCATGTTTTCCAACTTGAAGCCATCTTTTTCTTCCAACTAATTCTGGGCTAATTGGCTCGTATGTTAGTGGATTACTCAATACACCATGTGTATGAATTCCGGATTCATGGCCAAATGCATTTGCTCCAACTATGGCCTTGTTAGGCTGAACAATGATGCCCACAGTTTTAGAGATAAATCTTGAGACATCGTAAATTAATTCAGATTTGATGTTTGTCTCATATTTTTGATCATATGGCAAACACTTCAATGCCATAGAAAGTTCCTCTAATGAAGCATTACCAGCTCGTTCACCAATTCCATTTATTGTGACATGTGCGCATGAAGCTCCTGCATGGATTCCTGCCAAAGAATTTGCGACTGCTAATCCAAAATCATTATGACAGTGAACACTTACTGGAAGTTTTGTAGCTTCTACTGTATCTTTAGTGATTTTTGCCATGTATTCAGGAGTAGAATATCCCACAGTGTCAGGAATGTTTACACGGTCTGCTCCAGCTTTTGCAACCTCACCAAATACTTTTTTCAAAAATTCTCTATCAGTTCTTGAAGCATCTTCAGCTGAGAATTCGACTTGCAACCCATGAGATTTTCCATACTCTACTGCTTCAATTGCTTTTTCAAGAGCTTGATCTCGAGTCATTTTGAGTTTATGTTCCAAATGAATATCAGAAGTTGCAATGAATGTGTGAATGTAGTTTAATCCAGCATCAATAGCAGCATCAATATCTTTTTTGATAGTTCTTGTCAATCCTGCAATTTCACAGGACAGTCCTTCGCTAGTAATCATTTTTACTGCTTTTAACTCACCCTCAGAGATGACTGGGAAACCGGCTTCAATTGCATCAACACCAAGTTCATCAAGTTTTTTAGCAATAGACAATTTTTGATCTGGAGATAAGGAAACACCAATTGTTTGTTCTCCATCTCTTAATGTTGTGTCAAATATTCTAATTTTCATGCTCCGCTCCTTTGTAAAGCAGCAACACCAGTTCGTGCAACATCGAGAATTCCAAATGGTTTTGCTAATTCTTCAAATGCTTTAATTTGATCAGGAGTAGCTGTTAATTCTACCATGATAGAGTCTTTTTTCACATCATGAACTTTGCCACCATATGCATTTGCCAATTTGTTGACTTCCATGCTATCATTAGCATTACTGAGTTTTATCTTAAAAAGGCTAAGTTCCCGAAATACTGTTTTGTGCTCATCTAAATGCTCAACTTTTACAGTATCAATCATCTTATCAAGTTGCTTTACAATCTGATCAATTTGCTTTTCATCACCATATGTAGTAATGGTCATTTTAGAATAATCAGGATTCTCAGTTATTCCAACTGAAATACTATCAATGTTGAAGTTTCGAGATCTGAAAAGATGTGTCACCTTGAACAAGATACCAGGTTTGTTTTCAACTAAAATAGAAAGAATTGCCCACATAATCAATCACTAAGAAGGTAAGATCATATCCGCAAGTGATGTTCCAGGAGCTACAAATGGCAATACATCTTCCTCAGGATCAATAGGAATGTCAATTACTGTAGCAACATCGCTGCTTAATGCAGTTTTAATTGCCTTGTCAAGTTCATCCATTGATTGAGCTCTGATTCCTTGAGCACCGTAAGACTCTGCTAATTTAACATAATCCGGACAGCTTTTTTGGTCCACACCAATCATTCTTCTATTATAGAAAGTTCTCTGCCATTGAGCTACCATTCCCAATGAAGAGTTGTTTAAGACAAATACGATTACAGGAATATCTTCCAATACTGCAGTTGCGAGTGAATTTTCAGTCATAGCAAAGCTTCCATCACCGGCAATGTCAACTACAGGGACATCAGGTTTTGCAACTTTGGCACCAATGGCTGCAGGAAATCCCCATCCCATTGTACCAAGTCCAGTGGAGCTAAAGAAAGTTCCAGGTTGAATTACATCATAAAACAATGAGGCCCACATTTGATGTTGTCCTACTTCGGTAGTTACAATGGATTCTTTTGGTAATAATTCACGGAGTTTACGTAAAATTTTAGCAGCACCCATTTCGCCCGGATGAAGTTTCAAGTTTTCTTTCCAGTAAGCTTTGGTTTCTTTGACATGTTTAATCCAAGGAGTCTCTTCAGATTTTTTGATAGCCCGCTGTAAAAGCAATTTTACCATCACTCTAAGATTTACACGTACATCTCCAATTACAGCAATTTGTGCAGTTTGGTTCTTACCAATTTCTGCAGGATCAACATCCATATGAATAATTTTCAATCTCTTTTCAAATGCCTCAAATGTGCCAACAGACCTATCAGAAAATCTAGTACCAATTGCCAATACACAATCAGCTTCAGACATCATTTTGTTTGCCTCTGCATGTCCATGCATTCCAATTGGTCCTAAAGACAAAGGATGATTTTCAGGAAATGCCCCTTTTCCTTTGAAAGTGGTTACAACAGGAAGCATAAGAGTTTCAGCAATAGCTTGTAATTCAGCAAATGCAGATGATATTATAGTTCCACCACCAGCTAATATGATTGGCTTTTCTGCATGAAGTAACATATCAATTGCTTTTTCAACATTAGCAATGTCAGGATCCGCCCAAGGATGATATCCTTGAATTTTAAATTCGTCTGGAAAATTCATTGGTTCTTCATTTGTTTGTACATCTTTTGGAATATCAATTAACACAGGTCCGGGTCTTCCAGATTCAGCAATGAAAAATCCTTTTTTTACAACTTCAGGAATTTCACCAGCAGTTCTTGGTTGAAAAGCATATTTTACAACAGGATTTGCCATTCCAATGATATCACTTTCTTGAAAGGCATCTTTACCTATCATTCCAACAGGTACTTGTCCAGTTACTGCAATCATCGGAGCAGAATCAGCTTGTGCAGTTGCAATTCCAGTTAAAATATTGGTAGCACCAGGACCAGAGGTTGCAAAACACACACCCGGTTTTCTACTAACTCTACCAAATCCATCAGCCATGTGGGCTGCTGACTGTTCATGTCTTGTTAAGATGTGTCTAATATTACAGCGAGCAAATTCATCATACATCGGAAGATTTGCACCGCCAGGTAAACCAAATACTTGTTTGACGCCTTCTTTTTCCATAGCCATCATCAAGGCCTTTGCACCTGTCATACTTTCCATTTTATTCATCAAATCAACTTCCATAATTTTAATCTAGTAAATTTTAGGCACACTTTACAGCTGAACAATAACAGGCAAACAATTGCCAAATATTCCTGTTAATGTAGTTTTCATTGAAATCAAAAAATTAATCAATTGATAATTAATAAAGATTCTCTGAATAATAATCGAGTTTTTACGTATTTTGTTACAGAAGACTTAAACTCAGAATTTTCTTATTCAAAATGAGCTGTTTTGGCAGATAATGAAGAAATCATCAATGTTATTGATACATTATTTCAAGCAGGAATCACAAAAGAATTATCAGTACTAAGAGATATTCATCTAAATGATCCTAAATTTTCCAGTTTCAGCGACTTACCTCCATATGATCTAAAAGACTATCAAAACACAATTGAACTTGAAGAATTAAAATTTGTCAGCATCTCAGATTATTCTTATGAAATAAAAAATCCGAAAATAAGCATATTTGGAGAAACAGCAGTTGTGGCATTAGAATTAATTCAAAAAGGAATGTTAGTAGACACGAAAGCATACACAGGTGAACATATGGAAATTAGTGGACGCGCAACGTTTGTATTAGTAAAACAGCCAACATGGAAAATTGCACATATTCACCTATCAAAAATATAATGATTATTTTTGATTAGGTTTGTTTTGATTAGGTTTGTTTTGATTAGGTTTGTTTTGATTAGGTTTGTTTTGATTAGGTTTGTTTTGATTAGGTTTGTTTTGATTAGGTTTGTTTTGATTAGGTTTGTTTGATTT
>DATDAD010000035.1:0-13057 GCA_036525555.1 Candidatus Nitrosopumilus sp.
GGTGTTGGTTCAGGTTCTGGTGTTGGTTCAGGTTCTGGTGTTGGTTCAGGTTCTGGTGTTGGTTCAGGTTCTGGTGTTGGTTCAGGTTCTGGTGTTGGTTCAGGTTTAATTCTAGAATCAAATTCTGAAAGAATGTCTTCTGCGTCTTTAGATTTTTTGGGAGTGCTCAATTTTAAATTCCTGTAATAGCAAATTTCTCTCTCGCTTTTATTTAATTTTTAAGGTGTTTTCCTTGAATATAGTCCTCAAATAATTTTTCAAGATCGTCATCACTGCCAATTTTCTTGATTTGTTCAACTAAATCAGGTTCTTCAATCTCATAACAATTCATAACATCTTGAGAATCTTTGAACACCAGCATTACTTTCTCTTTGTATATGCAATGGTAAAGTTTCTCTTTTTCCATTTTTTCAGGTTTAAATTTTACCCCATTTTCATCTACAGATACTGGGTATTCCATGATAATACTAAACCAAATCAATATTTAGATTAATACACAAAACAGTAATAATCAAAATAATTCATCAAAGTATTGGAAACCAGAGTAGTTTTCCACATAGATTTTGATTATTTTTATGCTCAATGTGAAGAAACAAGATCACCGGAATTAAAATCAAAACCTGTTTGTGTATGTGTTTTTTCTGATAGAGGAGGCGATAGCGGGGCAATTGCAACTGCAAATTATGCAGCTAGAAAATATGGAGTCAAGTCAGGAATTCCAATTTCATTTGCTAAAAAAAGACTAGAAGAAAGAAAGGATGCAGTTTTTTTACCAGTGGATTTTGATTTCTACTCAGAAATGTCAGAGAAGGCTATGGAAATAATGAAAGAAAGTGCAGATATTTTTGAATATGTTGGTAGAGACGAGGCTTATTTGGATGTAACAAAAAGAGTAGAAGGTGATTTTGAAAAAGGATTTCATTTAGCACAACAAATAAAAAATTCCATCAGAGACAAAATTAAGCTAAGCTGTTCCATAGGAATTTCACCCAATAAGTTGATTTCAAAAATAGCTTCAGATTTTCAAAAGCCAGATGGTTTGACTTTGGTGTCACCGGATAAGGCAGAGGTATTTTTAGAGCAATTAAAAATAAGAGCAATACCAGGCATTGGGAAAAAAACAGAAGAGAGGTTTTTGGAAATGAATCTAGAAACAATTCAGGATTTAAAAAATCTAGATATTTTTACATTAAACAAAGAATTTGGAAGAAAGACGGGCACGTATATCTATAATGCAGTTAGAGGAATAGACAATGAGCCAGTCAAAGAAAGAGAAGCAAGTATTCAGTATAGTAAAATTTCAACATTGAAAAAAGATTCAAAAGATTATCAATTTTTATCTGAAAACATAAGAGACCTTTGTAAGGAAGTACATGAGGTTGTGAAAAAAAATAACAGAATGTTCAAATCAATTGGAATTCATTTTGTTCAATCAGATTTATCAAGTAAATCAAAATCAAGAATGTTAAAAAGTCCGACATCAAGCATAGAAGAATTACAGAAAATTGCAGATGTACTCCTAAAAGAGGCATTAGAAAATCAAACTGCAACAGTCAGAAGGCTAGGAGTGAAAGTTTCAGAGCTTTCTGAAATTCAAGGACAAAGCGACATTACGTCTTATTTTTAAAATGGAATTATTTTTCAGACTTTTTCATTCGTCTTGATTCTATGATTACTACGACCAGAATGAATGCAAATAACCAAGGCAAAAACATTATCTCGCCTGCAATTTTATGATATTCCTCCCAGGCAACAGGATCAGTTGTTACTTTAAGTGCATACCAAGATAAGGAGAAAATACGAATTAGGTTTACAATAATCGTGCCGATTATTCCCAAAACAAAATAGACAGCCTTTCTTTTTCTAGGTATGTTTAATTTCAGCATGAATGCACCAATCACCAATGAAAATATGATGATGCTGTGAACCCCAGCTGATGGCCAAAATACTTGAAGGGCCATTGAACCATGATCACCACGCAAAAACATCACATTATCACGGGCTACTGCAGTTCCAAGATCAAGTACAGTTACTAACCACACATTTGCTTGAACAAAATAAGGGACAACATATTGTAAAGGACCGAGCGTGTCATAAGGAAAAAACGCATCAAGTGAAAGAATGATAGCAGTTCCAGCTAGAAATATTGGGCCAGCAGGTGCAATTCTAATCCAACGTTTTCCAAAGAAAATACTCAGTGCAGCGACTACAAATATTGCCATTACAACAAAATCCCACAGCCAAGTCCAAGAATAAATTAATTGTACATCAAAGAATTCTGCAGATTCATTGATGTACTGCCTTAGGCCATACTCTAAGGAAATAAGATAGACGATAGTTACAAGCGCCATTGGTATAACAGATAGCAATCTTTTCTTAGAAATCACAATTTTCAATCCAATTAATTCAGCAATAATGAAAATTAGAGCAAAAAAGTATCCACCCCTCCCTTCATTCCAACTCCAAGTGATAGAGTCAGGAAATGCAATCATTGAAAAAAGAATAGGGCTAGAAATGATCAGAATTCCAAAAATTAAATTCCAATTCTGCATTAAATTAGATCTAAAAGAGGCAAATAAATATCTCGACTTTATTTATCTCAAAATTCATCAAAGTGCAATAGAGATTCAGTGTTAATCTTCAGCATCTTCAATTTCATCAGCTTCTGGATCTCTCCTACTAGGTCTAATTGGGATATAGATGAATGTCACAATATCATTTGAAAACACTACATGATACATTCCAAGGTTGCAAAAGTTTGCCTAATTGGTAATTTCTAATGCATTATTATGCAATTTTTAGTTTGCATTCAATTTTAAGTGATTTCACAGTCGTGAAAAAAGTAATTGCCAGAATTCCAATTGCAATAATTCTAATCGGAATTTCATAGTTAGTCAGAAATGCGGTAGCGGTTGCTCCGACTGAACCAAATGTGGAGATTACAGCAAATCCAATGGGGCCACAACTACATGCACCAGCTACAGCGCCAATTATAGATCCAAATATTCCTCCACCCATTTTTTGTTTTGATTTTTTGAGAATGTTTATTCGAAATATGTTCATCGGAAGTACTAATGCAGACAATGCAGAAATTGCTACAATAAGTACAAATCCAAATTCAGTTCCAGATGGAATATGACTAACCACATATGGCTCTAAGAAAATATATTCAGATAATATTAGCAATCCCGCCATCATAGATGAAAAAATTGCTAGGGATAATAGAAAATATTTTGGTTTTGAAAATACTAGATAAGTTGAGGATGTCATTTAGCCATTGCATCCAATACTTGCTTGAAAACAGAAAAGGGTTGTGCGCCTACTAGTTTCTGTTCTTGACCGTCAGATGAAACAATCAGAAATGTAGGAGTTCCACGAACCCCAAAAGATTTAGATTCAGAAGTATTGTATTGTACACGTTTTTGATATTTGTTTGAATCCAAACAGCCTTCAAAAAGTTCCATGTTCAAATCTAAGTTGACTGCAATAGTTTTGAGTGTCTCTTTGTCAGCCCATCCATCAATTTGTGAACCTTGAGTTGTATACAATTCATTATGATATTCCCAATATTGTTCTTGTTCTTCAGCACAGTAAGATGCTTGAGCTGCCACAGGTGAATCTCTACCTAAAAAGGCCATATCAACAAAAATCAAATTAGCTTTTCCTGTTTCAATATACTCATTCATTATTGGATCTTTTGTATTATCAAACCAGTTTTTACATTGATGACATTGATAATCACCAAATTCAACAATGGTAATCGGTGCAGAAGGATCACCTAAGATAGGAGACCCCATAGCAGTGGAAACAGAACCATGAATTCGAGTCATGTCAAGATTAACAGTTTCATCGGAGGCAGAAAGGGAAGACACAACACCAGCAATGATTGCAATAGCAATTACGCCTAGCACTATGCCTTTTTTATTCATATTATAAAATAATCAAAGTTGGTTAAAAAAACTTATTCCAAATTACGTGAAGATTTTCGTTTGAACAAATTCATGAATTTTGCAATTGCAGTGTCAATTGGACAAACCTCACATACGAAACTTGAAGAATGACTGTCAAGATGTTTTTCAAACTTTTCACGAGATTCAAGAATTAGATCACATTTTTCACAGTAGATCTTATTGATGTGATTTTTTGGTGATTTTTTCACAAGTGTTTTGGGTTATCAGTGCTTATAAAGATCCTGTTGAAAATCAACACATGCAAAAAATATTAGACAAATTTGTTACAGGGTTTTTCATTGTAACATTAGCCGCATTGTGGTATTGCACAAAATGCTTTGTGAAACCAAATCAATACAGAATAGTCATTTATGATATTTTAGGGAATCAAGTATCCATAGACGGAGTAAGAACAAGTTTCAATACACACAGAGTCGCAAATAGTTTTATTTCAGAATATCAAAACAGATTCTCACAATACAGATTCTCAATATCGTCTGAAATGCCCACAATCAAAAGAAACTGGCTATTTGAGAATTTAAAAAAAAATTAAAGGTAATGAATTCTCATATGAACATTTAATTCAACTTGATATGCAGTGACAAATCCGCAATGAGTGCAAGAAAACATTTCATGTTCTGATTGAGATGAAGTTCTCTCAATCACTTTTCCAGAAATAGATGTGATGTTTATTACGTCATTATTAGAGATGACTGCAAAATTACGCCCTTCATCTATAGAATCCAAATATTCTTTTATTGCAGAAATCACTACAGACACGTCAATTATTTCATCATCAAATGAAGATAGAGTAAATTGGTGATTTTTCAGGGTAGGAATGGCAGCAACTTGATCTGCCACATAAACAAGCAAATCACTTTTTATCGGTGCGACGTCTCTACAATCGATTGTGAGCATGAAATATTACAATTAAATCAATATTTTAGTTTAACATCAATTTGAAAATGATTATTATGGATTGATTTTGTCAAAATAATTGCATGGGAGATTCAGAAACATTTGGCATCGAAAAAGGACATGGTGAAGAAGTTGTTTCGTGGCTAAATGAACAGGCAAAATTGCATTCAATGAAACTAGAAGCAAGATTATACGGATATAGTGTAACCACTGAAAATTTTGGAGATTTTGAAATGTTTTCATGGATGGGAGATGTTCAGAGTGCAAGAAAGATGATCATTAAAGCAAGTAAAAGATTCAAGGTAAAAGTAATCGAGGGAGGATACAAGCCAAAAGAAAAGATCATCAAAATGAAAAAGTTTGATTTTGCAAAAGTGAAGAAAGGAGACAAAACAATAGGACAGCTAGAGTTTGTATCATCAAGATTTGGAAATAAGCATTGGGAGATTCAAAATGAAGAAAGGCATTGAGTCAGCACTGGGGGAGAAAGGGAATTGCAAAAAATAGGCATCATAGGTTTGGGAATGCTTGGGAATGCAGTGGCATCACATTTGCTAGACTTAGATTTTAAAATTACCGCATACAACAGGACAAAAGAAAAAACAATTCAGCTAAAAGAAAGAGGTGCAACAATTGTAGAGTCGCCTAAAGAAGTTGCAGAAAATTCAGAATTAGTCATCATCGTGGTAAAAGATGCCGATGCAGTAAGACAAATTTCATTTGACACCAACGGGATCATTGAAGGCAATCATAAAAAATTAATTGTCGCAGATATGAGCACCATTGATCCTATAGAATCAAAAAAGATCTCACAGAAATTTCAAGGATTCAATATTGATAAATTAGACATACCAGTGATGGGAGGTCCAAACGTTGCAATAACAGGGGATCTGGTTATGATGGCATCAGGGAATAAAGGAAGTTTTGAAAGGTGTGAAAAAGTTTTCAATTCAATTGCAAACAAAGTATTTTTTCTGGGAGAAAGCGGAGTTGCTCATTCAGTCAAATTAGCCATGAATCTTCAAATCACCATGCTAGCATTGTCTCTATCTGAAGGAATCACATTGGTAAAAAAATCAAATGTAGATCCTAAAATATTTCTTGAAATATTAAATTCCACGTATTTCAAAACGGGAATGAGTGAAAAAAAGGCATACAAAATGATAGACGGGAAATATGATACAACATTTACACTTGCCAATCTAAAAAAAGATATCACAACCATCACAAATACCGCAAAATCTCTGGGAATTCAATTGCCAATGATCACCAAAGCAGAAGAAGTTTATGAAAATGCAATCAAAGAAGGATTGGGAGACATTGATTATACAGGGATCATAGAATACCTCAAAAAAATTAATGAGTAAAACAGACCAAAATCATGAATAGGATTTAACAAAAATTCTATAAGTTAGGAGTCCAATAGGAAATTATGCGCTTAAATGATAAAGTTGCCATTGTCACAGGGGCATCAAGTGACATAGGCAAAGGAATTGCAAAAAGATTTGCAGGTGAGGGAGCCAAAGTCATCTTAGTTGCAAGAAATTTGGAACAGTTGGAAATCACTAGAAAAGAGATAGGTAATGAAGATTCAACAGTATCAATATCATGTGATTTAACTGATGAATCTCAAGTATTGCAAGCAGTAAACCAAATTATGGACACCTATGGGAAAATAGATATTTTAGTAAACAACGCAGGTGCAATTAATGATCCAGTGCATTTTCATGAAATGCAAGATTCTGAAATTAAAAAATTAATTGATGTAAATTTGTTAGGAGTTTTCCACATGACTAAAGCAGTACTTTCAAAAATGTCTGATGTCAAAAGCGGGGCCATTGTTAATGTAGGCTCAATCTCAAGCGAAAGAGCAATCCCAAGAGTTCATTTAGCAGTCTACTCATCCACCAAAGCTGCAATTTCGATGTTTACAAAATCTATTGCAGTCGAATATGCAAGAAAAAACATCAGATGCAATTGTGTCAATCCAGGAATTATCAATTCAGGAATGATCAAACCATATCTAGATGATCCACAAGCAAGAAAGGTGCTTGAAGAAAGATTACCTCTTGCAAGAGTAGGGGAGCCAGAAGATGTTGCAAATGCAGCATTGTATTTGGCTTCAGATGAAGCAAACTGGGTAACAGGAACCATTTTGAATGTAGATGGCGGCAAATCAGCTTCAGAAGGATAATCATTTATCATAATTGGATCTTATTCTTTTTGGAATACATATGATAACTAAAGCCAGTAGCTAGAATAATTAATCCTGTAATTGTAGACCACATCAAAAATGATCCAAGTTCAGATTCATCCATGATTTTATACATATTATTAAACATCTAAAGTTTAGGTTGAGAGCAAATTATTCTAAAAAAGCATGAAACATCTAAATAGATTTGATGCTGACGGGATTTATGCCTGAATTTACATGTCCAGACTGTGGAAAACGCCTATTTCATGAAAATGAAACTACATTAAAAATTGAGGAAACAATTCATTCAAAATTCTGCAGAAAAACAGAGGGAGAAGTTCACAGTTATATGCACAGAGATCCGGCACATATGGAAACTTTTGATTCGGAAAGAGAAAATGATAGTACAGGCACACCAGTACTAAAAAAATAATCAAAACTACCTCAAAATTATATCCTAGAGCATCATTGTTGAAATTAATTGTCAGAAGAACATTATTATGATTTAGTAGTGGTAGGTGGAGGGCCAGCAGGATCTTCTGCAGCATTTGCAGCAGCTAAGGAAGGAGTCAAAGTAGCTTTGCTTGAAAAAGAAAATTCTATCGCAGAGACAGTTAGAACTAGCGGAGTCACATGGATTCAAAACATAAAAGAATTTGGAATTCCAGATGATTGTTTTAATCCAATCAAAAAATTTTCATTTTGTTCGCCAAATAACGAAGTCACAATTAGTGATACGGTTTCAAGGGCAGCAGTATTAGATGTAAGAAAAACATACAGGTGGTTAGCAAATGAAGCAGCGCAATTAGGTGTAGATGTTTTCGTTAAAACTAATATCAAAAACGTCATAAAAAATGAAAGTGAAGATATTGTCGGAGTTACAGGAGTAGGCGCTAAAGGAGAAATAATATTTCATTCAAAAGTAGTGATTGATGCAACAGGTTTTCCATCTACGATATGCAAAGCAATGGGATTTGCACCACAGTGGGAAAGATTTGGGGCAGGTGCAGAGTATGAAATGAAAGCAGAACATGTAGATTCAGACACATGGTGGTTAATGGTAGGACAACAATATTCCCCTGCAGGATATGCGTGGATTTTTCCACTTGGGGACAATGTTGTAAGGATAGGAGTAGGGGTAGGAAAACCAGAATCCAATGTAGACCCGACACAAAGACTAAAAGAAATAATCGAGAAAAAGCTAGGTCCAATTAAAAAACTTGGAGAACTTAAAGAAATAGAATTTCACTATGGATTAATTCCAAATGACGGATTATCAAGAAAAACAGTTTTCAATAATTTGATACTTGTTGGAGATTCCGCCGGACAAGCAAATCCATTAGTTTTGGAGGGTATCAGATATGCAATAAAATTTGGAAGGGTTGCAGGAAGGGTAGCTGCAGAGGCAATAAAATCAGGCAGTACAGATGAAGAATCGCTTTTTCCCTATGAGGAAAATTGGAGAAAGGAGATAGAGTCAAAGATTAATTCAGCAAGTAAAGTGCAAGATAGATGGATTGGATTAACAGATGAAGAATGGGATAAAGAGCTAGACATCATAAAAGAATTAAAACCAGAAGAGTTTATTGATTTTATCAAAGCAGATTTCGGATTATCAAACATGATTAAGTTGGCAACACACCATCCAAAACTTGCTGTCAGACAACTATTCAATCTAGTAAAAGGAAAAAAATAATTATTTTACATTAAAAAAGTCAGTTACAGTGACATCATGATATTGTAGTTGTGTAACATAAATCCCGGGTTCAAATGAACGGGATATGACTTCGGTAAATAATCCAGAAGAATTATCTTTTAGAGCAATCTCTTCAATTAAAACACCTCTTTGATTATAAACATCTACAAACAGATCCTCTCTAAATGCAAGTGTTTTTTGAACAGCGCCTGACACAATTAATTTATCATTGTCATAAATGGCTTCAACCACAGCGACACGAGATCTTATAGGAAGATATCGTTCAATGATAGTTTTTAATTCGTCAAGATTGTCATCTATGTTTTTAGCATCTTTATCTTTGAATGCAAATTCAATTTGATTTATCACTGCTGAAAACCTAGGATTTTCAATAAAACTATCACCTCCAAATTTTTCTGCAAAGGATTCCAATTCTTCAAATTCACGAGCAAGATCAACCATATTCAAATCCATATCAGTATATTCAAAATCAAATTTTTCCTTAACATGTACAATTTGTGATGCCTTAGAGTCCTTGTATTGAAGCATTACGACATAGAGACCAGGGTCAGCAGGAGCTATCCACTGTGTAAAAAAACTGCCTTGTTTAGTATCAGTGAATTCAAGACTGCTGTGAGGAGTACCATCCATTTTATACACAGTGACATAGAGGTTTTCGCGCCTATCAAAAACAGATTTTTCAGTTGCCCCATTAATAATCCAGATATCTTTTTCAGGATCAAATGAAATATCGTAAATAATACTATCACTGTCAAGGACCAAATGCTTACTTAGGTAATCACCAATTTCAGATATCTTTGATTCAGCATCAACAAAATTTGCCAATTCAACCATCTTACTGGCATCACCCATCATTTGATTATATTCATCTAGATATGCTGAGAATCCTGTATTGTGGAAAGTCGATACCATATTTGAAAAAGCATCTAATTTTTTACGGAATTCAATACGTTTGATTTCATCAGAAGTATAACCAACATCAGAACCATATGGATCATCAGAATAGGCTTTTGATACAGAGCTCCATTCATTAAATAAATCACGAACTAGTTCATCAGCTTGATCAAGATCATTTTTGATTACAAGATCTCTTGCTGTATCAATTTTTTTGTTAAAAGTTTCAGTAAATTCAATGTAGTTAGGTAAGAAGCGATTTTTGGTTAAACTCAATTCCACTAAATTTTCTAAAGACTTTGCTCGCTGTAAAATATCACTTGCACGAATTTTGTATGCATCTTTGTTGTAAGAATCCAAATCATTTTTGATTTTAGGAGATATGTCACTAACCCAACTCAGTAAAACTTCGATTCGGTCTATCCTAGTAATAGAGGGATTACCAGATTCCATTTGTTTTGCAGTGTTTAGAATTTTCAATGCATTATCTATCAAAAACAAATTTTCATAGTCAGCCTGCAATTCAGCCTTTTCTTTCATTGTTTTATATTGGAATTCTAAGACAATCAGAGGACTTCTTTTCTCACGGAGTTCGGTCATAGATTTATCAAATTCAGAGACAATTTCCAATACATCATCTATGGTGTCAGCATTTTCAACACGCTCTAAGAGAGATTTCCATTCAGATATGACTGCAGAGTCAACCCCAGCAGATTGGGAAATTTCTACACTCTTGTGGATTCGAGATGCAATATCAATAACTTGTGCCATTTGTCGAATTTCAGATTCAGATTCCAAAATATCTTTGACTGATGAAGCAAGCACCAAATTATCACTTAATTTCTTCCAATCAGGTTGAATCAGGTTTGCAAGGTCACTATTTTCTTCAGAATCAAATGAAATGAATCTATCAACATTATCAAGCTCTCGCAACAGGATTGCTGCCTGATGTAGTTCAGTAACTCGAATGGAAGATGCAATTAATTCATCAATTGACTCTTTGGCCATCAATGAAGGTTTCAGAGAATCCCAATCATTTTGAACTAATCGATAAAGATCACTTTGCTTTCTTGAAACCACATCAAGATATCTAGACTTTGAAAGAACGTCAATCAGTTCACTGATTTCATCAGAATAAACAGGAGCAGTGCCCCGTGCAAAAATAAAACCAACCTCATTTTTTACAGATTTGCTCATTACAGTGTCAGATTTTTTCATCAAGTTCAGCAGAGTTTCTTCTAATTCATCAAAAGTAGGGGTTCTTTGAGCAGGGGCTTTTTCAGGATTTACATTTCTAATATCCACAAAGGCATCAGTTAGTAAATCAATTGATTTTGTTTTATCACCTATTTCATAATAAAATATAGATGCAAAAATGATTTCGTCAATAGATTTTGCAATTTCAAATGAAATCTCATCATCAGATAGTAATTTTTGTACTGAATCTAATGATGAAGAGATGGCAGGTCTAATCAAAGGATTAATTTCAAGGATTAAATCATCTACATAGAATTCATTCCATAAATCAACATAGTGAGATTCTAATTCAGATAAAATATCTGGTTTTTGATCAGACACAGGGGATGTAATATCGAACAAATTTCCAATTACTATTCCCTGGGCAGTTAGCAAATTTTTAGCAGAAGATACCATTTGATCATTTGTTAATTTAGAAAAAGTATTAGAAGATACACTAAATGTTGTAGTGGTAGAGTAATCACCATAAAATAGTTTAATCTCATATTCACCAGGAACTCCACAAACTCTACCCTCCAGAGGAATTACATCTGTGACAAAAGCACCATTTGGTAGGGGCATCAATTGTTGTATTTGACATAAATCACCTTGAGGATTAAAAATTTGCATTATTAGAAAAGAATCATCTAAAATATTTGCAATTTGTCCATAAACAAAGAGGGGCTCACCACGATCATAATTGCCAAAATTTTCCAAGATAGTTATTCTGTCAGGGCTTTGTGCAGATGCGTATACAGGCATCAAAAGTACTATAAACAGACTCAAAACTACAAAAATTCGACTCACAAGGATCCAAATCTATGCTTATAGTACTTAAAACTTGGGCAGCTAGGACACGAGATATTCCTCTAGTTTTATGAATTAAGTCATGGCAACTACCTGATAGTAGTTGCCAGACTCAATTGTTGGCACAGGGTTGGTTTGGTTGGTCTGGTAAGACATACAAAATGAATGGAACTGCTCAGGAGTGCATTTTGCACAATCATTACAAATCATGCTAGTAGGTTTGAAGCATTCAGAACATCTTATATTCTCGAATAATTTCCCACCACAGTTTCGGCATGATTCATCAGGCAATTCTATTCAAAGATAATTATTAGAAATTGAATATAAGATACACGAAGAAATTGTTCATATCAAAGATCAGTAAGCCGAAGATTATAATGGAAATGGAAAAACTCTGAAATATGGATAAAGTCAGAACAACTTTTGATAAATGGGCTCAAAATGGAAGAGCAGAGTTAATGGAGGTTGAACACGGAAAAAATGTTTTAAAATTTTTAAAAACAATATCATTTGATCACCCATTTACATTTTTAGATGTGGGATGTGGTAATGGATGGGTAGTTAGAAAAATTGCAAAAGAAAAGAAATGCAAGAGAGTCATAGGAATTGATAAAAGTAAAAAAATGATAATCCAATCTAAGAAAAAGAAAGACAGTGAAAAAGAAGAGTTTTTCCATACAGATATTGAATCAATGAAATACAAAGCAAAGTTTGATTTCATTTTTTCGATGGAATCATTGTATTATTCAGATTCTATTGAAATTGCATTAGAAAAAATATACAAATTGTTAAAACCAGGAGGAAAATTTTTCTGCGGGACTGATTTTTACACGGACAACAAGGCAACCGCAAGATGGGCAGAAATGATGAAAATTCCGATGCACCTTCATTCAAAAAAAGAATGGAGAAAATTTTTTCAAAATGCAGGATTCAAAGTTAAAACAAGACATGTCAAAGATTTGAAAAATAAGAAAAAATGGAAGAGAGAATATGGAACTTTGTTCATTACAGGCATGAAACCTACAAAGTAATACTCAAATTCAGTAAGCAGATAGACTAATCATGTGAGCTGGAGCACGACACGCTGCTACGGCAGAGGAAACTCCTCCCTCCAAACAGGAAATGTGATCTGGAGATAGATAATCAGAGATGGTTGGCAACGGAGCAGAAAATAATCCAATATGGCGCACTATGATGGCTAAACCTGAGGTTTCCATAAAAGGAATGAAAAAGACGACCCACATGGAGCAAAGCCAAACAGAACTTAAAGTTCCTGTACTAGGTTCAGGTAGGCTGCAAAGCGAAATATCGTGAAAACAGAAGGAGGGTTACTCCCAGCAC
>DATDAD010000036.1:0-96971 GCA_036525555.1 Candidatus Nitrosopumilus sp.
ATCAGGTTTTCCACACCCCCCTGAGGCAATTACGGGAATAGACACAGCATCAACTACTTTGCTAGTTAACAAAATATCATATCCGTCTTTAGTCCCATCCTTATCAATACTGGTAAGAAGAATTTCACCAGCACCTAATTGTTCTGCATCTTTAACCCAATTAATGACATCAATTCCAGTTCCTTCCTTTCCACCATAAATGAAAACCTCAAACCAAAACTCTTTACCATTTTCTGAAAAAATATTCTTTGAATCATCAACATTGTAATTTCTTTTAGCATCAATTGCCACTACAACACATTGACGGCCAAATAATTCCATCAATTCTGTAAGGATTTTGGGATTTTTTATTGCACCCGTATTAATTCCGACTTTATCTGCCCCATTAAGTAAAATATTTCTTGCATCTTCTAATGACTTTACTCCACCACCTACAGTAAATGGGATATCAATTACAGATGCAACTTTTCTTACAAGTTCTTTGATTGTTTTTCGTTGTTCATCAGACGCAGTAATATCTAAAAAAACAAGTTCATCTGCACCTTCATTGCTATATTTTTCTGCTAGTTCTACTGGATCTCCTGCATCTTTTATTGATTCAAAGTTTAATCCTTTTACCACTCTTCCATTTTTTACATCCAAACAAGGAATGATTCGTTTAGTTAGTGTCATGATAGTTTTTTTGCCTCCTCAATTGAAATTTTTTTCTCATATAGTGCTTTTCCGAGAATTACTCCAAATGCATTTTTTTCTTTGACATCTGCAACATCACCAATGTTTGAGATTCCACCACTTGCAATGATATTCGTATTTGGTAAATTGCAAGCTTGCTCTAGAAACTCTAAATCAGGTCCTTCAAGTGTTCCATCACGACTAACATTAGTTAACAGGAATTCAGTAAATCCCATTTCAAGAAATTCCTTGATGGATCGAATCAATTCTATTCCGGTACCCTTTTGCCAACCATGAATTACAATTTCACCATCTTTGTGATCAACTGAAATGACTATTTTTTCAGGCCCCAATTCAGATAGTAGTGATTTTAAAAGAGGTTTATCTTTGAATGCCAAAGTTCCTAACACTATTCTTTTTGATAGATTTGCCATTTCCAGCACTAGTGATTTATCTCGCAAGCCACCAGCTACTTCAACAGGAATCGATATAGTCTCAAGTATTTTTTTAATAATTTCAATATTAGAACCAATTCCTAAAGTAGCATCCAAATCTACTAGATGAAGAATATCAGCTCCTGCAGATTCCCACTGTTTTGCTATACCTATAGGATCGTTACTATACACAGTCTTTTGATTAGGATCACCTTTGTACAGTCTTACAACTTGACCATTCATCAGATCAATGGCAGGAATGATTTTCATTTCTTACACTCTTTGAGGAAATTCTCTAGCATAATTTTTCCAACAGTGCTTGACTTTTCAGGATGAAATTGCGTACCAAAAAAGTTCTGATACTCCACAACTGCAGGCACTTTAATTCCATAATCAGATTCAGCAGTGATTACATCATTTGATTTTGGCTTTACTCTATACGAATGGACAAAATAAGCCCAAGAGCCATCTTTGACTCCTTCAAGTATTTTTCCAGGTTTCTTAATTTCCAGATCATTCCATCCCATGTGCGGCACCTTCATAGATGGGGGAAGAACAATTACTTCGCCGTCAATTACATCCAAACCTTTCTCCTTGCCTTCTTCGCTTTTTTCAAAGAACATTTCCATGCCAAGACAAATTCCAAGAACAGGCATGCTACCAACATAGTCCCTAAATTCAACCTTTGAATAATTTCTAACACTATTCATGGCAGGATCAAAGTTGCCAACCCCTGGAAGTAACAATCCAGAATATACATTTTGATTATCAAAGGTGGTGATCACATCAACTGTAGCACCTACTTTTTCAAGAGAGTTTTTCAGACTGAAAATATTCCCAGCACCATAATCAAAGATAGCCACACTTACCATTACATTGAACCCTTTGTGCTTGGAATTCCTTTTTGTTTTTTATCTAGTGTTGATGCATTTCTTAATGCGACGGCAAGTGACTTGATGGCAGCTTCAACTTTGTGGTGGTCATTATCTCCATACTTTACAGTAAGGTGAATGCAGCTATTCAGATTTTGCAGTAATGATTGGAAAAAGTGTTCAAGATCTTCTTTTGACACATCTTCAATTTTATTTCGTTTAATAGACAGAGTCAACTTTGAAAATGGACGTTTTACTAAATCAATTGAGGCCTCAGCAAGAGATTCATCCATTGGAACAGAAGCATAGCTAAATCTAGTTATTCCGCTTCTAGTGCTTAGTGCCTTGTCAATTGTTTGTCCAATTGTAATTGCAGTATCTTCAATCAAGTGGTGTTCAATGCCATCATTTGATTTTGCATCAACTTTTAGATCCATCATTCCATGTGTACCAAATGATACAATCAAGTGATCAAGAAAGTTTATTCCTGTTTTGATGGATGTTTTTCCAGTGCCGTCTAAATTTACAGATACATTAACACTAGTTTCCTTTGTATTTCGTTTAATTGATGCCTTTCGTGGTGTCATTTTTCTCACAGATTATGTGATTGTATTATTCTAAATTTAATACCTTTGGTAACAGATGGATTGAATCCAATACCAAAATAGCATCATTTTTCTCAAATAGTCTTAATTTTTCTTGGGGGTTTTTACTGGTACCAATAATTCCACAAAATATAGTTTCATGTCCTAAATTAGTCGTCTTTTTTGCCATGATAAAATCCTCAAAGGAGTCTCCAACGTAAAGAGTACAAGCGCTATTCATTCCATTAATTGAATTTAAGAGAGGCTGAGGGTTTGGCTTTGCAAGTTCGCGAGATTCGTCTTCAAGGAATATTGAATTATTCAGATCAAATTTATCCAATAATGATTTTAATGAATAACTTACAGATTCTTTTCCTCTACCAGTAACCATAGCAATTTTTGAATTGAACTTTTTTAACAATTTTTCAATCAAGGTATCATTTAGAATTACATCATCTTGTTCAATCAATCCAGGATCAGAAAAATTAGATGTGTCATGAAATAATTTTTCATAAAGTTCAGGACCATAGAAAATCTGATCAAAAATACGATAGAGAGGATTTTCATGATGAGTTCCAGGATAAGACAATTGCTTTTTGATATCAGAAATATCAACAATATTTTCAATGTATTTCTCTACAGAAGTAATACCAGTAGAGTCAGAATTTTCTATCACATCATAGATGAATTCAGTTTGATCTTTGTCTAATTTCTTTGCAGCCACCAGAGAAATGATTGCAGCATATGTCAAATCAACTTCATCATTAAATCCACCTGTAGATTTGAATCCATCAATGATTTGAAAATCAATAGGGATAGAGTGATCAATTTGGGCAAAGTGCTTTAGAACATATTGAGTTGTTTTAATTATTGCCAAATCATAAGACTTTGTGATATCAATTAACACTCCATCACAATCAAAAACCACAGCATCTATTTTGTTTAGAATCCCAATTTTAGAATCATCTATGTAGATCCCATCAGATTTTTTTCTCAGAGTCATCTCAATAAATCACGAATTGCCAATAAGAATTTTGAATTCATTTCTTTTGTGCCAATAGTAACCCTGAGGCATCCATCATGATTGCCAATTTTTCCCAATTTGCGAATTGAGATTCCCTGCTCTGATAGTGCCGAATAAACCCGCTTGTAGGAACCATGTGCATCAAAAAGTACAAAATTAGCCTTGGAATCAAATACCTCAAATGTGTCATGCTTCTGCAAATTCTCAATAATTCGTTTTCTTTCAGTTTTGATATTATCGATTGTGTCTTTCATAACATTTGATTTTTTCAAAGCTTCAATTCCAGATTCAATTGTAATTGTGCTTAGAGGGTATGGATATTGTAAAACATTCATGAATGCCTCGGTGAATTTTTTATTTGCTATAAAGTAGCCCAATCTGATTCCTGCCAAACCAAATGACTTTGAAAGAGTTTGAACTACAATGAGATTGCTTTGAGTTTTAACCATGTCAGAAACAGTATATTCACTAAATTCTCCGTATGCCTCATCAATTATTACCAGGCCATTAAAAGACTTGATCAGTTTTTCCAAATGGCTTTTTGAAAATTGGAACCCAGTAGGATTGTTTGGAGAGTCAAGATAAAGAATATCTGCGTTTTTAGATTGTTTTAGAAAATCTGCAACATCTAGTTTCATATCATCAGAGAAAGGAATTGCAATTAATGGTATATCATACAATTTACAACGCTCTTCAAAAAATCCAAACGTTGGATTAGAGGTTAAAACTTTGGTTTCTTTTGATGCAAAATTAGATAGAATCAAATCCAATATTTGATCAGAACCATTTCCAACTCCAATCATAGAAGAGGGTATTTTGATAAATTTTGACAATGCATCAATCAGCCTTTCAACTCCGCCAAGTGGATATGCTCTAATGTCAGAATTTTTTCTTGCAGAAGAAAGTATATCATTTTGGAACTGCTTTGGAATTACATAATTTTCATTTGAATCAAGTTTGACCGAATCTTGAATTAGTTCTGGCTTTTGGTAACCCCCGATAGAATTGAATTTTGTGATTTTTTCTTCAAACCAATTTTTTTTCAATTCAATCTACCTCTAACTGCTTCATAGTGATTAGATAGCCCTTCAGCTTTTGTCAAGACTTGGAGATGTTTTGATATTTTTGATAATGATTTCTTTGATGATGAAATCTGTGTATTTACCTTGATAAAGTCCAAGACAGAAAGTGAGCCTCTGATTTTTCCAAATCCATTTGTAGGAAGAATGTGATTTGAGCCTAGAATATAGTCACTTGCTGAGGAGGGAGTGTTGTTTCCAATTAAAACCAGCCCCGATGTGGTAATTTTTGAAGATATGGCTGCTGGATTTTTAGTCATTATTTGCAAGTGTTCAGGGGCCAAAATATTTCCAAGTTTTATCATATCAGAATTATTTTTGCATATTCCAATAAATCCATTATTTTCAAGACTGAATTTTGTGATCTTTCCTCTCTGAATTTTTGGAATTAATTCAGAAATAATTTTGTTTACAGACATTGCAAGTTTTAGTGATGTAGTAATCAAATAGCAAAATGTGTCATTGCTGTGTTCTGCTTGAGAAATTAAATCCAGTGCAACAAATTTTGGGTTTGCCGAGTTGTCTGCTATTATTCCTAATTCGGTAGGACCTGCAAGCATATCAATTCCAGTTTGATCACTAATCAAAGATTTTGCAGTTGTTACAAATGCCCCACCAGGACCTACAATTTTATCAACTTTTGAAAGTGATTTTGTTCCATAAGATAATGCTGCAATAGATTGTACGCCTCCTGTTTTGTAAATCTCATCAGCCCCGCAAATATCAGCAGATACAATGGTTAATGGATCAATTTTTCCATCAGAGTTTGGCGGAGATACAACTACAACTCTTTTGACTCCTGCAATTTTAGCTGGAACCACAGACATGATTACAGAGCTGGGATATTTTGCCAAGCCACCTGGTATGTAACATCCTACACTTTGAATTGGAATGAATTTTTTTGTGATTTTTATTCCATCTTGATTAATTGTAGTGTTTTTTAGTAATGCCTTAACAGTTGATTCTGTTTTTCCAAGCTTGGCTTTTGCTAATCGTAATGCATCAAGTTCGGTCTTTGATACTTTAGAGTATGCATCTTTAATTTCATTTTGGGATATGCGTAATGAAGTAATGTTTGCCTTGCTGAATTTTTTTTCATATTTTTTGATTGCAGTATCACCATTTTTTTTAACATCTTTTAGTATTGATTCAACTATAGTTTTGTTATTTTGAGGCTGTTTTGGAAGTATTTTTGCTGCAAACTTTTCTACATTAGTAACTGTGATTATTCTCATCAATTTTCTTCGTCACGTTTTATCTCCTCAAGTTCAAGAATTTGTCGTGGTTCATGAACTACAAGACCCTGAGCAATCTTCCTTAATTTAGGGATAAGTTTGTGAAATTCTTCTTTTTTAATGACGGTATTTACACCAAACCATCCTTCTTCACTCAGTGGACTTATTGTAGGCTTTTTCAAAGAAGGCATCTGGGTCAAAAGTTTTTTCAGGTTTTTTTCTTCAACATTTAGGTAAATGTGTAAGAATTTTCTGCCATGAACTGCACCTCGCATCAAAGTCACAATATCAAATATTTTTTCACGTTTTTTGGGATCCTTTAATGATTTTTTATTTACAATCAAATGTGCAGTGGAGGTTAGAACCTCGTCAACAATTTTGAGTTTATTTTGTTTTAGAGTTGTACCTGTCTCTGTTACATCCATTATTGCATCTACATCCTCAGGAGGTTTTGCTTCAGTTGCACCAAATGATAAATGAATTTGTACATTTTTGTTATTGCCTAATCTTACCCAAGGGGTGACAATGAGGGGATCTTTTGAACCATAATATTTTTTGTAAGATTTTGATTGCTTTAGAAATTTTGAAGCAGTTGTAAGATATTCAGATGAAATTCTAAGTGTTTTTTTCTTTTTAGCATAGTCTGCAATCATTTCATCAAGATTTTTGTAACGATACTTGTCAGGAAAGGCAATTACTAGTCTGATTTTACCATATTCCAAATCCAAGATAGGTTCAACATCAGAATTTGTTTCCCCAACCCAATCCTTGCCAGTTATTCCTACATCATACAATCCTTCTGCAACCAGTGTCGGAATTTCTTGAGGACGAAGCATTTTGACAACGATACTTGGGTCATCGAGATAAACTCGATAAGTTCTACTTTTACGATTTACTTTAGTCCAAGATTTTTCTAATAGTTTGAATGTAGCCTCTTCTAAACTTCCTTTTGGAATAGCAAATTTTACTTCAGACATTTTTAATTTTTTCACTTTTTAGCTATATAATCGCATGTTTAAATTTGCTCGAGTAATTCTTTAGCTCTATCAAGTGAAATTTTCTTTTCTTTAATCATTTTCTGAACAATATCGTCGATTTGATCAGGTGTAGCACCTGCAGCAGCAGCCAAATTTCTTGCATGAAGTCGCATGTGTCCTTTTTGAATTCCTTCAGTAACAAGTGCCCTAATTGCACTATAATTTTGAGCCAAACCAGTTGCAGTCATAACACACGCCAGTTCTTGTGCAGATGAGGCCCCTAGAATTTTTGTACAGACTTTAGCTACGGGATGAACATTAGCAATTCCTCCTACGATACCTACAGAAAGCGGGATTTCCAAAACTCCAACTAAATTTCCATCTTTGTCTTTACTCCACTTACTTAAAGAGCGATATCTTCCAGATTGTGCGGCATATGCGTTTGCAGCAGCTTCAATGGCTCTACTGTCCTGACCTACAGCATTTGCAACAGCTATAGTTCCATTCATGATACCCTTGTTATGAGTAACCGCCCTATACACATCATTATCTGCAAATTCAAAAGCAGAAATAATGTTATCAACTACTTGCTCACCTCCAACTGCTTCTTTTTCAAATACAGCTTTTGCTTTGGCTATTCTTCGAGTAGAATAATTAGATAAAATACGAAGTAGTGCTCTACCGCCAGTAATTTTTTCGATTAATGGAGATATACCTTCACACATGGTATTGGTTACATTAGCACCCATGGCATCACCTACATCTATTAACAATTCAACAATGAGCATTTTTCCAGAAGACGTATCAATTTCTTTGCATGTGATTTCTTTGGCACCTTTTCCCATTTTAGACAAGGTATTACTTTTAGAATTTGCCAGTTCAAGAAGTTCATTTGAAGAATTTTTAATTTGTGAAATGGCTAAAGGAATATCAACGTCTAACATCTGTATTTGCCCAATGCTAAAAGATTCATTTGCAGAAACTTCAAATCCGCCCTTTATTCGTGCAATTTTAGCTCCCTTTGATGCTGCGGCAATCACAGATGGTTCTTCAATTACCATAGGGACAACGTAATCTTTGCCGTTTATCTTGAAATTTGTTGCAATTCCTAATGGAAGTGAAAAAGTTCCAATGGCGTTTTCTACCATTTTATCTGCTTTGTCAAAAGAAATTCCACCATTTTCATTTTGTAAAATATCTATGTCTTCATCTGAAAGATTGGCAAAGTTTGCAACGATGTCTAGTCTATCTTTTCTAGATTTTTCAAAGAATTTGGAAATTGATGAATCAGGCATTTTATTTCAATATCCTCAATAGTTTATCATCCATACTGTCTGGAAAACCTTTTCCGTCAGTATTTGAAGTGATCACATAAAGACTTCCATCCTGACCTTCAACTACATCACGAACACGTCCTATGCCACTAAGAATTGATTTTTGTGAACTCAATCCCTCTTCAAAATCCAATTGATACAGATTTGATGCCCTCATAGATGCCATTATGAATGAAGATTCAAAATTTAGAGTATCTCCAGAATAAAACAATATGCCACCAGGTTCTATGCTTGGATCATAGCAGAGAATTGCATCTTGAAAATTTTCATTTCCAGAACATTGTTGTTCAGGCCATCCATAGTTTTTTCCTGATTGGATTAGATTAATTTCATCATTTTTTTCAGGTCCAAATTCTGCTACAAACAAATTTCCATGGTTATCCCAAGTCATCCCCTGAGGATTTCTGTGTCCCAATGAATAGACTGGTGAGTTTGAAAAAGGATTATCATCGGGAATTGAGCCGTCATCATTTAATCTCAAAATTTTTCCAGACAAAGAGTTGAGATCTTGTGGAAGATGTGATGCATCAGAAACTGTTCCAGTTCCTACATACAATTTTTCATCAGGGCCAAATTTGATAAAGCCGCCATTTGTAAATGAAGAACCAGGAATTTTATCTAAGATGGTTTCTGCATCAACTAATTTATTTTTAGATTCAGTAATTCTTAAAATTTTATTCCATAAATTTCCATCCTGATTATATGTCAAAAACACATACAGATAATGATTGTTTGAAAAATTTGGATGCAGTGTAATACCTAGCAATCCACCATCAAACACATCAGCAACACGTAGTGTAGCTAATGGAGATTCTAATAGAGTATTGTTTTGAATTACTCTAATCATTCCATCTTTTTCTGTAACAAAAATTCGATCATCTGAAATAGCAATAGCACGAGGTTTGTCAAGGTTTTCAGCAAGAATAGTTACAAATTCACTTTTAGAATTTGAATTTGGTTGAGGTAGTGGAATTGGATCATTTGGGGATGTTAAAACCAAGATAGAAAATACTACTGCCACAGCAATTACAGCGATTTGTATTTTTTTATCCATGAAAAAACAATCTTTACAAATCCTATTAATTACTTTCAAGAATTTGATAAAGCGTATATACGGCTCAACTTCATTTATGTTCAGCGGGGTGGGGAAGCCAGGTCATCCCGGCGGGCTCATAACCCGCAGTTCAGTAGTTCAAATCTACTCCCCGCTACTTATCATATACACAAAACCATGAAAGAGAATTATCGAATTTTGCAGATTTGTTGACAATTCCAATTCTCTGCAAGGGTCTACTAAGATGCCTATGAGCAGATATTTCTGGGAGATATAGTTGGTTTTTTATTTTTCTTGAATTTTCAATGATTATTTTTTTAGAAGATTTTGTTCCGCATCGGATGCATTGAAATCCTTGATTCACACCTTTAGATTTCATTTTTTTATTGCACTTTTTACACTTAGGATTTGACAGGAGAGTATTTTTTACAAGAGTAATGACATCAAGAAATTCTAAATTAATTATACGGGGGAAATTTTTTGAGGCCTTCCTAACACCTCCACCCACACATATTTTATCACCTTTTAACAGATTAGATGCAATTGTAGTCATGCCGGTTGGTTTGTAAACGGCACACCAAAATTCATGACCTTTAGAAATAATTTTAAAAAATACATGCCCGCCCTTTACAGTTTTTGGCATGTTAGATACAATTCCAGTAATTTTTCCGGATGCATATGGTTTCATGTTTTCAAAATTTAATTCATTTTTCAAATGATCACCTGTTCCCTGATTTGATTTGAAGATCATATAGCCATCCAATTTTTCACTAGTCTTTAGAATTTTAGTAGCATAAACTAAAGAATCTACATTTTCACCTCTAACACCATAAAAAACAGGGTCAGGACCATGGGGAGTAATTAGGACTCTGCCTTTCTTAGTATCAAAACTGTTAAACGTATTAGGAGAAGTTTTTTCCTGCATGACTTTAACGCTTTCAGTAGAAATTTTTCTTTCTTTTCCAAATTTTGGCTTTTTACGGTAACTCAAAAGCTCTAATGTGTGATCACCAAAATCATAACCTATCGCACCAATTGCACCTACCAATCCTTGACCGTTTCCTTGATAGTAAATCTCAAGATTATTTTTTTTAGCAAATTTTTTTGCATTATTTCTGTTAATCAGTTGCCATAAAGCTAATTTACTAAATTTAGTAAATTCAGATGGAATCAAATCATTTTCAAAAAATACTAGTCCAGGATTTGCACCATTTTTAGTATCAGAATATTTTGCAACGAGATTTTTGATTTGGTTTTTTATTTTAGAGGGATTTTTTGTCTTTACCCTCATAGAAACTGCTCCATTTCCTCTTGTTTTCCACGGAATGTTTGGATTAAATCGAATTAATCGTGGAAAATCTAAAAACTCTGTTTTTTGTTTTTGCAGCAAATCAACAATTTTGTAAGCAAGAAATGTTGTGCACATTCCTTTGGGGGAATCAGTATCATCAAATCCTACATTGAGAATTGTTGGTTTTTCCATGACTTGTTTTATCTGATCAGACATTTTTAGTTGTTGTACTATACAGTTGATTTAAATTAATAATGTGCTATTCCAAGCTAAATTGATTATAATAGATGAGGCAAGAATTTTCAAAGAAATAGAAGAAAAGAAACCAGCATCAGTTTCACTAAATGGTCCAGACGGAATGTTACCTCAAGTTCAAGATATGGCAATTAAAATTTCAACGAAATATGAAATACCAGCATATGTTTTAGCAGATACAACATGGGGAACTTGTGACTTGAATACAACAGGTTCAAAAATTTTAGGAGCAGAAATACAATTTAACATAGGACACACGATTAATACAGAATCACTAGAAAAAAATTTAGTTTTAATTGATGCATTTGATGATGTTGGATTTGATACTGTTGCAGAAAAATGCACAGATCTCTTAAAAGGAAAAGTAATTTCACTAGTTACAGACAGTCAACATTTACATCAAATGGACAAGGTTGAAAAAATTTTAACAAAAAATGGCATTACAGTAAAAATTGGAAAGGGAAAAGGGCAATTAAATGACGGCCAAGTATTTGGATGCGAGTTTTATCCTGCAACAGAATTAAAAAAAGAAGTTGATGCCTATGTATTTTTAGGCCAAAGTAATTTTCATGCTGCAGGAATAGCATTGTCAACAAATTTACCGACATTTGTTTTAGATCCTTATTTTAATGAAGTAAGAGAGGTAACAGAATTTGCACGTATGCTAAAAAAGAAAGCAAGTCTAGCAATATTCAAAGCAGCAGAGGCAAAATCATTTGGGATAATTATTGGCTTAAAAGAAGGGCAACTATCAAAAGTATTTGGCTTGAAATTTAAAAAAGAACTAGAAAAGGAAGGAAAAAAGGTTCAGTTGTTTGCACTTACAGACATTACAAATGAAAGATTAAACAATCTTAGGGGAATTGATGCGTTTATTCAAGTTGCATGCCCAAGAATTTCTACAGACAATCAATTTGATAAACCTGTTTTATCAACGCCACAGGCAAATGCACTGCTTAAAGTTTTAAGAAAAGAAAGTATCGATGAGTACTTGGAAATTCCACATTGGTTATAATCATAAAATTAATTTTTTGAATCTAGAATTATCTGATAGTTTTTCAAATAATTTTGATTTTTTAGCTTTGATTTTGTATTGTACTCCTTGGGAAATTGCATGTTCAAGGAGATCTAGTGCCTCGTCATTCCTAGATAACATTACAAAATTACATGATTTATCAAATAATACATCGCCATTGTCAGGGTAATCATTTAAAATTTGATTACAGCATAAAATGGATTCATCAAAATTACCCATAGAAAATAAAACTCGTTCTTTATGATATAGTGCAATTTTGTACTTTGGATTATTCTTTAAGATATCATTACAAATAGATAATGCATCATCAAAATTTCCTTGTTTACGAAATGAAGATATTTTGTTAACTAGTACAGACAAATCATCTGGAGAAATTACTAAAGCAGCATCATAGCATCTCATAGCATTATCAAAGTCTTTCAATTTGCTCAAGGCATATCCTTTATTGTTAAGAGAACTCAAATGTTGGGGATTTACATCTAGAATTTTATCATAATATATGATTGCCTCATGTAGTTTTCCTTGTAAAAATAACCTATTGCCTTCATCTAAAATTGAATTTGTTTTTGGATCTTCCACATCAATCAAGTTCCAGGTTTGATTAAGATTTTTCCAAATAGTCCTTTGCCTTTGAGCATCTTTGTATGAGCAACAGCTGCCTCTTCTAGAGTATATACTGAATCAATTATGGATTTGATTTTACCTTGCGACATCCAATACATCCCTTGTTCAAGTTCTGCTCTGGTTCCCTGGGTAGAGCCTAAAATATTGATGCCCTTAAAGAAAATATGTCTCAAGTCAGTCTTGGCATCATATCCAGTTGTTGCGCCGGTCGTAACTATTGTTCCGCCATAATTTAACAAAGTTAATTCTTTATTCCAATGAGAACCACCGATATGTTCAAAAATTACATCAACACCAGGTGCATCGCCTGATGGTTTTGGAATTTTTTTTGCAATTGAACGCACTTCCTTATGCCAATCTTCTTTTCTATGATCCACTGCAAAATCAGCTCCCAATTCCAGTAATTTATCCAATTTATCAGGACTTGCAGTAGCAATTACAGTACATCCAAAAAGTTTTGCAATTTGAATTCCATAATTGCCAACTCCAGAACTGCCACCCATTATCAGAATTATTTGCCCTGGTTGAATTTTTGCTCTACCTACTAACATATGCCATGATGTCAACAGAGTCATTGATGCAGCAGCTGCTTCGTCATATGAAACACTCTCCGGGATTTTTACAACATTAACTTCTGGAAGATGTGTAAATTCACAATAACCTCCCCATAGTGGACCTGTTTCAAAACCCCAGATGGTTCGTTTTCTGCAATCAAACTCTCTACCATCAGTGCATGCTTTACAAACTCTGCAAGACATGTTTCCATGTGATACAACTCTGTCTCCAACTTTGATATTTTTTACATCAGTCCCAATTGCCGTTACTTCACCAGCAGCATCTGTACCAGAAATGTGAGGTAAAGGAATTGCCAATGGCTTACCTCTCATTCCCCAAATATCATCATAGTTTAGAGCAGCGGCTTTTACCTTGATTATTACTTCGTTAGATTTTGGTTCAGGTATTGGAATTTCTTTAATTTTCAAGATTTTAGAAAAATCATCATCTACAGTGTATTCATCGTATACCAGAGCTTTCATGATATTCATCTAATTTTTGAAAATATATGATTTATCAAAGATGCTTCAAACCACAAACAATTATAATCATAAAAGCAGGATTCTCAATATGTCTGAAAATGCAATATTTCCAGGTGATAAAATAGCATCTATTGAAGAGTACGAGGCAGGAAATAATGCCTTTGATGACGGAGATATGGTAAGAGCAGCAACAGTTGGAGAGAAGGACATTGATAAGGAAACACGAACTGCCAACGTAAAGCATCCAAAACTTCTATCAATCCCAAGAGTGGGCGATATCATAATTGGAACAGTTGCCGCAGTAATGTCATCTATGATTGCAGTTTCAATTGATTATATCAATGGAAAACCAACAACATCAAAAGTGGAATGTGTCTGCGGAACACGAAATTTAAGAATCAGAAATGTTGCACTAGTTAACGATATTGTTACACTAAAAATTATCAACCATCTCAATGGTACTATTCATGCATCAATTAGCGAACCAAATTTAGGAGTTTTATTTACCAAATGTAGAAAATGTGGAGGAAAGGTTGTACCAATGCGTGATGCAATAAAATGTACAGACTGTGCATGGATTGATGAGAGAAAACTTTCTTCAAACTTTGGAAATAGTGATTTCGTAAATTTAAGAGGGTAAGAAATGATACATGTTTCGTTCCAAGGTGAACGAGGGGCTTATAGTGAAGCTGCAGCAAGATTATTTTTTAGCAAAGAAATTGAAACGGTTCCTCATAGTACATTTGCCGAAGTGTTAGAGAGCACAAGTAATGATAAAACACAATTTGCTATTTTGCCAGTAGAGAATTCTATAGAAGGTAGCGTAGGCGAGAGCTATGATTTGTTATATTCTACATCTCTTAATGCGACAGGTGAAATCTATCATAGAATAGAACATTGTTTGATTGGAACTGGGAAAATTGATCAGATAGATACAGTCTATTCACATCCACAAGCTTTAGGTCAATGCAGAAAATTCATTGAAGAACACAATATGAAAACAATTCCTGCGTACGATACTGCAGGAAGTGTAAAAATGGTCAAAGAGATAAACAAAGAAAATTGTGCATGTATTGCTAGCAAAGATGCCGCAGAGATATATCAGATGCCAATAATTTTGGAGAATATTGCAAATAATCTAATTAACTATACCAGATTTTTGATTTTATCCAAAACAAGTAATTCAGAATCAGGCAATGATAAAACATCAATAATTTTTTCAATAAAGCACGAACCAGGCTCATTGTTTAGAATAATAGAGAACTTTCACAGAAATAATGTCAATTTAACAAAGATAGAATCAAGACCAACAAAAACGAATACTTGGGAATATAATTTCTATGTAGATTTTGAAGGGCATCAAAACAATCCTAAAATTTCCGAGATGTTAGAAAAAATAAAACAAGAAACTCTGTTTATGAAAGTTTTAGGTTCCTATCCTTCAGCAAAATTAAGCTAAAATCCTTTTGGTTTTCTCAAAGTAAAGCCCATACTAAATCCAATGATTACCATTCCTGATGTAATCACCATAAGATCAAAGGTGAACCAAACAGGATCTGAACTACGAATTAATTCTCCAGTGATAGTTAATTCAGTATTCCCTGTATTTTGAATGAGAATTTTTGTCTCACCTTCTTTCAAGTGAACCCAATCTAAAGTTAGTTCCTTTTTGTAAGAAGTGTTTGGAATTTGTAACCCATCTGCAGGACTTTGTAATTTAAGATCAAATGCATCACCGACTATTTTCATATGCTGGGGAGTTGAAGCAGGAGCAGGAATTGTGTAAGGTATTGAGTCACCTACTCCCAATACATAATTTTCATTAATTGTAATTGTTCCAATGTGTGAAATTAAAGAATATCCTCCAATTGCAATAATAGCGCTGCCAACTACTAATCCAATAATAGTTCGTTTAGAAAGCATGATTGTATTTGTCTGGATACTGTTTAAAAAATTATCTACATCAAAGAAACATCATGAGGCTGACTCTCTGCAAATCCAGCTCTTGACATTTTGATAAATTCTGCATTTTCTTGCATTTGTGGAATTGTATGTGCGCCACAATAACTCAAACCAGAACGTACTCCTCCTGTCAATTGCTTTAGAATATCAGTTACAGTTCCTTTGTATGGAACCATTGCCTCAACTCCTTCTGCAACATAATCATTCAAATCATCATCAAGTGATATTGTGCCTGATTCTTTGGATTTTCTTCCAATTGATGCAGCCAATGATGCCATTCCTCTATACACTTTGAATCGCTTTCCATTTTTAGTCAAAACTGTACCAGGAGATTCATCAGTTCCTCCAAGCATACTTCCTATCATTACAGTTGAAGCACCAGCAGCTAATGCTTTGGTAGCATCACCTGAAGTTCTTGTACCACCATCAGAAATTATTGGAATACCATAATCTTTTCCAACTTTTGCACAATCCATTACAGCAGTTAATTGAGGAACGCCAGATCCGGTAATAACTCTAGTAATACAAATTGATCCAGAACCTACACCAACTTTGACCGCATCAACTCCAGCTTTAATCAAATCTATAGCTCCTTGAGCAGTTGCAATGTTTCCTGCAATTAACTCACAATCAGGAAATGCCTTTTTGATATTTCTAACTGTACTAATTGCATTTTCACTATGTCCATGAGCAATGTCAACTACAAGAACATCTGCACCAGCCTCTAAAAGAGATTCACTTCTTTCTAAAAAGTCACCTTTTACTCCTACTGCTGCACCAACTAACGGTCTACCTTTCTTATCTTTAGATGCATTTGGAAAATCAGCATTATTGGTAATGTCTTTACTTGTAATCAAACCTTTTACAATTCCAGAATCATCAACTATTGGTAGTTTTTCAATTCTATGTTTATGTAAGATTTCCTTAGATTCATCTAGTGTAACACCGAGTTTAGCTGTTACAACATCCTTAGTCATTACATCTTGAATTTTATTTGCTTTATTTGCAAATAGCAAATCTCGTTCAGTTACAATTCCTATTAATTTAGAATTAGAATCAATAACTAATAATCCAGAAATTTCTTTATCTTCTGCATAATCAATGGCTTCCGCAACAGATTTGTCTGGAGATATAGAGTATGGATTTTCAATCATCACACTGCCTGATCGTTTGACTTTGAGAACTTCGTTTGCCTGTTCTTTGATTGTCAAAAATCTATGAATAATTCCAATTCCTCCAGCACGAGCCATTGTTCCTGCCATCAAGGATTCAGTTACAGTATCCATATTTGCGCTCACAAATGGAATATTGATTGATAAATTTCGAGATAATTTGGTAGTTAGATCGGTCTGACTTCTACTTGTAATATCTGAATATTTGGGTACAAGAAGAACATCGTCAAAAGTTAATCCTTCTTTGAATTCCAATGAAACCTTGTTAAGAAAGTAAAATATTGATTATAAGCCTTTGTGTTTTTTGTACAGTTTAGAAGTGATCGTTATTGCATCCTTGGTAGCCTCTACATTATGAGTACGAATGACGTCAGCTCCATTCATTACAGAAATGGTTTCTGCTGCAATTGAGCCAAATATTCGATCCCCTGGATTTTCTTTTCCCAATATTTTTCCTATGAATGATTTGTTAGAAACTGAGATCAGAATGGGAAAAGTCTGTTTAATCGAACTCAGATTTTTTAACACAGATAGATCTCTTTCTAGCCAATCTGATTTGATTTTTGTAAAAAATGGGCCTTTACCAGATTTTCTAAAAAAACCAATTGCAGGATCTAAGACAATTTTTTCAGAAGATATGTTTGATTTTTTTGCTATTTGTAAGCTGTCTCTAAGTAATTTTTTAGTTGATGTGACAGGATTTCCAAGTACAATTTTTGGGGCAAATGCGCATAAAATTAAAGATGGGGAAAATTCTGATATGACATCTTTCATTTTTGTATCATATTTTAATCCAGAAATGTCATTGATTATTTCAGCTCCACATTCTAAAGCATCTCTTGCAACAGATGCTCTACAAGTATCTACAGATATCGGAAGATTTGTGGAATTTTGAACAATCTTAATTGCATCAAGAATCCTTTTTGATTCAGTTTTTTCTGAAATCATCGTAGATAGATATGGTGCAGTAGACATGCCACCAATATCAATAAAATCTGCTCCCTGACTTTCCATTAATTTAACGGTATTTTTTATGCTTGCTTTACTGGTATTGACAGATTTTTTGTAAAATGATTCAGGGCTTGTGTTTAGAATTCCCATGATTCGGACAGGATTCGTTCCACCCACACCTACATTTGCAATTTTTGCCACATGGTTTATCAAATCTAATACAATTTGAGTGATATGATGATTTTAGGTTGGAAAAAGAGGTATCACGATATTTTAAGAGAGTTCAGATACAGTGAAAAGAAAGATAGAGAATCGGCAATTATTTTGAATTCAATTTTGAAAAAATCTGATGCTAACAAGAGAATTTCAAAGATAATAAAAGGTAAAACAGTGTTTGTTATTGGCTCAGGGCCTTCTTTGTCTTTTGCAATTCCAAAATTAAAAAAATATAAGAAAATTATTAAAATTGCTGCAGATAGCTCAATTAAACCACTTGTAGAAAAAGGGATCATTCCAGATATTGTTGTTACAGATTTAGATGGAGATCAGGATACATTAAAAAAAATTGGAAAAACAGATTCTATTTTTGTTGTACATGCACATGGAGACAATATAGAAAAATTAGGATTGACTAAAAAATTTAAAAATTGTATTGGTACAACACAATCAATTCCATTTAGTAAAATTGAAAACTTTGGAGGATTTACAGATGGAGACAGAAGTATTTTTCTAGCAAGCCATTTTCAAGCAAAGAAAGTTGTTTTGTTTGGTATGGATTTTGGGGAGCATATAGGTAAATATTCAAAAACAAAAAAATCAGAGAGAAAAATCAAACTAATGAAATTAAAACGAGGAAAATCTCTTTTGGAGTGGTTATCCACATTTACAAAATCGGAATTATTTACCACATCAAAGTCAATTAAAGGATTTAAAAAAATATCATATAAGGAACTGGATATTATAATTACCTAGAATGCATTTAATACCCATTCATGATTAATCAGATTATGAGATTTTCAGAGGAGCAAGTAAAAGAGATTGTTGCTTTGAAAGAGAGTTTGATCGAGCAAATCAGTAAACACCAAGAGGGAATCGAAATGCTAGAAAAAAACATCAGTGTTTTAGACTTGTTCTTAAAAGACTCTAGTTTTACAAAAGCTTCTCAGTTAGGAATAAGAAAAGATGAAAAACCTAAACCAGAGATCAAAGAAAAGCCTGTAGAAAATTCAATTCCTATCAAAAGAGTCAATGATGGCAAAATTATTGCTAATGCATTTGTCACACCGGATCAAGTTTCCATAGTTTTAGATAATGAAATTGCAATTAATGCAGATACACCACCTTTCAAATCATTCTTTTTAGACAGAATAATTGGAGAAATGAAAAAGAAAGACGTTGTAGAAGCAGAGAGTGGGAAGATCCAAAAAGAGTCAGTTATTGATTACATCGTTAACAAAAATGGGGCAGACATTAGAGAAATTATAATTAAAAACTATAGGCAAAAAGAAAGAGTAAATGAGTTAATCAATACGGCAGGATGGTCATTAACCCGAATGCTAGAAAATGTAAACAAGTGATAGCATGGATAAAATTGTAGTTTTAGATTTTGGATCACAGTATAGCCATTTAATCTGTAGAAGAATTCGAGAGTTTTCTGTTTATGCAGAACTAGTTCCTTATGATATCAGTTATGAGGAATTACAAAAAATGAATCCTACAGGGATAATTTTTTCGGGTGGCCCATCCAGTGTTTATAATTCAGATGCACCTAATCCAGAAAATAAGATTTTTGATATGAACCTACCACTACTTGGAATCTGTTATGGTCATCAACTAATTGTTAACAAATATGGGGGGAAAGTAAAAAGGGCAAATAAAGAATATGGCTCATCATTACTAACAATCGATAGTAATGAAGATCTTCTGAATGGAATTGGTGAATCAATCAGAGCATGGATGAGTCATGGTGATGAGGCAGAGCAAATTCCAGAAGGTTTCAAAGTAATAGGCCATACTGAAAGTGCAAAAGCAGCTGCAATTGCATTAAAAGAAAAATCAATCTACGGAATTCAATTCCATCCTGAGGTAGTGCATACAGAGCAAGGTACGGAAATTCTAAAAAATTTTGTCTTGAAAGTTTGTGGTGCCAAACAAGATTGGACTATGGAGGGCTTTATCGACACAGCTGTTGAAAAAATCTCAAAGATTGATGGAAATGTGCTTTGTGGAGTTAGTGGCGGCATAGATTCTACAGTTGTTGCATTACTTATTCACAAAGCAATCGGGGATAGACTAAAGTGTGTTTTTGTTGATAACGGCTTACTTCGATTAAATGAAGAAAAAGAGATTGAGGAAATGTTCAAAGATAATTTCAAAGTAGATTTTACAGCAGTAAATGCTGCAGATGCATTTCTTGGGAAACTCAAAGGTGTAGAAGATCCTGAAAAGAAAAGAATGATTGTTGGAGAAGAATTTGTTCGGGTATTTACTGAATTTGCTAAAAAAAATGGTCCATTCAAATGGTTAGCTCAAGGGACATTGTATCCAGATGTGATTGAAAGTGGAGTATCAAAAGGACCCGCTGCAGTAATAAAATCACATCATAATGTAGGAGGACTACCAGAATGGCTGAATTTAGAAATTTTAGAGCCATTAAGGGATTTGTATAAGGATGAAGTAAGAAAAATTGCCAAAATTCTTCAAGTTCCAGAAAAACTTTTCATGAGACATCCATTTCCAGGTCCAGGTTTGTCAGTAAGGATAATTGGAGAAGTTACTCCAACTAAACTAGAGATTTGTAAAGTAGCCAGTAAAATAGTTGAAGAGGAATTAATTGAGGCGGGCCTTTACGAAAAAGTATGGCAAGCATATGCAGCAGTAGGTGATGATAGAGCAGTTGGAGTTGTTGGAGATGAACGCAGATATGGAAATATTGTTATGATTAGAGTTGTAGATTCAGTTGATGCAATGACTGCAGATTGGACAAGATTGCCACATGGATTATTAGAAAAAATGAGTAATAGAATAACAAATGAGATTGAAGATGTTACTTGGGTCACCTATACAATATCAAGTAAACCTCCAGCAACAATTGAACCACAATAGGGATAAAAATGCAATATGAAAAAATATGTGATCAGATATTATCTTCTGATAAAAATATTCGATATGTAGGAGTTTATGATTTTGGTGAACTCTATAACAAAGTACGTCCCGGATTAAAGAGTTATTTAACAAAAGAAGAAACTGAGATGTCTCTATCACAAGCAGTTTATCGATGGTCAACTCGGAAAAAAACTGCAGATAAAATTGGAAATCCTATTTTTGCAGTAGCAAAATATGAGAAAATTTACAGGATAACTATTCCTATTGGCGGTGCAGGATTGATTTTAATCAGTACTGAATTAGATATAGATGTAAATTCAATAGTAGAAAAAATTATAACAATTAAAAACCAATATTCTTTATAATTTGTGATTAGTATGGATTTTCATGTTTTTGACACATATGTAAAAGCAAAAGATGGGCATACAATGCATTTTGATGTGGTTACTGACAATAGCGACGTGGAAAAAGCAATTTCATTTGCAAAAGAATGGCTAAAATCAATTGGAGAAGAATCATCTATAGTGACTACAGAAGAATGCAAGTTTTGCCACACACAATCCGTTCCAGAAGACATGGAAATTGAAATTATGACAGACGGATATTCAATTTCAAAGATGGAAGGATGTCCAAATTAGAGCATACAGGCACCAAAAACACCTGCAGAATCACCTAGTTTATTTTTCAGAATTGGAGTGTCAACTAAATCCGAAAAAACTTTGTTGTAAACTGATTCTTTTCCCTCAGTGTATAGAAAATCAATATTAGATAATCCGCCACCTAAAACAATTGCATCAGGATCTAAAATGTCAATGACATTTGCAAGACCAAATCCAAAATTTTCTATAAATTCATCTTTCCATTTTTTTCCAATTTCACTATTAACATTAGTAAGAATTTCTTGCATAGAGGAAGATTTGCCAGTTAATTTTGTCCATTGATTTTCAAGTGAAGGGCCGCTAATGTAAGTCTCAACACATCCAGTTTTGCCGCAGTAGCAAGGATTGCCATTACGATGTAATGTGTGATGTCCCCATTCGCCTCCAATATTTGTCCTCCCAGGATATAGTTTTTTATCAATTACAATTCCACCACCCACACCAGTGCCAATAATTACACCAAAAACTAAATCAAAATCAATGGCAGCACCTAATGTTGCTTCTGCCATTGTAAAACAATTAGCATCATTTTCTATAGAGATTTTTTTTCCGAGCTTCTTTTCTAAATCATCTTTTAGTGATTTTCCAATCAAGCATTGAGTATTGCTATTTTTGATTAATCCTGTTTGCTTTGAAATTGCTCCTGGAGTACAGATTCCTAATGAAAAATCAGATATATTTTCAGATATTTCTCTTACCAAAGAGTAAATTGAATCTAAAATCTTTTCATAATCATCTTGAGGGGTTGGGATTCTTTTTCTTGTAATGACAACAAAGTTTTCATCTAATAGAATAGCTTCAATTTTGGTCCCCCCTAAATCAACACCAACTTTGTACAACAATGAGTATCAAAAAGGGAAACGCTTAAGCTTTAACTAAAATTTTAGCCCATTGAAGGCATGCCGCCTGGAGCTCCAGATACAGCGATAACATCATCAATTCTGAGAATCATGCATGCAGCTTCAGTTGCAGATTTGATAATTTGCTCTTTAACCACAATTGGTTCAATAACATTAATTGCCATCATATCAGAAATTTTCATATTTCTGGCATCAATTCCAGTCCATTTATGACCTTGATTTTGTTTTGCTCTAAGATTAGCCATAGTATCAATAGGATCCATTCCAGCATTCTCAGCAATAGTGAGTGGAATTGTTTCTAATGCTTCTGCATATTTTTTGATTGCAAGTTGTTCTCTTCCATCAAAATTATCAGCCCAATCTTTGAGTAATGATGCTGCAAATGCTTCAGGGGCACCACCGCCAGCAACAATTGCTGGTTTTTCGATAACGTCTTTTACAACCATTAAAGAATCATGTATTGAACGATCAACTTCGTCAATTACTCTTTGAGTTCCACCACGAATTAACATTGTAACAGATTGTGGATGTTTACATCCTTCAATGAAGACCCATTTGTCAGATTCAACTTTCTTTTGATGAGCCAAATCTGCAGTACCAAGATCATTCTCTGAAAGATCATCAAGATTACTAATTACACGTCCGCCTGTTGCTTTAGAAAGTTTAATCATATCACTTTCTTTGACACGACGTACTGCCATAATGCCATATTTTGCAAGATAGTGTTGTGAAATATCATCAATTCCCTTTTGACAAATTAATACATTAACTCCAACATCATGCAACTTGTCAACCATAGACTTTAACATTCTATTCTCTTCCTCTAAGAACATCTGCATTTGTGTTGGGTCAGTAATTCTAATTTCTGAACTAAGTTCTGTTTTTTCTATTTCTAATGCTGAGTTTAGTAATGCAATTTTTGCATTCTCAATTCTTGTAGGCATTCCACTATGAACAATTTCTTTATCTAAAACAATTCCTTTGATAATTTGTGTGTCATCAATTGAACCGCCAGCCTTCTTTTCTACTTTAATATTTTCAAGGTCAACAGAATAAGAATCGCCTTTCTTTATTGCAATACTAAGAATTGCATCAACTATAATTTTAGAGAGTAATGAGCTATCTTCAGAAATCAATTTTGATTGCATACTTGTTGTAGCAATTTTTAGAAGAGATGCCTTATCATCAGGTTGGATTTTTTTGGCTAACTGAGAATAAATTTCAAGGGTCTTATCTGCAGCGGCTTGGTATCCATCAATAATTGTTGAAGAATGTACATCTTTTTTGAGAAGGTCTTCAGCTCTTGCTAATAATGCACCTCCAAAAATCACAGAAGAAGTTGTACCATCACCTACTTCATTATCAACGGTTTTAGAAATTTCAACCATCATTTTGGCTGCAGGATGCTGAACATCAATTTCTTTCAAAATTGTGGCACCATCATTTGTAATAGTTACATCACCTAAGGAATCAACTAACATTTTATCAAGGCCTCTAGGTCCAAGACTGCTTCTAACTAATTGTGCAACTAATTTTGCTGCAGCAATATTGTTTTGTTGAGCATCTTTACCTTTTTGCTGTAATGCACTCTCTTTGAGAACTAAAACAGGTCCATTTGGTCCTTGTTGAATTGATGCCATTTAGATTCAGCTTCAATCCACTAAATCCCCCTTTTTAACATTACTTAGTTGATCGGTGAAATGTAGCTTCGTTTTTTCACATCAACAATACCACCAGAAAGAATTCTAACTGATGGTAGAGCAAGAAAAGGCAAGAATAAAGGAATCAGATGAGGTCTAGAAAATTTAGAACCTGAATCCACAATTACATTGTTGATTTTTTCAAAACTAGAAGAAACATTTTCAAATGAATTAGTGGAAATAATTCCTCCAAGTTGAAGTGGTAAAGATGCAAGAATTTTTCCAGATTTGACTGCAACTAAACCGCCTTGATTCTTGATTAGATGGTTAGAGGCAACAGCCATATCAGAATCATTTGAACCAATGACAATCATATCATTTTCATGAAAACTCCAAGTTGAAGCAAAAGCCCCTATATCTGCCTCAAAATTTTCAAGAAAACCAATCGTGTGTTTATTTGTTCCATGTATTCTGTCAAAGGCCGCAACTTTCCATATATCGGAATCTAAAGAAGCAGATACATGACCATCTTTAGAGTGAAGTTCGGCTGAACCAATTTTTGTAATTATTTCAGTTTGCATGTAGATGGTATTTGCAACAACATCTTTTTTCTTTGATTTTATGAGAAAATCATTTTTTGAGAAATTTTTTAGTTTAACTGTATTTTTAATCCATGTAGGAATAATTTTCTTTTTGATAGGAGTAACAATTTGTCCATTGGATACTACAAGTTTTCCTCCAACAAAGACTTTGTTTGGTTTGAATGATTTCATATCATCAAAAATTAAAATATCTGCTAATTTTCCGGGTGCTATACCGCCAAGATCTTTTGCCATATTGTAATAATCGAAATTGTTCTTTGATGCCATTGTAATTGCATCTATAGGCTTCAGACCAAGTTTGACTGATTCACGTATACAGTGGTCTATGTGTCCAAATTTAGAAATATCAAGTGGATCAAGACCATCAGAACAGAACATTAAGCGATTCAGATATGTTCCATGGGACAAAACCCGTGGAATTATTTCTTTCAAATCACGTCTAATGGAACCTTCTCTAATCATTATCCACATTCCAAGGCGCAATCTTTCTAAAACCTGATCAAAATTGATTGGTTCATGGCAAGACAGTATACCTGATGAAACATATGCATTAAGTTTTTTTTCACTTGCACCGGCAGTATGCCCATTAATTATACAATCACACTCAAGCATTGTTGAAAGCGATTTCATTGTTTTTGGTTCACGCATTGTAACTTTAGTCCATGAAAAAACTTCTCCCATTCCAAGAACATGAGGATGCTTTATTGCAGATTTTTCTTGTGACAAAGTTAATGATTTTCCACTACTAAATTTTTCATCTACAGGTAAACCTCCTGGAACTACTTGGAAGATTCGAATTGGAAGGTTTTCTCCAAGTTTAAGAAATTCTTGAAAACCACGATATCCTGCAACACTGACAATATCAATTGGATCAGAAAATAAAGATGTGACACCACAAAGTAAGGCCTTTTTTGCAAATTCAGACGGTAATACAAATTGATCAATATGTAAATGAGGATCTGCAAAACCAGGACCAACATATTTTCCTTTTACATCAATTACAATAGTTTTCAGACCAACTGCATGTGATGCATCAGGACCAACATATGCAATTCTTTCTTTAACAATTGCAATCTGAATATTTGGAATGATTTCTCTAGTGTAAACTGATAACAAATTACAATTTTTTAAAACTAGATCGGCTTTCTTCTCACCCATTGCTACAGAGTTAAGATTAGAGATCGAATTTGCTAGGCTCGAAGTCACGTCTTTGTATTGGTTTTTGCGCCTATTATAGATTCAATGCTTAAATTACGGATTAAGAGGTTTTGTTGATATGAACATCCCTAAGGTGATTCGAAAGTACTGTGCAAAATGTAAAACACATACTGAACAGAAAGTTTCCATTTACAAGGCTGGAAAAAGACGAGGTTCTGCTAGGGGTGAACGTAGGCACGCAGAGCGTAAACAGGGCTATGGTGGACAAAAATTCCCAAAATTAGCAAAACCAGCTAAAGTTACAAAGAAAGTTACTCCGCTTATGACTTGTACTGTATGCAAAAAGAAATACAATAAAAAAGGTGTCAGAATTAAGAAATTTGAGTTGGTTGCAGCATGAAAAAAGATCACATTGAAATTCCAAAGCCTTCAAGTAAGTTTCAAAAAGTTAATTGTAATGAATGCGGTGAATTACAGATAATTTATTCTCACGCATCAACCCAAATAGCATGTAATTCCTGTGGAAATACTATTTCAGAGCCAACAGGATCAAAGGCTCAAATAAATGGCAAGATTTCAGGTAGTGCCGAGTAAATCATAGTCTTGTTTTGAATTTAAATTAAAAGCAATTCTCTTATCATCAATAACAATATAATTTTCAACCAAATCTTCTAGTGAAGAAATCTTTTCTGAATTTACCAAAGAAATTCCAGTATAATGGCATTTTTTACCGTCAAAAATAACAGAGTAGTCAGATTCAAGACCAAGAGAAGTTAAAAATTCATTTGTAACAAGAATGCTAGTCCAAATTTTTTTAGGATCAAATTTCTTGATAATGTGTTGAATGATTTCCTTATCAAGTAATGGTAAATCACCTGATGTAACTAGGACTTTATCATTAATAGTTTTCAATACTAAATTAAGATCCTCTACATAACCAATTCCAGGAGTATCAAAAGTTTCTACATTATTTCTTTTTAACAATTTTTTTGTTTTAGGAGAATTACAGCTAGTAATGGCCAGTATTTTTGAAAATGAATTTGAATTTTTTAACGAATCAACTACATGAAGAATTATAGGTTTTTTATATTCTAGTAATAATTTTTCGTTATCTAAATTCATTCTAGTGCCTTTTCCACCAGCCATAACAATACCAATCATATTGAAACAAATACCATCAATGAAGCTAATCGTGTGAATTCATTAGTTGCACCAAGTACATCGCCTGTAATTCCACCAAAACTACGAGTAGAAAGAGCTAAAAGAAATAAAGTTAATGCAATAGTCACGCCAAGCATTACCAATCCTGTTGTTTCACCAATTAGAATAACAGGAATCAACATTATCAAAAATGCTGCCGCAAGTTTTTTCTTATCCTTCATAAATTCAACAAAGGGTGAATTTGAGCCTAATGATGCCGATTTACCTAAACTGGCCATCACTACCATTGAAAATTTTGCCAATATTTCACTAATCAAGATTGCCTTAAACAAATCAAATCCGCTAGTAAGAGAAATGGTAATTATCAATCCAGTCAGATACAAAACAATTGTAACAATTCCTGCAGACCCAGTAGAAAGATCCTTCATAGCTTTTAATTTTTTATCTTTTGTGCCTTTTACCATCAATCCATCTGCAAAATCAGCTAAGCCATCTGCATGATGTATTCCAGTAATAATTGCTAGAGAAGCAACAACTAGTAAACTTACTAACAGAGGATCTAAGAAAAAAGATAAACCAAAACCTAATGAACCAACTAAAAGTCCAATTGCGATTCCAACAATAGGAAACATGAACATGTATTTTGCAATGTTATCTAGGGTAGCATTTGATGATGGAAAAATTGTTAAAAATGAAAAAACGGATCCAATTTCTTTAAGCATGTATCCACCATCCAATTAATGTCAGAATGTAGATTATTGGAATAGTTACTATTCCAAAGAAAAGTAATGATGTAATTTTCATAATTGCAATTGCAGAATAGACGTGTTCTTTTGTTAGTATAGTTTCACCATCACCTAATTTGTAATGATTAATTTTTTCAAATTTTGTTTCTAATGCTCCTGCTAAAGCAGCCATAGGATATCCAGCATTAGGACTTTCAGTCTTTTTGCCATCTCTAATCATTGTTTTGTATGATTCTTTCCAATTGTTTTTCAAAATAGCAGCAGATATGATCATGATTAGTCCTGTGAGTCGAGATGGAATGTAATTTAAAATGCTATCACAGGATGCTGCAAACCAACCAACATTTTTGAAAATATCAGTCTTGTATCCAATCATTGAATCTGCAGTATTCACTACACGATATGCGAATGCTCCAGGTAATCCAAAAAGAGCATAATAAAACATAGGCCCTGTGATCCCATCTACTGTATTTTCACTAATACTTTCAAGCACGCCTGAAAGTATGTGATTTTTATCTAGATTAGTGGTATTTCTTTTTACAATCATTGATAGATGGTTTCTAGCCATATCGAGATTTTTTTCATCAATGGATTCAATTACAGATTTTGCATGTTTTTCCATTCCATGAATGGCAATTGTACTTTTTAATAATAATGCACCAACTGTTACGGAAACAATTAACGAGAGATAGTCAACTGTAATTAAAGAAATTCCAATATCTAATGCTAAAAGAAGTAAAATCACCATAGACAAAGTAATTATTACAATACACGCGCCTCCAAATTTTTCTAGAGTAGAATTTTTATTTTTTGTAATTGGGGTGAGTTTTGCAAGAAAAGAACCAATCCATGCTGTGGGATGATATTTATTTTTAGGATCACCAAACCTGAAATCAAGTAAAAGACCAATGCCAATTATTAATAGAGATTCAATGATCATTGTAGCATTTTCTCAATATCTTTAATTGAAATATTTGATTTGACAGTTTTTGCTAATTTATCTAGTTCATTATCAATTTTTGAAATATTTTTTTTAGTCCACAAAATCTCTTTAGGATTGGCATTAAGAGAATCTTCCTCGGGTAAGTCCAGAGTCATCAAAGGAATTGTTCCTAGAACAGGTTTCTTAGTAATTTTTTTAAGTTTTTGGAATCCTGGTTTTAGTACATCTAAATCTCCTCGGAATTTGTTAAAAATAAAACCTTTAACTAATTTTTGATATTTTTTTTCAATCAAAGCCATTGTTCCAACAAGACTTGCAAAAGCACCTCCCTTATCAATATCGGAAACTAATAACACAGAGGCATTAGCTTTTTGTGCAATTTTCATATTTGCAATATCAAATTTTTGAAGATTTATTTCAGCTGGAGAGCCAGCACCCTCTAAAATAACCAAATCAAAATTTTTTTGTAATCTTTTTAAGGATTTTGTAGCCATACTAATTCCTTCATTGTTTACAAATTTTTCATAATACTCTTTTGCATGCATTTTCTTGTATCGCTTTCCATTAAGATACACAATACTATTGTAATTTCCCATAGGCTTAAGCAAAATTGGATTCAGATCAGGTGTGATTTTACACCTTGCACCAATAGCCTGAATTGCTTGAGCACGAGATATCTCAAATTCAGGCGTAATATATGCAAAATTTGACATATTTTGAGATTTGAATGGAGCTACACTGTAACCTTTATCAGAAAAAATTCTGCAAAGTGCTGCTACTAATGTTGTTTTACCTGCACCAGATGATGTACCTTGAATCATTAATGATTTCATGCTACATTCTCCAATGCTTTAACAAGTTCTAGATTATCTTTATGGGATTTAACAGCAATTCTAATGTAATGATTGTTTAATCCTCTAAAATTTTTACAATCACGAATTAAGATCTTATGTTCAAGTAGCTTTTTTTGTAATTTTGTTGAATCTTTTTTTGTTTTTATCAGGATAAAATTTGTAGATGAATCAATGCAATCAAATCCATTTAATTTATTAATTTTATTTATCAAGTAATTCAATTCTTTTTTAATTACTAAATTTGATCTAATGAGGTGTGATTTATTATCAAGAGCTTTATTTGCAGCAATTTGAGCTAAAGAATTAACACTCCAAGGAATTTTTATTTTTTGTAAAATTTCAATCATTTGTTTTGATGCTGTGCCATACCCAATTCTTATTCCAGGTAATGCAAAAGATTTTGTTAATGAGCGTAAAACAAAAAGATTATCATATTTTTTAATATATGATATTACAGATTCATTTGATTCTGGAACCATTTCAATAAAACATTCATCAACAAATACAAATGTGGAAAGTTTTTTTGCTTTTTTAATTATTTCAAGTAATTGGTTTTTTGACAAAAGTTTTCCTGTAGGATTGTTGGGATTACAAATGAATACACATCCATTTTTTGGAATTTGTGAAATAAATAAATCAAGATTTTCAGACATATTCATTGTTTTAAAATATGAAATTTTACAATTATTGAGTTTAGCTGCTGTTTCATATTCTTGAAAAGTTGGAATTGGGATCAATACTTTTGTTTTTTTAGATAAGAATGCAAAACAAAAATTATAGATTATTTCGATTGCTCCATTTCCAACCAAAAGATTTGATTTCTCTAATTTTGTATATTCTTTTAGGCTTGAAATTACGGATGATGAGCTAAAATCAGGGTAATTTTTGATATTATCAATATTTTTTTTAAGAGTTTTTTTTACTGATGATGGAGTGCCGATTGGAGAAACATTTGAACTAAAATCAATGATTTGAGGATTGGTTAAAGGAGGTCTTCCCCCATGAATTACAGGTACATGTCTGATGATAGATAATTTTGTTCTTATTTTCACAGTTCCAAATAGAATTAGCAGATTTAGTATGTTTTGGTAATCCAGAAAACGATTATTAGGTGAAAGCGATCAGTGACTTATCATGGACAAGAAAAGAGTCGCAATTATTGGTGTTACAGGTGCTGTTGGTCAGGAATTTGTACAGTCATTAAATAATCATCCATGGTTTGAAGTGACTCAAATTGCTGCATCTTCTCGTTCTGCAGGAAAAAAGTATGTTGATGCGATAAAAGATGCAAGTGGAATAATTGCATGGGATGTAGGCGGAGAAATTCCAGAATATATCAAAGAAATGACAGTAAGATCAATTGATGAATTAGATGTTTCTCAATTGGATTTAGTATTTTCAGCAGTTGAATCAGAGGCTGCTAGAGCCATAGAAACTAAAATGGCAGCAGATTTGCCAGTAATTTCAACAAGTTCAGCTTATAGATATGAAGAAGATGTCCCAATTTTAATTCCAGGAATAAATGATGAGCAGACAGAATTACTTGAGATACAAAAGAAGAATAGGAATTGGAAAGGTTGGGTAGCACCATTACCAAATTGTACAACTACAGGTTTAGCAATAACATTAAAACCACTACTTGAAAAATATGGAGCAAAAAAAGTTATGATGACTTCAATGCAAGCAATATCAGGTGGTGGAAAATCAGGAGTATCTGCTATGGGTATCACAGATAACATAATTCCATACATTCCAAAAGAGGAAGGAAAAGTAAGATTAGAAACAAGAAAAATCCTCGGTAAACTAAAAGATGGAAAAATAGAGGATGCCGATATTAGAATTAGTTGCACGTGTACAAGAGTACCAGTAATTGATGGACATACAGAGTCTGTTTTTGTCGAAACTACACAGGAAATTAATCCATCAAAAGCAAAAGATACCTATAATGAATATAACAAAGATATCTCCGTAGCAGGACTACCATCAGCTCCAGAGAATTATTATGCATTTCATGAAGACCCTACAAGACCTCAACCAAGAATGGAAAGATCTGTTGGTGATGGAATGACTACAACTATTGGTAGAGTGGAGAAAGAAGAACTATTTGACAATGGTCTGAAATACATGTTGTTCTCTCACAATAAGAAAATGGGTTCAGCAAAAGGTGCAGTATTGTTAGCAGAAATGTTATACAAAAAAGGCAAGATTTAGATAATTTTTTGCAATTTTTACAATAATAACTTTATAAGATCCAGAAAACTAGATCGACTCAGGTGTTTTAAACGGCAAAAGTAGATGACTTAGATTTACAAATTTTATCAGAGTTATCCAATGATGCTTCAATTTCTGTTCCTCGTTTATCGAAAAAAATTAATGTTAATTCATCGGTCGTATATTCAAGAATCAAAAGATTAGTCAAAAGAAAACTCATAGAGCGTTTTACAATTGTGGTAAATGATGAAGAACTTGGATATAGTGTCAAGGCATTGACTGGAATTAATACGGATACAAAAAAAAGAGATCATATTATAGATGAATTATTCAAGATTGAAGGAGTTAGAGAAGTCGCTGAAGTTACAGGTAGATTTGATATTCTCGTAACAATGTATTCAAAATCACTAGATCAAATGCATAAACTGGTCTCTGAAAAAATTGGTAGGATTGAAGGGATTCAATCTTCTGAATCATTTATTGAAATGAAATCACGAATGAAAGCAATGCCATATATGCCATCAAAGGATAGTGACTAATATTGCAAAAACAAAAATCTGAATCCAGAGTAGCAGTTTATTATGAATTAACAAAGCCAAAAATTTGGTATTTACTGGTTTTTACAGCATTTGGCGCAGCACTAACAGCATCTAACATTTATGATATTGAGATCTCCCCAGCAACATGGCTTCTTATGTTATTTTCAGTGGCAGCCGGTTCAGCTGCTGCAAATACTCTAACAAATTATCATGATAGAGACATTGATGCCATAATGGAAAGAACAAAAGACAGACCTCTACCGTCAAAAAGAATCTATCCAGCAGTTAAAGCGAGGAATTTTGGATTAGTATTAGCAGGCATTTCATTAGTTTTAGCATTTGGAATTTCTTTTACTACTACCCTAGAACAAGGTGCATGGGCAACTGCCTTCATTGCATTTGGATTAGTAAATAACATTCTGATTTACTCATATGTTCTGAAACGAAATTCTAGAACCAATATAATTTTGGGAGGATTATGTGGGGGTTCGCCACCAATGATTGGCTGGGTAGCTGTTAGTATGTCAGATTTATGGACTATGGGTCTTGCAATGGCAGGATTAGTGTTTATTTGGATTCCAATGCATATTTGGGCACTCACATTACATTTCAAAGAAGACTATAACAAAGTAAATGTTCCAATGTTAACTGCCGTACAATCAGAAAAAACTTCTGCAAGGGCTATTGCACTTTCAACAGTTGTTATGGTATTATTTTCTATTGCTCCATTTTTTATTACAACTCAAAGTGGTGAAGAAATGGTTGGTGCAGTTTATCTATGGACAGCCATTGCATCAGGGGCATTAATGGTAGGATTGTCAATATGGGTCATAATCAAACCTATGGAAAAAGCTGCATGGACTTTGTTTAAATTTTCTAGTCCATATTTGGCAGTATTATTTATTGCATTGATGGTTGATTCTGCATTATAAAATACTGCCTTTATCATCTAAACTATTAAGTTCCTTGGTTATTTTAGAATGGTTTTCTACCAAAGTCTTTAATTCATTTTTTAATTGTTCAGAGTTCCAATCAGATGAGATTAACGAAGTTAATTTTGCAACAATTTCCCACTGAAAATTATTTTGATCATCAATTAATTCTAAAAATCGCTTTCCTTTTTCATCATCATTCATAATGTTTTGTTATGAAGCAACGATAAAAAGTTAGCATTGGTAATTACATTATTTCAAAGTTTTATTAATAAATAATATCAATTTTTGATTATGCTATGCAGTATCTCAGAATGTAAACAAAAATCAATAGAAACAGTAAAAATTAGTTTTCGAGAAACACGAAATTTGTGTGAGATGCATTACAAATTATTTATTAATAAAGATAAAAAGCATGTTCCAAAATTTTCCAAGGCATCAAATTCTTAGTGAAACAAATTTCTTTTTAAATTATGGAATCACTGAAAGATTTAACATCTACCATTTTTAAACCAAAATATGGCAGCCAAGAAAAAAAATCCCAAAAAGACAGTAAAAAGAACGGTAAAAAAAACAGCATCTAAATCAAAAAAACAAGTCAAAGCCTCATCAAAAAAACCTGAATTTGAAAAAGCATGGAATGACTACAACTCTGCCTTGAATGGATGGAAAGAATCTCTTGCACAATGGCAAAAGGCCACGAATGAAACTTTGATGACATATCATGATGCCTGTCAAAAAGCATTAGAATCAGATGCTGAATTATTAAAAAAAGTTAGTTCGAGTTGGGAAAATACTTGGGAAGAAATTGGTCCAGAATACATTAAACAACAAACAAAGATGATGGAAAATATCTTTAAAGAAACTAACATCGAATCAATAAAAAAATTCAATACTCAATGGGAAAAATTTCTCAAAACATCTGGAGATGATTCAATAATAGCATATCAGGAAGCCATCAAAAAATTTAATCAAGCATGGCAATCTGGACAAATGTAATTTTCACATATTAGATAAAATTTTTATTTTTTCATTTTTCCTATTCTAAAAACTTTGCATTGACATATTGAACAAAATCCTCTAATTGCAGGTTTGCCATTTTTCATTGTAGTCTCTTCAGGATCTTTGACAACTCTTTTAGTTTTACATTTTACACAATATGCTTCTTGCGAAACTATTTCTGAAATTTTTGATTTAGAATTATCCTGAGGATTTAGTTTATTTTCAATATCATCTAGTTTCTTGTTTTGTTTTCGTAATTTTTGTATAATTTCATGTTCAATATCTACAGCCTCAAGTCTTTCAATTTCTTTTTCTAACTCCTTAACTTTGGAAAATTGTTCAGGGGTAGCCTCTTCTTCCTCTAAATCTGAATTATTGAAATTTTGATGTGAGAGAATATTTTCTAAATCATCAATTTGTTGTTGTAAATCATTTACTTGCGCTAATTGTTCAGGGGTAGCCTCTTCTTCCTCTGGTTCTATTACTGGTTCGGGTGCAAGATCTAACTCTTGAGGAAGTTCTTCTGCGGATTCTTTTGGTAATGAACCTCTAGGACTAGAAGGTAGTTCTGGTTCTATTACTGGTTTGGGTTTTGATTCTAATTCATGAATTGATGAAGATTTTACAAATGATGATTCAGGTAAATCACCAAGATAATCCATTGATGCCTTGTTTTTATCAATACGAAGATACGGGCTGCCATGAATTGAGAAAGTGTGAATTTCATGACCTTTTTTCCAGGAATTTTTTCCACTGTAGATTGTAACATAAAATAATCCATTCTTAATATCAGAAGCAATTGTTAATCGATCTATGGGTTGACCTTTAGTGATTCCTTGTTCTGTATCTAGATGTCTAGTTGCAACAACGATTAGATGCTCAGAATCATAACTGACTTCAGAAATTAAATAATCAGCCCATTTCTTTATCATAAAAAATAATGATTAATTTCTAGTAATTAAGCGATGATTTTTCGATTTGTATTATCAAAAAATCAATCGAGTATAAATGCACAAGATTCACGTCATGCCAGGCTCAAAAAATAGGATTATTACTAGTGAATTTTGAATGGGAATAAATGGAAATATCTATCGAACCATGGAAAAAACTGATTATTCATGAAGTAATTGAATACAAATTTGAGGATTGGGTTAAACAAATAGCATTTAGTACAAGGTCATCAGGGGGAGGAATTCCCACTATGCAATGGACAAATGGAATTGTCTTTTCTCCAGCGAATTTCCCAACAACCAATTCAACTGTAGATGAACAATTGAAAGGCACTTTACACTGGTCTTCAGTATCATTTGCAATTAAAGAGAAATTCGAAAAACAGATTGTAAAAGAAAATGCTACAATAAATTTAGTAGATGTTAGTGTAAATGAGATTTTTAAAGAATTAGCTACTAGTCTAAAAAAACAGTCAAAATATTCTACTGCCAACTCTGATACATCCCAATGAATATTGAAGAAGCAATTGTAAAATGTGAAATTGCTTTAAAACAAATTAAACAGTATGATCCTGATCCATATTATGTCAATTATTTTTTTAATCAATTCATTGTTTCAATAAACCAGATTATTGAAGGAATTTTTGAAGAGGCAAATAGAGATTTTGGATTATTTGTATTAGAGCAAATTTCTGAAAAAAAACTTTATGAGAAAGCTAAAATGAAAAATGATGTTAATGCCATAAAATTTCTGGATTGGTATTCAGAAAAATATATTGAAGAACATAAAAATCCATATCCAGATTTTATTAAAAAAATACGTCATTTCAAAAATGAATTTAATAAATTACCTGAAATTAAAATTATGATTAGGGCATTAGACAGATACGAGGATGATGTTAATCAAGAAATCAAGGTAAATTTGAGTAATGAAAAAATAAGATCAAAAGATGAATTGCAAATAGAAATCAAAAGACAATTACCAATTTTTTTAGAGGTGATTAATCATAAAAGGAATAAAAAAAACGAGCCTAAAGTAAAAGAACATCAGACTATTGCATCAGCATTTACATCTATTGAAAACTATCAAGACATAGAAATAGCATATGCAGCAGAAATTTACATCCCAGTAGTGAAACGATTAGTGGAAGAATCAAGGGGAAAAATTAAAGAATTAATTTGATAAAAATTAAGATTTAATCAGATAATCCAAAAATAGAATGCTCAGTTTTCATTTTGATGATTGGTAAATATGAATAGCCATGATCAAAGCTATTTGAAAATTCTGGATCTTGTCCTTGGTTTCCTTGGTATTTGATAAAATGCTTTGTAGGTTCAGAATCTAATTCTACATAATTGAAATTATAGTATACTTCGTCCATTTCTAAAGAATTGATGTATCCTATTATCCAGGATTTTTTATGAGGTAAGGCATAAAGTGTAAGATTTTGTCCATCAGGAAATTCTGGATCATATGTTAATCGTGCCAAGCTACCCAAGTCTTTTACTTTGATTGGATGAAATTGGTCAGGTATTTTTTTTGACTTAACAGGTAATGAAGAAATTTTAGATTCCATATGAACAATAGGTGCATAATGAGAATGGATTTTTGTTGATTCAACTATATCACAAATTTCTTTTCCTGCAGTTACCTGATATGAAACATATCTACCAGTTTTTGGCATTGGAACATAAAAAATTAACAAAGTATTTGCTAGTGTAATACTGCTTGAAAGTATTCTAGAACCATCTAATTCTTGAGAATATACCCTTTTAGGGTATTCTTGAAATGCACATGCAAATCTTACTAAATCATCAAAACTTGATAATTCAACAAAACACTCACCTTGTGTAATAGACATCAAGTGACTGTGAATTGAACATGGTTTTATTCTTTCTATATTTTGATAATTTTTTGCTTCAAGTTTTTTCTATCAAAATATTCTATTATAAAATGAAATGGGATTAGTTTTTCAAAAATAATTAAAGAGATTAAAAATAGTATTGATTCACCTAAGAGAATACAAGTATGTAGTAACTCCAACTGCTATAATTATTTCAATAAAATTACAGGAACAAAAAAGAGAAATTTATCTCTCAATTTACTAATTTATTGTGATTTTGGCCACATCGAAGTCCAAGTTTCAGCAAATTTTTTCATCATTTCACCATAAGCATTCATCTGCTCTAATCCAGATGAACTAAGTGCTTTTTGCCAATTTTCTGTAAATTGTTTGAAAGAAGCTGTGTTACTATCATTGAGAGCTTTTTGCCAATTTTCACCAAATTCTTTGAATGAATTCATTCCTGCTTCATTGAGAGCTTTCTGCCAATTTTCACCAAATAATTTCATGGTATCAGTACTAGATTCAACAGTTGCTTTATCCCAAACTTCATTGAATTTTGTTTGCATGTCTTTACTTGCTTTTTGAATTTGTTCAAAAAGAGATTTCCAATTTTCAAGAGATTTGGTATATTCGCCCCATAAAGAATCCCATTCATTATTTTTTCCTTGTTCGGACATTAACTAAAGATAGTTTTTACTATTCTTAAATGGATCTATGATAATAAGCACACATTATTTTTGGCGATTTTTTAGCCTATTATCCATTCTAATTTTGCCTTCTTCAAATTTTGTTCTGTCATCATCTGTTTTGAGAGATAGTTTAGGAACAGTCATTGGCTTTCCATTTTTGTCAAGTGCTACAAATGTGACAAATGCAGTTCCAGTAACAGTTCTAATTCCAGTGACTATATCTTCAGCTTCTGCTTTAACTTCAATCTCCATTGATGATTTGTGAACATAATTAATTCTGGCATTTAATGTAAGGACATTGCCAACGAAAACAGGTTTCAAAAAATTAACACTATCCATAGATACTGTGACTGCATTTGATTGAGAATGTCGTTGGGCAACAATTCCTGCTACCATATCAATGTGCTTTAAAATTTCACCACCAAATACATTTCCTGCAGGATTAGCATCAGAGGGAAACATTCTGACAATTACTTCAGCATGGGACTCTGAGGGACTTTTTTCTTTAATGTGGGAATCTTCTGATGACATACCTAATTTACTCCTAAATTTATCCCATTTAATTTAATCAGTTATTTAGGTCATTTGAAATATTTTTCTAGTTTAATTTTATCAATTTTGGGAATTTTAGCCAATTCAAATCCTTCAGGTCGTTTAGAAAGCGGTCTAGTTGCATCAATACCCATTTTTGCAGTTTGTAATTTTTGTTGATTACTAGAAGGATCAAGACTGGAGCCACGCACATTTTTGAGAATTACCAGATCCTTATCTGCTTGAAATCGTGTTGCCATAGCGTATTCTACTGATTCAGCATTATTGGGATCAATATCTTCATCAACTACAGTTACTTGTTTTAATGAACGATGAGATTCGAATGTTTTTTTAATAATTTTTTTTACTTCAGAATCATTTTTCTTTTTAATTTGGACTACAGCATGTAACCAATTGCATCCTCCATTAGTCATTGAAACTTGTTTGGTTTGAGTGAAAGATTTTTTCAATTCTCCATTCAGTTTTGATTCAATTGGCATTCCCATTAACAATCGATGTTCGGAATATCCAGAAAGAACATCGTGGAAAATAGGATTATTTCTAAAAAATAAATTTTCAAGTTCGAAAACAGGTTGAGATCTTTTATGATCATATGTTTGAAGCATTTCAACCATCCATTCAGGATGAGTTCTATCTTGAAGGATTTTTCCTTCCATTACAATTTCAGCACCAGAAGGTACATTCAATCCTGAAAAAGGAAGTTTTGCTAAAGTCAATTTTCCATCTAAAAGAGAATTTGCAATATCAATTTCATTTTTACCCCAATCAGCTTGGTATGCACCAGCTATTGAAATTGCAGGATGTACGCCTACAGTAATGGCAATTTTAAGATCTTCACCATGTTCCTTGGCATCCATGAAGCACCTGTGTAGATGACGACCTTCAACCATTCTTATAGAAAGATGGGTTTTATCAATTGGCATCATTCTATGAAATGAAGAATTTTGTTTTCCTGTTTCAGGATTTTTTGCATATGCAATAGATGATGTGATAAATGGACCAGATTCTTTTTCGAAATGAGTTACTATAGGCATAGAAAGTATGTTTTTTGACTTGTTTTCCATGAATTTTCCTGAAGAAATGATTTTTGGTTTTTTTGCTTTTTTTATTGCTAAAATCACTTTTTGATGAATATTAGATTCAGTACCGCCAACTGCTATTCCAAATCGCTTTCTAGTACCAACTAAATTAGTAATTAATCTAAAATCGCTTTCTTTAATTTTTTCAAATAATACAGCATCTGAGCCATCAACCTTAGCTGCTATTCCAGCAATTTCAAATTTTGTTGAAACAGTATTTTTTACGGTTTTGAGTTCATTTATTTTTTGAATTTGGGAAATATAATTTCTTAAATCACTCATTTTCAATCATTTCCATTATTTCAGACATTAAGGCTTTTGCAGTATTAGATTCTAAAGGCTTTTGTATAAAAGTAGAAACTAAAGCAATTCCTCTCATCCTAGTACTTATTCGTTCAGCAATAAGTTTTAGAAAAAGAGATTCAGTTCTAGATGGAATAATAGTGGTTGTGATAGGAGTAGGTCCAGTTGCTAATGATACCACCATCGAACCTAATTTGTTAGAACCTTCTGTCACTGAAATAAAATAACCATTCTCAAATTTTTGAATCTGTAAAGAAAAATTTCGACTCTCCAAATTTACCATTTTATGGAAAAATCCATTTGGAGTGGTCAACAAGCTATATGAACAAATCTTATGCTTTTATTGCTATTGATTCAGTCTTCTGGGAAGATACAACTTCAGGGTTCTTTTTGCAATTCTTCTCATGTTTATCAGGATAAACAAAGAGTTTTTCACAATGTTTGCACGGAGTTTTATCTTTGGTTTTAGATTTTGCTGTTTTAGTTTTAGCAGTTTTAGCTTTTGATTTAGATTTTGCTTTAACAGTTACTTCTTGAACTTCTGATTCAATTTCAGTAGCTGCAGCAGCTTCCATAGAATCAGCCTCAACTCTAGCTCGTAATTTTGCTTTATATTTCAAATTACGTGGTTTTGTTCTTAATCTATATCCACAACATGGACACCAAAGTCCTTCCCATTTGATGAATATTTCACAAATCTGGCATCGACGTTGTCCAGAAGCATACCTTCCAGTGCCAACAGGCTTTTGAGCCTTATATCTAACACAAATTCCTTTACAAGTCATCTTGGTATTATCTTATAGATTTCTTAACTATATAAGGATGGATCGATATAATTTATAATAAATTAGAATAAAACTTGAAAATATTTCATATTAGATATCGATCAAAATTATAATTTTCAAATAAAAACTCAAAAAGTTCAATAAATATGTATAGCTGATTTTAAAACCATATTTTATGAAAAATTAACATTTAGTATTATAGATGTTTCACAAATAATTTCATATTTTTTCAAAATAATTATAAAATTTGTAAGATATTCATACTTTAATCATAAAAGGAATTCAGGGTAAATTGTAATGTTTCTAAATAATCATAATTTGTGGAAATTTTAATGAAAAATTAAATTTCTATCCTATGATGGAAAGCGGAAGGATAGAGTACCTATACCCTTTCCTCTGAGAAATATATTTTGCAGAAAGCATATCTCGTTTTCCTCTTTGATTAAAATTTTTGATTTTCAAACTAGTTCTACTTTCATCCACAAATTCTAATTCAAATGATGAACAAAATTTTAGATTCAGCATTTTGACAATTTGTTTCGCAATATCCATATTACCATCTCCGATTTTTAGAATTTTTCTTTTTGCTCTAAGACCGCCTAAAATTCCTATAATATGGAAAACTAATTTTTCAATAGAAGTGTGAACTGATCTTTCAATTTCTATTCCATAATAAAAAATGGACAATCCAATTCTTTGACCAGGATCTACTCCTAAAATCAGATTCTCTTCTTCAAAATCAAGATTAAGTTTTTGCATCATTATTCCTCTAATTACAGTGGGATGATATTCAAGAATGTCTTCATGGAGTAAAATTTTCTCACAATTTGCAGGAGATTCTTCCATAGTGGTGAATACTAAATTTCCTGAATAATCATGAATTTCTTCAGGAAGAATTGAATCAAATGATAGATTGAGAGTTTTCAGAGAAGTTGAAAATCTATAGTATGGTTTACCATAAGCTGTAGCAAGTCCTATACGGGAATTTTGTAAGGGATCTATAATTTATGAATTTAGATATGAAATTTAGGTTTATGCCTTCAAAACAGTTGACACTACATGTTTGACTGCTTCATCAAAATTAGCATCAATTTTAGACTGAAGTTCAGATAATTTTGCATCTCCTTCTTTAGCGATTTTTGCAGATTCGGCAGTTGCCTTTTCTTTTGCGGCATTAATAATCACTTCAGCCTCTTTGGTGGCCATTTCTCTAGTTTTTTCTAATAAATTATCAATTTCAGATAGGCTTTTGATAGTTAGCTGTTTTTTCATATCCCCAACTTTACTGGTCAAAGAATCTAGATCATCCTCCAAGGCATTCAAAGATTTGATAATTCCAGTTACCTTGGATTCAGCCATACTACTCATGTTACTTCGAATCTGGTAATTCCATTACTTAAATCATTCATTCAGAGGCTCAGATTCATGCCTAAATCAGGGATTTTTTTAATATTATCCAGTGGTTAAAAGTAAGATTGCCCTAGCAAGATCGCCTTCTGCTTCTTCTAAAGCAGTTTTTGCCTTTTCTTCATCAACACCCGCTTGTTGACTGACAAGTTGAATATCCTCTTCAGAGAAAATTGGAACCTCTAATTCTCTTTCTTCATAACTATCTGCTGTAACTGTAAAAATAGAATTATCTTTTGCTTTCATTTCAGTGACAGAGGGTTTTGAAATAATAATTTCTTTTTTATCAGTTTTAATTATAACTTCTTGAACATTTGATAATTCATTCATATCCAGACCCATCTTGTCCATCATTCTTCGCATTTCGCGATTACCCCCTCGCATCATGATGTTATTTCCTCATTACGACTTTTTAAACTATCTCTGATCTTTATGGCTACTCCTCTATCAAAATCAGAAATCATATCAGATGAGAGTATTGCCCTTCCAACTGCAATTACTTGTTTATTAAACAAGACTGGAGTATCTGCAGAAATACGAACATTTTTTCCACATGATACCACGTGCTTGCAAAATACTGATCTGCCTTGTTCTACATAAGGCGCGGCATCTGCATTTACTTCAACACAATTTTCTTGGAATTTTTTATTTTTTAATAACATCTGAGCAAAATGAGTGCTAATAGCTAGACTTCCATCAATTCTCAAGGTACAAAGTAATTTTCCCTTATGATATACTGTTCTTATTCTGCCTGTTTTTCGTGAAAAGGTCATTTCAACATCTTTAGGTAATAATTTTGATACACCATTCCCGAATAAGGCATCAAGAGAATATTGAAGTTTCAGAAGATGTTCCATATACGTAACAAAATCTTTTCTAAATATTAGTTCAATGTTAGTCTATATTATATCGATCAAACTATATAGAATGGGATTTTCCCTTTAGATTATGGAAGAGGGAGAGGAAACAAGAAAGATTCAGTTTACTGGAAAGTCATCATACATAGTTTCGCTACCAAAACAATGGGTAATGGAATTAGGCCTCAAACAAGGAGACCAAATCAGAATAGTTCGAAAAGGTTCGTCAACCCTAGAGCTTTACCCACCAAAATTTGAATCCAGAACTCAGAAAAAAGAAGATGCAGTAATTGAAATTGATGGAGAGGAGGAAGCATCTTCAATTGTTAGAAAATTAATCTCATTGTACTTTTTAGGATTTAAAACAATTAATGTAAAACCGAAAAATGGGAGATTAAGTGCTCACCAACGAAATACAGTAAAAGAAGCTGTAAAACGAATGTTGATGGGTTCTGAAATAATTGCAGATTCTAGCGGTGGAATTACAGTGCAAGTTCTTGTTAATTTATTAGAATTATCAGTAGATGGGGCTTTCAAACGAATGATTCATTTGGCAAAATCTATGTCAAGTGATGCAATTTTAGCTGTAAAAGAGAATAATCTGGAATTGGCCCAAGAAGTTATCAATACAGATGATGAAGTGGATAGATTTGGATTTTATATTATTCGTCAATTAAAGATTGCAATTCAAAATGAGCACATGCTAAAAGAAATGGGTTTTAGAAATGCTAGAAATTGTTTAGGGTATAGACTGGTTGTAAAAAACATAGAGAGAACAGGAGATCATGCAGCATTTATCGCTAAAGATCTAATTGAATTTAAAAAACCCGTGAAAAAAGAGATTTTGCAAAGATTGCAAGAGATGAATGAATTTTGCTTGTCTGTATTAGATGACGCATGTCTTGCATTATTCAAAGAAGATTATAATCAGGCTGAAAATACGATTACAAAAACTAATGAAATTGCAAAATTTGAGAAAAAAGTGAGAGATGCTTCAAAAGCATTAAAAGATGATGAGGAGATTTACAGGATTAGAAGAATGACGGAAAATATTCGAAGAATTTCTGAATATGCTAGTGATATAGCTGAGATAGTATTGAATATGAATATAGAAAAAGCATTAAAAAAATCTAATTGATGTCCAGTAATATGTCCAATACAATTATCTTAGATTCAATCAAAAAAAAGGAATTAGAATGAATTCTGCAATTTTAATCACTTATGATCAGGAAGACTCGATTAACGAGGCAAAGGGCTTGTGTGATGCAGCAGGATATGAAGTAGTTCATATTATTAGACAAAATTATCTTCAGAAACCAAAGTATGGAATTAGTGGTGGAGTAGTAGAACAACTAGAAGAAATATCAGAAAAGTTAAGACCTGATGTTATCATATATGATGAGATTCTAAAACCAAGTCAAAACTATAACCTTGCCACAGTATTACACAGAGAGGTATTAGATAGGGAGGCACTAATTCTCGAGATTTTTGAAAGTAGAGCTTCAAGTGCAGAATCAAAATTGCAAGTTAAATTAGCACAGTTGAGATATGAAATGGCAAGAGCTAAAGAGAAAGTTAGACTTGCAAATATGGGAGAACAGCCAGGGTTTATGGGAATAGGAAAATTCGAAGTTGATGTCTATTATAATGATATCAAACATAGAATGCAAACAATTAGATCAAAGCTTGAAAAAGCTGGAAAACAAAGAGAGCTTCATAGGCAAGGGAGAAAAAGAATGGGATTCAAGACCATTTCACTTGCAGGCTATACATCTGCAGGAAAAACAACATTGTTTAACAAAACTACAGGTGAAACAAGAAGTCAGAGCAAAGAACTTTTCACGACTCTTACGACGACTACGCGAAGATTGATGATAGACCAAGAGGCATTTCTAATTGCAGATACTGTTGGTTTTATCAGTAAATTGCCAGCTTACATGATTGATGCATTCAAATCAACACTAGAAGAATTGATACATACGGATGTAATTATTTTAGTAATTGATATTAGTGATTCAATTTCTGAATTAAAAAAGAAATTTTCTAGCTGTATGAGAACTTTAAGTGAGTTAGGGGTAGAACAAGACAAGGTAGTTTATGCTCTAAATAAATCAGATTTATTAAAAAATGAAGAAATAGAGCGAAAAATTGAATTCCTTAATTTAAGAGAAAATAAAAAAGTGATTTCAGTTTCTGCAAAAACTGGAAAAAATATTCCACAATTAAAAAAATTAATCAAAGAAATCATAGAAAGCCAAAGTTATCATAAACCAAAAAATAATGCATTGGGAGGGGTAGAAAAGACATTTGGTAATTGAAGTAGTCAGAATTGGCCAACGCCTAGTAAGGGATGACAGAGTAACAACTCATGTTGCACTTGTTTCCAGAGCGTTTGGTGCAGAAAAAATTTACATGACTGAGGTTAACCCAGAAATCAAAGACACCGTTGAGAAAATCAATAATACGTGGGGAAGTGATTTTAAGATTGAATTCATTGAAAAATGGAAAAATATTGTAAAAAAGAAAAAAGATGAAGGATTCAAAGTTATTCATCTTTCAATGTATGGTGAGAGTATCAATAACGCTCAAGAGAAAATTCGAGATGAAAAAAATTTGCTGGTTGTGGTAGGAGCAGAAAAAGTTCCTAGAGAGATTTATGAATTGGCAGATTACAACGTTGGAGTTGGCAGTCAACCCCATTCAGAAATTAGTGCTTTAGCAATTCTATTGGATCGTATCCAAGAGGGTAAACAATTTGAAAAGGAGTTTCCAAATGCAAAAAGAAAGATCATACCTACCAAAAATGGCAAAAACGTACAGGTAAAAGAAACAAGGGATTAATAGTAGAAAATCAGGAGTCATTAGAGTTGGTAGACAAATACGAAGATCCTTTTGTAAGAATTGCTTCAATGATTGGGGGAGACGAATACCTCAAAGTAGCAAGATCCCTTCTCAAAGCGGAGGATGCTACTGATGAAGAAATTGCTAGTTCTACAGGTCTTAGAATCAACATGGTACGAAAAGTATTGTATGATCTATTTGGTAAATCTCTCATCACAGGAATTAGAGTCAAAGATGAACGAAAAGGATGGTTTGTCTATAGATGGAGGACTAGAAGAGAAGAAGTTGAACATTTTATTGAAAATCAAAAGAAAAAGATTGAGGAAAGATTACAACAGAGATTAGATTATGAAAATGCTTCAGATTTCTATCACTGTGGTAATGAAGATTGTCCTAGAGTAACATTTGAAAATGCTCTTGATGGAATGTTCAAATGTCCATCATGTCAAAATGTTTTGAACTTAAAAAAGAATGATAAATCTAAAAAAGCATATCAGAAAAAAATTGATGAGATCAAAAAAGACATGCAACAAACTTTTTGATTAGTTTTTGAAATTATATTAAATAGAAAATTATGTTACTAGATTAAATAGGAGAAAATCTTAAAAAAATCCTTGAGTCATATATCCACAGTAAATCCAACCACTGGAGAGGAAATTAAAAAATATTCAGCGATGGATAAAAATCAGGTCTTTGATTTAGTCGGAAAAGCAAAAAGAGCATATCCAGAATGGAAAAAAGATTATGAAAAACGTAGAAGTTACATTTACAATTTAGTAGAACACCTAAAGAAGAACAAAACAGAACTTGCAACAGTCGCTACATCTGAAATGGGTAAACCACTAAAAGAGTCAATTGGAGAGGTTGAGAAATGTGCATGGGCTTTAGAATTTTATGCAGATCATGGTGATAGTTTTCTTTCTGATGAAGTATTAAACACAGATGCAAGAAAGAGTTTTCTAACTTTTGAACCACTTGGTGTAATAGGCTCAATTATGCCATGGAATTTTCCTTACTGGCAAGCATTAAGATTTGCAGCTCCTTGTTTAATGGCAGGAAACGTAATAGTCATGAAACCATCTAGGGTAACAATGCAATCAGGGATTGAGATTGAAAAGGCATTTGCTGAATCTGGAATGCCTGATGGAATTTTTCAAACAGTGGTTGGAAGTGTAGAATCTGCAAATCATCTTATAGATTCAGATGTTAGTGCTGTAACTTTTACTGGCAGTACTAATGCAGGTGCAAAAGTAGGTGAAAGAGCTGCAAAGAATTTGAAAAAATGTGTATTAGAATTAGGTGGAAGTGATCCTTTCATAGTATTAGACGATGCAATAATTGAAAAAGCCGCAGAGGGTGCTGTAAAAGGCAGATTCATCAACTGTGGTCAGAGTTGTGTTGCATCAAAAAGATTTTTTGTAGGAAAAAATATTGCAGAAGAATTCACTGAATTATTTATTAAAAAAACATCTCAGCTCAAAGTAGGAGATCCTATGTCGATTGAAACTGATATAGGACCATTATCAAGTAAAGATGGTTTAGAAACAATTTCAGGAATAGTTGAAGATGCAAAACAAAAAGGTGCTGAAATTCTTTTAGGAGGTTCGGAAATAGAAGGAAAAGGGTTCTTTTACAAACCAACAATTCTTAGAAATGTTAAATCAAACATGAGAATAGCACAAGAAGAAACTTTTGGGCCTGTAGCTCCAATCACAATTGTTGAAAATGAAAGTGAGGCTGTAAAATTAGCAAATGAAAGCGAATTTGGTCTTGGTGCAAGCATTTGGACAAAAGATCTTGCTAAAGCAGATAAAATGTCAAGACGAATAGAGTCTGGAATTGTGAGTGTAAATAATGTGGTAATTTCAGATCCAAGAATTCCATTTGGGGGGATTAAGCATAGTGGATTTGGAAGAGAATTATCCCGATACGGTATGCTGGAATTTGTAAATTTGAAATCTGTTAGATTTTATGATAATTTAACACATCATCACTATGTGGAATAAACTATTTGGATTAAGGTATATTATTCCTCTAAATTATCATCGAATTCTTCGTCATCGAATTCTTCATCGTCTAAATCATCTTCATCATCACACTCTTCTAGTTGAAGATGTGTTGGATTTCCATCATCTCCAAAGAAAATCTCAGCACAAATATCAGTGGCTAGAGTAGGAACCAAAACTTCGATCAATTCTTTAGGAAAATTGCCTAATTTTCCTGGATCAGATGAATATCGATATGTTGTTAAATCATCTTCATGGTAAAAATCAATTTCAATGCCTCCGTTAACGAATTTTCTTACTGCTGTAACTTGGCCAAATATGCTGTGTGACAAAATTATCTCCCTTGTTCTGAAACATCTTTTGCAAGATTTTCAGCTAATTTTTCATAATGTTCTCTAGTTTTACCAATTTCATCAAGTTTAGATTTTTCAATTTCAGTTAGTTCTTTGTCAACTTTTTCTGAAACGTATTGCAATCTTGCTTCTGCCATCATGAATAATTTGTTATTTTCTTTCCACAAATGTTCTGTTATATGTTCAACATATTGTTGCATATCACTAATCAGTTTTGTTGAATCACCTGATGAGAGATATTCTTTTGCTGATGCTTCCATTTCGGTTCCAATTTCTCTTGAACGCTGATGATCAATTAGCATCATTGCAATAGGTCCCATGTTTGAAGGCAATCCAGCTTTTTCTAAAGCTGGAAATAATGATTTTTCTTCTTTACTATGATGACAAACATCTGTAAAGTTTTTTGAAAAGTCGATTACTGGTAATAGGATGAATTCTGGGAGTTGCTTTCCATCATTTAACAATTGAATGGTAGATTCCATGGATTTGATTACTTTTTCTATTAACTCATGATCGCGTCGTAAAGATGAAGTAGACATGTAAATTTTAAATTAAAACCAATATCTATACTTTATTCGTTTTAAAAAAAATAATTAAAAGATAGAAATTTGTTAACGGAATTTCGTTAACATTTGGGTTTAACGATTAGAAAGACTTTTTGATTTTACAAATGCCCAAATCTTTTTAGTCATTTCACTTGGTGCAATTGGTTTCTTACCAAATACTTGTTCTACAGTTTCAGATCGTCCTGCAAAACTGATTGCATATCCACCAAATGCTGGTTTTTTAGCTTTTGATTTAGTTGCTTTCTTTTTTGCTGCAGCTTTTCTTTTTGGTGCTGCTTTCTTTTTTGGTGCTGCTTTCTTTTTTGGTGCAGCTTTCTTTGTAGCTTTTCTTTTTGTTGTTGTTTTCTTTTTTACTGCCAATTTCTTGTAATTTTATTTCAAATTAAGTATAATAACTTACACTTTATGATAATTCAAAACAATGTGATTTTTGAGCCTCTTAATTGATTTGAGTTGAAGATTAGGAGATTTTGAGATTTTATCAAATCCATCACCTTGAATAAGAGATATTGCATTTTTTCCACCAATTAAAAAAGGAGAAATTGTAATTATTAATTCATCAAAAATATTTTGTTTTATAAATTCCCAATTTACAACTCCACCGCCTTCAACAAGAATAGTTCTAATTTTTTTTTCTGCTAGCTTTTTCAAAAGGGATTTTATATTTACAGATTTTTCTCCAGTAATTATCACTTCAACAGGAAATTTGTTTATCTTTTGAAGATTATTTTTTGTGATTTGCTTAGATACTGCAATTATTGTAGGAACCTTGTCAGATGTTTGTAATATTCTTGATTTTGTTGATATTTCACCTTTGGAATCAAGAATTATTCTAGTAGGATTTTTTCCTTTAGTATAGCGTACAGTCAGTAATGGATTGTCTTTCATTACAGTATTTTTTCCAATTAGTATTCCATCAACTTTGGTTCTTAGTTTATGGAGTCGAGCAAAATCTTCACTTGAAGAAAGATTAGAATTTCCTGTCCTAGTAGCAATTTTTCCATCAATAGAAATTGCTGCACTAAGAATTACATATGGTCTAGATTTTTCCATGAATTATTTTTCCTCCAATCATTACAGCTTTTATTGCAGATTCGGATGCTCGATGGACAATTGATGCATATGGATTATGCATTGGTTCTAAATCTAATGCATGTTTATCTAAAAAAATACAATCGGCAATTTTTCCAGATTCAATTACTCCAATATTTTTATTTAATATTTTTCCACCATTTACTGTAGCCATTTTAAGAATTTCTCTTGCGTCAATTCTTTTTTTATGCAGTCCCATTGTTACTTTCCAAATGAATTCCATTTCTCGAAACATATCTGGAGAGTTTATCATCACATTATCTGTGCCTAATCCTAATGTACAACCAGATTTTTGCATTAATTCAATATCAGGAATTCCTTCAGCAAGTGATGAATTTGCTCTAGGACAAATTACAATTCCTCTTGTTTTTTTAGATGCCATTTGAAGATCAGATTTTGAAGCATAAGTCATATGAACTAAAAAATCAGGTTTCAGAGTTAATGCTCTGGCGGTCTCAGATTTTCCTGTAATTTTTTTTGATTTAGTATTACTTTGTTTTGTTTCAGCAGAATGTATTGCTTTAATTTTAGATATTTTTGAATAATAATTCAATACGGATGTGCTATTTTCATTTGCACCACTAATTCCAATACCATCACATTTTTTTATCAGTTTACGAAATTCCGTAGATTTTATGCTTGGAAAAGATGAATTTTTTTGAATTTCTTTATTCCCATGATAAAATTCTAAACGCCCTAAAATTATTGACCGTAAAGGGACATCATCTAGTACCTTTTTTAATAAAAGCACCCCATCTAATCCACCTTCCCTAAAGTCTACAAAAGTGGTGATCCCTTTTCTAATCATAGAATAACAGGTATTTTTCATAAAATTTCCAAGATTCTCATCAGATGTGTTTTTAAGGATTTTTGATTTAGCACCAAATATAGGATGAATTTTTTCATTAACTGTTTTGTTTAAAGAAATATCTTTCCCAATTGAATCTCCAATATGCGTATGTGCATTTATGAATCCAGGGATCATCAGTAATCCTTCACAGTCTACAGATTCTTCTTTTAGATTTGGTTTAATTTTTGATTTAATTTTTTTGAATTTATTATTTTGAATTTCTACATCAGTATCTGAAATAAAATCTAAATCTTCACCGGATAAAATACTGATATTTTTAATTAACATGATAATTCATAAACTTCAGGTTTTTCTTTACCTGAATCTCGAATTTCTCTTATAGTATCAAGGGATTTTGTGGCTAATTTTACGGCCTCTCTTCCAGTATTTGCATTGCCTATCCCACAATTCAAAGAAATTTTATCATTATTTTTTACCATGTTGATAAAATCCTGTACAGATTTTTTTGCGTCATCATTTGAAATTACCATAAAATTATCACCACCCATAAAAAATGTGAGAGAATTTTTTTCTAAAAAGTATTTAGACATCTTTGAATACAATTCAAAGATTATTGAAGATATTTCATATGGAGAATCAGTTTTTCTTCTCGAAGTAAGATCATCTACATCTAAATGCATTATGGAAACTTTGGAATCCAATTTTCCAGTAATAAAACCAAAAATATTATGCTCATTATTTAAAATGATTTTATTTTTTTTTCCTTCATGTGCTTTCAAATTTGCTTCAAATGGAGAATTTCCAGCGCCAATAGATATTGTTAATCTAATATCAAATAATTTTTCTAATACTTTTTGGATTTGAATGTGATCCTCCAAGTCCAAACCATTTGAAACGACAAAAAACTCATCAGATCTATTAAGAAATACTATACAGTTTTTTTCAGAAAATAATTTTTGTACTTCTTTGTATAGTGAAGCTTGAAGCATTTGAAGCTCATGTTCTCTATCACTGCCTAAAGTTAGTGTCCAAGGACCATATTCAGTAATTTTTAAGATACTTAATTGAATCATTTTTGGATCCTTTCCAATTCTTTGGATATTTTTACAACAGCTTCAACAGCACGTTCTGCTACAGGCCTAATCCTAGCATAAGCATGTCTTTCTTGCATTCCAGGACCAGATATTCCTAAAGAAACAGGTTTTTGATATTTTAATGATAAATCAGTCAGAGATCTTGCTGCTGCATGAGATATCACCTCATCATGTTTTGTTTGCCCTTTAATGATGGCACCCAAAGTTACCACAGCATCAACATCTTTTTTGTTCAATAATGAATCTACAATTATAGGCATGTCATAGGCTCCAGGTACCATGGAAATATAGGATATTTTTAGTTTCATAGAATCTGCTTTTTCTTTGGCTACAGAAAGCATTCTAGATGTCACTTCTTCATTGAATTCCGAAACTACTATTGCAATATTCAAAACTAATTCACCTTAGCATATTCTAAAAGTTCTTTTCCATCAACTAATGGAATTCCATTTTCCTTTGCAAATTTTTCAGCCTTTTCTACAGATAATGCAGTATAAGTTTCTGCATCCATCATTTCACATATGGCAGTTACAGGAGTCAAACCTGCAATCTGTGCTAAATAAACAGACATTTCTGTATGTCCTTGGCGTGCAGCTAACAAACCTTTTGATGCAATCAATAATGGTACATGTCCTGGAGTCTTAAAAGAAGATGCAAATTTTTTCTGTCTATTTTCAACATTGTAGATTTTTGCCATCTCGCTAATTGTTAATGACCTATCTTTGTCAGTAATTCCAGTGTATGTTTGATAATGGTTAACAGATAATGAAAAAGTAGGATGATCACCGTAGGGTGCCAAACCCATAATCATTTCTTTATTTGAAATAGAAGATTCTGAAAGAATTTCATGCATATATTGTAATTCCAATGAAGTTGCAAAGTTATTATCAATAGCAATACATAGTAATCCACCAGCATGTTGACGCATTCTTGCAATATGTTCAGGTGTAACAAATTCTGCTGCTACAACCATATCAATTTCATTCTCCCTCCCAGCAGAATCAAATAACAAAACAAATTCTCCACGCTTTAAAGATTGTAATGCAGATTCAAGAGACATATAAAAAAACTCATTAATCTAATTATAAAGTTTACTAAAAAATTGGTAATTACCACTAAATTTGTAGATAATTGGCTTTATTTTAGAATGTATTTTCCGAGAATGTCAGTTTCAATATTAACTTTATCTCCTACTTTTTTGGTGTGGAAATTTGTTACTTCAATAGTATGAGGAATCAATGACACAGATGCAAGTGAGTTTTTGATATCAACCACTGTTAAACTAATCCCATCTACCGCTATAGAGCCTTTTTTTACAACGAATTTTGATAATTTTTTAGGGACTTCAAACCAAACCTGAACTTCTTTAGGTTTTTTTAGAATTTTTTTGATTGTTCCCACTCCATCAACATGCCCTAAAACAAAATGGCCCTCTAATCGATCGCCTGCTTTTAAACTTCGTTCAATGTTTACAATACCACCAACTTTCAAATTTCCAAGATCTGTTTTTTTGGTAGTCTCTTCGATCATTTCAAAAATACAATTTGATTTTGAAAGTTTTGTTGCAGTCAAGCAAACTCCATTTAGAGCAACACTTTGTCCAATTTTTAGTCCCTTTGCATGTTTTCCTAAATTTATTGTCATTTCAATTGCACTTCTATTTTTAGTATTTTTAGAAATTTTTTCTACTTTACCAATCCCCTCAATTATACCAGTAAACATTATCGATTCTATCATGTTTGTGTATAAAATTATTTAGATAACATATTATTTGTTAGATTCTTCAAATTCTTCTTCACAAAATTGATGAAAAACAGAACATTTGTTTTCTTTAGCACTATTTTTGATTTTTTCCATATCTTTGTTGAGAACTCCTTGGGCAGCTAAAAATGCATCATCAGACATACCTAATTTTTCAAATAGACGAGATTTTGCAAGAGGTATTTCTTTCAAGTTTGAATCAATTATTTGAGCCATGTCATAGTAATGTATTGCATCTTTGTATTTTCCTAGATGACTTAGGGTGATTCCCTTATTCATCAATGCAGTAACATCATTGGGATCTATTAATAGAACCGTATCATAATATTTCAATGCATCTTGATGACGATTTAATTCATTAAGTGACAATCCCATGCTGTTTAGAGCCCAAATATCTTTTGAATCTATGTCAAGTATTCTTTGACATAATTCTAAGACTTTTTCATGCTGTTTCAAATTCTCTAGTGCATAGATCTTATTTTTTAATGCATATGTATCTGAATTTTTTATTTCTAAAACCCTATCACAATAAATGATTGCCTCATCATATTTTTGCAAATAAATCAGTGACAATGAAATATTTTGTAATGCAACCATGTCATTTGGAATTTTTTCTAGTAAATTTTTGCAATATTCATACATCTCATCATATTTTTGAGCATTAAACATTCTAGTTATCACATTTGAAGGATCAAGAAGATCAACCATTTTGATATAATTTCTTGAAATTACATCTCTTTAATGTATTCTAAATGAAAAAAGAAATGTAAAATTATTTCAGAATTTTACGCAGTGATTCATTTAGTACTTTGGAATAACTGTATGATGATTGCTCTTGTTGAATCATTTTTGCTTGACGTAATCTAAGTTTCTTATCTAGATCATCATCAATCATAATTGTTACACGTTTACTCATGTTAATTCATACTATAGTAATTTTAGAATATAACACTATATGAAAAGTTCCAAATTTGGGAAAACTAGTTTTGAATCATAGAAATTACTTGATCCATTTTGAATGGTTTTTGGATCAGTGGGATCTTAAGTTTTTCTAATTTTTCCTCAGTCGCAAAACTTCCATCAGCACTTACTGCAATAATATTTGCTTTGGGATTAATATCATGAATTTTTTTAATAGCATAAAATCCACTGCCATTTGGCATATTTAGATCAATGAGTACAACATCAGGTCTAGTTTCTTTGAATAACTTTACAGCAGTAACTCCATCAAATCCATTACCAACAACTTTGATATTATTTTCTTCAAGAAATTCACTAAATAGTCTAACTGTATCTTCATCATCATCAATCACAATTACTGACTTAGGCATGCTCATAGTGAATAATATCAGTGCTTTAATATTTTCCATTAATTGGAATAATATATGTCAGGAATAGATAAAATGATTGCAACAGCATTATCAGCTGAAATTAAAAAAGAACTAGATTCAGATATTTTAAAAAAAGTTGAGCGTGAATTATTTTTAGAGCAAGGCATGTCAATAAAATTATCGATTGAACATTTTGATAAATTTGTAAATGTTCTTAAAAAAAATTCAAACATCGATGTGCAAAAATTTGAAGAAAAATGTATTGAAAAAATTCTCAAAATTAAAAAAAGTGATGAAAAATACTTGATTACTATACTCGATTTAGATTTGAAGAATTTGATTCTAGAAACATTTGGTGAAATAGAAGCAAGGAAAATAATTTCATGTCTTTTTGAAAATGAATATACCATTCCACAAATTCTTAAAGAATCAAAAGTTCCTAAAACATCAGGATATAGAAAAATTGAAAATTTAATTCTTAATGGACTAATTATTGAGACAGGAAAGATTCTAAGTGAAAGTAAAAAAATATCTAAACTGCAGTGTATTTTTGAGGAAATAAAAATTGATGTCAAAAAAGGAAAAATCTCAATAAATGGTATTATTGATAAAAAAATATTTGAAAAGAGCACTAGTATGAAATTTCTTTTTGAATAATAGAAAAAATATTACTTTACAAGTTCCAAGAGTGCTTTTGCCTGTTTGAAATGAACCTCATCTATCATTTTTCCTTCAACAGTAGTTGCTCCCTTTCCTTTTTTTGTTGATTCAAGGTAAACTCTGCATACTTTTTCAGCCCACAATATTTCGCTTTTATTTGGATGAAATAGTTTGTGTACAATAGAAATTTGATCAGGGTGTATGATGCTTTTTCCAGTATAGCCTAAACTTTTACCTAATTTGCAGTCTTTTTGTAATCCTTTAGAATCTTTGAGATCCTGCCAAATAGAATCAATTACAGCCACACCTGCTGCATGTGCGTCAACGGGTATTTTTCTTCGAGAATATTTTTCCCCTTCAGAATTTTTTGTGTATTCCACTCCCAAATCATTTAACAAATCAAAAACACCAAAGACTACTGCAGATATTCTTTTTCCATATGACGCAATATCATATGTGTTTACTACTCCTTCTGCAGATTCGATTGAGGGGATAATTTGAATAGGTTTTAGTTTTTTTGTTTTTTCTAAACTAGATAGAATTTTTTCAATTTTTTTCATTTCACCAACGTTGTTTACTTTGGGGATCACAATTCCATCGATTCCTTTTTGTACAATTTCTTTAAGATCAGATGGTATTTTTCCAGAACTGGGGGAATTTGTCCTAACAAAAATAGAAGATTTGTATAATTTTCTGGAATTTAATGCGGTTTTGATTAATTTTCGTGCATTTACTTTTTCATTATCTGGAACAGAATCCTCTAAATCAAAACAAACAATGTCAGCGTGGAGGTTTTTAGCTTTTTCAATAAACCTTGGGTTGTTACCAGGTACAAAAATGAGGCTACGAAAGAGCTGAGTCATTAAATGACTAAGCGCCTTCTGGCTTCATTATGATTTTACCAAACATTCCTTTTCCAGTTAACATTTTGGTATGTGCTTCTGCAGCTTGCTCAAATGTGAATGTAGAGTCAATTGCAGCTTTGATTTTTCCTTGACCCATCCAATACAAACCTTGATCAAGTTCAGCTTTTGTTCCTTGTGTTGAACCTAAGATATTTGTTCCTTTAAAGAAGATATGTCTTAGGTCGACGTTTGCGTCATATCCAGTAGTTGCACCACAGGAAACCAGTGTTGCACCATACTTGAGTAGGGTGAGTTGTTTGTTAAAATGGGTTTGACCAATATGATCGAATGCTAGATCAATTCCTGGTGCTTCACCTTTTGTTTTTGCAATTTCTTTTGAAATTTTAAAGACTTCTTTTTGCCAATCCTCTTTTCTATGATCAACTGCATAATCAGCACCTAATTCTTTACATTTGTCTAGTTTGTCTGGACTTGCAGTTGCAATTACGTCACAGTTATACAATTTGGCTATTTGAATTCCAAAGCTTCCAACCCCAGAACCACCACCCATTATGAGTACTGTTTGACCTGGAGTGATTTTTGCTCTTCCCACCAACATGTGCCAAGAAGTAAGAAGTGTCATTGATGCAGCAGCTGCTTCATCATATGAAACCCCCTCAGGAATTTTTGAAACATTAACTTCTGGTAAATGAATTTGTTCAGAGTATGCCCCCCATAAGGGTCCAGTTTGGAAACCCCAAACTTGTCTTTTAACACAATCAAATTCTCTTCCATCAGTGCATGCTTTACAAACTCTGCATGAAAGGTTAGAGTGAGAAACAACTCTATCTCCAACTTTGAAATTTGTGACATCTTCGCCTACGGCTATAACATCTCCAGCTACATCAGAACCTGAAACATGTGGAAGAGGAACTGCTACTGGTACCCCTCTCATTCCCCAAATATCATTATAATTTAGGGCAGATGCTTTATTGGTAAAAATTACCTCATCTGATTTTGGTTTTGGTTCATCTATATCCTGGACTTTGAGGATTTTAGCATAATTATCATCTGGTGCGTATTCATTGTATACAACGGCTTTCATATTATATTCGACTTTTTACCCATAATTATATTTTTTCTGTATTATATTCGATTTATCTTAAAATCACGTTTAGGTTGCTGTGTAGAGAGCAAAATTTGTTTTAATTGATCGTCATTAATTTGTCCAGGAATTTTTCCTTGGGTTGCCATACCGATCAGATATTGTTCAACCATATCAGATAATTCAGGTTTTACCATTTTGATGTTATTTAGTCTCATTCTAGCTTCAGGCGATAGAATCTGTTTTAGAATTTGCTCTTTCTGTGCAGCTAATTCATGATTTGTGTTATCAACAGGAGGTTCGTCAGATTCTGGAAAACTCATTTTGAATCTAAGAATATACTTTCAATTGTGGATTTTCAACAATTAGTTCTTTAAGAATTTCTGTTGATAATCTATCAAGTTTTTGCATTCCTTGTTTAGAAATTCTACGTCCTTTCTTCTCAACTTTTTCTAGATATCCAAGTTTTTCTAAACCTTGAATTGCGTTTCGAATAATTGCACCGCCTGCATCTTTATGATGAGCAGCTCCATATCCAGAAGGTCTACCACCACCATAATCATTTCTTAAAGCATTAATTCCAATAGGACCATTAAGGTAAATTTTTCTCATAATTGATGCACATCTAGTATGCCACCATTCTCTATCTTGTGGAGGCTTATCTGCATGAGCTCCAGTTTTGACAAATGGAATCCAAGAAGGTGCAGGAATATCTTCATTTTTTAAAGATGAAGCTAGTCTTTGAATCAATACGTCTGCTGGGACATCATAGACCTTTGCCATAAAGTGAAAAAATCGATAATCGTCTTATAAATCATTGAGATATAATTTTGCGATAAGTATGCCCACATAAGTTGCAAGAAATTCTGATCGACTTAACAGAGGCTCTTCCTAAACGAATCCGAGAATTTATTCCAGGCGCAATGAAGGATTTACATTTTTTACAAAAAACCATTCTGAGATTATATGGCATTCGAATTTTGTGTCTAGTACTTATCCTTCGGGCAATAGAAGCTTGTTTTTGAGAAAGTTCAGGATTTGTCTTTGCATTGCTAATTGCATTTTCGATAAGAATTTCCATTCTTTCCATTGCAATTTTTTTTGCTCCAAGTTTCATAGCAATCTTTGATACTACACCTAAAAATTGGTTCTCATAGAGTAAAACAATGCAGTCAGCGGGATTCGAACCCGCGTCACAGGGTTGGAAACCCCGAATACTAACCAGGCTATACTATGACTGCAATAGAATGCAAATTTTATTTCCTACATAAAAATGGTTTTTTCATACTCATAGAGCATTCTAGCAATTACAACGTGGCCCTCAAAGGATTCATCCCCAACTGAATAAAGATCTGTTATTTTATTTTCAACTGAATCAGAGAAATGACCCTTTTGAAAACCTCCAAGCACAATACAGGCATTACTCGTAATCTCTTTTGCAATTTTTTCATATGTACTATTTGTGCCCTTGGTTGAGAAACCAATCACTTTGGAAGGATTGATCTCATCAATTAGTTGGGAAAATGTTTTTTCTTCGATTTCTAATAAAAGATCATTATCTTTTGTCGTAATTCTTTTTTCCTGATATAATTTTTCTATCACACCTTCAAATCTATGATATGATTTTGGAATGTGAACATTTTTGCCAAAAGAAATTACTTTGTCATCAAGTGTATGAACATAAAGTTTCATTTTATTTTGAAGGTATAATGGAATAGTTGTTGCTTCTAGTATTGAAAAGTGTACGAGATCAGGTCTGCCTCGTTTTAATTCATTTTCAATCCCTTTCATAGCTGCAAAATGCCATGAATTATCTAGTAAAATTTCTGATGGATGTTTTCCCAGTTTTTGTGCATGTGAAATTACTGATGGATGATGTTCTAATTCAACTGGAACAAGTTCTAATGAAGATTCAGATAAAATTAAAGAAATCATTTTAGTTTATCATTTTAATTTGCTTCTTAAATTCATTCCAACTTGATTTAGGATTTCCATCATTGTCTATCAACCCTGCACTGCAAATGTAATGACTTAGTCTTTCAGATACATATTCACTACTTCCAAAACCAGATCCTCCTACAGTTAGGGTATCTTCTCCTATCGTAGGTGCTTCAACTATACAAGTACCATCAGGCCTATCATATTGCCTATACCAATTAAAAAATTCTATTTTAGATTCATTTTCTGTATAAAATTCAAATGATTTACCTACAAACTCCATTTGTTGGGAGTCACTTCCTCCAACAAAATCAGAAGTACTCCAGCTAATCTCAAAAAGTCCAACTTTCTTCTCACCTGCTAAATCAAAGATTTGTTGCAATTCTTCTTTTGCTTGGTCAGGTGTTTTTACAATATCATTAAGTGAATCTACTGGTGAATAAGAGAATGCAATAAAATCACCAACAGATAATTCAGTTACGATATGTTGCAGATTTTTGTTTAAAACTTGATGTAATGCAAATGAATTTCCTATTTTTACATCAGGATGTTTTTCTTTAATTTTTTCATACACACCATTGAACATTTCCTTATACACAGGAATATTTTGTTCATAGAATCTGAATTGTGATTCTGTTTGTCCTCCAAGAATTACAGTATCTACAATATTATATCTTGATAATATTTCATCTAGTACACTAACAACTCTGTCTTCACCAATCGAATTAAGAGAGGGTTTTCCAATCCAATTTGGAAAGGGTCCAAGTGTTTCACCGTTAATGATAGAAAAGTATAGAGTAACTTTGAGATTGTTTTTTTCATTGAGACCCATCAAAATATCAGATTTTTTCCAATCAAATTCTCCACGTATGGGTTCAACTATATTCCAGAATAGATAGACATTGCTTCTTCCAATTCCAGCATCAGAAGCTTCAGAATAAACTTGGTCTAACTCTTGTAAGGTTGTGGATTGATTTGGAGAATTGATCACGAGGCCAATTTTTTCATTTGTTTGTTGACTAGAGACAACATCAACATTAGAGGTGATCAATGTTAGAGATACGATTGCAATAATTACGGCTATGCCTATAATTATGCCTAGGGATTTTTTATCCATGTAGATTGAAAAAGAAAAGTAAGTAAAAAAGTTGTGATTCTGTTATTTATCCAGAAGTACAACCACTGTATCCACATTCAATGCAGATACTACAACCTTCAACAAACACTAGGTTGTTTTTACATGTTGGGCATAGACGATCTTCAGAAACCTCTTCAATTTTTGGAGGTTCTAATTTGATTTCTTCATCATGTACCTTTAATGCAAGTGCAGCATTAACTTGAGATTTGATGTAAGGGTTGGTGATTTGTGTAGTTACATATTCAGTCATGAAACTACTTGGGGATACATCAAACGTCTTTGTTGCATTCTCGTTTGTCATGTGAAGAACTTGTTTGTGTCTAGAGCCATCACGATAAACAGTCATTCCTTTAAGACCAATTTCGTGTGCTAATAGATATGCAGATTTTACATCTTCTACTGTTACATCATATGGCATGTTGATTGTTTTTGCAATTGCATTTCCAATCCAATCTTGCCATACGCCTTGAGCCATTAGATGATCAGCCCAATGGATATCCATTGCTGTAACAAAGACATCTTGCATCCATTGTGGAATCTCTTCAATTCCTTTCAACGAACCATAGTTATCTGCAATCTTTTCAAGAATTTCATCGCTGTAGAGACCTTCTTCTTTTAGAGCTTCTTCAAGAATCTTGTTTGTATAGAAGAATCGCCCAACTGTAACTCTCTTTTCAAACACTAGTGCAAATGCAGGTTCCATTCCATTTGAACAGTCTGCAATCATAGATAGTGTCCCAGTTGGTGCCACTGTAGTGGTTAAGACATTTCTAACACCATGTTTTTGGATTTTCTCAATTAGTGGATCCCATTCATAGGAATGAGAATCTTTTGGTTTCTCATAATATCCAGATATAGGGATTTTTCCTTCAGGATATTCTGTTTTTGCACATAATGGGAATTCACCACGACTATTAGCAAGTGCAACACTTTCTTCCATCGAATAGTATGTTAGGGCTTCAGATAGTTTTGATTGTAGTTCATAGCCTTCTTTAGAATTGTATGGAATCTTTAATCTGTATAAGAGATCAGCTACTCCCATAACTCCTAGTCCAATTCTTCTAGAGTCTTTTGATGCTACATTGATTTCTGGTACAGGATAATTATTTACATCAATGATGTTATCCAAGAATCTTGTTGTCTTGCGGATAATCTCTTCATATCCTTGCCAATCAAATTCATAAGAACCATCTGCTTGTCTTTTTGCAAGATTTACCAAATTGATAGATCCTAGATTGCATGATTCGTATGGATAGAGACTTTGTTCACCACATGGATTTGTAGCCCTTAGTGGTGCTTGTCTGGCTTTGGCAAATACATTATACTTGTTAATTTGATCAAAGAAGATCAAACCTGGTTCTGCACTTTTCCATGCAGATAATGCAATTAGATCAATTAGTTGATGTGCATTGATTTCTTTTACAGGTTTTTTGTTACGTGGGCTACGTAGGACATAGTTTCCATCAGTAGTGTTTACAAGTGCATGCCAAAAGTCTTCCCAGATTCCAACACTTATGTTGAAATTCTCTAAAACTCCTGCTTCGGTTTTGTTTGTGATGAATTTTTCAACATCAGGATGCCATACTTCAATAATTCCCATATTTGCACCACGTCTTTTTCCACCTTGTTTTACAACTTCAGTTACAGTATTGATGATATTCATAAAAGATACTGGACCTGATGCAACACCAGATGTTGAGGCTACAATATCACCTTCTTCACGAAGATCAGAATAATTGATTCCAACTCCACCGCCAGACTTGAAAATTAATGCTGCATCAGAAGTTGATTTCATAATTTCTTCCATACCATCATTCATTCCAAGTACAAAGCATGCTGAGAGTTGTCCTAGTCTTCCACCTGCATTCATCATTGTTGGTGAATTTGGTAGAAAGTCTTGTGCAGTCATCATCTGGAAGTATTCAGTAATTTTATCTGCATATACTTCGAGTTTCTTTCCTGCTAGGAGTGTCAAAAGATCTTTGAAACTTATTTTCATCTGACCTTTACTTGCAAGAGTCACATAGTGATTGATTAAAGATCTAAAATGCCATTTGTTGAAGAAATAATCTCCGACTTTGAATTTATAATCAAAGGCATCCAGTTTTTCAAGATAAGATTTTGCTTCATCTATATCCTGTTTGTTATTTCCAGATTTATCAAATATTTGAGAATCATAAAGCATGTCACCAATTCCTACTAGAATTGCGACTCTCTCAAACATTTGAGTTGGGGATTCAATAATCTCACTTTTGGAATTTCTAAAAAGATATCTTGAGGCTAGAACCCGCAGGCAGTTCAAATCAAATTTCTTTGAGACTGAATCAAGGGCCTTTAGATTCAAGACCTTCATTTTTTCATCTCTTAATTTTCTTCTCTCATGTCTATAGACGATGTATGCTTTTGCAATATCGCTATTGCCGCTGTCGATTAAAGTTGATTCTACAATATCTTGAATATCTTCAACTGTAGGCGATCTAGAGCTGGTAAATCCTTGCTCCACTAACTTGTTCACTACATCATTAGCTAATTTGTCGGCAACGCCACGGTCGGCTTTAGAGGTGGCTGCCAATGCCCGATAAATGGCATTTGAAATTTTATCTTTATTGAAAGCCGTGACTGCGCCACTGCGCTTACGGATCTCACTGATCGAATTTTCTATTTGTGAATTGTCCATTATAATTTCCCCGAAAGGGTTAGAATCAATATGGATATAACTTGTGTGCTTGAAAAATTTTGATCTTACTCTAGTATTAGCTCAATATTTTTAACACCGCTACTATGAACATCATACTGGCATAACATTACTTGCAGTTGGCGATGATCGCAAAATCTGAAACTGATCAAAAAATTTTCTAAAATGATCGGAAATAGTTTATGAGTTACGATTTTCAGACAACGTAAGGCGACTTACACTTTGGACACTTGTCATCAAATTGCTCATCTTTGAAACCACACTCACCACAGATTGCAGTATGTCTTACTAGTTTGAATGAAGGCGTAAGTTCAGATGTTTTCTCTATTGATTTTTTGATAGTCTCAATCTTTGCATTTTTATCAATATCTAATGTCACAAGTAATCCACCATTGAGTAGTTTTGAGAGTTTATTACACTCAGAGATAGACTCGCTTTTATTAGTATAATCAGAGACTTCAGATGCCTTGATTACTATACCTTGAGAATAGAAATCAGATTCCATTGAATTTAGAGATGAATTTTTGCCATATTTTTCGCCATCAAGGGTTGCAAATCGAGCAGAACCTTCAGTTTCAGTCATGGAAATGGCTACGGTATCACCTAATTCTTTGCCTTTTTTGGCACCTACATCAACTGCAGTTTCAATGACTTTGTGAAGGATATCTCGGCCTTCCTTGTTATCTTGAAATCCAAGTATGTTAAAGACTGCTTCTTTGAGTCCTACCAAGTTTACAACCAAAGATACAGAACTTCTTTGCATGTATTGTGTATTTTTTGCAAGAATTGGATTAAGACCTCTTCGCGTAAGATCTGAGATCTCTTTCTTTCTTAATGCCATAGAGGCTAAAGCGGGTTTCATTAGTAGAGCAAGTCTTGCTCTAAAGTAAGTTTCATCTTTGTTTGATTCAAATGCTAATCTTGGAAGATTAATTGAAACAGATTGTAAAGTTATTGAGAGTGGACCAGATGCCTTTGTTGAGCCATTTGTAATTCCATAGCTTGATGTTTGACCTTTAGCAAACATTACTTTTCCACCAAGTGAAATAATTTCTGCCACTGCTTGTGATACATCACTAACTTTTCCTTTATCAGCATCAATTATCAAACCGATTTTTGGAATTGGTGTTATCTTTGTATAATTTTTGTATGCATTAATTATGGAATTAATTATTTTTGTATCAGTTCCAAGTTGCAAGCGAATTGAAACATTAGTACTAGTTTTATTATATTTTGATGTTGTTGATGCAGTTGCAAATGCAAAAGTTAATTTTTGTTCAAGTTCTGGTAGTGACTTTATATGCTTTGTAAATAATGGAACCAAACCATCAAGGACAACTTCTTGTGAAGCTTCTTTTGAAAGAAGAGCAATAACTACAGACAATGAACTTGTAATTTCATCAAGTTGTTTTGATGCAGGAATTCTTGATACATCAAGATACTTACCACCAAGATCAATTCCATCTTCAATTAATTCTTTAACGTTAACAAAGATTGTATCAGGAATCATTGACCAAATTCCAGGATTTGAAATATGTAAGTCGCCAGAAAGATGTGAGTCTGCTACATCTTTTGGTAAGATATTTGTAAGAAGATGTTCAGCAAAAACTCGCTGTCCAGTATTAAACAAGAGGCCTTCAGCACCATTATCTACATTATCTAGATTGGAAATCATTTCTTGGACATCATACACAGGCAAACCTAGGCGTGCAAGTTTGTTCCTATATTCCTCATGACCATGCTCAAGCAGGACAGAATTGACCATTTCACGAATTAATGCGCCTGTAAGATATGTAGTCTGATATTTGTAAATTCTATTTTCAACTTCTTCAGTAATTTTTTGTGCTAGCTCTAATGGGAGACTTCCTTCACGAACAAGAGATTGAATAATTTTATGTGAATTGAATTCCTCAATTGATTCAGATGATGTTCTAACATACATTTTTCCACTTTCAATAATTGATCTTTCTTCAATTTGTCTTGCCAAACTTAGAACAAGTTTTCCAAGATTTGTAATGGTATAGCGTCTTTCAGATTTGTTTAGTGCAACAAGTGATTGTCTAAGTAATTTTCTCAGGTGGTATGCAAATTTTCCACTTTCTTTTTTTGATTTGAATCCAGCTAGGGATTTTAATTCAGAGTAAGTTAAAGGACCTTTAGAATTGAGGATTCTGAGAATATCAATCCTATTTGGACTTGCCATGACAGAAAAGATCATTCTGACACGTTTTGAAGTAGATTGTAATATTCCACCTCGCTTTGGATCTGAATCGTCATCATCAGAGTCCAAGTCCACATCTAGATCTGTATCATCAATATCTGCATCTAGGTCTGCATCTAAGTCAGGATCTATATCTAATTCTAGTTCCTCTTTACTTAGTTTCATTATTGCATCTATAGAGTAGGAGTAAATAAGACTTGTGACTAGATAATTTTTTAAAGATTTTAGATCATATTTCTTAAAAATGTAAAAAGATCTTCATTGAAGATCAATTTGTATTAATTTTCTTGAACATCCAGTGAAAACTCAGATGTTGAAAGTTTCTGCCCACATGATGGACATTTCCCATTTGTTGGATTAAGTACATCTTTTAGGGATTTGAGCATCTTCATGTTTGTGATCTTTTCACCGCATTTACCACATGTAATTTCTACTGACATAGAAATGGTAGATACGCTAAATAATTAAGAAACGATTTTGATTTTTTTTAATAATTCAAGCAAATTATTTTACTGCTTTTCGATGAGAATTCCGCGTTCATCAAAACCAGTAATTTTGGCTCTCGTTCCAACTGGTAAATCTGCTGGGGTGGCAACATTTGCCATAAATCCAGATATTCTCAAATCTGTATTATCTACCTGAAGGACAACAAAGGCATATGGCGTATATTTTTCAAAGCCTGCAGGAGCCACTGTAATTATGGTGTATGTCGCAATGGAGCCTACTCCATTTAATATTACATCTTCAAATCCCTTACTTCCGCATTTTAGACAATAATATGCAGTAGACAAATGAAGGAATCCGCAATCAGTACATTTGTGAGTTAGAAATTTCCCTTGCTTTGCATATTCAATAACTTGTTCTTCAATAGTCATTTTACACACTTTGAAATACATGAACAGCACAACTTGCACCAGTTGCACCAAAATTATGGGTTAAACCAATTTTTGCATCTTTAACAGTTCTAGCGCCAGCTTTTCCAGTTAGTTGATCAAATACTTCTACAACTTGTCCAACACCTGTTGCTCCAATTGGATGCCCTTTTGATTTAAGACCGCCTGAAGGATTAATTGAAATATCAGAATTTAATTTTGTTCTACCTTCGCGAACTGCTTGAATGCCTTGTCCTTTATCAAAGAATCCCAAGTCTTCAGTGTCAACGACTTCTGCAATTGTAAAACAATCATGAACTTCTGCAAAGTCAATATCTTTTGCAGTGATTCCTGCCATTTTGTATGCATCTGCTGCTGCAATCTTTGTACTAGGAATTGTAGTCATATGTTCACGCCCTTGTAATGCTGCAGGTGAACCACCTCTACCAGAACCAATTACTTCTATGTAGTCACCACCATGTTCTTTTGCAAATTTTTCAGAACATAGAATAACAGAGCTTGCACCATCAGAGAATGGACAGCAATCATAAAGTTTTAGTGGACTTGCAACTACTGCAGATTTCATTACATCATCAACTGTAATTCTCTTTTGCATGTGAGCTTTTGGATTAAGAAAACCATTATCATGATTCTTTACTGCAACTGCTGCAAAGTCTTCTTCGGTTGCATCAAATTCTGTCAAGTAAGCTCTTGCCATAGATGCAAATAAACCTGGAAATGATGCACCAGCTTGACCTTCATAAAAAAAGTCAGAACAATATGCAAAGTAAGTTGTCGTCCATTCAGTTCCAGTGTGAGTCACTTTTTCAACACCAGTTACTACAAGACAATCATAAAATCCTGCGGCAACATTAGCATATGCTTCTCGAAAAGATACAGAGCCACTTCCACATGCAGACTCTATTGTTAATGATGGTTTATCAGGAATTCCTAATCTACTCATTAAAACAGGACCAATATGGACTTGTTTGTCAGCAACTCCGAAAACGTTTGAAATGTAAGATGCTTTGATGTCTTTTGGAGAAATTCCTGCACTTTCTATGGCTGAAACTGATGCCTGAGTAGTAATATCTGCAATACTTTCACTTAATTTTCCATATTTTGTGCTTCCAGCGCCAAGAACGCAAACCTTTTCCACAAATGTGACTGACCCATTTCCCTATAAAAATTGTTTTAGTAAATTCACCATAGACAATGCCAAGAAAATCACATCTCAAAATTGTTCAGATTAAAAAACCGGTTATTAGACATATAGTCAAAACTACAAAGTCTAGAACCAGTATTTTCAAAAAAGAAATAATTCAATATTTTGATAGTAACGGATTTCTTTCTTGGTCATCAAAAGAGAGAAAATACATTATTCTTGGAACAAATTCTCCAAAAAACGGACTAGTTCCATGTCCTGAATGCAAACTGGGGGAGTTGATGGTAATTAGATCTAAAGCAACAAGAAAGCGATTCATGGGTTGTTCAAACTTTTATGGAGGATGTAAAGCATCATCACCCTTATTACAAAAAGCAAGAATGAGGGCAACAAAAATGCCATGTGATGTCTGTAAATGGCCAATGATAATTTTTCGTTACTCACGAAATCAAAAATGGACTAAACAATGTGGTAACTTTAATTGTGAAAGCCGGAAAACTAAGCCTTCAAAGTAGGATATACATCTGTTCTTCTATTTTTAAGCAATGGCAAAAGTTTTCGTGTCTGTTTTACTTTATTTAAATCGATATTTACAAAACCTATTCCTTGCTTCTTTTTCATATCAAGTAAAATTTTTCCATAAGGATCAACTACTAAACTACGACCACAGTAAATATTTCCAACTTGATCTGGTGCAATAACATAACATCCATTCTCAATTGCACGTGTTTTGTTTATTGTAATCCAGTGTTCTTCTTTCATGTATCCTTTAACCCAAGCAGAAGGTGCGACCAAAACTTCAGAGCCTGCAGATGCAAGTGATCTAGACATCTCTGGAAATCTTAAATCATAGCAGATCATCATTCCTGTTTTTCCAATAGATGTATTGATTGGTTTTGTAATTTTTGAGCCTGGTATCATTTTATCAGACTCCCTAAATCCTAATGCATCATAGAGATGAATTTTTCTATACGTAGAGATCACTTTGCCTGTATTATCAATTATGAATGCAGTATCATAAACTCTATCTTTCTTTCTGCTCTTCTCATAAAATGATCCTATAACTTGAATTTTATTTTCTTTTGCGGCTTTTGCAATAGCTGAAACAAAATTTCCATTAATCATCTCGGCTAGACTTGCTAGTTGTTTTGCATTTTGAGATGAATTTGTGTAAAACATCATAAATTCTGGTAGTGCACATAGTGTTGCATTTTTTGATGCAGCCCTTGAAATATATGAAATAATTTTTTTTAGATTAACTTCTTTGTTAGTTGATGCTTTGAATTGAATTACCGCAACTTTCATGACTTTGGTAAACCATATCGCAATAAAAGGATAAACTGTGTTACTATCAAATTAATTCTATACAATACAAACCGATCATAGTGTGTATGCCATCCCTTGACAGGGAGGATATTTTCCTGTCAAATATTTTTAAAAATAATTAAAGTTGGTTTCCTGCTAAAAACCAATTTTCCTTAGGATTGTCTTCAAAAACAACAATTACGTGATTTTCTTTAGTTTTTAGAATTTCAACTGCTGATTTTGTGATTGCTTTTGCGTATTCGTCTTTTTGTTCCTGAGTTCTACCAGGATACATTGATACTGTAATCAAAGGCATACCTTGTTCAGAATATTTCAGCGATTTATTCTTTCAATAATCTGGTCTGTAGCCATATCTTGTTCCATATGTATAGTCAGAACTATGTGTTTTCTTAAACAGGTATCCAGTTGCAAATCCTATGGCAAATCCTCCAATGTGAGCCATATATGCAACACCACCACCTGCAACACCAAAGCCACCTATGAAAAAGGGTAACAGATTTTGAAAGACTAGCCAAAATGGCAAGAACCACTTTGCTTGAATATGCATCATTCTCCAGAAAAATCCCAGCATAAGAAAAGTAGTAATTCTAACTCTAGGGAAGATTGCTAAATATGCACCAAGTATTCCAGATATTGCTCCTGATGCACCTACTGCAGGAATAGAGCTTGTTGGATCTATCAGAATGTGGGCTAAACCTGCACCAATCCCCCATCCAAAATAAATTAAAAGAAATTTTGCTTTACCAAACTTTAGTTCAATGTTATCACCGAAGATCCATAAAAATAACATGTTACCACCCAAGTGCATCAGACCACCATGCATGAAAATAGAACTAAATAATGAAATGTATGACATATCTGGACATGAAATTCCAGGTTGTATTACAGATGAAAAACCAGTAACACAGCTTGGAACTGCACCCCATTCAAAAAACATCAATGCAGCTTGTTGATTAGAAAATTCCCAAAATTGACCAGTTACAGCTATTTCATACAAAAATATTACAACATTTATGATGATTAAAGAAATAGTTATTTTTGGTTTGAATCCTGGAGGATGAGGGTTTTCATCACGTAATGGTAACATTAGTTGCTTTGTTTGAATAAAATTTGTATAATAAGATTATTCCATTCTATATTCATAGTATAATAAAAATTCAATCGAAATTATTTGTATAATTTAAGATACATTTTCAAAGTCTTTACCAAAATAGATGGTGTGAGGTTAACAGTCTGGGAATAGCCTCCATCCTATCTATTTGAAAATAATTATTGATATTTGAATAAAAAAGACACGTAGAAATCATTCATACAAATCATTAGTGCTTCCTAAATACTATTTTAGAAAATACAATACAATTGGAATTGTCACCAAACAACTAATCATTGATGGTCTTAAATTCCAATTTTATTAATTTAAAAATAAAAAATGATTCAAAATCCTTATTCTGAGCATGTGATCAGGGTTTGCATCGATCAAACACGAATAATTCCTTGCTTTATTAAAAATTCTAGTCCTTGAACAAAAGTTTCATCATCTATTTGTCCTGCTGCCCACCATTCTGCATTGTTTCTAATCCAGGACGGAATCTGTTGAGTTTCTGTTGCTTCCTGTTGTGTTTGAGGAATTATAATGATATCATTTTTTATCAAATATTCTACTCCCTGAATGAATGTTTTATTATCAATTTGTTCTTCAGACCACCACAATGCATTGTTTCTAATCCAATCAGGTATTGAAATTTCATTTTGATTTGTAACTCGATTAATTACAATGGGGATCGAAGTCTTTGCTAGATTATTATTATCTAAGTTATAGAAATTCAGATTGACAATTCCCGATACATCATCGGGGACGATAAATTCTGCAATGTTGTGTTGATCTTTAGAATCAGTGCTAGTACCACTCTGTTCATAAATTATTTTTTCGTTTTGGGTAACTGAAAAATTATAACTTGTAGAAACAGGTCTGTTCTTTAAGAAAACATCAGTTATATCAAAAATTATCTTTGCATTAGAATTAGATTTTAAATTTTCAGGTTCCATAGATGCTAAAATTCTAAACTGCCCATTTTCTGTAACTGAACTCAGATGAATATAATCACGATCTGGTTTGATCACAAAATTCATTTCATTTTGATTAGATCCATTTTCAAATACATTTAGTAATTCTTTTTGATAAATAATAAAATGAACAACACGTCCATCAGAGAAAAAATCATCAATGGTTGTAATATCATCAGAGAGTTTGACTTCATTTACATACATTGAAAATCCAGATACTAGTAAATCACCAAATGTTTTTGGAATTACAAGTTCTTCATGAACAACAGAAGTTTGGTTGATATTAGACTCGCTCCACTCAAAAGGCATAGAATAACGGATTTCTTTCAAATTTGAATCATATTGAAAATCTGAAATTTCATCATAGTATGTAACTACATCAATTGTTTGCTCTCCAAAGTTTGGATCAACAAAACTGTGTTTTGTGGTTTGAGCAATAGATATTCCAGCATTGAAAACAAGTGGAACTTTCAATTTTTGTGAATAGTCATTAGCTGTTAGTATGCTAATATCAAATTTGTATAATCCTCCTTCGCTGAGTTTTGGTCCCTTTACATGAACCATTCTGCTTTCAAAGCCTAGCAAAGAACCAAGAAGTCCATTATCAGTCTCTTCTTCAATCACAACCGAATCTACATCTTTTGATACAAAATTAAAAACTATGAATCCGTTATCTGCCTTGAATTCTTGTTCAAATAGAAAAGTCTCACCACGATAAGATTTTATCAAAAATGTAACATCTCGTAAAGTTATTTTAGAATCAAAATCAATCATCGAGATAGAAATTTGTTGATCATCACTTGCTTCAGAATCATTTTTAGACGATGAAATTTCTAGTGTTACTTGTTTTCCATTTAGAGCAACAGGTGGAAAAGTTTCACTGCCTACACCATGACCAAAAACACTATCAAATCCAAAAATAAATAGAGTTGAAAATATCAAAAGGGCAAATAATGTTAGATGATTCAACCTAAGTCCACTTGTTTGGATCTTTTTTTCGAATTTCTTTTCCATCAATGGTAATTTGATCTTGTTCTTCAAATACAGTATGCCACTTTCCATTGTCTGGAAAAATTTTGTTCATCTCTTTTACTTTATCACTAGTTGGTGCTTTGTTCATTAAGGCTCCCCATCTCATGTTTGGAACCTTTGGCATGATATCATTGATGTCTTTCATTGTATTATCACTTAGCAGAATTTATTTAAAAACCTATGATTGAATTTTCATAATTCCTTCTTTAATTAAATATTGAATTCCTTGAATGAATGAGTTATCATCTATTTGTCCTGCTGCCCACCATTCTGCATTGTTTTTAATCCAGGCTGGAATATCATTAGAGCCAGAACCAGATCCTTGTGTAGTTGGAGGAATCTTTATGATATCTTCTTTAATTAAATATTGAATTCCTTGAACGAATGAGTTATCATCTATTAGGTCATCTGCCCACCATTCTGCATTGTTTTTAATCCAACTTGGAATTGGCGTTTTTTCAGGTACTGAAGGAGTTGTAGGAGAACCTGGACCAATTTCAATAATGGCTGAACCAATTCCGGCATATGTTGGATCATAATCTAATCCAATTCCATATACCCAGACATCAACTTGTATTTGACCTTGAGAAGGAACATAGATTTTTTGGAAGTCAAGTCCTTCTATAGAGATTAGTCCTGGAGCCGATGTATTATCAGGAGTATATCTAAACAATTCTTGCCCAGATTCATCCATTACTGCATATCCATATTTTACATCTTTTAGTAGGTCTCTATTTTCATCAAAGAATGTAAATTCAAATGGAATTTCTTGATTAGATCCATATTTTCCATCCCATGAGATATTTACAGTTGTTGGAACTTGTTTTTCCCAATTTGAAGCATCAACAAGATAAAATTCTGTAGAACTTTTTGATACTTCATCTAATGGAACTAATTTCAAATCCATCTTAGGATTATCATAATTGCTTGAACCTAATTTTTCATTAATTTTTTGTAATTCATTTTTGGTAATTAAAAAATGTACAATGTTGGTATCTTCATATGAATATGGATCATTTAGAAGAGCTCTCTGATCAATTTCTACACCGTTGACATATCCTTTGAATTGCTTTCCTTCCGCATAAGGTGCAAATGTTTTTGGTACCCTGACTTCTTCATGAACTACTTGTACTGAATCGACATAATCGGGACTCCAATCAAATGGCATATCAAATGAAATCGAATTATCATAGTTGTTAAAATCAAAGTTGTCTACATGATCATAGTATGTTTTTACAATAACCGGTATTTCTTCAGCATTTGCTGTTTGAAAAGAAAAGTTTTGTTCTTGTGCTACACTGACAAAAGTCTCATAACTTAGTAAATTGGCAAGCACAGTTGTAGGACTAGTAGCTGCTTCAATGTCAACTCTAATCTTGTATAATCCTCCTTTTACAAATATTGGACCTGTGATTGATGGCCTTGCGCATATGTCTAAGTTGTCATCAGTACAAGCAGCACCATGAACAAATAAGGCACCTGGTGCACTAACATGCTCAGACCCACCATATGTAGAACATTGATGAAGATTAGTATCATTACATCCAGTTTTGGGTTTAATTTTTACATCTAATCTACCATCCATATCATAAAACAAATTTCTAGCTAAAAGGTCACCACTTTGCCAAACTTCTATTCTGTATGTTACTTTTTCAAGATTCTTGTCAGTTAATGTATCAAAAAAACGTACTTGCATATTTGCAGAATCAATATTGCCTACTGTAATATCAGATGGGCTCAATTGTGTACGAACAGTTACTTCCATATCACCAAAGTTAATTGGTTCAGCTTGATCCCCACCGAGTCCATGTCCAAATGCATCTGGAAGAATAGTAGCTATTGAGAAAATACCAATAATTGAAATGAATAATATGAACTTGCTATACAATACAAAAATTCAGATATTTCCATATTTAAAGATGGTATAAGATTTAAGCGTGGCAATTTTTTCGTAAAGAAAATAGAGTACCACTTTTATTTCAGATTTACAAAGTCAGAACATGAAATTTCTACTTGTATTATTACTTATTCCATTATTGATAATTCCAGCGTTTGCTGAATCACAGATTTTACCTACAGAGAAAGGAACACTGGATGTAAAATTATCATATGATGAAATTCAACCAAATGTTTTAGCGAAAATGAATATTGACTTTATTAATCCACAAACAAATAACATACAAGTACATATTGATTATTCAGTTGTAGTTTCAAAAGATGGTGAAACTGTTTTTGGACCAACTCAACTTATTCATACATCTGAAGGATCTGTAAAGATCCCAATTGATTTTAATCGTGGAGAAGGAGTATATTCAATGAATGTTGAAGTGGAAGGAATTTTGTTTAGTCCAATTCCACCCGAGACAGTATCTTTTGATATTACTGTAGGTCAAGCACATGCTCAAACTACAACTTCTCAAGAAGATGATCAATCTCTTGAAAATGGGGGATGCTTAATCGCAACTGCAGCATATGATTCTGAAATGGCACCACAAGTTCAGCAACTAAGGGAACTTAGAGATAACACTATTTTATCAACAAAGTCTGGAACTGCTTTTATGAGTGGATTTAATCAATTGTATTATTCATTTTCACCAAGTGTGGCTGACTTTGAAAGAGAAAATCCTATTTTTAAAGAAATTGTAAAAGCTGGATTAACTCCAATGTTGTCATCATTGTCATTACTTAATTATGTCAATATCGATTCAGAGCAAGAAATGTTAGGATACGGTATATCTTTAATCATACTAAACATTGGAATGTATCTTGGAATTCCTGCATTTGGAATTCTAAAATTATACCAGATTAGAAAAAAATAGAACCATTGGTGGAAATTCCAGTGAGGTTTTTATGTATCCAATCAAGTAGTTTGTCTAATGAAGACTAAAGCAATTAGCTCTTTCTTCGTACTATTTGCTATTGCAGCAGGTATTGTCGCTATGACACCAGCTGCTTTTGCAGATCACTCAGAAGTCACAATTGTTCCAGCAGATGGTTCTGGTTCACCGGGATGTGAAGAGGTACAATACGGATGTTATATTCCAGGAACTGCAACAGTAGATCTTGGAGGAAAAGTAATTTTCTCAAACACAGATATTGCAGCTCATACATTCTCAGCAGGAACCGCTGCAACAGGTCCAACAGGCGAATTTGACACATCAATGGTGATGTCTGGAGCCTCATACGAATGGACTGCAAACGTTGTTGGGGAAATTGAGTATTTCTGTATGGTACATCCTTGGATGGTTGGATTACTAGTAGTACAAGAAGCAGGAGCTGAAGAAGACAGTAATGGTGAAGCTGAAGGATTAGTAGTAACAATTACAGATTCTGCCGTCATGGGTGGAACTCAAATTGAACTAGAATTTAGCGAATTACATGTCAACTACGATATTACTGCAACACAAGGTGGCGAAGTAGTACTAAAAGAAACTGGACAACATGCAATGGAGTCTACAGCAACTCATCAAATAGATGCAGTTGGTTCTGATGATAATCCAATTAGTGTTGAAGTAGTTTCTTTAGGAATTGGAGCACCAGGTAACGAAGCAGATTGGACTGGACCTACAGGTACAGTAGCTACATCACAAGTTGTCCCAGAATTTGGTACAATTGCAATGATGATATTAGCTGTTGCAATCATAAGCATAGTTGCAGTAACTGCAAAATCTAGAGTCGTTCCAAGATTTTAGGAATACCTCTTTTTCTATTTTCTTTTTACTAGAGATATAATTGCCAAGATAATAGCTGCTCCCCCAATTGATAATCCAAATATTGCCAAGTCATAAGCTGCGCCACCATTAGAAGAGACTTTGGTTTCACCTGAGCTTAGTTTAGAAACATCTTGTTGCAAAGAAGAAATTGCATTTTTCAATGCAACAATGTCAGTATCACCCCTGCCAGAAGTTGGAGGAAAGTCTAAGACCGCAGTAGACTCTACGTCTTCAACTGGAATTTTAATATCAAACGGAATACCATGAAGGTCGCCTTTTAGTTCTACCAAATAGGTTCCAGTTTTAGTTGGAATAATTGGTGAGAAATAATATCCAGGTTTAACATCGGAATTCATATCAATTTTTTTAGATATACCTCCAAACATTACAGTTGCATCAACATTTTTGAAAGCACTTGTTACTCCTGTAAATGCACCCTCTTTTTCTCCTCTTTCAATAATTTTAAGAACCAAATCATTTCTGATGCCTACGACAGGAGGTTCAATTCCCCATCCTACTTCAATTTCATACTGTTCTACATAGGCAGTGGTATGAGCAAATGACGGTGCAATCATCCCTATAGACAATATCAATCCTACAATGATAAAAAATGGAATCATCACTACAACCATTTTACAATAACACGTTATTATCTTTGCGTGAATTAGTAGAAATTCCGAATAATTTGAAAACTGTTTAAATTATCAAAGATGACCTGAAGATTAAATGAAGAAATTATTGATACTTTTAGTTATTTTATCATCAATAACACTTCCAGTTATATCTGCACATCCATTTACAGAACAAACTATCCCAAGCTTAGAAACTAATTCACCTGCTGGGACTACAGAAGTAATTGTATTTTTTTCAGAGCCGGTAGACATAAACTTTAGTGAACTTAAGGTACTTGACAATAGTGGAAATCAAATAGATAACAAAGATACAAGTTACTATGAAGGAGAACTATCTCTTATTGTTACAACACCACCATTAGAAGATGGGGTTTATACTGCAACAACCAAAGTACTCTCTAAAGTTGATGGACATCTTGTTCCAGGTGCATTCTTGTTTGCAGTTGGAGATGTAATTGTTGATCCTTCCATACTAGGAATAGAAAGACCATCAGAGATTGTATTTTTACCTGAAGCAGGTGCAAGATTTCCAGGGATTGTAGGACAGACAATTGTTTTAGGAGTTGTGATTGCATCTCTACTCATTTGGGGAACACAGAACAAACAATCCATCAAAGAAGAATTAGAAAAAATTGAAAACATTCATCATGGAAAATTTATGTCACTTACTGGAATAGGTCTTGGATTAGTTTTCGTCTCTGATATTTTGATGATTGCAGTACAGACAATACGATTAGAAACATCTCCGATAAATGCAATTCAAACAGATTTTGGAAATGTTTGGCTAATCCGAATGTCAATTACAATAATTTTATTAGGAATTTGGTTTGGATTAGATAGGAAAAAAACTCTAACAAAAAAGAATCAAATTCCAATGCTTATAATGTCACTGGTATTAATTGCAACAACAAGTCTTATTGGACATGGGGCAGCCAGTGGGGAAACACCTGCACTTGTACTAGACTACATTCACAATTTGGTTGCTGCAGTATGGATAGGAGGCATATTCTATTTTGTTTTTACATTATTACCAACATTTTCTCAACTCAGGGAGTCAAACAGGGAGAAAATGAGTTTGGTGTTTATTCCAAGATTCTCAATTGCATTTATCATCGCAGTAGGAATTGTAATCATTACAGGTCCCACACTAATGTGGTTCCTAGAAAGTGATGTGGGATTAATCACTGAATCAGTATATGGTCAATTAATTATTCTAAAAATTACAATTGCGGCTGTCATGGTGTTGTTAGGAGGGTTTTTTCAGTTTAGAGTTCAAAAAAATGCTGAAAAGAATTTTTCATCTGGAAAAATTTCAGTCCACAAAAAATTGAAGAGATCACTCAAAGTTGATGCAGTATTAGGAATTATTCTTCTTGGAGTAGTTGCATTACTAACTAATGGAACACTTCCTGCTGGTGAAATCCAAAAAGTTGATGCCCAAGAGATTGCTTATGGTTTTAAGACAATCGAGTTTACAGAAAATGCAAAATTTGACATCGATATTTCACCATTTTCTAGTGGTGCAAACACAATTCTGGTGAGAGTAAGTGACTTTGAAGGGAATCAGCTTTCAGATTCAGATGAGGTCAAAGTAAAGGTTTCAAATCCATCACGAAACATTGCGCCAATTGAAGTTCCTATGGAAATAATGAAACAGGTGGAAGGTGTAGTGCCCGAATTTCAGGGGGAATTAACATTTGGATTTTCTGGAGAATGGCTGGTTGAAATTGAAGCTCAGAGAACAGAGAATGCCAATGAATCAAAATTGCTGAATTTGCTTGTAAAGCCAAAACTAGCAAATATTCAAACTCAGATTATAGAGTATGAATTACCAGAAGATGCAAAGCCTCTCTTTCCAGTATATGATGGAAATAATTCAATTTGGTTAAGTGATGCATCATCTCCTAAATTATGGCAATTTTCACTTGATACTCTAGAATTTTCTTCATATTCATTTGATGGATTGACTACAACATTTCTTACACAAGACAATAAAGGAAATATTTGGTTTACAGACACCCCGGCAAATCAAATAGGATTCATCGATACCGATACAAAACAAATTACAACAAAAACAATTCCAAAATTAGATCCGGTAATTTCAAAAAATACACCACTATTCATCAAATCAGATTTTGATGGAAATATTTGGATTACCATAGTTAACAAAGATAGGATTGTAAAATATTTACCAGAAGAGGATGAATTTGAAGAAATTGTATTGTCAGGAAAAGAAAATCTACCATTTGCTTTAGCACTTGATGATAACGGAAAGATGTGGTATACTAGCACGGGTTCAGGAAAGATTGGATATATTGATCCAAAGGATAATCATATAACTGAAATCTCAACAGATACAATTTTGCAAGGTCCTGAAGCATTGTTATTTGATAAGGATGGAAATCTATGGATTGCAGAGCATACAGGCTTGGCAATCACGAAATTTAATCCAGCCTTAGAAACATTTGAGAGAATTTCAGTTCCTGATGCGGAAGCATTACCATTTGGAATGACATTTGACAAATATGGAAATGTGTGGTTTGCACAACATACGATTGATTCACTTGGAGTGTATGATCCTGACAATAATAATTTAATCGAAGTTCCTATTCCCACTGAAACATCATTTGTTCAATTTATGACGTCAGATGGGAATGACAATCTGTGGTTTGTTGAACAGCAATCAAATAAAATTGGAATGATTAAACTTACAGAGATTCCAGTAATACCATCAGAAATAGAATCTTTAAATGAAATTGAAATTAAATATACTGAACTTGCATCTCCTCTAATTGCTTTGGGAATAATAGCTACATCGTTATTTTTTGTTAAAAGTATTAAAGATAAAAGAAGATTAAACTCTTTGATTAATTCTTAGATAATAATCCTGCAGATTTTATTCCCATGGTTCCCGCAAGTAAACCAATTGCCATCAATACAATAGTTCCTGCCGGTGTAATATCAAATATGTAAGATATTAAAATTCCTGCAACCACTGAAAAGATTGAAAAGCTCATTGAAATTATTGCAGTCTGCTTGAATCCCTTTCCATACATTATTGCAGTTACATTTGGAATTACAAATAGAGCAGAAATTAGCAATACACCTACCAGTTGAATTGATGTGACTACAGTGATTCCTGCCATAAAGACTATCAAATAATTTATTTTTTCTACAGGAACCCCACTGACTTTAGCTTGTTCCTCATTGAATGTGGAATAAAGAAATTGCCTATAGAATATCAGGATTATAATTAGAATAACACCAGTCAAAGCTAAGATTAAGATCGTGTCATCGACACTAACTAGCAAAATACTGCCAAAAAGGAAACTAAAGATATCAATTGTGAAGCCTCCAGATAATCCAATAATTACAAGCCCAACTGCTATTCCTGAAGATAGTAATACGGCAATTGATGCATCTCCAGAAATATTGTATCTGTCTTTAATTTTTGTTATAATTAGCGCACTAGCAATTGAAACACCATATGCTGTCCATAATGGGTAAATACCAGCTAGTAATCCTAATGCAATTCCACCAAATGATGAATGCGCAATTGCGTCCCCAAATAATGAATAACGTCTTAAAACTAGAAAGAGGCCTACAACTGAGCAAAGAATTGCAATAGCAATTCCTGAAATTAATGCTCTATGCATAAAACTGAAAGTTAAAATCTCAAAAGACATGATTAATGATGATGCATATGCTCCTGCATCGAGGCTTCAGAATATTGCTTAACTAGCGCATCATCAGAAAAGAATTTTTCAGATTCTCCATGAAAGAATAATGTTCTATTCAAACATGCTACATGATTTGCTAATTTATTAACAGCATCCAAATCATGCGATGACCAAATGATTGTAATTTTTTGCTTGGTGTTTAATTCACGAAGAATACTGTAAAACAAATCAATACTCTGTTGATCAATTCCTGTAACTGGTTCATCTAAGATCAATATTTTAGGATTATTTACAAGAGCTTTTGCAATAAAGACACGTTGCTGTTGTCCCCCAGACAATTCTCCTATTCTTCTATTACGCAATTCATGTATCCATAACTGCTGTAAAATCTCATCAATTTTATTTTCATCAGATTCTTTTCTTAGTCCCATTCGGACTACATCAGTAACTGTAACTGGAAAGTTTTTTTCGAAGACTGGTTTTTGTGGAACATATCCAAGTTCTTTGAGGTAATTTTTTGATTTTTTTATGTCTTCATCAAAAAATTTGATAGTTCCTTTGTATTTTGTATGAAGTCCAAGCATAGATGCAAAAAGGGTAGATTTTCCTGCTCCGTTAGGTCCAATTATGCCTAGAAAATCACCTTGATTGACAACTAAACTCACATTATCTAGAGCCTTTACATCAGGATATTGAACCGTCAAATTGTTAATTTCGACTACTTTCAACATAATGCCTCCTTGAGATTTTCAAGATTTTTATTCATTTTTGAAATGTAATTCCCTTCTGAAACAATTTCAAGTGGAGATAAAACCAAAACTTTGCCACCGATTTCGTTGGCAATTATTTGTGAAGTTTTTGTGTTAATAGTTTCTTCACTAAAAATTATGTTAATGTTTAATTCTCTAGCTTTTGATATAATATTCTCTAATGTTTTTGCTGTAACTTCCCCATGTGAATCATTTGTTGCAATTATAGTGTGTTGATTTAGATCATATTCATTTGCAAAATATGAAAATGAATCATGAAATGCAATAAAATCATTATTACAATTTGATAACTCATTTCTGATTTTTGAATCAAGTAGATCTAGTTGTTCATTATATTTTTCTGCATTTGTTTGATAAAATTCTCTATTTTCGGGATCTAAATCAGAGAATGCTAGTGCAATATTTTGGACTTGTTTTTTAGCAAAAATAGGATTCAGCCAAATGTGTGGATCCCCTAATTTTTCAGAATGTTCATGATCATCATCTTCTTGAGAATGTATTATTGTAATTCCAATACTTGTATCAACTATAGATCCCTGGTAATTATTTTCAACCAAATTATCAACCCAACTTTCAAAACCAACACCATTAATTACAATCAGATCTGATTTTTGCATTTGTTGTACATCTTTGATTGTAGGTTCCCAATCATGTGGTTCAACTCCAACTGGGACCAATAGTGTAACATCTACTTTTTCCTGACCGACTATTTGTGAAAATTCATGAAGTGGATTAAATGATGAGATTACCTGAAGTTTTGGATTATCAATATGTGTAAACTGCTGATTTGAATTTGTGCTGTATACAGTAAGAGAAGATAATGGGATCACTATAGATATCGCAATTATTGCTAGTTTTGTTTGGGTGTTCACGCTCCAATCCCAATCAAATTATTAATAAATTTATAAAATCTTAATAAGATTAATTGCTAAACTTATAAGATAATTAATAACATTAGGCATATGCCAATAGTCTCAATCTCATTAAATGATGAGATTCTCTCAGAATTAGACAAGCTTCAATCTTCAATGGGATTTTCAGGAAGATCTGAAGCTATCAGGGCTGGAATCAGGGCGTTTGTTTCAGATGAAAAGCAAAAGGCAGATTTGGCAGGAAATATTCATGCAATTCTTTTGGTAGTGCACAATGATGAATTTGATCATGTTGTTTCCGGAATCACACATAATTTTGAAGATCTTATTACAACACATCTTCATAGTAAAATCGATAAAGAAAAATGCATGGAGCTTTTTCTCATCGATGGGGATGCAGAAAAAGTATCCACAATGACAAAAGATTTTCAAATAAACAAAAACATGGATACTGTTAAGCTGGTAGCACTTTAGATATTAAGTGAACTTTTTCTTGTTACAAAAATTATACTCATTGTAGAAATTACCAATACAAAAATTACAATACTTCCAAATTCAGGTACAACAACTAATGCAAATTCAGTTTCTTGTCCTGTATTTCGAATATTTTCAAATTTGATTATTGTCGGGCCTGTTTGACCTTCATCAAATGTAAATTTTTCAAACTCTCCACCAACTTGCGCCATTCCAGATGTACGATGGATTTCTTTTCCATTTTGGATTATTACAAATGTATAATCAGAACTTCTCAGAGGTTCATTTGTTCTTCCATCTCTAATTGTAAAAATGAAATTTGTGGGAATCTCGGGTTGAACTTCTAATGGATCCCAAGACAAATTAATTTTAAAGTCTTCACTTTTTGTATAAGCTTCTAAAGGAAATGCAATATCTTCGCTAGTAGATAATGTAAATAACATATTATCAGGCAAGGGTTTATCAGATTTTTTCATTTCATTTTTCATATAGCGCAAATGATCTTGCAGCAGAACAAGATGAACAATTCTTTCATCATCTTCTGTATAATCATCAACTGATACAGATGATTTGAAAAGTTCAATTCCATTAATGCTTGCAGAATAGCTAGGAGGTAAAAATTCTACAAAATCTTTAGGGAAATGTGTTTCTACATGAACTACAGATACATGCGACATTTGTTTTTCACTCCAGTCAAAAGGCATTTCAAATCGAATTTCTTTTGCATCAGAGTCATATACGAAATTAGTTACAGTGTCAAAATATGATTTTGAGCTGAATTCAACATTATTATTTTCAGAGTCCTGTTGTATGAAAGATATAGTCTCAATCAGGCTCAAATCTGCATTATAGATGCCTGAATCCTCTATGATATTGGTAGGCTCGTCAATTGTTCTGATTTCAATCTCAAAATTGTATAAACCACCTGAATTAAACAGAGGTCCTGAAATTTCTACAGGATTAGATGCAGTTCCATGCCAAGCCCCAAGCAGAGAGTCTTGCTCACCATGAATTGTTATTTCAGAAGCTTCAGTTGGAGTAACAATAATCGGTAAAATACCATTTTCAGCAAAGAAATAATTTCTAAAGATCATTTCATCTTTATGGAATAATCCAATCAGAAAAGTTACATTTTTGGCATTTTCTTTGGATTCATCTTCTACCGCAGTTATTGTAATTTGATCCTGTTGCTTCTCAAAATACATCGGCATTTCTACCATGATAGATAGTTGCTTCCCCTGAACATCTACAGATGAAATAGTGTCAACACCAAATCCATGTCCATAAACACTAGATGCAGGAAACAACAAACATGCAACTATTGCAAAGATTCCAAAATTTTTTAACGACATCATTCTACTCTAAGTAATTTTTCAACTCGTTTAATTAGTTCATCCATGGATGTTGCTTCTAAAATTGGTTGAAGGTCATTAGGATCCTTGGCACCTAATGCTGATAAAGAGTAGATATAGTCAATTGTTGGCGTATCAGTATTTAGATAATATTGTTCTAAAACATGATCCAATGAATGGGAATCAACGACTTGAGGCAAAGCTTGTTTGATTATTTTCTTTTTCCACATTTCAACTAAATTTTCCCATTTTTCAAGTGAGATATTCTCATCAATTTCGGGAATCATTTCAACTTCAGCTTGAATGTACATTTTTTCTTCTGTTCCAATTTTCTCATGCAATTCAGAAATTTCTTGATGTCCCTCTACTGAGAGCGGATCATAGTTTTCAGGTTGAGTAATTGATGGTGGAATAATTCTTTTAATTTTAAATGAATTTCTTCCAACGGTTTCAATGTGCAGTTGCAATCCATCAAGTTCTATATCTTCACATTTTGAAATTTTGGCAATGGTACCTACCAATTTAGGTGAGTTCCATCCATTGATAGAGTTATTTTCATCAATCAGACATACTCCAAACTGGCCATCACCAAGCATGCAATCATCAACTAGTTGCTTGTATCGAGGCTCAAAAATTCGAAGTGGTAGTTCTTGCCTTGGAAACAATACCAAGTCTAGTGGAAAAATGGGAATTATTTTATTTTCAGTCAACTAGTGATATTGGAATGTCTCTAGATATATGGAATACGGATTTTCAAAAAATTAAAATCCATTTTCATTGAGAATCATACCTAATATGGCAGAACGAGTATGTTTCCCATATTCGGCTTGCTCAAAATATTTGGCATTTTTTGTTTTATCAACATCAGCTGAAATTTCATCTATTCTTGGTAGTGGATGTAAAATTATGGCGTCATCTTTCATTCGTTTTAGCATATCTAATCCCACAACATAACTTCCCTTAACTTTCAGATATTCTTCTTCATCAGGAAATCTCTCTTTTTGGATTCTTGTGACATAGAGAACATCGAGATCATCGAGATGCTCTTCAATATCAGTAGTTTCAGTCAAGTCTAATCTTTTTTTAATTTCAAAAGTTGAATCTGATCTTATTCGTAGTGATTCAGGGGAAATCAATCTTACATCAACATCATAATTTCCTAGTCCATGTAATAGAGAATATACTGTGCGACCATACTTTAAATCCCCTACAATTCCGATTTTTAGTCCATCAATCTTTTTCTTTTCTTTTTTGATTGTGAACAAATCTTGAATTGCTTGCGTTGGATGTTCTTCAGTTCCACTGCCTGCATTGATTACTGGTTTATCAGAAATTTCAGCTGCAAATCTGCTTGAGCCATCCAAAGGATGGCGTAAAACAAGAATATCTGAATAAATTGACATAATCCTAACAGTATCTGCAAGGCTCTCACCTTTCTGAGTTGATGAAGATGTAATATCAGAAATTCCCAATGAGTTGCCACCAATTGAGGCCATAGCAGAATCAAAACTCAAACGAGTTCTGGTACTTGGCTCATAAAACAAATATCCTAATGTTTTTCCTTTACAAATTTCCCTTCTATCAGAGGGGTTCAGTCTAAGGATTTTATCAGTTGATGCAAAGATGGATTCTAGTTGTTCTTTGGTATAGTCCTTAATCGAGATTATGTCTTTTTGGTAGAACTCATTCATTCTTTCAATAATATATACAGGTGACTATACAAAGTATTCTGATGGAACAGTCCGACCTTATGGTTCGACGAATTAAGGAAGGTACTGTGATTGACCATATAGACGAGGGTAAAGGTCTTCAGGTTCTTAATGCCTTAAGAATAAACGGGGACGATGGAAGCCTAATCACAATAGCCCTAAACGTCCCAAGTGGTAAATTCAAGAAAAAAGACATTATCAAAGTCGAAAATAAGTTTCTAAAAGACGATGACACAAACAAGCTAGCAGTCATTGCCCCAAAGGCAACAATCAACATGATCAAAGAATACAAACTTGTTGAGAAGAGAAGAGTCTCATTACCAAATGAGATTGACAGAATTTTCAGATGCTCAAATCCTGATTGCATTACAAACAGTACAGAATACATTGAATCAGTGATGGATGTAATTGACAAGGAAGGAAGAGTTCTCAAATGCAGATATTGTGCAAGAGTACTGGATGTTAACAAATTAAAATATAATTAAACTAAAAATTTAAAAATTTGAAAAATATGTAGTCTGGACTATTGTCCTAAGATGATAAACATCATAACTATACCGTAGATTGCGATTGATTCGACCATACCTACGAAGATGAATACTTTTGACTGTAGTGCTGGATTTTCACTAATTACTGCAAGTCCTGCTGCACCTACTTGACCAAGACCGATACCTGCACCAAATGCTGCTAGACCGAAAGCCAATCCTGCACCAAGAATCTTGAATGAATCAGAATTTCCTGCTGCACCGTCTTCTGCAGCGTATGCGACTCCAGTAGATCCAATTACGGATATTACTGCTGCTGCCAAAAGTAGTAAAACGATAGATTTCATTTTATGATGAGACTCTCTTAAATCCATATTTAAATCATGATAATAAAATTTCAGTTTAGCCAAGGGCTTTCTTTTTGAAAGAGGCTAAATCATCTTTGATTGATTTTGAAAAGTTCTCATGATCTTGCTCTATAACTTTTTTAGAATTTTCGAGTAATTTTTTAATTTCTTCTTTTCCCATTATTTTCCACTTTCCATCTTTTCTTTCACTTTTTTTAACTTTGCGAATTCTTCTCTTTCTCTCTCTTCAAGGGTGGAGAGGATAAATCGAATATTATCTTTGTATTGTGGAATAATTACATTTTCAAGAGCATTTAGTAATTTTTGGGTCTTTTCTAATGCTTTTGCAAGACTAAAAATAGAATTTTCATATTCTGCCGCTTTACAAATTTTTGGCATCAATTCTTTGATTTGTTTTGATGCTCTGTCAATTGAAGAGTTTGTATCTGCAAATCCATAAGGCATTGATTTAGTATCCTTTTCAGTTACTGTGAGTGCAGGAATTTTTACATCTACAACTCTTCTAACGTGAACATCTACTTCCATTACAGGCGGGGTTGATTCTGCTACAGAATCTACAGTATTGGTACCTAATGCCAAGTATGCTTCATTAACGGATTTGTAAATATCTTGTAAAGGATCCCAGATTCCGCCTCTTGCTTTAGATGCTTCCTGAATCATCTCTTCAATGTTTTTCAGGAGAACTTTACGTTTATCATCTAAAATTTGCTGAACCATTACGGCTATTTGACTTGATTTTTTATATTTGAAAAGTTCAATTTTTGTTGCTGCAACGTTTTGTCCAAATGACATTTAGTTACTCTTCCTTGTAATATTTTTCTACGTACTTGTCTTTGATTTTAGTAATCTCATTCTTTGGTAATTTTGAGACAATCTTCCACATAAGAGTAAGTGTTTCTTCAATAGTTCTATTCTCATCAGTAGCTTGTGTAAGGAATTCTTTTTCAAAGGTATCACCTACTTCCAAGTATTTCAGGTCAATTTCAGTGAGTCCTGCTTTACCTACAATGCCTGCCAGTGCTCTTACTTCTTGAGCTCTAGAATAGGCATCATAAACCTGATTAGAAACTTCACTATGATCTTCTCTAGTACTTCCTTCACCAATTCCGTCTTTCATCAGTCTACTAAGACTCATCAAAATGTTGATTGGTGGATAAACACCCTGTCTGAATAAATCTCTACCAACTACAATTTGTCCTTCAGTAATGTAACCAGTAAGATCAGGTATTGGGTGAGTAATATCATCTGATGGCATTGATAAAATTGGAACTTGTGTAACACTTCCTTTTCTTCCATTAAGTTTACCTGCTCTTTCATAAAGTGTTGAAAGGTCAGTGTAAAGATAACCAGGATATCCTTTTCTTCCAGGAACTTCTTCTCTTGCTGCACTAATCTCTCTTAGTGCCTCTGCATAGTTTGTCATATCAGTAATTACAACTAGAACATGCATTCCTAGATCAAATGCCAAATATTCTGCAACAGTCAAAGCAACACGAGGAGTAATGATTCTTTCAATTGCAGGATCATCTGCAGTATTTAGAAATAGAACACTTCTTTTTAGTGCACCAGATTCTTCAAGACTTCGTCTGAAATATTCTGCTTCACTGTATTGTACACCAATTGCTGCAAAGACCACAGCAAAGTCATCCTGTGTTCCAACAACACTTGCTTGTCTTGCGATTTGTGCTGCCAGAAGATTGTGAGACATACCAGAACCTGAAAAGATTGGGAGTTTTTGCCCTCTAACCAGAGTCATCAATCCATCAATGACAGATACACCAGTTTGTATGAAATCTTTTGGATATTCACGTTGTTCTGGATTCATTGGTTCCCCGTTAATGTCGACGAATTTATCAGCAATCGGATCTGGTAGCCCATCTTTTGGTTTTCCTAATCCATCAAATACCCTGCCTAGTACCTCTTTTGATACTGGCATTTCCATAACTTTACCTACAAATTTTGCTTTAGTTCCAGAGATTGATAATCCAGTGGTTCCCTCAAAAACCTGAACAATTGCTTTGCCATTTCCTACTTCAAGAACCTTGCCTAATCTTCTTTCGCCTTCAGTAGTTTCAATTTCAACAAGTTCATCAAATGCTGCATTTTCAACATCATCTACAACAACTAAAGGACCTTTGATTTCTGCAATCTTACTGTATTGAACTCCGCCTTCAGATGTCAATTTGATACCTTCACTCCTGAGATTGATTTGAATTGTTCTTGCATGTCTTTATCTAATTGATCAAGTTTTGGCATTTCATCATCTTTAACATCCATTCTTGCTTTGAGTAAACTACTCACTACACCTAATTCACGTATATCGGATAGTGATGCACCTTCTTTCAGTGCTTGTTGTCCTTTTTTGTAGAAATCAACACATAATTTCATTAATTTGAATTGTTTTTCTGGACTACAATAAGTATCAACATCATCAAACGAGTTTTGTTGTAACAAAGCAATCTTAACCATTCTTGCAACTTCAAGAATTAGTTTTTCCTCATCAGGTAATGCTTCAGGACCTAAAAGTCTGACAATTTCTTTTAGTGTATCTTCTCTTTGTAAAACTCCATAAGTTTCACTTCTGATGCTAAACCAATCTTCACTTATGTTTTCACTCCACCATTTTGCAATATCAGCAAGATAACCAGAATAACTATTCATCCAGTTAATTGATGGATAATGTCTAGAGTATGCAAGCTTTGCATCCAAAGCCCAAAAAGTTTTGATAAATCTCATTGTATGTGTTGTAACTGGTTCTGTAAAGTCACCGCCAGATGGAGATACAGCACCAATCAAAGTAACTGAACCGTCACGGTCTGGACTACCTTGAGCTTTAACACGTCCTGCTCTTTCATAAAATTCTGCTAATCTTGATGCAAGATATGAAGGATATCCTTCTTCAGCAGGCATCTCTTCTAATCTTCCACTCATTTCTCTAAGGGATTCAGCCCATCGGCTTGTTGAATCTGCCACAAGTACAACGTCTTTACCCATATCTCTATAATATTCTGCTATTGTGACACCAGTGTAGATACTTGCTTCTCTTGCTGCTACCGGCATGTTACTAGTATTTGCGACAAGGACGGTTCTATCCATCAAAGGTTTTCCACTTCGTGGATCTTTAAGATGTGGGAATTCAACTAACACCTCAGTCATTTCATTTCCTCTTTCACCACAACCAATGTAAACAACAACTTGAGAATCAGCCCATTTTGCAATTTGGTGCAATGTAACAGTTTTTCCTGTTCCAAATGCCCCAGGGATTGAACCAGTTCCTCCTTTTGCAATAGGGAAGAATGTGTCAATTACACGTTGTCCAGTTAAGAGTGGAACTGTTGGATCATATCTTTTATTGTAAGGACGTGGTTTTCGAACAGGCCATCTATGATACATTTTGACAGGAATTGACTCTCCATCTTTCTCAGTAGTAGCCAATACAGTTTCTAAATCATAATCTCCTTCGGATATAATGTTTGAAATTTTCCCACCTTTATGATCTGGAGGCAACATAATAGAGTGTTCGATAAGATCAGTTTCCTGAACAGTTCCAATAATATTTCCTGCAGCAACTTCATCACCATTACTTACAGTTGGAACAAAGTGATATTTTTTTGTCATATCTACAGGAGATGTTGTGATGCCCCTTCCAATGAAGGAACCAGATGCTTTAGATAGTTCTCTTAGGGGTCTTTGAATTCCATCATAAAGTTGTCCAATAATTCCTGGACCTAATAATACACTGAGTGGGTTACCGGTACCTACTACAGGCTCACCTGGTTTTAATCCACTTGTAGATTCGTATACTTGAATAAATGCAACATCACCAGTGAGTCGAATAACTTCGCCTACTAATTTTGAATTTCCAACAGTTACAGTTTCATACATTTTTGCATCAGACATACCGTCTGCTTTTACTGCTGGGCCACTTACCCAAACAATTCTACCTTGAGCTGCCATTCTAATTATTCACTCCGAATTTTGCTGCAATATCCTTCCTAATTAAAGGCTTCAAACGCTCAATTCTTGCATCAAGAGTGTTATCAAAGGTCATTGCTCCATCTTTAGATTTGATGACTAGACCACCAATACATTCGATGGCATCTGGAGATAACTCAGAGCCAGGGAATCCAGATAGTGCAGATTGAACTACATCACGATCTTTAGAATTTGTAGATACTATAACATCAGCCGTGCCCAAAATTTGAATGGATTCATCCAATAATGATTTAATCAGATTAGCATAATCGCTACTGCGATCATTATTTGTAATTTGACCCAATGCCTCTGTAAAGACCTTATTAACTGAGTCTTCTAACGCCAAAAGTTGTTTATTTCTAGCTTCAATGTCAGCACTGCCTATAATCTGTTTTTCAATTTTATCTGCTTCTTTCTTACCATCTCCGATAATTTTATCATATTCTTGCTCTAATTTGGGAATGGCATTTTCTAGTGTTTGACGAGAGTCACTTAAAGCAGAATCTATACTAGATTCAATCTCTTTTTGAGTTTGATTAAGGATTTTATCAATAGTTTGTTCTAAAGCAAGATTTGCCAATGGGTGCAATTTATCCGTAATAGATTTTAATGTTTGGGAATGAATAGACGTATTCAGAAAGATATTAAAATCAAAGAAAGTACCGTTGGATTATCTTGGTTGTAGCCGATCTAAAGCTTGGAAGTTTAATTTTACCAAGAAGTGACTCCCCAAGAGCAATTTCCAGATTAACTGAATTTGAATGGTTTCATAAAATAGATACTGAAAATGACATAGTCACACCAGAAGTTGACGATTTGTTACTGGACGCTCAGCAAACTTATCAGTCTATTGACGATGTGATAAAAGGACTAGGTATTCCTCCAATGGTGGGAATTTTAGAGATTATGTTCAAAGGCACTACAATCAAGAAAAAGGACTATGAAATTGATGAAATAGAAGAAATGATTATTGACCTCAAAAAAAGAACACCAGTAATCATCGATGAGCCATCTAAGCTTTTAGAAGAGCAAACAGCAACAAAACGCGCACTTGAAGAATATACATCACTAAAAGAAACACTGGAGATTGCCAAGAAGTTAAACATTAATCTTTCAGGATTTGGATTGATGAAATATTTTTACACCAATCTTTTTGTGATAAATTCTGCAGACTATGAAGAAATCAGCAGAGCATTGGAAGGAATTACCTTTTACAAATATGAATTAGCAAGTAAGGAAAAGTCAGCAATTCTTGTGATTGCAAGTACGGTAGATTCTGATAAAACCCTCAAAATACTAAGAGGATTTAATGCAAACCCATTTCTAATTCCAGAGGGAATCTCCCAAGTCCCATCTGAAGCATATGCATTAGTAGAGTCAAAAATTAAAGAGTTGATCGAGAAGCAGAAAGTAAACACAAAACAGATTGCAAAGATTACAAAAAAGATCAGACGGGATATTTTAGTAATTCATGAAGAGGCTCAAGTAGCCAAAGATGTTCTTGAAACAGTCAGAAAACCAGGAGGAACAAAGCATTTTGCAGTAATTCAAGGATTCATTCCATCTAAAATGGAGAAGAAATTCAAAGATTCAACTGGACAATGGATGTCAATAGTTGAAGATATTACAGATCCAAAATTAAAAGAACAAATTCCTACATTATTTGACAATAAAAAATTTGTAAAAACTTTTGAAGTAATTACAGAAAGTCAGGGTATTCCAAAACATGGTGAAGCAGATCCAACTCCGATGATTGCTCTAATGTGGCCAATATTCTACGGACTAATGTTTGCAGATATGGGTCACGGTCTGTTATTGATGGGGATGGGATTATTATTCAAAGTAAAAGGACAAGGTACACTTTCAAGATGGGGCATGTTAATCGCAATATCTGGCGCTTCAGCTGCAATAGCAGGTGTTGGTGCGGGTGAGGCCTTTGGATTCCACCTTGATCACATGGGGCCATTAGAAGGATTACTAGAAGAGGGAGGAGCATTGTATTCAGTTAGCTGGATTGTAGGTATTCTTAGTGTAGCAGAATTAACATTTGAACAAGTCATCAACATACTCAAAGTTTCATTATTCATCGGAATTGTTCACTTAGTATGGGCAATGATTCTAAGAGTAAAGAGATTAGCAGCAGAAGGCCACAAGTTTGTTATGTTTATGGAAGCAATTCCCAACATTACACTTTACGGTGGAATTGTCGTCATCATGATGTGTGCAATTGGGGCCAATTATGATGTGATGAATATGTATTCCAAAGTGCATACGGAAGCAGTCCCTTGGGTTACGATTTTCTTGGGAGAGTGGGCAGAAGTGTGGATCATTACAAGAATTGCAGTTGTGATAATCATTGCATCTATGGTCATGATGATGGTGGGCGGCATAATGCATGCAAAGAGGCATCCTGAAGACGGAGGTTCTGCTGCAAATGTCGTGATGGAGGTATTTCTTGGAAAGACTGTGGAAAGTTTAGCACATACGATTAGTTATGCTCGATTAGGAATTATGTTACTGGTACACGCTGCATTGCTGATGACAGTAAACAATGCATTCTCATCTCTAGGAGGTGCTGAATCAGGTGCTGCAATGGCTATGATTATTGGAGGTAATTTGGGAATTATGATGATTGAAGGATTGATTGTGTATATCCAGTCTCTCAGATTGCACTTGTATGAATTCTTTACCAAATGGTATGATGGTGGGGCACAGCCATTTAGACAAATTAGACCAGAGCTGATTTACAATCAATTCATCTGGAAGAAAAAAAATTAGAAAAAGAATCTAATCATTTTTAGAAATGTCATTATTTTCATAAAGATTTATTGTAACTTTGGTAGTCCATGGTTTAAGATCATCAGGAAAAATCACAAGCAGTCCACTGTCTTTTTTGATGTTATGACATGTACCACTGTAGCTTTGTTTGTTTTGTCCATAACAACCAGATTCGTTGTAATAATCGAATTTAGAATTTACAAAGTTTTCACGTTGATCTGAGGATGAAACAAAGTATACATCAAAACCCAAATCTTTGTTGTCAGTTTTTACACTAAAATTGTATGATGTAATATTTTTTGATGTGCAAATAGGGAAAAACTGTACAAATCCATTCTTGATTTTTGACTGCTGTTTTGAGTTGTCATAATTTTCATTTTCAGTATCAGGGTATACAGAAACACTCGGATCTGTACTTAGTTGCCGTCCTTGAACATATTCTATTTCATGTCTTACCGTATCTACAGCTTTTCGATATAGCATTGGTTGCCATTCTTCTTGGCAGTCACTAAATTCATGCTTTAATTCAACGTAAGATTTGCCATTAATTTCATCAAGTTGATTTGAATTGTATTCTTTAGATTCTGCATCAAAGACATGATTTGGATTCCTAATTTTATCTGATTTGTGCCAGGTGTTAGTTACATCAAAAATAATATTTTTTGATTCACTTTGCCATTCTGATAATAGATGAACATAAACCGAATATTTGTTTATCACTTCTTGAGTTTCTGATGCGAAAATTAGATGACCATAAAACATGTTTAAAAAGATTATAGAAAATGCAAGAAGTGGGATAATCGCATAAAGAATTTTTTTCATTAGTAATATCTAAAAAATTATTTTTTATTGATATCTGTTCCGCAATGAACACAAAAATAAGATCCATTAGGAGTCCAATAATGCTCACAATCAGAATCAGGCATATAGTATTATGATATTTTTAATTCATTATCTTCAAAGATTGGGATTTTATACTAAAGACGAAAATTAATTCAATGAGTTATTGTTCCCAAATAGGTCCACGGGGATTCAGAGATTAAATGGAGGTTAGAAATGGATGCAGATTAGTATACCGAGCATAGAAACCATTGCAGCATAATTTTCTAATAGGATGCATTCAAAATCTAGAATCTATGAGGGTTTTGTTGTTAAAATATGGCAATGAGATTTATGATGAATTATATTTATAATGTCATCAAAAAGTGTAATTTCTTCCATAGATAGTTTTGGATAGTCCACAATTAACAAATCAATCTTGTTTTCTTTAACATAATCAACTACCCAATGTGAAATATTGTCAGTCAATGCTAATTTTGTCTTAATTGGAATTCCTTGTTTCTGAGCAATCAGCTTCCAGTTTTCTAATTCAGCTTTAAGTTTTGCAATCTGATTTTGTGTTGTTTTTTTATCAGACTTTGTTTCAAAAAAATAAAACTTTGGTGGAGTTTTATACATACATTCTATCACAGTCAGTTCCGAATCAAATTTTTTAGCTATTTCGAGACCAAGCTCAAAAGATTTCTTGGTATGGGTTGGAGTGATTATTGCAACAGCTACTTTACGAAACGTCATATTACTAGTTCCCTACAATTGTAAATTAATACTATCCCATTTCCATCATTTTGAAGGTAAAACGAGGCATATAATTAGAGAATTAATAAAAATGGATCTTAAAAGCGACTACGATTAATGTTTGGCGACAGTTTCAATTTAATTTAGTTTTAAAAAATAGTATTTAGAGTATAGGTAAGATTACTTTAATTCATCAAATATGTCTTCATCTTTTTTGAAGATCCATGTAAGACCAACCATATCCAATGCAGTTATTCTAGATGAAACGGGATTCTCAGATTCATGTTTATCCGAAGAAATAGACTGATTTGGGGCAGTTTCGTGTTTGTATTGGATTAAAGTTGACATAATATAGTTATACAAAATTTACTTAAAACATTAATGAATAAATGATCCATAAAGGCTGGAACCTTTTTTGAAGATTTATTTTTCTACAGGAAGATCTAATTTATTTCCCCATTCTCCCCAAGAGCCTAGATAAACTCGAACATTTTCAAATCCCAATTTTTTCAAAGCCAAAAAGGAATTGGCTGCACGATATGCCCCCTGACAATAAGTGACAATTTCAGAGTCTTTGGAATAATCATACATTTTAGATAATTCATCATCATCTTTGAAAGTCCCATCCTCATTGAGATTTTGATTCCAATCAATGTTGATTGCATTTGGTATATGCCCAGATTGAGCCGCACGGACTGTGGTTCCATCATATTCACCAATCGAGCGAGCATCAAGGATTTTCAAACTATCTAGATTATCTCGAATATACTCAAATCCTGAAATAACATTAGGATTGATTTTTCCTGAAAATTTGGAGGGTTTGAAACCATTAGGTTTTGTTTCAAGGGGTAGACTTTCTTTTTTCCATTTTGTAATTCCGCCATCTAACATGAAGACATTTTGATGTGAAAAGTACATTAGCATCCAAACACCCCTTGCTGCCAACATACCAGAAACAGAATCATAAAATACAATTTTTTTTTCAGGTGTTACTCCAAGAAATGAGAGAAGGTTTTGGGATTGATTATTGAAATTCTCAATTCCTTCTTTCGTAGTATCAATCCAATGAAATGCAAATAGATCCAAGTGAACAGATCCTGGGATATGTCCTTCAGAATATTCTTTGAATGAACGAGTATCGGCTATGATGAGATTTGAGTCATTTAGAATTGAATTGAGAGCAGTCGTAGAAATTAACATGATTCAAGTTTTCAGTGATCAAATTAATTTCTTTAAATTCTCGCCTACAGTTTTAGGCGCCGGGTTCCCCTATTTACGACTAAAATCTTGTTTTTATGTGGGATTCCAATGAAAGATTTTTTTACTATCCATATTGATTTTGTACCTTTATTTATTGAGATTTTTTTACCCTGCCCATCAGATCCAATTTGAGTTGTACTATTTTTCTCTCTAAACCACTTTTTGAACGATCCATTGAATAGAAACGACGAAGTTCCTCGTTGATTGCTCATAAGTATGAACATAATATAGTATTTTTATAGTATTATTTATTTATTTCTTAAAGTATGAATTTATGCATTGTATTGCCGTGCAAAAAGCTAAATCATAGATTAAGAGAATATAATAAAAAGAAGAAAAGAAAAGGGTTTTTTCTATTCGTTTACGTATGCTCTTTCGCCATGCTGTGCCAAATCGAGACCAATCTCCTCTTCTTTAGGAGTGACTCTGATTCCGCCAGGCCATACGGCATCCATTACCTTAAGGATTACAATTGTTACACCAAAGGCATAGCCTATTGATATAGCAGCACCAATGATGCTGATTGCTTGCTGTTCCATTCCTTCTGCAGTGCCAGTCCATGCTCCGATACCGTCTCCAGTATCCCAAACGTGTGGGCTAGCTAATGTACCAGTCAAAATTGCACCTGTAAGACCACCCATTCCGTGTACTCCCCATACATCTAATGCGTCATCCCATTTGCGTGCACTCTTGAATGCTATTGCTGCATAACAAATTGTACCAGCTGCAATACCGATTATAATCGCAGCCATTGGACCTACCCAACCTGAAGCTGGTGTGATTGCTACCAATCCTGCTACTGCACCTGATGCAGCTCCTACGACACTTGGTTTTCCTGTGTGTGCCCAAGACATGAGCACCCAAGTGACTGCAGCCATACCAGTTGCTGTATTTGTAACAGTCCATGCGCTGACGGTAATGCCGTCTACCATAACTTCACTTCCAGCGTTGAAACCAAACCATCCAAACCAGAGTATTCCTGCTCCGAGGACTACCATTGGGATATTGTGTGGTTCCATTGGCACTTTGCCATATCCAAGACGTCTGCCAAGGACTAAGGCTCCGGCCAATGCTGCAAATCCTGAAGTAATGTGTACTACAGTACCACCTGCAAAGTCTAATGCATAAGATGGCGATAAGTCTGGATCGAGGTCGAGTGAACCTCCTCCTATGTAGCCTCCTCCCCATACCCAGTGTGCTACTGGGTCATAGACGAAGGTTCCCCATAAGAGTACGAATATTATCAATGCGCTGAATTTGATTCTGTCAATCAAACCACCAATAATGAGTACTGGTGTAATGATTGCAAAGGTTGCTTGGAACATTGCAAAGAGTTGGTGAGGTACTGTACCTGGCCAACCTTGACTACAATAGTCGCCGTCCTTCATTTCATTCATCTGGTAAGCTGCTGACCATGTGTCTTGACAAGGACCAACTTCACCTAATGGTGCCCAAGCTGATACCATGTTAAATCCAACATAATCTAGGTTACCCATGAACAAGTTTGCGTCAGAATCTATTCCGCCAAATGCTAGTGAGTATCCCCATAGAACCCATTGTACTGACATGAGACCCATTACAATGAGGGTCATACCAAGTACGTTGACGATGTTCTTTGATCTGGCTAAGCCACCATAAAAGAAACCGACTCCTGGAGACATGAAGAGTACTAATGATGTTGCTGTTAGCATCCATGCTGTATCACCAGTGTCTATAAGACAAGGTAGCATGCCGCCTTCGCCATCATCATACCAACATTCGTTAGGGTTGCCAGTGTAAATTCCACTGGTTCCTTTGACATATCCGTCCATACCATCTTCAACACTTTGTGCATATGCCTGAGACATAGCACCAGTTGCTGTGATAGATACTGCGGCTACAAGTAATAGAGCATACTTGTAGTTCCTAGAATTCATTAAATTAATCGAAATTGAAAAT
>DATDAD010000037.1:0-45764 GCA_036525555.1 Candidatus Nitrosopumilus sp.
TTCTGGTGTTGGTTCTGGTGTTGGTTCTGGTGTTGGTTCTGGTGTTGGTTCTGGTGTTGGTTCTGGTGTTGGTTCTGGTGTTGGTTCTGGTGTTGGTTCTGGTGTTGGTTCTACAGTTTTTGTAATATTCACATTATCTAAGGAGCCAAAAACAGTTTTTAAGAAAAGTTCCTTGTCAAAAGGTTTTAGATCTGGGTATTCTTGTCCAACCCCTACATAGAGAACTGGAGTAGATGTTACTTTGACAATAGACAGTGCCGCGCCACCTCTTGCATCTGCATCGCTTTTGGTCAATATTGAACCATCAAATTTTACATGTTCATGAAATTCTCTTGCTTGGTTAACAGTGTCATTTCCAGCTAAAGAGTCACCTACAAAAATTTTCATGTCGGGATTTACTACTTTGGTGATTTTTGCAATTTGCTGCATCAAGTTTTCACTTGTTTGCATTCTTCCTGCAGTGTCAATTAGGACACAGTCTGTTTTGTGAGACTTTGCATACAATACTGCATCTCGTGCAACAGCTGCAGGATCGGAATTATAATTTTGTGCAACGAGTTTTAGGTTTAGGCGGTTTGCATGTTCTTTTAATTGCTCAATTGCACCTGCTCGAAAAGTATCAGCTGCTGCAATAACTATGGAATATTGTGCTTCTTTTAACATATATGCAACTTTGGCCAACGAAGTAGTTTTTCCAGTTCCGTTAATTCCTACAAACAAAATCAAAAAAGGTTGGCCTTGTTTCTTTTTTTCATTAATTTTTTCAAAGAGATCATATTCTCCTGCTTCATCAAATAATTTAGATATAGATGAAATCAAACTATCTTTTACAAATTTTTCAATTTCTTTTTTGTCAACTTTTGAACCGATTAATTTTTCTTTAAGATCAGACTTTATAGAATCAATCACTTCAGTTGCAACATCAGATTCCAACAAAGAAATTTCTAGTTCAAAAAGAATTTCTTCAATGTCTTTTTCGTTAAGTTCTTTCTCACCAAGACTTTTCGCTGCATTAGAAAATGCACTACGAAGTTTATCAAACATTGTTTATCCCGAAGTTAGAGGTTGTTGCATTTGCTGCATCATTTGATTCATCTGTGCTTTTCCTTGCTCTAGTCTTGTAGCTGCATCTTGTTTTTTGGCAGCTGTATCTTGTAAAGCAACTTCAATTTCTTTAATTCTTGCTTCAAGATAATTAATTGCAGATGGAAAATCTTTTTCGACTGCAATTCCTGCACCGATATTCATTACAATTTTGGAATTAGATGAAATTTTTGTGGGAACATATGTGCCCATTCCAATTGGAACCAGAGTTTCAGATTCAGGACTTTTACCAAGGGACTGAATTGATTCTATTGAAGCAGTTGCTTCTCTCAAAATATTCATGAAAGTAACTTCCCTTTGAGACAAATCTGAAAAATATGTTTCAAGCATTTGCATATGCTGCATTAGTTGCTCTGCCTGTTCTTCGCTCATTTACAGCAAATCTTTCTCTTATGGTTATAAATTCATTCATGGATACTTAAAAAAATCAAAAGAGATAAAGAAAAAATAAAGATTTAACTTTATTTTGCTTTTGAGAATCTATCTTCTACTTCATCCCAGTTGACTACATTCCACCATGCGGTGATATAGTCAGGTCTCTTGTTTTGATAGTTGAGATAGTATGCATGCTCCCAAACATCACAGCCCAACAATGGAATTAATCCCTCTGTTCTTGGGCTAGTTTGATTTGGCATTGATTTGTATTCAACCTTCGATGTAGAAGGATTGTATACTAACCATCCCCAACCACTACCTTGGATTACTGCTGTAGTAGATGAGAATTTCTCTTTGAAGTCAGAGAAGCTTCCAAAAGAACTATTGATTGCATCTGCAATCGATCCTCCAGGTTCTCCGCCTCCGTTTGCTTTCATGTTATTCCAAAATAACCTGTGATTGTCATAACCACCACCGTTGAAATTAACTGCACTTCTTTTGTCCTCAGGTACTGAATTGATATCAGACAAGATATCAACAATATCTTTGCCTTGAATTTCAGTTGGACAAGTTTCAAGAGCTGCATTTAGTTTGTCAGTGTATGCTTGATGATGTTTTGTGTGGTGAATCTCCATTGTTCTTGCGTCAATGTGAGGTTCCAATGCATCATAAGCATATGGCATTTCAGGAAGTGTGTATTTTCCCATGAGAGGTTTTGAGATTTATTCCATTTATTGCTTTACTAAACAATTCATTTTTACTTGTTAAAATGGATATGATATTTGTGAAATCATTACTAGTTTTTTGTACAATTCTATTATTTACAGGGATTTTGGTTTTATCGCAGCTAGAAACACAAAACGAGTCAGAGTTGTATCTTGATAGAAGTGCCCCATACATCGGAGTAGATATTCCGAGGATGGAGGGAATTGACGGCACGGGAATAAAGATTGCAGTAATTGATACGGGGGTAGACTACAACCATCCAGATTTGCTTGGGTGGGGTCCTGATGGAAAAGTGATTGGGGGATTCAATTTCATTCACGAGAATGAAACCCCACTTGATACAAACGGTCATGGAACTCAGGTTGCTGGAGTGATTGCAGCGGATGGTGAAATGTCAGGAATTGCACCCAAAGCAAAAATTCTAGCTTACAAAGTTTCAGAAGACGGAGAAGGAGTATCATCAGAACTGATCATAAGAGCAATTCAAAAAGCAATTGAGGATGATGCAGACATTATCAATATCAGTTTAGGAGTAAACAGAACAAATGCAAAAATTGATCGTGCAGTCAATGAAGCATTAGAAAAAGAAATTTTTGTAGTGACTGCAGCTGGAAATGATGGACCAGAACTGGAAACAATTGGAAGTCCTGGAAGAAATGTTGGTTCAGTTACAGTTGGTGCAACATATAACAATCTTACATCGAGTTTAGTTGCAACATTAGAGATAGATGAAAAACCATATACTGTAATTCCAATGGTTGGCTCTACAAAACTAGAAGAGCCAATAATTGCAAAAATTGTTTCTGCAGGTTATGGAAAAACAGAAGACTTTGAAAAAGAGGATGTAAAGGATGCAATAGTAATTGTCGAGAGAGGTAGTGATGTTGAGGGAGAGTTGTTGTATTTTTCAATCAAAGAAAATAATGCAGCTAATGCAGGAGCTAAGGCACTTATTGTTTACAACAATAATCCAGGGATTTTTTTGGGAGAGTTGATTCATGAGTTTATAGAACCAGATTACTCCCCAAGAATTCCAGTTGTGTCAATAGACAGAGAGGAAGGACTTGAAATCAAAGAATCAATCACAGAGAAGAGCAGTGGAATTTTGCAATTGTTTTACAATCCAGACTTTGTTGCACATTTTAGTTCTAGGGGACCGGTATCACCATTTTACATTAAACCAGAAATCGTAGCACCTGGGGCATACATCAACACCACACAAAACAATGCAGGATACAACTTTACCAGTGGAACAAGCTATGCAGCCCCTCACGTTAGTGGAGCAGCAGGCCTATTGCTTCAAAAAAACCCCGAACTCCACCACCATGAAATCAAATCCCTACTACTTACTACAGTTGAGCCTGTATCAGACGCCTATGGGCAGGAATTCTCTATTCATGAGGCAGGTGCCGGGAGACTGAATATTGGAAATGCGTTTAATGCAAAACTGATCATAGAGCCCCCAAACTTTGTTGCCATTGCATCACCAGATAACAAAATTGTCGAAAAGCAATTCCATCTAAAGTCAACAGATGGATCCTGGGACGGATTTGACGTGACATTTAACGGACCTGAATTTGTAAAGTTTGGAGGAGTGCTAGAGGAAGACATTTTGAAAATAAAGATGAGTGTGACAGAAGATAATTTCGGAGAGCATGAAGGAACAATGATGATCAGTCATGAGGGCACACAGTACAGAGTGCCATTTTTGTTGCATTACACACCAGGTTCTGTTTCAGTAAACCAGCAAAATGAGAAATTATCATTTGATATTTACCATCCAGAGGAATGGAGCTTTGTAAAAATTTCAGTGATTAACAGCAAAGACGGGAGTGTTCACACTACATCTGCAATACCTGACAAGAAAGCATCAATTGACGTTTATGAGAATTCACTGTACTGGGTTGATGCAAAAATCAGAGTCAATGGAACTACATCAAGTGCATACAATGTAATTGAAGTTAATTCACTAGGTGAAAATCAGCAAAGACCAGATATGATAGATATTCCAGAAAAACAGATTTTCATTATTGGCAGCATTGTAATTGCAATTGCAGTGTTTGGAGTGCTAAAAAGAAAATAATCTATAGTTTGTGTTTAGGGCCAGATTCAATTATCTCAGGTGAGACATTTTGAAATTTCTTAAAGTTTTCAACAAACATTTGAGCTAATTTCTTTGCAGAAAGTTCATAGGAGTCTTTGTCAACCCAGGTATTTTTTGGATCTAAAATCTCAGAAGGCACTCCTTCAACTTCAGTTGGAATATCTAGATTAAGCAAATCGTCGTGGCGGTATTTTACAATATCAAGTGCACCTGTAAGAGCGGCAGTAACCATTGCGCGACTGTATTTTATTTTGATTCTTTTTCCAACACCGTATGGTCCTCCAGACCATCCAGTATTAATCAAGTAAACTACAGTATTGTGTTTTTTGATTTTTTCTCCCAATAGTTTTGCATAAACTGAGGCAGGTCTAGGCATGAATGGTGCTCCAAAACACTGAGAAAACACAGATTTGGGCTCCTTGATTCCTCTTTCAGTTCCTGCCAACTTACTAGTATATCCAGACATGAAATGATACATCGCCCCTTCTCTGCTAAGTCTTGAAACAGGTGGTAATACCCCCAATGCATCTGCTGTCAAAAATACAATGACTCTAGGGTTTCCACCGACACTTGGAATTACAGCTCCGGGAATAAACTCTAAGGGATATCCAACACGAGTATTTTCTGTTAGTGTGTTGTCATCATAATCTGGGACGTTGTCTTTTAACACAACATTTTCTAAAAGTGCGCCGGGTTTGATTGCATTCCAAATTTCAGGTTCTGCTTCTTGGCTGAGGTTAATGCATTTTGCATAGCAACCCCCTTCAAAATTAAATGTCCCATTGTCGGACCACCCATGTTCATCATCACCAATTAATTTTCTGTTAGGATCTGCAGAAAGAGTTGTTTTGCCAGTGCCGGATAATCCAAAGAACAAAGCAGTGTCGCCTTTCTCACCAATGTTTGCAGAACAGTGCATTGGGAAGATGCCGCGTTCAGGTAACAGAAAGTTCATCACACCAAACATTGATTTTTTCATTTCACCGGCGTACTCGGTTCCGCCAATCAAAACAATTTTTCTTGTTAAATCAATTAGTATAAACACATCAGTTCTAGTTCCATCGACTTCAGGTACTGCGAAAAAATCATTGATACACAAAATAGTAAATTCAGGTTCATGCTTTTCTAATTCATCGGAAGTAGGTTTGATAAACAGGTTACTTGCAAACATGCTTTGCCAGACATGGTCATTGATTACTCTGATTGGTAAACGAGTATCAGGATCAGCACCTACAAAACCATCAAAGACAAAGAGTTCCTTATTATCAACAAAGGCTTTCATTTTTTCAAAGAGTTTTTCAAATTTGCCAGTTGGGAATTGGTGGTTGATTGGTCCCCAATCAATAGCATCATGAGTCTTATCATCATATACGATGAATCGGTCATCAGGGGATCTGCCAGTATATTTTCCAGTATTTACTGATAATGAGCCTGTTGAATTTACAACGCCCTCCTTTCGCTCTACTGCCAATCGGACCATCTCATCGACGCTTAGATTTCTATGAACTTTAGATGGTTTGATTCCAAAGGCGGTTAATTGTGAAGTAAATTTCTCAGTTGCAGCTGTACCTAGTACTTGGGTCAGAGGTACATTCCCCCAAAAATTAGAAGTTCAATCCCAGGCTGGTTCATGAGATATTCGATCCGCCTAAAGTTTCCTTATTATCTTTTTCTTATAGAGAATTATTTTTGTGTCTAGGAACGTATTTATTCCAAAATTCAAGACTCAATCTTATGACGATCAATAAAGATCTACTTGCAAAGAGAGAAGAGGCTAAAGAAAACAAGCCAGACTTTGTAAGACCAGAGAGTTGGCGTTATGTTAGACTTCAAACCAACTGGAGAAAACCAAAAGGTATTGATCACCACCAAAGAAAACAAAAGGGCAGAGGCCGTCCAGGTCTTGTCAAAGTAGGATATGGTGGACCAAAAGATGCAAGAGGATTACATCCATCAGGATTTACAGATAATCTAGTTTACAACTTGAATGATTTAGAAAAATTAGACCCAAAGAAAGACGGAGTCAGATTTGGACACGGTGTGGGTACTAGAAAGAGAAAAGAAATTATCGTAAAAGCAATTGAACAAAAATTCAAAATATTTAACGCAAGAGTGAGTGCAAGTGGTAGTAAATCTTAAAGCTAAAAAGAGACTCGCAGCCAGAGTTACTGGTGTCGGTGTTCACAGAATTAAATTCGACAGTGATCATCTAGACGATATTGCAGATGCAATTACTAGAGAAAACATTCGCAGTCTCATTACAGCAAACACCATCCAAATCAAATCATTTACCGGTACTTCAAAAGGAAGATCACATGACAAAAAAACTCAGAAAAACAAGAGAGGTACAACTCAGGGTTCCAAACAGGGAAGAAAGGGAGCTAGAGTAGGTAAGAAAGAGGTCTATGTAGCAAAGGTCCGTTCATTGAGACGATTACTAAAAATTGCAAAAGATAGAAAAGATTTGACCAATCCAGAATTCTGGGCCCTATACAAGAAAGTTGGCGGTAACACAGTTAGAAACAAAGCCCATCTCAGACTCTTAATGGATGAGATTAGAGAAAAACGAAAAGATTAGAATCGATAAAGTACATTTTCTAGTTTTACAATCTTGCCATTTTGAATTTCTACTCCTTCGTCATTTAGCATCTTGGTTTTGACATGTTCACCATATGCATATCCGCCAATTTTTCCAGTAGACATTACAACTCGATGGCAAGGAATGATCACAGGGTATGGATTTTTGTTCATGATTTTACCAACAACTCTTTGGCCATTTTTTAATCCAACAGCTTTTGCCAAGTCCCCATAAGTTGTGATTTGTCCTTTGGGTACTTCGAGTAATTTTTTGTAAATCTTTTCTTGGATATTCAAAGCTTGATTACCTCAAGGTCTGTAGATTTTAAAAGATCGAGTACCTTCTGTTTGTTCGGACCCAGTCCTCGCCAATCCAAGAGTGCAGCTTTTGCCATACTGTTTTGTTTTATAATATGAAAAAATAGCTTTTCATCTAGATCACCTAGAGCATGTTTTGGAATGACAGTCCCAAGTGCAAACTTGCCATCTAGCAATTCACTGGTAAATTTTGAAGGATAGTGTGTACCTCCAAAACAAATTGCTACTGGATGCTCTTTGATTGGTTGTGACATTACTTGGTGAACCAATGATGCAACAGAGATGCACAATGATTCATCAGTCCATTGTTTTTCAGTAGTTCCAATTTCTACAAATATTGATGGCTTTGTAAGTGCAGTTGGTCCATGATGAGTCGCCTCTATAGTAATTTGAAATTCAGAGAACTTGGACTGGTTTTTCTTTAGAGTTTGAAGATAAACTTTTTGAAAGTCGGGCTTTGGGATTGCAACTTGCTTATCGTTTCCACCAAACTTTGCAGTGGAGAAATTTCCAGTGCTGTGGCAAGTCAAAGCTAGCTCCCCAGACTCTGCAGCATGTTTTGAGAGAAAAATAAATCCGTCATAATCATATTTTTCTTCCAACCAATCAGCAGAAATTGCAGGAGTCGGAATTACTAGAAGATCATAATATTTTCCATGAAAAATATCATCTTTCAAAGTCATTTCTTTTGAAAGATATTTTGCCATATTATGACCGGCAGGGTCATCTTGATACGCAACCAGTAGTTCCATGAGATAAGAGATATAAGGACACCTTATTAATTTCCAGCAATGAACCCTAAGCAGACTGTCAAGAACATGGCCAACACTATGAAGATGGCCAAGAAGCCTGACAGAGATGAGTATTCACAGCATCTTAGACTTGTTTTGTTAGGAATAGCAGGAGTAGGAGCTATTGGTTTTACGATTCAGTTTGTCTTTTCGGTAATTACATTTGGTAGGTAACATGTCAGAAGAAATCAAATCACATTTGTTTGCAATAAGAACCACAGGAGGACAAGAAAAAGTGGTAATGAGATTATTAGAAGCTAAAGCCAATGCAAATCAGATCAACATTCAATCCGTATTTTGGGTAAGTGATCTAAAAGGCTATGTCGTAATTGAAGCAATCAATCCAAGTGACGCATACTTGGCAGTGGAAGGTGTAAGACACATCAGAGGTCAATTAAGAGGAGAATTAGAATTCAAAGATATCGAAGGATATCTAATCAAGAAATCAACAGTTTCACAATTAGCAGTAGATAATGTAGTAGAAATTACAGGGGGTCCATTCAAGGGAATGAAGGCAACAATTACAAGAATTGATGTCGACAAAGAAGAAGCAACTGTAGTATTACTAGATGCATCATACCAATTACCAGTCACAGTAGACGCAAACTATCTAAAGCTGTCTAGTGAGGCTTAGGAAGGATTAAATTTTCATTTAGAGTCTGATTTAACATGGGAGAACAAAAAGTATCATCACTTGTAACCGGCGGAGGAGCATCAGCAGGTCCACCTTTGGGTCCAGCACTAGGTCCTCTAGGAGTCAACATCATGGAAGTCATCAATTCAATTAATGAAAAGACAAAAGACTTTGAAGGAATGAAAGTTCCAGTTACCGTAATAGTCGATACTGATACTAAAAAATATGAAATTGAAATCGGAATTCCATCAGCTGCTGCACTAATCATGAAGGAAGCTGGAATTCAGAAAGGCTCAGGTGCATCTGGCACTCAATGGGCAGGCGATGTCACAATGGATTCAGTTCTCAAAGTTGCTAACACAAAACTAGACAAATCTTATGCTTCATCACTAAAATCAGTTGCAAAGACAATCATTGGAACATGCCTTGCATTAGGAGTCAAAGTAGAAGGAAAGACTCCAAAAGAAATCACTGCCGAAATTAACGAAGGCAAGTGGGACGAGAAATTCAAATAATTATTGAATCAGATAGACAGGATCTTTATCGGTTTTCTGTAGTTCTACAAAGGTCTCAGTATTTTGAATACCATCAATTTTTCCAATTTTTTCAATTACAATAGAATGAAGTGCTTGAAGGTTCTTGGCATATACCTGAATCATAATGTCAAACCTACCGGTAACCTCTGAAATGGATACAACCTCGGGAGTCTCCATGAATTTTTTGTGAATAGAATCCTTGAGTTTTGGATCTCTGTTAATTCCAACATTTGCTTTTACTCCTATTCCCAAGAGAGAATCATCGATTTCGATGGTGAATTTCTTGATGAGTTTCTTTTTCATCAATCTCTTAATTCTGCTATACAGCACTGATGCATTAATTCCAAGTTTCTTCGATAGTGTAGGAACAGAAATGGAGCCATCTTTAGTCAATTCATAAAGTAATTTCATATCTAATTCGTCAAAACGATGCAACGTATTCGAAAAACATGATTCTGATTTAATATATGTAGGTTTTTAGCAACATTTTGACCTTATTTGTAACAATTTTAGCAAAAAGCAGTAATTTTTTAAAATAAATGGTTGGCAAAAAACTCAATCTCTAAACGATTTTAAGTAGGTTTTCTAGAAATTGTTTCGTAATGATTACAGAGGCTCAGTTAGTTGATCTTGTAAAAGAGGCAAAAACTGCAACAAAAGAGAGAAAATTCAAACAATCCGTAGAGCTGATTGTTACTTTCAAAGATATTGATGTAAAGAAAGGATTTGCAATTAACGAAGTAGTTCAATTACCAAAGACCAGTTCTCCTGCAACAGTATGCATTATTGCAACAGGAGACATGAACCAAAAAGCAAAAGCTGCAAAAGCAGATTCTGTAATTGGAACAGAAGAGTTAGAAAAATTTGGAACTAACAAAAGAGAGTCTAGAAAATTCATTAACAAATACGATTTCTTCTTAGCAGATACCAAGGTAATGCCAACTGTCGGTAAAACTTTGGGTCAACTTTTAGGCCCAAGAGGAAAAATGCCAACACCTGTTCCTTTTGATGCATCCATTGATGCATTCTTGCAAAGATTTAGATCATGCATCAAAATTAGAACAAGAGCATCGCTATCTATCTCATCAAAGATTGGAGATGTAAGTATGGAAGATGCAGATTTGGCAATTAACGCACACACAGTTCTTAATGCAATTGAAAAGAAATTACCAAACGGCGAGAAGAACATCAGAAAAATTTTAATTAAAACTACAATGGGCAAGCCAATAAAGCAAGCACAAGAGGTCAAGAAGAAGTATGCATGAAAATAGAACTTCTTATCCTAAAAGAAAAACCCAGATGTACCAACAATTACTAGAGCTGCCAAAAAAATACAAAGTAGTATCAATTATACAGATGAGAAAAGTTCGTTCAACTCAAATTTTACCACTAAGAAAAACACTCAAGGGCCAAGTGGAATTTGTCTGTGTCAAAGATAAAGTTGCAGTAAAAGCACTTGAGAAATTAGACATTCCGGGAATCAAAGACATAATCGGTGATTTGAAAGGCCAAATAATGTTCATATTTACAGACATGTCGCCATTCAAGCTAAACGTTCTTCTTGCCAAAAACAAGATCATGATGGCAGCAAGAGGAGGAGATGTTGCAAGTATAGACATTGTAGTTCCTGCAAAAAACACAGGAATTGCACCAGGACCAATGCTTACTGAATTCAAAGAGGCAGGAATTCCAACAAAGATTGATCAAGGAACAATTTGGATTGCAAAGGACAGCACTCCAGTTGTAAAAGGTGGAATAATTAATGAAAAATTAGCATCAATTTTAGGTAAATTAGATATCAAGCCAGTAGAGGCAGGAATTTCACTTTACTCAGCATTAGAAGAAGGCCTAAAGTATGCAGAAGCAGAAATGGTAGTCGATGTTCAAAAGATAAGAGATTCTTTTGCACACGCACACCAAGAAGCAGTATCATTATCAATCGAGGCAGCATATGTCACTGCAGACAACATCTCACAGATACTTGGCAAAGCATCCCAATATGCCCGCTCCTTGTCTATAGAATCTGGATTCATGACAGACGAGACAAAAGAGCAAATTTTGCAAAAAGCAGATGCACAAGCAAGAGCAGTTGCAGGTCAAGCAAAAGATTACACACCTGCATAATTTCTCAAAGACTAACCAGTCTACAAATCATCAGATAATTTTCTCCAGAATTATGAATTTTGTTTATTGTAAGATAATCTACTTTTTATAATCTAATTTTGTCTAATGATCAGATTGAAGATCATAGTAAAAAATGGTGAATCAGTTAAAGTGTATCGCGATGCTAGTGATGTATCAGTTCTACCAAAAAGCAAGATAGTTAAAACATTTGCAGAGGATGGCTCTTTAATTGAAGAATTCGAACTTGTTGATAAGAAAATTACATTGGATGACGACTTTGACAGGGATGAAACTGAGATCATAGTAACTTTGGAAGTTAGAAAACAATCCTAATTTTTAGGATGTTTATATTTTTAAAATATAGAATGCTTTATCACCATCATCACTAAAGAAGCAAAATGGACCAAAAGCAGGCAGATGAGATTCTAGACTACATAAGGCTAAAGTTTGATGAAGAAGTTCCAGGAGTTGTAAAGATGGTGGTAAGAAAAAAGATGATGCGGAGATTTCAGTCATATGATGTGCAGGCCCTACCAGAGTCACTAAGAACATGCACTGTTGAGAACTTGATTGACATTGTGCAGAAGGGAATAGAGTCAGGAAAACTCAAACTATAGAACTAGTCTAACTCTCTAACCTTTGGTAAATTCCAGTTATACTTCATTGCAAGTAGTCGAATTCCAGTTCCTACAACAATTCCAATGATGCTTGCAATCTGAATATCCACACCAGATAAGAGTGAAAGATAAAACACTACAATTCCAATGAGGCTTGCAATTGCATATACCTCTTTTACAAATACAATAGGAATCTCTCGAACAAAGACATCCCTTAAAATTCCACCACCGATAGCTGTGATCATTCCACCAAAGAGCATTGGAAGAAAGTCCATTCCAACTACTTGGTATGCAATTGATGCGCCCAAAATTGAAAATACACCCAACCCAACTGCATCAAAGACTAACCAGACGTTCATTTGTTTTTGGAGTCGTCTAAACAAAAAGAACATAACAACCCCAACCAGGACTGTCAAGGACACATAGATAGGGTCAGAGAACGCAGTGGGAAATCTTCCAAAGATGACATCACGTGTTACACCGCCACCAACCCCAACTACAGTAGCTAAAACAATAATTCCAAAAATATCGGCCTTGTGTGCAATTGCTTTAGAAGCTCCGGTAACTGCAAAAGCTATAGTACCCAAGTAATCAAGAATACTGATGAAGCCACCTAGGGGAAAAGAGAAATCAACCAATCAATACAAAGTGTGAGCTAGGAGTAATTAAGATTAACAAAATTAAATTGATAAAATAAAAGTTGTTTAGCCAAATAAGGAAGACAATCCTTCCATGGCTGCTTCTTCGTTTTTAGGTTCTTCTTTCTTCTCCTCTGCTGCCGGTGCTGCTGCGTCTGCTGCCGGTGCTGCGGCTGCAACTGCTACTGGTGCGGCTTTAACTGCTTCATCGATGTTAACATCGGCTAAAGCTGCGACTAGAGATTTAACTTGGGCTTCATTGACTTCAGCACCAGATGCTTTGACAACTGATGTGAGGTTTGCCTCGTTAACTTCCTTGTCTAGTTTATGGAGAAGTAAAGCAGCGTAAACATATTCCATTGTATCGAGATTTTCTTACTGGATAATATAAAACTATGGAGAACTCACGCCTAAAAAGATCAGTTGAGAATTTTCAGACTTCTACAAACAGCATAAACTGTTCGTTTCAGATTTGGATCAGTCAAAGTATCCTTTCGCTGTCGCAAAACTCGTTTTGCCTCATCCCTCTCGGCACCCTCAGGTAATGACAAGACAGCATTGAAAAATTCAGGCAAGGATTCACGAATCCAGCCATCTAGCATTGCATAGATTTTTGGAGGAAGAATATCACACTTGTCGACATCAAGATCTAGCACTTCGGCATAATTTTCATGTTCTACCCTATACACCAAAGCCAGAATTACATTGTCAGGATTTGGATGTTCAAGGATTTCTCTTGAGCGCTCGCCGGTCTTTCCTTGAGTAATCTTGTTTTTGAGTCCTATAGGATTTACAATTACGCCGTTGACTCCAACTTTTCTTCCATCAACTCCGGTAACTACGCCGAAAATAAAATCATTAAACTCGCCATTTTTTTTAATTGAGAAAATATGAGTCCCTTCTTTTAGTTGAGGTTTCCTGCCAAACATAAAATCAGTATATCATGTAGTGTATTTAATGTATCATTAATCGAGAATTCTTAATGTTTTGCAAATATTGTCAGATTTAATCACCATATATCATTCAGGAATAAAAAATTGAAATTTTTACAAATATGTTGAAGGCAATTAAAATTCTTATCCAATTACCAATAAATTTATTTTAGAATTTGGGTTTTTCTGCACGGTATTTTTAGATTTCCGGTTTCAAAGACAAAAATCCTAGCAAAATACTCAGTACGATGAAGATAGATATTGTGATTATCATATGTTTTTGAGCTTTTTCTTTTTCGTAGAACTTTCTTGGAGTAACCCCACCAACGAAAAAGACAACCATCATACCTAAAACTAATCCTATAATATTTGCCGCAGTAAGTGCAAACGCATTAAAGAAAATATCAAAATCCCATAATGCGATTCCGATACCTGCAACAGTTGCAGGAGGTACTAATGCAGCTGCAATTGCTACACCTACAAGAATTCCAGGAATGTTTGTAGAAAGTGCAATTCCACCTGCCAATCCAAGGGCAATGGCAACTGCCAAGAACACTGGAGACATTTCAGTTCTTGATAAAATTTCGTTTGTTAACGGTAGATCCGTAAACTGAATTGCAATAAATGTCAGTAGTGCACCTGTACCAATTACTGCCGCCAGTAAAACAAGACCTGAAAGAAATGACTTGAACATTTTGTCTGTTTTGCCAACAGCAGTGTTAAATGAAAAAGCGGAAATTGGTCCCAATAATGGAGAAATCAGCATTGCGCCAATAACCAATGAAGCATTATTTGCAAACAATCCCACAACTGCAACGCTTGCAGCAATGACAATCATGAAAAGAAGATTTTTGTTAAATTTTACACTTGGTTCAATTAAGGACTCGTATTCTTCAATTAGTTTTTTCTTTTTGACTTTGACTTGCTTTGTTTCAAGTTCTTTGACGTAGTTTGAAATGTAATCAGATAGCGTAGCTTCAATTACAAAACTTGTAACATAGAGATCTTTTGTTCTGGTATCTATGATTTTATTTAATTCATTAGTCAATCCATTTGCCAGCGAGTCTGGACATATTCCAGTATATCGTAGCAATTTTTGATTATCTGACATTGTCAATTCCGAATGAAATGGAATTTTGTATTTTTTAAAAGTGAATTCTATGCTTTGACTTTGTTGATCATAACAAATTACCTCAATCTTTCTCAATTTCTTACACCGTACTTTTTGGAAGGAGGTCTTTATTTATCATTTGAGATTATTAGTGATGACATCCATATTTGGATTTTTCATCCTAATCAGAACAAGCTCACAATAATTATGACTAGAGTTTGATTGCTGTATTCTATCAATTCAACTTTTTTTGCTCTGCATCCCATTGTATTTTCTATTGCAATTTCTTTGAGCAGTTTCTCATCGGTAATTCTTAATATCGGTCTCTAGCAGGCTTTTCGTTGGATAAAAAAGAGATTCTAAAAGAATTTTCAGCAGATCCTGAAAAATACTATAATGTCAAATTATTCTCAGAGCAGGGATTTGTCAGAAAATCTTGTGCAAAATGTAGCAGATTCTTTTGGACTCTAAATGCAGATAGAAACCTGTGTCCTGATGATGGAACAGACACATACTCTTTCATCGGCGAGCCTCCAACTAGCAAGAGATTTGATTATACACAATCATGGAAACAAGTCGAAGAGTTTTTTGTAAAAAATAATCACACATCAGTTAGTAGATATCCCGTAGTCTGCAGATGGCGAGATGACTTGTTTTTTACAATTGCATCAGTTGTTGATTTTCAAAGAGTGATGGGAAGCAAAGTGGTCTTTGAGTTTCCTGCAAACCCACTTGTGGTTCCGCAGACATGTTTGCGATTCAAGGACTTGGAAAATGTAGGAGTAACTGGAAGACACTTTTCAAGCTTTTGTATGATTGGACAGCATAGTGTTCCGGATTTAGGAGGATACTGGAAAGACGAATGTGTTGATTTAGACTTTAGGTTGCTCACTGATCAATTTGGAATTAAAAAAGAAGAAGTCGTCTTTGTAGAGGACGTGTGGGCAGGTGGTGGCTCTTTTGGACCATCGTTGGAATACTTTGTCAGGGGACTGGAGCTTGGAAATGCTGTATTTACTGAATTTCAGGGAGAACTTGGAAAACACACTACACTTGATCAGCGAGTCATAGACATGGGTGCAGGCCTTGAGAGATTTGCATGGATTACAATGGGAACACCTACGGCATATGACTGCTGCTTTGGTCCAATTAATCAAAAGTTGTTTGAAAAAGTTGGAATTGATTCTGATTCAGAAATTTTGAGAAAATACTTTACAGAGATTGCAAAGGAGATTGATCATTATGATGACTTGAATCAAGTAAGACGTCTTGCAGTAAAAAATGCAGGGATTACAGATGAGCAGTTAAACAAAATGATTACACCACTTGAAGGAGTCTATCTAATTGCAGACCATTTGAGGACACTAATCTTTGCAATTACTGACGGTGCACTGCCATCAAATGTAGGCGGAGGATATAATCTCAGAATGATGTTGCGAAGAATCAATGGGACAATTAACAGACTAAATCTAAAGTTGGACATTGATGATTTGATTGACACCCACATTGACTATCTCAAGGACACATATCCAGAACTTGATGAAAAGCGAGACGACGTCAAAAAAATACTCGAGCTGGAATCTGCAAGATATGAAGATTCCAAAGTACACATGAAGAAAAAGGCAGAAAAGATTCGCGAGAGGGGCGTACCAACAGTTGATGAACTAATTACACTGTACGAGTCAGACGGCATCACGCCTGAGTATCTCAAAGAAGTTGATGCAATCTCTGAAATCCCATCACAATTTTATTCAAAACTATCTGATCTGCACCAGTCTGAAAAGAAAAAGGCAATAGCAGAACTTCCACTAGAGTCATTGCCTGAAACAGAAACTTTATTCTACAAGGATGACCCAATGGAGTTTGAAGCCAAAGTTCTCAAGGTATTTGATGACCAAGTAGTATTAGATAGAACTTCATTTTATGCAAGGGGTGGAGGACAAGAGCCAGACTATGGTAGCATAGCAGGATTCAAGGTAGTTAACGTAGACAAACACGCAAACATTATTGTTCACAAGCTAGAAGGTGGCGTTCCAAAAGAAGGAGAGACGGTACAGTGTAAAGTTGATGAAACAAGACGTGCAAACATTACAAAAAATCATACCAGTACCCACATACTAAATGCATCATCGAGAAAAATTTTAGGTTCATGGATTTGGCAGCACTCTGCATTCAAAGAAGATGATCATGCAAGACTGGACATTACACATCACTCCTCACTAACTAACGAGCAAGTAAAAGAAATTGAGGATGCTGCTAACTCTATGGTAAAGCAGAACCTTACAGTGAGTATCGATTACTACGACAGGGGAACTGCAGAGCAGACATATGGATTTAGAATTTACCAGGGAGGCGTAGTCCCAGTAAAATCAGTAAGAATTGTATCAATTGAAGATCAGGATGTAGAGGCATGTGGTGGAACACATGTAAAGAAGACTGGCGATATTGAATTAATCAAAATTACAAAGACTAAAAGAATTCAGGATGGAGTGGTTCGTCTAGAGTTTGTGTCAGGTCCTACTGCATTTGAGTATGTGAAACAGCAAGAAGAAGAATCAAAGAAACAAGCTGAAGAGGCAAAACAAAAAGAGCAACTAGAAAAACAACGTGAGGAAAACAAAGCCAAAGCTAGAGAGCAGATTCCAATATTGCTGGAAAAGATCCTATCTGGAGAATCAACAGAGTCAGATGGAATCAGTGCCAAAGGAAAATTGTGTTTCACATCAAGTGATAATTTTGATGATTATTTCCATCAGAACTTTGGCAAAAAGCTAGTTGCCAAAGATAGCACTGCTGCATTTTGTGGAATTTTTGAATCAGGGCCAACTATTCGAATAATGGTGTATTCAGGAGCAGAGTCAGGCGTCAATTCAGGCGAAATTGCCAAGGAGATAGCCTCAATTTTGGGCGGCTCTGGCGGGGGCGATGCCAAATTTGCCCAAGGTGGAGGAAAAGACACATCTAAAAAAGACGAGGCAATAGCCAAAGCAAAATCAATGATTTTAGGATAATACTATGATAAACTGGAACGAACTAGAAACTAAATGGCGAAACAAATGGATTGAATCAAAAGACTTTGAGACAAATCCAAATGATAAACCAAAAAAATTCATTACAGTTGCATATCCGTATCCGAACTCTCCGCAACACATTGGACACGGAAGAACATACACACTAGCTGATGTTCATGCAAGGTTCTATAGGATGAACGGATACAATGTTTTGTTTCCAATGGGATTCCATTATACGGGAACCCCAGTACTTGGCATGGCAAAGAGGATTCAAGCTGGAGAAAAAGAAATCCTTGATGGATTGAGAAACATTTACCATGTTCCAGAAGAAGACATCAAGACATTTGTCGAGCCAATAAAGATTGCAGATTATTTTCATGAAGAGATAAAGTCTGGCATGATTGAGATGGGATATTCCATTGATTGGAGACGAGAGTTTACCACTATCGTTCCAGGATACCAAAAATTTATCGAGTGGCAGATTACAACACTTAAAGAAAACGGCAGAATCATCCAGGGGAGTCATCCTGTAGGATGGTGTCCTAAAGATCAGAATCCCGTATCACAGCACGATACAATGGGCGACGTTGAACCAAAGATTGATGAGAAGAATTTCTTGATCAAATTCAAGCTTGGAGAATTTATCTTTCCTGTAACAACACTACGACCTGAAACAATTTTTGGAATTACAAACTTGTGGGTCAATCCAAATGTAACATACAAAAAAGTTACAGTAGATAATGAGACATGGATTATTTCTGAAGAGTGTGCACACAAAATAGAATTCTTTGAAAAACAAGTCAAGATAATAGGAGATATTTTAGGCAGTGAAATAATTGGACAAAATGCTGTAAACCATGATGGACGAGAGATTCCAGTATTTCCAGCTGAATTTGTAGAGCCTAGCATGGGAACCGGACTTGTAATGTCAGTTCCCGCACATGCACCAAAAGACTACCAAGCATTGATAGATTTGAAGGCTAAAAACTACGAACTAGCCTCAAAAATTGAGCCTATTCCGATTATAATCACTGAAGGATACGATGTTTATCCTGCAAAACAGATTTGTGAAAAACTAGGAGTTTCAGACCAGTCAGATGAAAAGCTGGAAGAGGCTACAAAGGAATTATACCTCAAAGAGTTTACCGATGGAAAACTAAATGAGAAATGTGGACAATTCAACAATGAAAAGGTCCAGTTTGGTCGAGACAAAATCAGAGCATGGCTTCAAAAGAATGGTCATTTAGAGAAATTCCCAGTGCTTGAGAATTCTCCAGTGCATTGCAGATGTGGAGCAGAATGTGTTGTGAAAATATTGAACAATCAATGGTTTTTGAATTACGGAGACGAATCATGGAAAGAACTAGCTCGCAATTGTTTTGATGAGATGAATATCCTACCAGGAAACATCAGAACAGAATTCAAAGAAGTAATAGAGTGGTTACACGAGCGAGCTTGTGCAAGACAACAGGGTTTAGGAACTAAACTCCCATGGGATAAAGACTGGATTGTAGAGTCACTATCGGATAGTGTAATTTACATGGCATACTACACAATTTCACGATTTGTAAATGATGGAACAGTTAATCCTGAGAATCTAACTAGAGAGTTCTTCGATTATGTTTTGTTAGATAAAGGCGATGTGAAATCAGTAGTTAGCACTTCAAAACTCTCTGAAGATATTATTGAAACAATGAAGAAAGAGTTCCAATACTTTTATCCAGTTGATTCAAGACATTCAGGTAGAGATTTGGTGCAAAACCACTTATCATTTTTTGTATTAAATCACGTTGCAATCTTTGAGAAAAAATTCTGGCCGCAAGAAATTGTAGTTAATGGCAGTGTAATGATGGATGGTGCTAAGATGTCAAAGAGTATGGGAAACATCATTCCATTACGTACTGCAATTAGAGACCACGGAGCAGACCCAATTAGGTTGGCTATCATTTCATCAGCAGAATTACTCCAGGATGCTGATTTTAACATGGAGTCAGTCTATGGAATTCAAAACAAGCTTGCATCTCTATTAGAGGAATGCTCTAGGCTCAAAAATGAGCCAATTTCAGAGTTGCAAGCAGAAGATAGATGGATTTTATCCAAATTGCAGAACATGGTTGGAACAGTTACAGAATCTTTGGAAAAGATGAGATTGAGAGAAGGATTACACGAGATTTTATTCTCATTTGAATCTGATTTGAGCTGGTACAACAAGAGAATTGAAGCTAAAGAAAGAAAAGATGTTTCAGGAATACTGTATAAAATAAATTCTGCGCGAGTTGCAATGTTGTCTCCATTTGCCCCACATATTGCTGAAGAAATGTGGGAAAAACTTGGAAATGATAATCAAGTGTCAAAATCAGCATGGCCTGCTCATTCTAAAGATGAAATTGATGCAACGTCAATCCAATCCGAAGAGTTACTCAAAAGTACCATAAATGATATTGCAAACATTCTCAAAGTTACAAAAATTACTCCAAAGAAGATTGTGCTCTATGTAAATTCTGATGAATTAAAGTCCAAAGTATATCGCAAGATACTAACTATAATGGTAGGAGGCCAAAACAACATGGGTGTTGTAATGAAGGAGTTAATTGCAGATCCTGAAACCACAGAGGCCAAAAAGATGCCAGACTATATCCAAAAAGTAATCAAAGATTTGCATTCAGAGTCTGAAGAGATTAAATCTATGAAGATTGAATCTGATTTATTTGATGAGAAGGAATTTCTATCATCTGAATTAGCAAGTATTGGAAAGAAAGAGTTTGGTGTAGAGATAGAGGTGTATTCAGAGTCTGATAGTGACATTTATGATCCTAAAGGAAAAGCAAGACATGCTAGACCTTTCAAACCTGCAATATTGATTGAATGATATTATAAATGATTTTTTAAGAAAAGATATTACATAAATTTTCTCATTTTGTGATACAATAGGCTTATCTTTCTTGCATCCGTAGTGTGTTTGTGGCTATGTGTAAAAAGTGCAATGTAGAGATGGAAACTACCACTAATGAGGCAAGAAGGGGAAGCGAGACCAAACATTTGCACAAAACACTATTTTGCCAAGTGTGATCATAGAGGAATATGAGTAATCCAAAAGTTTCGTGGTATGGTAATTTTAAAGGAATTGCATGGAGAACCCATGATGGAAATCCAATTGTCGTTCCAGTGTTTGCTGATTTGGTAAAAGCCACCAGAGTATCAGAAATAATAAAGACATGGAATCCAAAATCTTCGCATCTAACCTTTATTGAAAAAGACGATGGAACATATTCAATTTGCATATTTGAGGAACCTGATGATTCTGGAGAAAATATCGGGCTGTATCGCTCTGGAATGAGCCAGAGCGGAACATATGGAAAAGTAAAACAGATGATTGAGAAGAGATCTACAATGTGGAATCCTTTGAAGGTCTATGCTCAGATTGTCCATGCAAAGGAACCTGAAGACTCAGCTACCTACCATAACATGACAGACCTTTTGCCAATTAGAATATTTGAGATAATTTCCGAATCTGAATTGGATTCCAAGAAATTTGCAGTTGAGCGAAGTGTACACAGATGAGTAATCATAACTATGCAGATGAAATAAGGCCCCAATTTGGACTTGGAATTCAGAAGATAGTTACTTAACAGATGGATTTACACGAGTTGCTCAATTTTTCAATTTCTCATTTATTTCTAAGAGCACTTTAGGTATTCCATCTTTGTATGTTGGATACTTGAAAGAGTAAATTTTTGAAATTTTCTTGTTAGATACTTTCATGGAGGTAGTGAGGAGGTTAATCAAATCAGAGCCTAATACAGCTTTTGCTAGAAAATTTGGAACACTGCCAGGATGCTTCAATCCTAATTGATCAGCAGTAAAGTTGACAAAGTCTTTGAAAAGAGCAGGGGCAGAATCAGATACAATAAAGGATTCACCAAAGGCTTGCTTCTCCAATATTGTAATTAGACTCCCAACGGCATCATCAACATTGACAAATCCTTTGAAATATTTTCCCCCTCCAGGGACTCTGAACGATTTTTTCTGCAGTCTTTTAACTAGTATTTCATTAAACCATCCACTTGAACCGTAAACATCTCCAAAATACACTACAGCAAAATCAATTCCATTTTCCTGACATTTTTTTCTAAGATATTTTTCAGCTTCTAATCTAATTTTAACAAATTTGGTATTTGGATGAAAGGGATTAGACTCATCAATAATTTCATCACCAGGTGCTCCAAATACACCCAAACCGGAAACGTATATGACAGATTTTGTTTTTCCATTTATTGCTTTAAAGAGATTTTTGGTTCCCTGTAGATTCACATTCTCTAAAACTTTGTAATTTTTTTCTAGGGGAGTGCATGATGCTAAATGAAATACACAATCAAAGTTTTTGCCTTCAAAGTTTAGATTAGAATCAACTAGATCGCCAATTATTTCATCGGTTTTTACAGATGTATGCTTCCCTTCTCTAACAAGAGAGGATACAGAATATTTCTTTCCAACTAGTTCTTCTATGAGTCTAGATCCAATGAATCCAGTACCGCCAGTAACTAAAACAGATTTAATTTTTGACACCTATCTTCAATGTTACTTTAAGATTATAAACAAATTCATGTTAAAAGAATCCCTATTTTGGAATTTATATGATTATTATATTAAAAGAGGACAAAAATACCCAATAATGGCACCATCAGAAATTGTTTCAAAGATACACGATAGTACTAGAAAAGCAGATATTGGAGAATCATTAGAAATTTACAAAAAGTATCTCAAGGAATCAGGCAATCAAAGTTTTCAGAAAATATTCAAACAGGTTTTACACAAAATTATCAGATTAAAATGAAAATTGGTTATGCATGTCAGAACAAATCATTGTCTGCAAATACCAATAATACTTTTAGACTAGCATCATACTCTGAATCAAAAATAAAAAACACAGTTGAGAAAAATTTCAAAGAACTTTTTGAGATTTTAGAGTATAACATACAAAATAAGATTCTTTTTTTTAGGATTGGTTCCAGCTTTGTACCTTTTGCATCTCATCCAATTTGTAAGTTTGATTGGGAAAAACATTTTGCAGAGGAGTTTCTAAAGGCAGGAGAAATAATCAAAGAAAATAAATTCAGAGTTTCAATGCATCCAGGACAGTTTGTAGTATTAAATTCAAAAAGAATAGATGTCGTAGAGTCCAGTATCAGAGAATTAGAGTATCATTCAAGATTGCTTGATTTGATGAAACTAGACAGCACTGCTAAAATCCAAATCCACATAGGATTTCCTCAGGGAGACAAAGAAAAAGCAAAAAAAGATTTTGTAAAGAATTTTGAAAAATTATCAGATTCAGTCAAGGGAAGGCTAGTAATTGAAAATGATGAGCATTATTTCAGTGCAGATGATTGCATAGAAGTATCAAAGAAACTAAAGATTCCAATTGTCTTTGATACCTTTCACTATTCAATACTAAATGACGGAAGACCACTTTCAGAGATTTTTGATGATATTTCTAAAACTTGGAAATCGAAAGATGGGCTCCCAATGTTAGATTACAGCTCTCAAGATCCTAAAGGGAGAGTGGGAAAGCATTGTTCAGAGATTGACATTTTGGATTTTCAAGAGACATTAGCAAATCTTTCTGGAAAAGAGTTCGATGTAATGCTGGAGATAAAAAATAAAGAAAAAAGCGTAATCAAGGTTTTAGAGTTGATTTAGTAGCTATTTTTGTGCTCACATACCCGCAATTCTTGCACACATACCTTACATCTTCATTTTGGAGGTCCTGTTTTCTTTTTAAAACAACTACATCTTGATGGCATTTTTTGCATACTCCATTTGGAAAGTTACTGTCATCCATTTCTAGGGAGTCACTAGAATTCAATTAATAAGATCTCGCAATGATTGATATTCTTCAAACAAGATCAAATGAATTCCATGTTTTTTCAGATCTTGCAGGATGAAAGATTTTAGTTATTCATTCTTGATTGCAGTACAGCCGTATTTTACAGCCCAATCCTCTCCTGAAAACTCTGATGTATCACAATATCGAGTCAAAATATTGGCAAGACCATTAGATAACAACATTTCATTGATTATTCCACCTTTACAGTAAACTTTGCCCAGCATTCTGCCATAGATATCATATGGCTGCAAGTCATCCTGGTCTACTGTAATGGCACTTCCAACAGAACAATGCATTGAAGTAAATGCTGTTGCCTCTTCGAATCGAGGTTCATTTTTCTCAGGAGTATTAGTTAGAGATAGGCGAATCTGGTAATTTTTTGTGTAAATTGTATCGCCATCAACTACTTTTGTTATTGTTTCTGTAATACAACTTGCAGTACCAGAGCAATCAGGTGTTGGCATTATCTGGGGTTTTGTATCTCTAATAGTGCAGCTATCAGACTCCCATGTACCACCACTTGATAGACAATCAATCTTTTCCTTGTTCTCACCAGTCGGTGCAACTCCTATGATGTCTACTCTTTTGTCTTGCCAAGTGTCAATTGGAAGAGAGGTAAAGATTGCAACAGAACCAATAATTCCTGCAATTACAATTCCAAAAACTATTACAGATTTCATCTAATCAACTCTAATGATTCCACTGTTTGCTAAATATTCTACCTAAAATCCAAAATACATTACGATGAATTGAGTCTAATTGGGAAATTATTGGTCTGAATTTTAGATGTGGACTTGACGGGTCTTCGATTCCCATCTAGCCCACAAAGAACGACATGTCTAAAGGGATAAAAATCATCTGAGAGTCAGGGGATTCACGCATGATTCCTGTATTGTGGTTAAATACAAATTTTGTATAACAACGCTATGATTCAATTAAAAAATAGGAAAAACATATTCAAAACCATTCAGAGTAAGTGGGAACAGTTAGAGGCCCCTGACCAAGAATGGGAAAAATTAGAAGAATAGCCAAGAGTTTGGAAAAAGAATCAAGGATAATCATATCTTTGATTCCACTGTTCCCTCTGGTATTCGGTTCCAAAGACATCAAGAGATTTTGTTATGCATTGATCCTGCTGTACCCCAGGAGAAAACAAATTCTTGCAATCAGTAACTGATATCTGTAGGTTTCTCTGGTCTCTTTCCACTGTGTATTGCTCATAGTTTGAGTTGGCCAAAATTCCAATACCTATTGCAACTGAAAACACAACAATTACAACTATCAGATTATTCAATCATACCACCCCGCCTCAGAGCTTGGACATAGTTTTGGGTTTGGATTTTGGATTTCTCTGAATTGTTGTTTTGCTCAAGCCAGTTTTTCAAAGTTTCAAATTTGAATTCCAAGGGTTTCTTCAGCATTGATTTGCGAATGATTTGCCAGTCATCATCTTTTACTGATTGCAGTCGTATTACGGTGGGAATCCAATTGTAGAATGTAAACTCTGACCAATCCAAATCAAAATCAGCATCTAACATAGCACTTGTTTGCATTGAGGAATAAGAAATGTGTTAATTATGTATCCTCCAAAAATGGTAATTGCAAGGGTAATTCCTAATCCGGCTAGCAGTGTTTTTTTACTATCAAGTTCCATTCCCATGATGGGGTTTTTGGTTTTTAGTATATCAACAATCTGAGGATGAATTGCTAGTGGTAATTTCAAAAATATAGAGTAAAAAAATCATTCAAAATTTGGCATAGTTTGGTATAGTTATGACTACAATCAAAGGTCCAATAATTTTTGTTCTAACTGATCCTATCCTCGTCACCGCATTGGTCAGCAATGGTAGTGGGACAGAATTTCCTTCAACAACGTCAGGATATGATTGCATTTCCTAAGACTCAAGATTGTCTGAACTGTATGCAATCATCACTGAATCATAGTTTATTGCAAATTTCTCCAGCACCTATTTCCAAGTATTCATTAGGAATTCACAATCCCGTTTATCTAAGCAAATTTTTCCCAGCATTTTGCAGCGCCACAAATAGAACACTTTGCCTTTTCATTCCATTTCTCAAATGATTTGCCTGAAGGAATTCTCACAGTCGTGATTCTCTGACATCCAGTACACTGCACTTTAACTGAAACGTTTCCAGTTTTGTCATTTACAAAAAAATCTTTGAAGCCCATTCTAATTCACTTCAAATTAGGATACAAATAATTGTATTATTTTAGTTTCTTTTAGGCAAAAACGGAATCATCTAACGGACAAACTCCACGGGTTTACTCTGAAGATAAGCAGTGACAGGCTTCACAATCTCAATCAACAGAGCATCTCCCCCAAACAGTGTGCCTGCATGCTGTCATTTTTGTACTGCAACTCATCAATTAGAATTGGAAGATTCAGGCTTGATGTTCTTGTTGCTGCTTATCTTGGCAATTACATCGCGGACCAGATCCTCGTCTTTTACAACTAGCTCTTGGAGTTTGATCTTGTATTGTTCATCCCCCCATTTGTCCTCGTTGAACATTGCCTTGACTACTTTTACGATTTCAGACTTGTTTCTTTGGTGATCGCGTTTTGCAAGTTCTGTCCCTTCCATAATTTTTTCCCATCAATTGTAAACTTAAAGATATTGAAATCTAGGAAAAAAGTGATTCAAATAATACTTGTTTTGTAAATTTTTGTTAATTTAACGAATAGAAATCCATGTGGAATATTAATTGAATTATGGCAGCAAAGAAAAAAGCAGCAGCTAAAACAACAGCTAAAACAACAGCTAAAAAAACAGCAGCTAAAACAACAAAAAAAGCTTCAAAAAAAAAATAGTCTTTTGAAGCTCGTTTTTTTATCTAGAAATAAGATGCATTCCAAAACAGAATCAATTGTTCATATTGTTTAAATCCAAGAGATCCAATCCACATTTGCAATGAGTTACAACAGTAACGCACCAGACGAATACGATGATTTTGATGATGATTCAGAATCAGACTATGATTTTGAGGATTGAGAAATCCTCATTTTTTTTCTTTCAGAAGATCAATGATTTCATTATTGCTTTTCATCCAGGTTTTCAGGTATGCGTAAAACAGAGTCTCCAAGTCATTTACCATTCCTGTCAGTTTTGGGTCAGCGCGTATTGCTGCAAGCTGCTCATCAAGATTATCCAAAATTACTTTTAGTCCCTGGTTTGAGGTCTCTAGTTTTTTGATTGCCTCCTCAGTCCCCATGAAATTATTACCACTCTATGATAATAAAAGATATTCCTACAAGCTAAAAGTGATTCTCAAATGCGACTTGGTTTATTGGCAGCTGGCCGCCACGTTCTGCTGCATCTTCTGCTCTTTTTCCAACTACTACCATCATCACTATTACATGACTCTCTGGAAGTTTTATTACATCAGCTAGATCATCATACTCGAATCCAACCATAGGACAAGAGTCAAGCCCCATCTGTCTTGCTGCAAGCATTATTGTTTGAGCTGCCATCCCACAAGAACGGATTGCCTCATCTCGTTGGTTCTGAGGATTATCTTTGTACTTTCTCTCAAGGGCAGCCCTTATCGTCTCTTGTTTTTCTGCAGAATAATTCTTCCAGTATCGTAACGGGTCAGTTTTCCATGCGGTTGTATCACCACATAACACGATAACCAAAGAGCCATCTCGGGGTTGGGCCTGGCCTCTTGCTGCAACTGAAATTCTTTCCTTTACAGACTGATCAGTTGCATAGATGAATCTCCAGTTCTGTTGATTGTAGCTTGTCGGAGCCAGGATAACATGGCTCAGTAATTTCTGGACATCATCACTGCTCATTGTATATGTGCTGTCAAATTTTTTGATTGCACGGCGAGTCTCTATAGCTTCGAAGACATCCATGACAATAAAACAGGATCACCTAAATTTAATGTAAATGAAAAGGCAATTGAGCTTAAGATCAGCACCAAAAAAGTGCCGATGACAGCTACGGGCTTAAGATCAGAAACCGTGGGTTTTCTGATGACAGCGACTTGTCTTAAGATCTGAAACGATTGTTTCCAGACGACAGACTTACCTTTTCATATTTTCATAATCTAAATTCGATATTTAAGCCGCACTATCTTTTCATACTGAAATTATCTGAAATTATCTGAAATTATCTGAACAAAATCAGATAGTGTATTTATTAGGCCCAGGCAGACGGCAAACATCTTGAAGATTGCAGTGATGGGTATGGGAGTAGCAGGCTCTTATCTGATGGCCAGGCTAAAAGACTCTGAGCATGATGTTACCGGATATGAGAGAATGCGAGAAGAGAATCATGATTCTATCTGCGCATGGGGAACAATCAAACCAGTCCTAACAGAGTTTTGTAAAAAGACTGGCAGGAATTTTAATGATTTTCTAATTCATGACGGCAAAAACATGCATGTCAAGATGAACAACGATGTAAAGTTCGACATAGGACTCAAAGGTTTATGCACGTATGACAAGCTGGCGCTGATCAAAGATTTCATAAAAGATTCCAAAGTTATCTACGGAGAAGCACCAAAGCTTGAAGAACTGGAAAAAGAGTACGACATGATAGTTGACTGTACTGGATTTCATAGAGTATACTTGCCAAAATTAAAGGAAGATTTCTTTTTACCAACATACGAATACAAGGTAGAGTATGAAGACAAGGTTCCATATGACGACTTTTACATAGAGCCATTTCCTGGAATGTCAGGATATTTCTGGTATTTCCCACTAGGTGAAAAATATGCACATATTGGAGCAGGTGATTACAATAAACAACACATCAAGGCAACTGATGATTTCCTAAAAAAACACGGTGGCAAGATTCTCAAAACCAAAGGGAGGCCAATCAGACTTGCAACGCCTGACAGATGCAAGCCATACTATTCAGGCAAAGTTGTAGGAGTTGGAGAATCAATCGGTACAGTCTATGCTTTGTTAGGAGAGGGAATCATTCCATCAATGCAGTGTGTTGATATATTCTTGGAGAACATGCATGATTTTAAAGCGTATGAGAAAGCAGTGGAGGAGCACTACAAGGTATATGCCAAGGTGTTTAATTTTGTTCGAGCAAAGATTCACAAGGATTTTAGTTTCTTCAAAGCACTGCCAGACTTTATTGCAATATTTAGATACATGAAAAAGAACGAAGATAGATTTGGAATGAACATCAAGATTGCAGATTTGTTAAAAGTCGCTAAAGCCTAAGATTTAGTTTCTAAAATTTAGAGAATTAATTTTAAAGATTATTTTGTAAATATAGCACCATTTGTTGTGCCATTCCAATCAATGCCATCTACTTGTAATATCACAGTTTCATATACTCCTGACTTTACAGGATTAGGGAGTCTGAAACCTGCTTTACCTTCACCATTAGTAGTATGATCAACAATGCCCAAAGAAGTTCCATCATGTAACAATTCGACCGTTAGCGGGGTTACAGTTACTGGAGCATCAGCACCATCTAACAATGTAACGGTAACTATCAAACCACCGTTTGGACCATTTCTTAGCTTATAATCAATATTAGCTGTTTCTGCAGCACTTGATGGAGGTTCAGATGGAGTTCCAACAGTTATTGTAACAGAGTCACTACTAGTTTTTCCATCCAAGTCAGTAACTTGAGCAGTAATAGTATGTACGGCATTATCAGTTAGAATAATCTGAATGCTTGTACCAGTACCTATAGAACCATCTACATCTGAACTCCATTGAATGAATGCCAAAGATCCATCTTCAGTGTCAGTTGCAGTTGCACTAAAAGTAATTAATACATCATTTGCAAAAGTTGTCCCAGTAGGACTAGTAATTGTAATTGTTGGAGGATCGTTTACAGGACCTAAAGATCCTACTGCTTGAATAGCGCTGACTCTACCATAGCCATAATCAGAATCAAATCCAGGAGAACCCAAATCAATAGCAGTACCAAACAATGCAGATTCAATATCATTAACAGATAGCGTATTGTCTGCAGATTTGATTAAAGCAATAGTTCCAGTAATCATAGGTGCTGCCATACTAGTTCCACTCCAGCTTGCATAACTATTAGTTCCTAAAGTTGTTGAATAAATTGAAACGCCAGGAGCTGCAATATCTACTGCAGTTCCAACACTAGAAAATCTTGGATGTTTATCAGAGCTATCCACTGCAGCAACAGTAATTGCATGACTGATGCATCCAGGAAAACTAACTCCTCCTTTTCCTTCATTTCCAGCAGAAATCACTACAGCAATACCAATGCTTCTTGCTTGTTCAATAATGCTAGTCATTTGAGGTTCTAAGTCATCACAAGTAGATTTGTAAACATAAGGTTTGCCACTACCTAAACTAAGATTAATTGCATCAACATTGACTGAATTATCATCACCAGTACCAAATGTACTGTCAGGCCCCCAAACAATATCCTGAAGGGCAGCTAAAACATCAGTAAAAGAACCTGAACCGTTTTCATCTAAAACCTTGTATGCATATACTCCTGTAGAAGGGGCAACACCAATTGAATTTCCAGAATTTGAAGTGACAATTCCTGCAACATGACTTCCATGGCCATTATCATCTAATGGATCATCATCATTATTTACATAATCAGAACCTCCAAGATAACTTGAACCAGATAATTGTTCATGAATGTAATTATAACCAGTGTCGATAATTGCAACTTTTGCTCCCACACCAGTATTATTGTTGTTTTGTACTGATGTTGCACCAATCTGAAGATTAGCTCCTAGTTCATGTGTATGTAATTTTATATCTGCCCTAAGTCCCAAAGACTCTGCTATTCTAGGATTACAGATAACGCCATTAAGTGGACCTGCTTCTCGGACTAGTTTACATCCATTTGCTAGTGCATTATCCAGTTCCTCTCCATCAGCTGCCACTACTCTAATTCTATCTAAACCTGGAGTTTGAGCAAAGCTTGCTGGAACAATTGTGCCAGTAAGTAAAACGGCAATTAGGAAAAAAGCAAAAATAATCTTTGTCATGTAGCTTCACATTACAAAGTATTCATTTAACCTTTACCCATAAATTAAGCATCTATGATAAACTAACAGATCCAAATCCTTCACGATTTGTCCTATTTGAAGCCATGTTGTAATCGTATATTGTTTTAGAGTAATCCTTGAATTCATCTTTCATCGGATCTAGGGAATCTGCCAAGTAAAATCCTGGACAATCTCCCGTAAACTGATACGTTGCATGGACTCTGGCTTTTCCCTGCTCGTTTTCTAGCCAACTTGCAAAAGGATACAGATAGCATACTCCAGGTCTGTCTGGATGCATAGAGCATCCCCCCTCACTATCTAAAAATCTACAAGAGATGTGAGTCCCATCATCTGCTTCTGTTTCATCAGTCTTTCTTTTCAGATTAATTGTAGTCATTGTAGTTGACTGCCCAGACGGACCAGGCTCTTGATATGTGACAGTCAGTGTTTCATTTTTTACAAAGTCTGAAGTCTTGGAATATTTCAATCCCTTACCAATGGTGATTAAATCATCAGATGTTAATGGCAGTCTGCCTTGCCTGTCACAACAGTTGTGACAGTCAGGCCAATAGCATTTCCACAAGATGTATTTTTTTTCAGAATTCAAATATGGAACATGAAATACAACATCTTTGACTTTGATTGGATAGTCAGATACGTCGGTAATTTTTCCCAGCATAAAATTCCGCAATATAGGGTCAACGTCCCAATCTTTTTGTAGTAAATCTAGTGATTCTTCAATTTCTTTTTGAGACAACTGATAAATTATAACATATGCTGCAGATGTTATTAATGTTGAGTGAAAAAGGAAAGTATGCCTCAGCAACAGAGAATCGAAGATTTGTTTGGGCAGAAATTGTTTGGCCATTAATTTTAGAAATTAACGATGTTTCATTTTCTCTAAAACAATTTCAAAACAAAAGAGAACAGGTTTGCAAAGAAAAAAACATTTCAATTACAATTCCATCAAGAGGGTTGGCATCATTGCTGCAAAAAGGAATTTTACTAAAAGAAGGCAGCATCTATTCAATTCATTACAAGCTAATTCCTTACATGAGACTAAGAGCAGATTGTAATTATGCAACTGTAATTCATGAAGTCAGACTAAAGTAATTACAACAAATGATTATATGCTAAATCATTAGGGTTTATTTCAGTAGCCCGATAGTCTAGTGGTCAAGGATTCTGCCCTCTGGATCTCAAGAGTGGATAGGCGGAGACGGCAGTTCGAATCTGCCTCGGGCTACTGGAAAAATTTCTAAAACTATTATCTTGATGCTTGTGCTATTCTTTCCAACTCGTGTCTTTTCTTTACAGAAGGTGCTGCAGGATCATTTGCTGCTGCAAGCATGAGTTGTTCAGCCATGTGCTCCTCAATTGGTTTTGGGTTTGAAAAAGTTGCTTCTTTTACAGCATCTGCGATGAATTTCAATGCCAAGTCAACTCTTCGGATTGGGGCAACATCTACGGATACGTGATATGTGGTACCACCATATACGATTCTAGTTGTGTCTTCGGTTGGAGCAGAAAATTCAATGGCTCTAACTAAAACTTCTACTGGATTTTGGCCAGTTTTTAGTGCAATGATATCAAAAGCTGTTTTTACGGTATTGAGAAGTTTAGTTTTTTTGCCAGTCATTCTACCTGTATTCTTTGCATACTTCTTTCCAAAGTGCATTGTTTTATTGATTAGTCTTTCAACAATGTTGACATCTGCTTTATTGAATCTCTTCAAAGCTGAACGCCCATAGGTGTAAGGAAGAATTTGCTTTCTCAAAGAGATTGCAGTTTTTAATCCAGGATCCTTTATTTCAATATCAGACAAATCCCATTTTCTAAATAATAACAAGTTTTTAGTTTGTGCCATTTCTCTATCTCCTTGGTTTCTCCTTCTTTCCAATTACTAATTCATGTAGTGATGTACCATTAACTTTGAAAACTTTGAATCTCACACCAGGAATATCTCCCATTGCACCACCTTGTGTTGCACCCATACCTTGAATGTGCACTTCATCGTGCTCATCTATAAAGTTCATTGCACCGTCTCTTGGCAAAAAGGCTGTAACAGTTTTTCCGTTTTTAATTAATTGAACTCGAACACATTTTCTAATAGCAGAGTTTGGCTGTTTTGCTGCAATACCTACTTTTTCTAAAACAATACCTCGTGCTTGAGGCGCTCCCCCTAAAGGATCAGCCTTTTTATCAATACCAAGTTTTCTTCTTTTGTAAGTAGAGATTGCCCATCTTTGTTTTTTCTTTTTAGTTGTAAGAACTCGTCCAGCAAATAATCCAAGTGGTGATTTTCTCATCTATTACATCTCCAAAGTAGCCCTTTCAGGACTGTTAATCAATACACTGCTAATATCAAAATATCGTTTGGCAAGCAGTCTTGCTTTCTCTGCATTTCTGCCTTCTCTTCCGACTACAATTCCTTTCTTTCTTGCATCTACCATAACTATTGCCTGTTTTGTTCCATCAGGACGTTTATTTATTTTTACTTCAGAAATTAGTTTTGAATTAAGCAAATTAGACAAAAATTTTGCTGGATCTTCATCAAATTCTACCAATTCGACATTTCTCTTTACAATATTTTGTAATGATTTGATATGAATTCCACCCTTGCCAATTGCAAGCCCCATTTTGCCAGTATTAACCACAAAAATTACTCTATCTTGTTTTTCGTCTTCTACACAATCACGTGCTGTTGCACCAGTTACATTTTGGAAAAGTGACATCATTCGCATTTGATCAGTTGAGAGTTTAATTGATTGTGTCATTATAATTCCTATTTATCTCCGAACAAAAAATGTCTCATTTAAACTTACATTCAAAGAATTACAGTTAATCATTTTTTTCCTCAGCTTGTGTATCTTTTAAAATTGATTTGATGCTTGCATCATCTATGGATGTAAATGAAATTGTTGAAATTCTAAATTGTAAGCCACATAATCTTCCTAATGCGACTGATGTCCCTTGAAAGTTTACTAGAGGTATTTTTTCTTTTTTTGCATCTGATTCAATTTGCTCAATCATTTCTTTTTTCATTGATTGAGACAATACAATTAGCTTGGAATTTTTTATAGAGTTCAGAACTTGTTTAGCACCCATAGTTAGATGATCTTCTTTTCGGGCATCCTTTAATGATTTCTCAAGTATCTTACTCATGTGTTTTCCTTAAGACGATCGTCTTATCAGGGCTTTATAGGTTTATTGAAAAATTAAGCGTCAGATATTAGAAAATCAGTTTAGAAAACCAAATAGTGAACCCAATGTTGAAAAGGCAATACTTACTTCGTCAAAAAAATCATTTGGCTTTTGCTTTTCAAAATCAATAGAGGTAGTTTTTTCAGAGGATTCAAAATAAGTGATTTTTTCAATCTCCGAAGTAAATGAATCACTAGATAAATCAGGAATTGCAGACATTGCGATACGAAGATTCTTTGCAGCAGTTAGATAATTTGGATTTTGGTTCAAGACTTGATTGTACAAAAGAATTGCATCATCTAATTGTCCTAAATTTGCAAGGGCATTTGCTTTGTTATTTTTTGCAGGGAGGAAATTCGGATCAATTTTGATAGCATGATCATAGAACACAATGGCCTCCGAAAAATAGCCTAATTTTCCCAAAGCGGACCCTTTGTTTGTGAGGATCTCAACATCATCAGGATTCTCAATTAATGACTCGTTAAAAAAATTCAATGAACTATCAAATTTGCATAGGCGGTACAATGCAGGGCCCATTCCATCATAGTATGATATGGTATCAGCATATCTACTAGAATCACATTCTAATTGAATTTGATTTAGTAATTTTCCCAACTCTATATCTTCCACAGAAAGATTATTTTCTTTTTTTACTTTATTTTGTGTTGGGGATTTTTCTTGAATTGTTTTTGTCATTTTATTTTCTGAATCATTTATTTTCTTAGCAGGAATTTCTTTTGAAATAGTTTTTGTTTGAGTGGCATCATTTGACTTAGTTTTTTGTGGAGTTTTAATTATTGAAGAATCATCAGCAGTGTCAGAATTATTTTGTGTTTCATCAATTTGTGTTTCATAAATATGTGTTTCATCAATATGTGTTTCAGATGTAGTGGTTTTAGTTTCAGGTTGAACATCAAATGGTTGCTCTGTTTTTTCATCTTCAATTTCAGATTCGTTTGATTCATCTAAAGAGTCATCAATTTGTGGCACTTTGTAATAATCAAAAAATGATACCATTTCAGATTCAGCATAATGTGCTTTTACAGAATAGGTTCCATCGATTCTAAAATTTACACCGTCCTTTACAAGAAAGCTTGTAGTGAATTCCAAGTTAGAATCTATTGCGCCGAAATAAAATCCAGCAGGCATTCCAAACGGATCATAGATTCCAATTAGAGCGGTTGGTGAATCAACAGATGAAACTTGGCCAGTAATTTTTATCACTTCATTGTCAGTGTATTGTTTTTGCTCGGTGTAAAGTAAGAGGATTTCAGGTGTGTCATTTTCTTCAATTAGAATTTCATCTCCTGATGATTTTCCTTGAACAACAAAAGAATGGGTTTCAGAAGTTTTTCCATAGTCAAATTTTATCATATACTGACCGGTTTTTTCATAAAATGGAGAATCAAGCATTATGGTTTTAGAAAATGTTTGTTCAGATGTAATTTCTAAACTATTTGCAGACAGGATTTTCTCGTCTGGATCATAGATGCTCATAGCAATTACAGGCATTCCAAGTTCAAAGATTTGGCCTGAAACAGTCAGGGAATCACCAAGAAGATAAAGTTCCTTATCAAAACTTACACTAAACGTATCTGCAAAAACATCAATGAAAACCACAGGGGTCATCACGGTTAACACTAAGAAAAGTCCTAAAACATATCCTAACACAAAGTTAGAAACGTAATTTTGTATTTAATAATCACGTAGAAATTATACTTTTCATTGAATATTGATTGTTGTGGAGATGGGTGGGGAAAGAGCTGTGCGATCAGCAATAGAGTTCCATACAAAAGTTTCAATGTGATATCTTCCAGATTCTTTGGGCACCCAAGATTGTGAAACATCTAGAATCTGCTTAGGAGAGATTTCACCTTGAACCCATGAAATTGATTCAACATAATTATGATCATTTTTTACTTGAAAGAGGTAAACAAATTTTTGTTTAAACTCTTGATCATTTTTGATTGTACCAACTATCTGCATCGTGGTATCACGTGAAAATGATTCCAGCGGATTTCCCAAACTGTTAGAAAAAGCAATTGGTAAATTTTCAATTCTATCAATTGGTGAAATTGATGAATCAACTGTTCCAAAAGTTTTGATTTCCAAGTTATCTGATTTTGTGTATGGTTTTGGAAGTGTGTGATCGTCGTATTTGGCAAATATGGTATCACCAGGAAGAGAATAAAGCCTATTTCCACTGGAAGGAGAATTTTGTGATAAAGAGACTGTTGCAACAAATGCGCCAGAACTTTCAGATGTTTCAACTGCATTGACGTTAATTCCTGCAACATCAGAATCTGAGAAAAGTTTGATTGGTAAATTGTCTAGGGCCTCAGGGTTCAGATTCATATCAGCATCTATTACACGCACCACTGCAGATTTTTCCAAATAGAAAAGTTCATCCACAAAACTAATTGTTCCAAGATTCCATCTTACAGGTACTGATTCAACTAGTACAACTCCATCTGCAAATTCAAAGGATATTGTGATAGCAGAATCCCTATCTACTTGTAAAAATCCATTTGTTGGGCCATTGCCAGTTGTTCTGGGAGTGGTATCAATAGTACCATCACCATCAGCATCATGTTCAAAGCCAGAAAGAATCACCTCGGCAGTGAAAACCCCAGAGTTCACATCAGTTTCTACAAATCTATACGGTTCTAGAGAATGCTCAGAGGTTGTGATTTTAATTGGATGATCATCAGTGTCTCCAATTGTATCAATTAGATGCCTATCAGAATTCCAGCTAGGTGCAATGATGGTCATTTTCACTTTATCAGTCCAAGAATAAATTGCCTTGTCAGTAAAGATAGGAGAATATGGATTATCATAATCAGGAGCAGATTGCCCAAATGCAAGTAGAATTAAAAATAGAAAAATATGGAGCATATTAAAAATTATGATTTATGGAATTTAATGTTTGGCAGATAAATTTCTAAGATTCTTCTGGTAAAGACACTGCCAAAATGTTATCTCCGCGCAGTAAAATTTTTCCTAATTTCTCATGTTTCTCTTCAGTAACATCTTCAGCATCTTCTAGTGTCAAATTCATGTGGATGTCAAAGTCCCTGAGTGTTCCCTGAACAGTTCTAGTGTTTCTCAATCGAAGTAAAACAGTTTTGCCCTTACTATTTGTCATTAATGTAGAAATCTCATCAGCCATAATTATCACTTGATTCTATTTTTTCTTGCTGACTTGCATGTATAAGTCAACGGTACCACTTCCGATTGGAATGTTACTTCCAACAATAACATTTTCAGTAATACCTTTGAGTTGTTCAATTTCACCACCAAGTGCAGCATGTGCAATTGTTGGAACTGTAATTTCGAATGCAGCTCTTGCAAGAACACTGTCTTTGGTACCTGCAATTCCGTGTCTACCAATTTGTTGCATGTAGCCTCTAGAACACATCAAATCAGATACTAACATGATGTATCTATTATCGACTTCCAATCCTTGGTCGCCCAAAGTATGATTAAGTTCATCAATCAATGAATTTCTTGCAGCCTCAATTCCCAAGGTTCCTGCAATTTCAAAGACATTATTTGTTCTGACATTCTTTTTATCAATTCCTTTAACTTCAAGAACTTTGGCAATGTTAGAACCTGTTGTCTGGATTACCCATTCATCATCTTTTTGAACAAGTGTAACTCGCTCGATATCTGGAACTCCTTTAACGGTAGTATTGAGAACTTTGTTTCTAATTGCGATTGCAGTTGCAGTGTCTGCCTCATCAACCAAATTCAAAGTGATTAATTCGCCAGTAGTTTCTAGTTTGAATTTTTTATTTGATGAAAGTGCTGCTTCTACTTCAGCAACAGAACATCCTCTTTCTTTGAGTCTGTTTGGACTCAAGATAAGTTGAATATTTGTAGAATAGTCTGTTTCGGTATTTGCAATCAATGCACTGACTTTGGTTTGCAATACATTTCGTGCAACTTCGATTGCTTTTTCTCTAGATTTCTTTGATTCCTCATCAAGGTAAATATCCATAGTTGGTGTGACAGGTTTCTTTCTAGCATCTACTAGTTCGATTAATCTTGGAAGACCCAACGTAACGTTTCTTTCTTTAATTCCTGCAAAGTGGAATGTTCTCAAGGTCATCTGAGTTCCCGGTTCACCAATAGATTGTGCAGTGATGATACCAACTGCTTGACCAGGTTCGACTTGTGCGTTATTGTATAATGATAGTCCTTTCTTACAAACTGCTTCTACACCATCTTTACTGAGATTTGATTTGTGTAAAGCGTCAGTTACAAGTTCAGTTAATCTTGGATTAAATGTCTTAGTATATTTTTTAGCTAGAGTGTCGATTTCATCTTTTGTTGCCTTCTTTCCAGAATCAATAATGGTTTGGGATTCAGCCAATCTGCTTGCGTTGAATGCTTCTCCATGATCACTTTTTTGCACATCAATTCCGTCTTCACCATAAAGGAATTGAACAATGTGTCCGTGTGGATCTCTTACAGTTCCATCATATTCCAATCTTATGTGTTCTAGTGCGTTGATCAATCTACGCTGCATGTAACCACTCTGTTGTGTTCTGACTGCAGTGTCTACAAGCCCTTCACGACCACCCATTGCGTGGAAGAAGAATTCTAGAGCTGTTAGGCCTGTTCGGTAATTTGATTTTACAAATCCATGTGCGTCAGGATTGCTGTCATGTTCTTGGTAGTGTGTTAATGCACGATTACTGTAACCATCATTCATTCTATTTCCTCTTCTGGATTGTTGTCCTAATGCACCAGCCATCTGACCTACGTTAAGTGCTGAACCTCTGGCACCGGTGGTGGCCATAATTTTTCCAGCATTGCTATCATCTAAGGAGTCATTTGCAGTGGCGCCTGCTTTCTCTCTTGCTTTACCTAATTCATTGACAATGTATGCCTCTAATGCTTCTTCTGCTTTCATACCCCTTGTAAGTTTGAGTGTTCCTTTGTTGTATTGATCAGTCAAGTCTGCAACAACATCATAGGTTTCCTGAATATCATCAAGGATTTGTTGAACATTCTTTTCTGGAACTTCAAGATCACCATATCCATAACTGAATCCATAGTGAGTAATGAATTGTTTTACCATAATTAGAATAGAGTTTAGGAAGTTCTTTCCAACTGCATTTCCATAGTCTTTTGTAATTCTGTGTAAGACACTTTCTGGTTCTTCAGCACCAATTGATGTTTTATCAATTACACCGCTGATCAGTTCACCGTTTTTAATTACAACATCTTTTTCTGGACCTTTTGTTCCCTTTGACCATTTTGATGTAAGAACATAGTTGAAGTCCTTTGGCAGGAATAGTGAGAAGAGTTGTTTTCCTGTATATGCAGGCCCATCTTTTGTTTTGGTTGCAGGTTTTGGAAGTGGTTCAGTGTAGCCGCCAAGCATTGCATAGTTTGAAAATTCTTGAACAGATAGAGTAGTATCATCTTTAGTTAGGAGATATGCACCAGTTACAAAGTCTCTTAGTGCTCCAATAATTGGACCACCATATCTTGGAGAAATTAATTGATCTTGAACTCTCATCAAGAGAATTGCTTCTGCTCTTGCTTCCTCACTTTGAGGTACGTGAAGGTTCATCTCATCACCATCAAAGTCTGCGTTGTATGGAGGACAGACAGAAGGATGTAATCTGAAAGTTTTACCTGGAAGTACTCTGACATAGTGAGCCATTATAGACATCTGGTGAAGTGATGGCTGTCTGTTGAACATTACAATATCACCATCTGCAAGATGTCTTTCAATGAGATATCCAATCTCAAGGGTTTCAGCAATTGTAGAGCGGTCTTCTACGAAATCTAATCTGATTTTGACGCCATCAGGTCTTACAATATAGTTTACACCTGGGAATTTTTCAGGTCCATTGATTACTAATTTTCTCATTCTTTCAATATTCCATTCAGTAACAATTTCAGGAATAGTTAATTTCATAGCGACTTGTTCAGGAACTCCTACTTCGGATAAATCCAAGTTAGGATCAGGCGAAATTACAGTTCTACTTGAAAAGTCGACTCTCTTTCCAGACAATGAACCTCTAAATCTGCCCTCTTTTCCTTTTAGTCTTTGAGTTAATGTTTTGAGGGGACGTCCAGAGCGGTGATGTGCTTGTGGAATTCCAGATACTTCGTTATCAAAATATGTTGTAGAATGATATTGCAGCAAGTCAACTAAATCTTGAACAATTAATGGAGGAGTACCTGCTTCTTTACTTTCTTTTAGTCTTTGATTAACTCTAATGATATCTACCATCTTGTGTGTCAAGTCATCCTCAGATCTAATTCCGGTTTCAAGAATTATTGAAGGTCTTACCGTTACAGGAGGAACAGGTAATGCTTGAAGGATGAACCATTCAGGTCTTGCAGTGATTGGATCATATGATAGTAATTCTAAATCTTCATCTAGAATTTGTGAAAATCTTTCTCTTATTGTAATTGGCAATAATCTGTGTTCGCCGATTTCAGTTTTCTCTACAAAGATAGTTGGTTTTGTAAAGACCAGTTCGTATTGTGTTTTTCCACAGTGTGGACATTCTTTTGCTTTTTTTGCTTTTTCAATAATTTGTTCAGGAATACGTTTTTGTGAGACTACTGTGTAAGCGGCATGTTTGTCCTTGATTCTTTTGAATGCTTCAAGATCTTCTTGAGGAACTTTGAGTCTTGCACAAGAACGACATGTTGATTGTAATAGTTTGTAGATATTATCAATAAAAGCAATGTGTAAAATTGGTTCTGCAAGTTCAATGTGTCCAAAGTGTCCAGGGCATCTTGCAGCAGTGTTTCCACATGTAAGACATTTTTGTCCTGGCTCAAGTGTTCCCAATCTGCCATCCATAAGGCCTCCCTGTACAGGCATTCCATCTTCATCATATGTTTCAGGAGCAGTAATTTCAGCCACAGAATATTTTCTGATTTCAGTTGGAGACCATACTGAAAATCGAATTCCATCAATTGCTTTAATTGCTTGAACAGACATCTCTAGATTTTCTCCTTGATTAACAATCTTGGTGCAACATTAAGACTTTGCATTTCTTGTAAGAGTAGTTTGAATGCATAAGCTACTGATACAGAAGATACTTTGGCTTTATCCCCACAAACTCTGCAAACATATTTTCTTTGTTTAACGTCATGATATGCGACTAGTCCACATCTCTCACATACAAAAATATCAGATTTATCAGACTCGTCTAACAATCTGTCTTTAAGAATCATTGAGGCACCATAAGCAATTAAGCAGTCTCTTTCCATTTCACCAAATCTTAGTCCACCACCTCTTGCTCTACCTTCTGTTGGTTGTTTAGTTAGCATCTGAACCTGTCCACGAGCTCTTGCATGTATTTTGTCAGCAACCATGTGATGTAATTTCTGATAATATACAACTCCAATGAAAACGTCTACTGGGAATGATTTTCCAGTTCTCCCGTCATACATTGTTTCTTTACCAGAATATTCAAAACCATGTGCATCCATTACTTCTTTGACTTCAGGCATTTTCTCGCCAACAAATGCAGAACCGTCAAATCTTTTTCCACGTAATGCAGCAGCTTTACCACAGATAGATTCCATCATCATTCCAACGGTCATTCTTGAAGGGAATGCATGTGGATTAATCAAAACATCAGGAGACATTCCACTTGCAGTATATGGCAAGTCTTCTGCTTTAGCTAAAATTCCCAGTACACCTTTTTGTCCATGTCTTGAAGCAAATTTATCTCCAATTTCTGGAATTCTCATATCTCTTGCACGAATTTTGTACATTTTTCCACCTTCATTTGATTGAGTCATAACTACAGTGTCAATTACGCCGGTTTCAGATGGCCTGACACCGATAGAAGTATCTCGTCTGTACGGACCAGAGGATTCAAACTCTCTGTATTCCTCCATAAATCTTGGAGGGCTAGTTTTTCCAATTAGAATATCTCCTCCTTTTACAGGAGCTTCAGATGCAACTACTCCGTCATCTTCAAGTAATCTGTATGCACGTTCTCCTTTGTAACCCCTAATGTTATCTTCGGCATTTGGAATTTCAAAGCTATCACGCATTCCGCCAGGATATTGTTTTGCTTCAGCATCATAAATTCTATAGAAGAAAGTTCTACCTAGACCCCTATCAACTGATGATTTACTTAGCACAATAGCGTCTTCAATGTTGTAACCATCAAATGGTAATACTGCAACAACACAATTCTGACCTGCTGGCCTATCTTCTAATCCTAAAAGCTTCATTGCTTTTGTGTTTACAATTGGAACTTGTGGGTATAGCATAAAGTGTTGTCTGACGTATGTACTAGTATTCATCATAGGTGTAGAAAATCCTAAACTTTGTTTTGCCATTGCAGATTCGTATGTATTTCTTGGAGACTGGTTATGTTCAGGATATGGAATGATTGAAGCTCCTGCACCTAGGATTGCCGGTGGGAATACCTCCAAGTGTGTGTGTTTTTTTGCATCTTTTTCATCCAAAGTGACATAGCAGTTTTCTTCTTCATTTGCATCAATCATTTCTAGGACACCCATTCTCAAAAGATCAGTCCAAGAAAGGAGTTTCTTTGAAATTTTATCGAGTAATTCGGCAGTTAGTAATGGTTTGTTATCTTTGATAATAATTAGTGGACGCAATACTCGACCGGCATTACAATTGACATAGAGTCTTCTTGTTGAACCTTCGATTTCAGATTTGTGAAATGATACTCCAACGTGAGGATGAATCTTTGAGTTTCTTCTTAGTTCTCTGAGGGATTCAGCTAACTCTCCACCATCTTTGTAATAACCAATTAATTTACCATCAACAAATACTCTGGTTCCATCTTTCTTCAAATCTTCTTTTGCATCAAAGAAATGAACTGTTCCAAGATCATAGAGTTTTTCTATAATTTCCTCATTTGGTACATTTACTGAGATAATTCCAGATAGGGCCAAATTTTTGACCAAACCACAGTTTGATCCTTCAGGAGTTTCACTAGGGCAAATTCTTCCAAAGTGTGTAGCATGCAAATCTCTTGCTTCAAAGTTTGGTTGTGTTCTACTTAGAGGAGATTGTATTCTTCTAAGATGGCTAATTGTTGAAAGGTAATTTGTTCTATCAAGTAATTGAGTAACACCAACACGTCCTCTGCCCCAGTTTCCAGTTGCAATTGCATTGTTTAGTTTATCAGTAATAATTCCAGGACGTATTGCTGCAGCAACTGCATTGATTCCACGTTTTTGACCTGAACGCTCTAATTGATATTTCATGTCTCTGACCAGATTTCTAAATGCTGTTCTGAACAAATCAGCCAACATTTGTCCTGCAAATTTAATGACCTTGTTTCCATAATGATCTTTATCATCAGGAGTAATCCATCCAAGTTTTAGTTCTAATAATTTACAAGCTGCTTCACCTAGGAATTGTGCTTTTTCTTTTCTATTTTCAGGATGTTTACCCAAATGTGGTAAGAGTCCCCAATCAAGCAAAGTTTCAGCACGTTTAATCTGGAATTCCTCTAACATTCCGGGTGCAATTCTTTTACTGATATAGACGATGGCGTCTTTTGATGTTGGGACATCACCTGCTTTTTCAAAAGAGCCTTCAAGCTCATCTTGAATATCATCAACTAATGAAACTACAGATGCAATCTCTCTATCGGATTCCAATCCAAGTGCTCTCATCAAAGTAACAACAGGAATATCAACTGGAGAGCCAGGAATTCTGGCAACTATTAATCCGTCATTTTTCATGACAAGCTCTAATTTTGCACGATAGCCGACTATCGAAGAATAGACTTTAGCTTTGAAAACAATATTTCCACCTACAGTTTCTCTATCGACAATTATTTTGTTGTAAGATAGATCTTCCAATCCAACAATTACACGTTCTGAACCATTGATGATGAAATAACCACCAGGGTCATTTGGGTCTTCACCATGTTCAATTAATTTTTGAGAAGAGAAATTATGTAAAATGCATGCATTTGATTTTGCCATAACTGGTACATCTCCAATATGTACAAATCTTGATTCTAAAATTTTTCCATCCTCTACAACACTTGCCTCCATCATTACTGGTGCAGAATAAGAAACATTTCTCAATCTAGCTTCAGCAGGAGTAATGTGAGTGATTGAACCATCAAGCTCCATCATTCTTGGTTGTTGAAGTTTTACTTTACCAAGTTGAATTTTGTATGGATATTCAGCATTTTCAATATCGATTTGTCCAACTTCATTTATGATACTTTGAAGTCCTCTTTCTAAAAATTCATCAAATGAGTTTAGATGTTGACGTGCAATACCTTCACGTTTTAAAATATCCTGAATTACTGGCCAACGTTTTGTTGAAGGATCTGCCATTTAGATTTCCACCACATATCGATAATAGAGACTTTCACCAGCAGTTGGACTTTTTCGAGTTATCTTAATCATATCTCCAGGCTTTACACCAAGTCCCAAAATTGCAGGATCATTTACAAAGATTAATGGTAATTCAGTTGGTTTACAATTGTATTTTTTCAAAACTTCTTCAGCCTCTTGTTTAGAAATGATTTCATGTTTTGGAACATAAACGTGATCAGGTACTAAAACTTGATTTTTCTTAGTTGCCATTCAGAGAACCCCCAGAGCAAACATTACATGTAACAGTAAATAATACACACAAACTGTCAAAAATTCACGCTCTGGTTAATATATATGTAATTTGAAATTTGCCAGAAATCAGTCTTTTTTCTATTTAGTCAACAAATTTTATCACAACCTTAAATAGTCCAAATTCAGGCGTAAAACTAATGAAAGCTCATTTAGCAGTGTTTGCCTTATCTGCAATCTTGATTGCAAGTATTGGTATAGCACCAGCATTTGGACAAATGCAAAGCTCGATTGTTGTTACTACAGACAAATCTTCCTATTCAGAAGGTGAAACTATTCTAGTAACAGGAGAAGTGAAAGATCTGTATTCTGGAACTCCAGTAAGTTTGATTGTTAAGAATGACAATGCAATTGTCGCTCTTGCTCAATTAACAGTCGGTGCTGACAAAAAATTCAGTACTGAAATTACAGCCGGAGGAACAATGAGAACAGCTGGAACTTATACAGTTGAAGTAACATATGGAACCCAAAATCGTGTAGCTACGACGACATTTGAATTTGGAGGATCTACAAGTATGCCAACCGACAAACCTTCCAAAGTAACTGCTACAACAGTTGCAATTGAAGGCTCTACTGATTTGATCGGATATACGATTACAGGCGGAAAACTACTAAGTATTATGCCTGATGTAGATGCAAATTCATTGATCGTATCTATAGATGCTACAGAAGATGGAACACTTACCCTGACAATTCCAAGATCTGTCTTGGATGCAACAATTGGTGATGAAGATGATGACTTTTTCGTCTTAGTTGATGGAGAAGAAGTGGACTTTGAGGAAACTGTATCATCAAAAGATAGAAAACTCACCATAGCATTCCCAGCAGGTGCTGAAGAAATTGAAATAATTGGTACCTTTGTAGTCCCAGAATTTGGTACAATCGCAGCAATGATTCTAGCAGTAGCAATTATCTCAATAATTGCAGTTTCTGCAAAATCAAGACTTAGTATTATACCAAGATACTAAATTTCATCTTTTTTCTATTTTTGAATATACATAAATAGCAATAATGCCGGGTGAGAGTAGGATGAATTTTAAACGTTCTACAACATCAATGGCAATAGCCCTCATGGCACTGTCATTAGTTTCAATGACCTCAATTCAGCAAGAAGCTTTTGCTCAAACTCAGGGAATCTCCATTACGACAACAACTGAGAAAGCAGGAAACGTCATTACTGTAACTGGTACAACCGCATCAGATTACACAGATATCACATTTTCTGTATGGTCTCCAAACCAGAATCTAGTTGCAGCTTGGCAAGATACACCAGACGCTGATGGAAACTTTGACACTACATTTACAATTGGTCCAAACTGGACTGAGGATGGAATATACACCATAGTAGTAAAACAAGGTACATCATCAACATATGAAGTAAAAGCAACTGTTGATGTAACAAATGGCATGACTTTAAGAAGTACTTCTGAAACATTTGGTAATTTAGAAACAGGAATTTTCAAACCAAATGAAAATAAT
>DATDAD010000038.1:0-44460 GCA_036525555.1 Candidatus Nitrosopumilus sp.
CTTTAGTTGCTTCTTTACAAACGTCTGTATTACATTTGCAATCAGAACTGCATATGCAATGACCTTGCATTGCACAATCACATGAGTAATCTGGATCGCCGCTGTCAGCTTCGCATCCACATGCTTGATCTACCATGGTAATCTAGTAATTTTACTTATTTTAAAAGGTTAGTACATCCAGATAGAACTCTACGCACTTGTGAGAATCTCAAGGATTTCAGTGCAAGACTTTTGCACCAGTTCGGATTGTTGTTTAAGGAGAAGAGAGTCAACCTCGACATCAAATGCGACTTTGAGGATATGAATAAGGTCTTGTTCTCGATTTAGCGAATCCTTGATTTTAACATAATTTTCTTTGTTCACATATCCCAGATAGAAATAACAATCAGAAAGCATGGAATTTTTCACAAAAAAATCATGTTTTTGTTGAATGATGTCAGAGCGATTATTTTTTTCAACAAAATCAGAAAAACCTATTGTTGATTTTAGCATACGCTCAAGGAGTGTAGGGGTGGCTCGCTCAATCCCAACTGTCTGAGTTACAACAGAAATGTGTTCATTTATAGTATTTTTTTCTAATTTTCGAAGCGAGTCCAACATATGAGACGGGCTTGAACGTTGGTGACTGATTGCAGAAATTGCATTTGCCAGATAGTAAGATGCACACTTTTGCCAGCATGATGCAAACACATCAGAGGACTCGAGAGATTCTTTAGTTTTTTGACAGCAGAATTGAGATTCTATGAGACAGTTTTTTGCAAAATCAGAAAATAAAGAAAGACGTTTTTCACTAATTTTAGCAAGCATCATTCTCAGTTCCCAAGATTCATCATGAATGATTTCCATTTGATCATATTGGAGTAGTTTCTCTGACTGAGTTTCAGACAGAGATGCATGGTGTAAAGTTACAAACTCTCCAGAATATTTGAAAATTTGATCCGATTCTGATTTCTCATCAAAAACAAAAATATCATAATCACAAGAATCAAAAGACAAATCAGAGATTCTGCATCCCCCAAGTCCTACAGGATACTGGGATAATCCATGTTCTTCAATGAATTTTGGGGCATCCATGAGAAAGATAGTAGTGATTTTTCTATAAAGGAATCAACTCACAAAGTTTTACAAATTCATGCAAAGTCAAAACATTTCCTTTAAATTAAGATTGGATTTGTTTTTTATCAAGCTCCTATAGTGTAGTCCGGTTAAGCATTTTGGCTTCTCAAGCCAAAGACTCGGGTTCAAATCCCGATGGGAGCATTTTGGTTTTAAAAATTATTTCTTTAAATATGAAAATCACATCGGGTTACCATTGGGCCTTAGAGAAATTGAATTAAAAGAAGAGTATCGTTCAGATAGAGACGACATTGTTACCGAATTTTTCTTTCCTTGTCTCAGCAATTGTATAGAATATGACAGATGTGTGGATTTGCTATCCATCGAAAGTTTAGCCACAATTTCCATGGCATTTGATAATTTTTCCGGAGGTAAAGCAAAGTTGAGAATGATCACAGGTCACAGATTTAGAACAAGAGACCTAACCCTATTTACAAAACTCTTTTCTGAAAAATTTACAAAATCATTTGAAGGAAAACTCATCCAAAATACAAAAATTCAAAAAGTCCAAGACATTGTAAATAATGGTCAGATAGAGCTAAAGATTGCCATTCCAAATTCGGAACAAATTGCAGATTCTTTCTCAGAAAGAATCGGCATATTCAGAGATGAACATGATCAAGCAGTTGCATTTACTGGAACGTCAAGAGAATCATTTTCTACTCAAACCAGAGATTTTGAATCAGTTGATGTTTTTACATCATGGAATGATAAATCAAGAGTTGAAAGAAAGCTAAAAGATTTTGAAGAACTTTGGGAAAACAAAACAAAATATGTCGAAGTTTATGATTTTACAGAAGCAGAAGAAAATAGTCTTTTGAAATATTCGTCAGATTGGATTTTACAAGATTAAAGTTGAAACGATTCTTCTAATCTAGATTTATTTTCATAAAAATTCATTTTGTTAATTTTATAATAAATCACTTCACCTCTTCTCTCTATCACTGCAATGATGGGTTCTTTTCCCATTTGAGAAATCTCTTCAACCTTTTTTTGCAAAGTACCCATTTTTTCTTGCTGACCTTCGTTGAGACCAAAGATGAGAAATTTTGCTCCTTTTTCACCATAATGACCTCGCTCATAAACTCTAAAATCAGAACCAAACCCAAATCCATCCTTGACGACATATCCGCGATTTCGTAAATCTCGATATATCAAAAACTTGGTGAGAATTTCAGAATCATCAATTTGACAGAGATTCATAAAAAAATCAAAATCAATTTGCTTTTTGTTTTTCTTTAAAATCAGTCTTTTTGTATATAATAGATAAAGAGTTTCAAATGATTTGAGGAACAATTTTTCTTTTTCAATTTCTCCAAATCCTTTCAAGTCTAATTCATGGATCATTTTCTTATCAGAGATGCAAGTTTGATCTGAAATTAATTCTCCTTTTACTAATGGGGCATCTTCCATTATGAAGTGAAAATCAATGAATTTCCATATAAGCATTGGAGAATATGAGTAGCATCCTTCTAACCGTTAAAATATGGGCATTTTGGCTTGAGTGTATCATGCATGGTGCTAATTACAGAGATGGAGTTGGACAAGTCTTTACAAGAAAGGAGTACATTAAAGGTAAGCCACAAATAAAAATTGCAAAATTTCAAGGTGGCAAAAGAGGCACATACCAATATTGTGTTCAATTATTACTAAACGAAAAAATCCAAATTAGACATATGGCTATCGAGTCCACAAGATTAGCAGCAAACAAAACCCTAGAAAAAACAACTGGGGAATCTGGTTATTATTCAAGACTCAGAATTTATCCACACAATCTTCTTAGAGAGAACAAACAGATTGCAACTGCAGGTGCAGATAGGGTTTCAGAAGGAATGAGAAGATCATGGGGTAAAGCAGTCAGTTTAGCTGCAAGAGTAAAACAAGGTCAGTGTATCATGGAACTATATGTTAATGGTGATGCCCATTTGCAAGCAGCAAAAAAAGCACTTCATGGTTCATGTGTAAAACTTCCAGGAACACCACTGATCAAAGTAATTGAATGGAATAAATTATCACCATAAATCTTTAAAATCGGATTTCTTGTTTTTTACAAATTCTAAAAATTCTTCAAATTCTTTTGGTGAAGGTTCTCGATCAAGGATTCTTTTAGACTGATAATAAAATGTGTTATAGAGTCTACCTACAATAATACCCATAGCAAAAGATTCAGAGCTATCAATAGAAGACAATGATTTGATCAATTGTTTAATTTCATCCTTGTTTGAAACAGAATCCTGAATTTTTTGTTCTATTTTCTTTAGAAGAGTTTTATCCATAGTACATCTTGGTTGAAATAGTTAAAAACAGTTTAATATCCAAATTCAGCCTTGTGGGTTGTTGCAGTTATAGTACAGTCTGGTTAGTACTCGTGCTTGCCAAGTACGTGACCCGGGTTCAAATCCCGGTAACTGCACCACTTTTCATTGATTTTTTGGAATTAGTGCATCTTTAATTATTTCAAGAGCATCTTGAGCTTTTTCTGGACGGGGTAATTGAATTGCCACAACATTGTCTTTTCCATAATGAGATTTTGGAGAAGATAATACCAGCATAGATCTATCTGCAAGAATCTCAAAAAATTTAAGATCAGTCTTTGCATTTACAAGAAATTTTTCAGAAATATTACCTATTGAAAAAGTTAAAACAATTTCAACAAAAACACTGCCTAGTCCATCTTGGAAAATATTTAGATCTGTGTTAACAGAAAAGGGTTGCCCCTCAATTTTAGCTCGTATTATTTCATATTTTTTTTCTTCAATCAAGATGCATGGGGTTTCCTTACCATCAAAATCAAACGTGCTTATTCCGGGATGTACTTGATCCAAAAAGATCTTTAGTTCATCAGACATCTTTCTTCTCTATTGCAGGAATTATTTTATCTCCTGCCTTTACCAAAAATGGAGAAATAAATGCAGTGATTATAGAAATGATTCCAACCAATGGGAACAAGAAAGCACTAACGGCACCGATATCTACGCCAACTTTGACGATGACAATAGAGAATTCTCCTCTAGGAGCAGCCAGTGTAAATGCGGAACGTAGTGCCTTACCACGCTTTTGTCTGAAAAGTATATTTCCAAGCATGTTACCTCCAAACTTCATTCCAGTAGCAACTGCAATCAAAGCAATGGCTACGAAAATATAATTTTCAAGTTGTGAAACATCCATCAAAGCACCTACAGAAATAAAGAATATTGCAACAAACATGTCTTTGATTGGGCTTGATAGTAATTTTGCAACTTCAGCAGATTTAGATTCTGCAACTAAAACACCTGCCAAGAATGCCCCAATTGCTACAGATAATCCGACAATATTTGCTAATAGTGCATAACCAAAGCAAACACCTAGAACACTAAGAAGTAAGATTTCACGATGCTCTGCTGCTGCAACCCTATCAATCAAAGGAGGAATAATACGTGTTCCAATAGTAAAAGTGCCTACAATTAGACCAGTTGCAACCATCACAACTACTACTACAGATTCGATGGAGACTGAACCGACTAGCGCAATTGACTGCAATGATGAAATTAGAATAACTGCTATGACGTCCTCGACAATCAAAATGCCAAGAACCAAAATTGATGATTCTTTTTTGATTTTTCCCATCTCTTCTAAAAGTTTGACAATAATTGCAGTACTGGATATAGACAATGCTGCTGCAATAAACAAGGCATCCATGAATTCTAATCCAAGTGCACTAGCAGCATAGAACAAAACACCAAGCGTTGAAAATAATCCTATAGTCCCAACTCCAATAGCCACCCTACCAATACTCTTGATTTTTGCATAAGGAAATTCAATGCCAATTACAAAAAGAAGTAAGATTACACCAATTTCTGCAAACAAATTCAATGCTGAAATATCAGATAGAATTCCAACGCCTTCTATAACATCTGTTGGAGGTCCACCTGCAGGTAAAACCCAAGACCAAAATGGAGAGAGAGGTCCAAGTAGCATCCCTGCAAAAAGATATCCTATGATCAGAGGTTGTTTAATTTTAAAGAAAGCAAGAGTCACAACAGCACCAATAATCATAATGAATGCTAAATCGGTGACAAAAGTTGTATGAGGTAGTTCTGGAGTAATTCTCTCAATTAAACTAGACACAGTGTTGTTTAGAGAATGCTGAATTCCACTTGAATCAATTTGAAGTGGGATGCTTTGCATGTTATTTTTCAACAAATTTGTTTAAAAATGATTGCGGATTGTAAATTTGAAAATATTTTTTGAGAGATCTTAGGCTCGTAACTATTTAAAATCTATAACGTCTTTATGCCCAAATATGATAAACGATATGCAGAGTGATGATTAGGTCATCTGAATGAATGAAGAGATACGACCTGGGGTATCTGACTGCATAATTGGTTACTTTGTAATCACCTTACTATTAATAGTACGGTACCATACCGTACTATATGATTCAATGTGAATATTGTCCACGAGGGTTTATTGAAACAGCAAATGGTTTGGCTGAAAAGACATTTCATGAATTACTTCATGAACCAGAAGTTGTAAACAAGTAACTCTTTACATTTTTTATTTTACACCCAACTTTTTTATCTCTAAATTTTTAATGGAATTTAATGGCTGCTAAAAGTACGAAGACAACAAGCACATCCAAGACAAAGAAGATAGCAAAAAAAGAGCCCAATCCATCAGTCTTACTAAAAAAAGTAGCATCAGTTTCAGATTCTAACAAAGCATTACAGAAAGAGATCAAAGTTATGACAAAAATCTTTGGGGAAAATCAGAAAGTACTAGTTTCAATGAAAGGTATGATTGACACACTAACCTCAACACTGGAACATATTCAAAAGCAATCAAAACAAATCAACATCATAGAAGATGATACTCAAAAACTATATGCTGGATTAAATCAAGTAAGAACCCAATCAAATCTTGTAAGCAAGATCAATGATCAAACAGCAAAACTTGAACAAGAGATCAGTAGAATTTCAGAATTACAAAAATCATCAAAATCTCAAGAACTATCAGAACAAGTAGAGGAAAGCATGAATTCAATTAAAAACAATTCTCAAATGATTATTAAAATTGCTCAAAGAATTGACGAGGTAAGAGATGATTTAAGAAAAGTTTCTGGAAAGACAGATTCATTTTTAGAAATTGGTTCGGAAATAGATAGTCTAAAAAATACAATAGAGGAAATATCAGGAAAAACTGCAAAATTAGATACAGGTTCACAAATTATTGAAAGCCTCAAGCTAGAACTTGGAAGAATTTCTGAAGGGATTTCATCTAGTTCAAATCTTAATGCGGAATTAGATGCAATAAAAGTTACAATTGATGCCATATCATCTAAAGCATCAAAGATTGATTCGCTTGGGGGAGTAATTGACGGTCTCAAACAGCAATTTGATACAGTAGCATCAAAAGCAAATTCTGTGGACAATTTGAGCCTAGAATCCATCAAAGATTTAGGAGGTAAAATTGATAAAATTGAGACTGAAATCAGTTCATTAGCAAAAAGGGCAGATTCAACTGCATTTGTTGGAGAAGGACTGAAATCAGTGCAGGAAGAATTTTCCAATTTCAAACAGAATGTATTTGATAAGACAAACAGTATTGAACAAAAAATCTCATCAGTTTCAGATACCCTAAAAAGACAAGATGAATCTACAATTGAATTTCACAAGAAATCCGAGAAACTCTTTGAAGAGATACAATCAGTCAAGGAAGTCACAAGTAAGGCATCTAGCGATTCATCAAAAGAAATGATGGCCTTGTTGAAACTATCAGAGTATCAATCAAACATCAGAATGAATGCTGAATCAAAATACGGGGTTGCAAAGGATATAGAAAAGATGGCATCACAGACTGCAGACATTGTAAACTTGTTTGATAGAGTTTCAATTGAATCTGGAGAGAAAATTCCATTACCACATGAAGTCAGACAGTGGGCAGTAAGTAAAATTTTAGATTGTGCAGACAAATGGGAAGTAAGATTCAGTGACGTATATTCAATTTTGACAAATGCGATAGGAAGAGACATGTTAAAAGAAGCAATTAGAATTCAGCAAATAAGAGATATTTATGGAATTAGAGCAGTAGATGAAATTAGAAGAGACCTAAATATTCCTTAAATTCCTATTTCATCTTCTTTTTGCAATTGTTCTTTCTTTCTTTTCAAGATAGCAATAATTCCAATTATTGCTGCAATCCAAATAGCACTAAACATCATGTTTGCAGGGCTAACATACATGTATGGAGTGGCATCCATTATGTTGATTTTTAATAATAGTGCTCTATCGTTGATATCTAGCATTCCTGTATGATATGCAGAATTGTCTTTAGAAATTAATGATATTTCATCAAGACCGGCAACCATTGTATCTATGTTATTTTGAATTCGAATAAAGTTGGTGGATTCGGTGCCAAATATCCAAACAGGGTTTTTGGCAATAATTTTACCACTTTTATCAGTTGTTTCAGGAATATTTATCATCACTAAATCTAAATCAGATTGAATTGCAACCAAATGATCACGAATTACATTAGGATCAGAAGAAGACACAATCCCATCAAGATTTCCTCGAATTCTATCTAGAGGGTAAATGTCAGTGTTATAACCAGAAATTGCCATGTATCCACCAAAAACAATTATCCCGAGAATCCCAATCATCGCTAGTTTGTAAAGAGTGTTAGACATAGTCGTTTTACCACCAATATCCGAAGTTGCATTATTTGAAGTTAGTCGTGATTTTGCAGTTACTGCTATGATTCCCACTATTGCAACTGCAAACACCACCATTGCAATTGTACCAAATTCAGGCATTAGGTAAATTACTACTCAGACACATAAAAATTCAGTGGAGTTTTTGAGAACTAGTTTGTCTTTGAAAGGATCCCATTTGTTAAATCGACTTTTTTGAGTTGGTCCTTCTTTCTTTTGAGCATAGCAAATATTCCAACAATTGCTGCAACCCAAATAGCACTAAAGACCATGTTTGCAGGACTGACATACATGTATGGAGTAACATCCATTATGTTGATTTGAAGTAATGAAGCCCTGTCATGAACATCCATCATTCCTGTATGATACGCAGGATTATCTTTTGAGAGAGAAGATATTTCATCAAGACCGGCAACCATTGTATCTATGTTATTTTGAATTCGAATAAAGTTGGTGGATTCGGTGCCAAATATCCAAACAGGGTTTTTGGCAATAATTTTACCACTTTTATCAGTTGTTTCAGGGATATTTATCATCAACAAATCTAAATCAGATTGAATTGCAACCAAATGATCACGAATTACATCAGGATCAGAAGAAGCCATAACTCCATCAAGATTTCCTCGAATTCTATCTAGAGGGTAAATGTCAGTGTTATAACCAGAAATTGCCATGTATCCACCAAAAACAATTATCCCGAGAATCCCAATCATTGCAAATCGGTAAATTGTCTTAGCTCTTTTTTCCTTATTTGTAAGAGGTTTATCAAGAGAGGATTTGTGTTTCTTAAATCTGGTATGAGATAAACTCATGTAAGCAATATAAAAAAAGCCAAGAGTTTGTAGAAGTATAATTGGAACAAATACAGGGTTGTTTGAAAATATCGATATGAAAATTCCCATTATTCCATAAACACCAAAAAATATTTCCAATAGAGTAGTTTGTGTAAAAGGTAAATTGTATGCCTTGTTTCTCCAGTCATCATCTTTTGTAATGATTCCATATTTTGGAGTTCTAAGAAACTCATTTTTCTTTCCTAGCACTGCATCGAAAACTGCAACAGTATTGTTAACAGACATCCCTGCATTATATACTAGCAATGCCGGAAGCAATTTTGCTTTTGACTTCCAGGATTTGTTATACATGCCTTGGATAATTACAATGTATGCGCCAGGACCCATTGCAAGATATGTAGCAATAGTCAGGGCAGGAAGAAAGCTTACCACATAAAGATTGATTTGTCCAGCTAACAAAATAGGTAATGCCAAAAATTGTATCAGCATTAAAGGATAAACAATATGTCTTGTCAGTTGAATGAAGGCTTGAATTTTTGCTTCAACTGCAACTTTACGTTTCAGAGCAACGTCGGTGAGTAATTTTACGGCACATTGTATAGAACCTTTTGCCCAACGAAACTGCTGTCTTTTAGCAGCATTCATTTGAGCAGGCAGTTCTGCATCAACTACAATATCAGGTAAAAATACACACTTCCACCCTTTCATTTGTGCTCTATAACTCAAATCAAGATCTTCAACAAGTGTAGAAGTATGCCAGCCTCCAGCATTCTCAATGCAAATACGTCTCCAAATTCCAGCGGTGCCATTAAAATTCATAAATAAATGTGAATTACTTTTGGCTTTTTGTTCTACAAGAAAATGAAAGTCAAGGCTTAGGGCCTGCACTTGAGTAATGGTAGAATAATTTTCATTTACATGCCCCCATCGACACTGAACTAATCCTATGTTTGGTTTAGAAAAATGTGGAATTGCTCTTTTAAGAAACCAAGTAGGAGGAATAAAATCAGCATCAAATATTGCAACAAGGTCAGTATCTGTTGTTTTCATTGCATGTTTTAGTGCGCCTGCTTTGTACCCCTTTCTTGTTCCACGTCTAACATGCTCAATTTGAAATCCTTGTTTTTTATAATCATCAACTACATCTTGAAGCAATTCAACAGTGTCATCATCAGAGTCATCACATACCATTATTCTCATTTTATCTTTAGGATAATCCAAATTGCAAACTGAATCTACCAGTCTCTTTGCAACATACTTTTCATTATAAATTGGCAATTGAATTGTTACTGAAGGAGTTCCCCAATCAATAGTAGTAGGAACATTTTTTCTTTTTCGTGAAAGAAATGCAAGATAATAGAAATTTACAGTATATGCAGTGATTATTATCGCTGAAATAATAAACAGATCAAATACAAATGTGGTAAAAGGGTTTAGTGCCATATCCCTAGTTTGAGATAATTACGAGTCGATATTTATATTTGTAAAGAATTTAGACTACTTTTGCTCAAAGATCTTGATTGCTTGTGGAGGACAAACACCTTCGCATGCAAGACAGAATATACAATCTGGTTCTTTCGACATTAATGGTTTCTTGTCAGATGCAGGATTTCCAGGAGTATCAAACCATTCGTAAACTCCTACTGGACATGCTTCTATACATCCACCATCTGCAATACAAATATCATAATCCACTGAAACAAATTCTCCCCAAACTCCCATGATTCCATTACTTGCTCCTCTTCTACCCCAAGTCTTGATTGTGTGTTCAGGGGCTTCATATGGTGAAGTTGGTTTAATTTTTGACTTGAAATCAACATCAATTGGTCCAGGTTTTGCACCATCTGGAATTTCAATTGAACTATCATCCTCTTCTTCCTCATCTTCTTTTGCTTCAACGGGTTTTGGTTTTGCACCAAGAACAATTTTTGCAAGAGGAGTTAATTCTTCTAGTTTTTGAATTGCAGCAACTTCAGATATTTTCTCAGTTTTAGCAAAATAAGAAATCATTTTGTCAGCCAAAATAGTGTTTCGTAAAATTGTATCAATTACCATTTTTGCAAAATGGTCTGCTTTCTTTCTATAATCTTTAACCCAGTTTGGATCACCGAACTTTTCAATTGGAAAAATTTGATAAATTATATCTACAACTTCTCCAGTTACAATTTCAACTGTAACTGACAAATCAACTTCTTCGTATCCCTTAGCATCAGGATCATTCATGTTTTGTTCTTTCCAGCGATACGTTGCAAAAATTCTATCAGCATACATATCCATTTCAAATGCTTTTTTGAGACCATCATGGACAGATTTTATCTCATTAACTTCTTCAAGTTTAATTGGTAATCTATAGAGTCCAAGTTTGAATCCATGCAACGGATAAACTCCACGTTTTGCGGTGGGTGCTTCCATTGACCATACTCGATCTTTTAGAAGTAAGGACATCTGTCTGTAGTGAAGTTATTTTAGTTAAAAAGGTTATCAGTCGTCATCATCAGGACATGTGAGTTCTCGTAGTTCAGTGTATTTTTTTTCCATGGATTCTGCATGTGCCTCTACTTGTGAGAGATCATAGGAGTCCTTTGGAAAATACCATCTGATAGGCACCCAGTGTCCAATTCCATCCATATCATGGATCATACCTTTGTCAGCTTTTACGTTGATTTTTTCATCAATGGATGTTTCTTTAATTTCAAGACCTCGCTTTGTTTTGTCTTCCATGATAATGTCAGACTCTCCATCTTTGATAAAATAAAAAGTGCCTTTCTTTAAAATAGGAAGGTCTAAAAGCAATTTATTTTTCCACAGGGTTTCCTATCATGTTTCCCCATTCAGTCCAAGAACCATCATAGTTTCGAACTTTGGGGTAGCCTAACAGATATTTCAATACAAACCAGCTATGTGAGGAGCGCTCTCCAATTCTACAATAACAAATTACATCTTTGTCAGGAGTAACACCTTTTGGTTCATAATTTTGTCTTAGTTCTTCAACAGCTTTGAATGTGCCATCAGCATCATTTACTGCAGTTGCCCATGGAATATTATTTGCATTTGGAATGTGTCCTCCTCTTTGTGCATGTTCCATTGGATATTCTGGTGGTGCAGTTATTTGACCAGTGAATTCTGCAGGAGATCTTACATCCACCATAACAGTATCTTCCTTTCCTAATGCTCTGCTAACATCAAATAGATATGCACGTAATCCCTCATCAGGAGGCTGTGCAACATATTTTGTTGCAGATATTTGGGGTTCATCAGTTGTGTAATCTTTATTTTCTAATTCCCATTTTTTTCTGCCACCATTCATAATTTTCAGGTTTTCGTGGCCATAAATTTTGAAAACCCAAAAAACAAATGCTGCAAACCAATTATTAAAATCACCATAAAGAATTACTTCAGTATCTGCAGTAATTCCATTTTTTGACATTAATGCTTCAAATTCTTTTTTGCTAATGATATCTCTTGTAAGAGGATCATTAATGTCTCGTTTCCACCAGATTAGAGTAGAGCCCTTAATGTGACCCTTTTGATAACCATTTACAGGATCATAATCAACTTCAACTAATTTCCTATTTTCATTAGGAGGGTTTTGTGATACCCATTCTGTGTCAACTAAAACTTCAGGATGTGCGTAACTCATGATTTGTACGAATCTGTTTTCATACTTATTTGTTTTTCCGAGAAGTGGTAAAAATATCATTTTTAAGTAAATAAGATTCAGAAGAACTGGTTGAAATTACAAAAAGTGGCCATAGTTAGTAAGGTGGGATCTAAAGAATCAGAAAAAGCTGCTAAAGAAGTCGCAAAAAAGTTTTTAGCAAAAAAATCCAAAGTATTTACAATTTCTCCAATTGAAGTTGAAGGCGCAATACAATTTGAGACTCTAGAAGAATTAAAAAAAGAAAAACTAGACTTGGTGATTACCCTTGGTGGAGATGGCACCACACTTCGAGTTTTCAGGAATTTAGAAAGTGAGACACCAATTTTGACAATTAATGTGGGTGGAAACAGAGGAATTTTAGCAGAAATTACAATTGAAGAAATTGATGATGCTATTGAGCAAATTATAAAAGATAATTTCTTTTTGGATAAAAGGATTAGAGTTGTTGCATCATGTGGAGGAAAGGAATTCCCACCAGCATTAAATGAAATATACATTACAAGAACAAATTTGACTAAAACTGCAGAGATAACGATAAAATTTCAAGATGATACGGTAATGCAAAAAATGGATGGGGTTATTATTGCAACACCTAGTGGCTCCACAGGACATTCATTTTCATTAGGGGGTCCAATTTTACATGAAAGTTTAGATGTCCTAATAATTACACCAGTTGCACCAGTGTATAGGTTAGCATCATTGGTAGTTCCAGATGAAAAAATTGAAATTACTTGTTCACATGATTGTAACATTGCAATGGATGCACAAGTTGTAAAGACAGCAGGGTATGAGGAAACAATCACTATCAAAAAATACAAAAAGCCAGCAGTCTTTTTAAGATTAAAGAAAAGAGGGCTAAGACAGATGAGCAAGCTTGGATTTTAGAATTTTAGATGCCAGTGCATTTTATGCAGGAGTACCATTTAGTTCATCAGATGATTGTTTTACAACGTCGTTAGTATATGATGAAATTAAACACATAAAGAAAAATCATGATGCGTTAGGAACTTTGCTTGAAACAAACAGATTAAAAATAAGAGAGCCAGATTCAGAATCAACAAAAAAAGCAATTCATGCATCAAAAGAAACTGGGGATTTTCCACAACTATCAAAACAAGATATTTCAATAATTGCATTATGTATAGAGACAAATGGTCATATAATCAGCGACGATTTTGCAATTTCAAATGTTGCCAAGAATTTGGGTTTGAAAATTCTTCCAATCATGACTAAAGGAATTAAAGATGTGGGTAAATGGGTTCACTATTGTCCGGGATGTAGAACAAATCATTCGAGTGGAACAGAGTGTCCTGCTTGTGGGACTCCATTAAAAAGAAAATTACTCAAAGACTAAAAGTTTCAGATTCAAATTCATATTGGTATTCAGTCATATTTTGGGATTCAAAAGAGATGTAGATCAGTATGAAAATGAAAAGAACGTGGAGTCAGTTTTTGTCTGGATTATGATGATACCCTGTATGTGAATAAATTAAGAATCATGTAATGTTTTTTGATTGGATTTTTTTAGATGCTTACTTTTAGTGTCTAGAACTTTTTTGATTTTCTTGGCTCTTGATTCACCCAGTCCTTCAATTTTTGCAAGTTCGGCAGTTGTTGCAGTAAAAACTTTGAGTGGTGTTCCAAACTTTTCAAGCATTCTTACAGCAAATTTTTCTCCAACTCCAGGAAAGCTGCAAAGAGATGAAAGTTGTTGTCGCTCTAGGTCAGATGATTTTTTGATCTTTTTTAGATATGGTCCTTTGGGAGCATCTTTTCTTGAACACATTGAAACTAAAAGCTTGGCAGTGTGAGCAGCACTAGGAGTGGGGATTACAGGTATTTTAAAATCTAAAACTACAGTAGATATTGCACCATAAAATATCAGAGGATTTTCAGTGATTTCTTCAATTTCATCAACATTGCCTTCCATGAGTACAACTGGATGTTCAAAATGTTCCTTTAGTCTTGCACATTGATCAAAGAGCCTTCCATCAAAAACAGATGCCATAAGATCACGTATGCTTTTTCTTTCTACAACTGTTTCAGGTGCAACAATGTAATCTCCAATTGGGAGGGTTTTCATCTCGAGATTTAATCCAACTGATTTTAAAAGATCAGGAATCCCACTTTTTCGCTCTCTTTCATCTACAATAATTCTCAAATCTTCCAAATTCACAAATAATATTGGTATAGATTGTTAATATCTTATATGAAATTAGAAAAATAGATTATTTTCTTGGATTATCTTCAGCAGGTGGAGATTTTGGAGGTACGTTTGCAGAACCACCCTTCATCATTTCAGTAATTTTTGTTTCTTGTTCTTTGAGATTTTCTTTTAGACGAGTTTCTTGTTTTTCAAGAACAGTAGAACGTGTTTTTGTCATCTCAATTCGTTCTTCCAATTCATCAATTAGTTCTTGTTTTTTAGATTTAATTAAAACAGTACCAGCTTGTTTGAAGACGGCATCACCATCAGCGACTTTTTTTAATTCTTCAAGAGCTTTTTTAGTTTCAGCTTTTTCAATTTCCAGATGTTGTTTTTGGGTCATAATTGATTGCAAGTTTTGTTGAGATTGTTGCAATTTCATTAGTTGTTCTTGAAGCCAAGGGGGCATTTGTCCTGCTGACATGTTTGATCAAAAAGTTTGTTTCATTATATCTTTACCGATTCAATTGAATCATAGCTGGCCTGAATCAACCTAAGAGTGGAATTCAAATTTGCTCTAAGATGAGCTAGTTGATCAGTTTCTACGGAAATGGTAATTTTTTTGTCAAATGCTATCTTGGTTTTTACAGGATTTTCAGGGTAGAATTCGTTATCAGTGTTTACAGAATCAAAAATTGCTTTTGATTTCTCTTTTGCATCTATGATAATTTTTGCACTAAAGTTTGATGTCATATGCGGTTCCAGCTACTTTATAGCTGCACTTTTTGCAAGACCAAATTCCCACAGCATCACGTCCAAATGTTTGTGAACCACATTCAGGGCAAGTCCTTTTTTCTTTTAGTTGTAAGTGAATTTTTGTGTATTGTTTTCTAAGCTTAATTCCGTAACGGGCACCAAGTCCTTTAAGAGATTTTTTTGCTTTTGCCATTTTATTGACTGTCCTTTTGGGCTGCTTTTAATTTTTCTCTTATTTTTGCGCCTACTCTAACAGAGATTTCACCACATTGATTGATTTCATCCTGAGTAAAACCATCACTGCCACCTTTTTGTAAAGCGCAAATATTTCCATCAGAATCAGTTGTAATTGTAACACGTGCATCCATGCTCTCCCATTCATCTCCATTTGGATCAACGACAATATAGTTTCCAATTTTACCCATAGTTACAGACACAGGAATCGTGGTAATTGGCAAAGGTCTATCTTCTCCTTCAGCTAATACTGGAGAATCATCAGTCCAATTCCATTTAGGAGTTTTAGTTGTAAGCAGTGCAGCAGTAGCGGCATATGAGCATGCATCAAATAGATTTCCATCATAGTCAACTACCACATTATCTGCAAAGACACCAATTACAGATTTGTCTTTTTCAATTACTAATTGAGAAACATCTACCATATGACTTTCCCTAATTCCTCTATCAACCACTCTTGCTAATTCAATTACAGGGGGTTGTGGAGGACCGGTTTCAACGGTTGGATGTGATAAGGGTAAAAGTTCAGCAGTACAAATGAAAAGTCCTTTGTCACCAGTATCTGGGAAAGGTCTATCAGGTTGAATTTTGACTCCACATATCACTTCAGTATCACCAAGGAAAACCCTTGCTGAGCCGTTTGCTTTAGGAATAGCATTAATCTCAATTTTAATTTCACGCGATTCATCAAGTGCACGTCCATCAACTCTTTTTCCTTGTTCTAATAGCTCAAGAATTTGTGCTCGCTTTAATTCGTCAATAACAGAAGTAGATGTCAATGTTATTCATCCCCCTTTCCAAAGTATTTGTCATGTAGTGCTTTCTTTTGTAATTCATAAACAAGTTCACAGCCTTTAACTCCAACATCAACACATTTCTTGTATTCCTCAGGAGTAAGAACACCATCTAATTGTAATAATGTAATTTTCTTAAGACTTGGCATGTAACCAATTGGCATATCTGCTTGTCCTGCTTGGTCTTCTTCATTGTTAACATCAAGGATTACTGTATCTGCAACTTTACCAGCTGCAATTGCGGCAACCATGTCTCTCATTGGAATACCTGCATCTGCTAATGCAACAGATGCTGCTGTAAGTGCAGCACATCTAGTTCCACCATCAGCTTGTAATACTTCAATAAACACATCAACTGCAGTTCTTGGGAATTTTTCCAACATAACCGCAGGTTCTAATGCTTCTTTGATTACTTTAGATATTTCAATTTCTCTTCTGGATGGGGCAGGATTTTTTCGCTCACCTACAGAGAATGGTTCCATGTGATATCTAACTCGTAAAATTCCAGTATCAGTATTTGACATGTGTTTTGGATGTACATCTCGAGGTCCAAATACACCAACTAAGATTTTGTTATCACCAAATTCAATGTAAGCAGAACCATCAGCATTTTTTAGTCCACCAGCTTTAATCATAATTCGTCGTGGTTCGTCTACTTTACGACCATCACAACGAATACCATTCTCGTCCAATAGGACCATTGTTGCGTCTCTTCCGCCCATTATGATTCATCATCCTTTATTTCTAACATTTCTTTCACTTGATCAGTCAAATTAGCAACATGTGCTTTTTCATTAATCATTTCAATTGCCTTTTTAGCCTTTAATAATCCCTCGGGCGTCTCACATGAAACTACTACCCATCCATTCTGACCAATAGTCACAGCAGCATTAGTTGCCATTTCAATCATCTGAATCATGCTACCTCTCTTTCCAATAAGTCTTGGAACTTTACTAGGAGAGATTTTCACTAAGTCGCCAGAATCAATTTTACCCAAATCTCTATCAGAGATTGTTACCAATGGGTCTCTAGTTCTATCAAAATTAGCTATTCTTGCAGCCACCAAATCACCAGATTTTAGTTTGGATGTCAATTCATCTGCATGAGCTGAAAAGTCTCGTCCAAATACATCCTGAGCAGGCAAGAATCCAACATAACATGAATTGATATCTAATTCCCAAGATAATGAAGAATGAGAAATTACTTTTCCAATCACAAGATCATTAATTTTTGGAATGTATTTTCCAGTTAATGGGATAACTTTAACAGAATCATCATAAATTTCGGAAATGCCAATAGTTGTAGAGATTATCTTATCGCCTTCCAGGATTACATTTTGTTCAGGTCTAAATGGTCCGGTAGTCACCACATCGCCTGGAATAACGTATTTTCTCTTATTATCCATTAGTGAACTACCTCAACTGTGGCAGAGCCCTTTGTTATAGAACCTAATCTATCTATCACATTTGGCCTTGCTGCAGCGGGTATTTCAAGTATTGCTTTTAGTGAACCATTATTTTGCCATTCTTCTCTGCTTAGTGATCCCACAGATTTTAGAACAGCATATGATTGAGATGCAAACTGTGCAGGGATTGTAATTTCTAATTTCAGAGTCTCAGATTTTAAAGCAATGATAGAACGCAATTTTTCAACGATATCCTTTACTTGCTCATCTACTGTTTTGTGAGGATCGATTGAAACTCTACCGTCTTTCATAGCTTGTTCAATTCTAAGTGGTGGATGTGGAAGATGAGTTTTAGGATCAACGTATGTTTTTGCAATAAATGTGATAATCTGTTTTTTCTTCTCTTCAATCATTTTTCGTCTTTGATCAGTTGTTAAATTTAGATCACCTTTCTTTAGGATGATCTCTGCAATTTCTGCAGGGTCTTCAGTTTTGAAAGCATGTTGTAATTTTTCTGCTCCAGGCCTTGTTCCTTTACTTGCATCAGTGTAAATTTCATCAGATACCAAGATTGATGAGAGATCCTTTTTCTTACCCAATCGGTAATCAAGTGCAGGGTCAGGTTTTACCATAATTTCAAATTTTTCCCCTTCAAAGGAATATCGCACTAGTGTGTAATCAGCCATTTCTAAAATTATTATGAGGATTTGCTATTTATCTGTACTAATGTATAGACAGCAAAAGGTATTTTGGAGATTATAATTATAATTTTGAGTTATCAATTCAAGAGTTCGGGCAATCATATTTGTTTGATCTCAGTTAATTTCGGCGGTAAGCATTAGCAAGTGTTTTTCATCAATTGGAAACGAAATTCTTTTGATTTTATGGTATTCAGTTAGTCCATATTTTATAGGACCAATTTTGTGTTCAATGTTCCTTCAGGTTTACCATCTGTCATGCAGGAAAATGCATTATTTGGTATGTTTATCATTTAGAATTGGGGGAATATTTTCTCGAAAACCTCGAGTAATTATTTTGCCAAGATTATTTTGAATTGCAGGATAGTAAACACTAGGATCAAGATTTAGAACATCAGAAAACAACTTGTCAAAACCGACGAATCAAATACACATAATGTGAACTTAAGCATATCTAGAGGAAATGAACAAGATAGAAGACGCAATGTCATTTCTATTATGCCTAAAACCAGCTAGATTTTTATGTGGATTTTAAAGATTTTCGTCATTGTCATCCTTAGAGGTAATTAGTAAAGATAATGAAAAAATTGCAGTAAAACTTAGCGGAATTCCATTACAATACGCAAATGCACTTAGACGAGTATGCCTTAATGGAGTTCCAGTATTTGCAATTGATACAGTGGACATTATTGAAAATTCCTCAGTATTACCAGATGAAGGTTTGGCTCACAGATTAGGACTAATCCCATTAACAACAGATTTGAGTAGATTTAATGAACCATCAAAATGTGAATGTCAAAGTGAGACAGGATGTTCAAACTGTAGGGTAATGTTAGTTTTAGATTCAGGCGATTCAGATGTCACAAGAACTGTCCTATCAAATGAATTGTCCTCAGAAGATGATTCGATAAAACCAACTTCAGATAAGATTCCCATAGTCCAACTAGCACCAGGCCAAAGAATCAAAATAGAATGCTATGCAAGACTAGGACGTGGAACAGAGCATGCCAAATGGAACTCTGCAACAATATCAACACTTACTGATACGGAAAAAGAAGATGTCAAAGTACTAACAGTGGAATCAACAGGGGCACTCAAACCTGAACAAATTATTATTTCAGGAGTAGACGAGGTCAGTAATAGAATAGGTCAATTTAAAGAGATGATTGACCAAATTGAAGAGTAATCTAAGCATAGACATTATATTTGGGTTTCAAACCGCATTATTCACATGACTAATCAAGTTGTCATACACATGGCCAAAGATCTAAAGAAGGCATCTGCCAAGAACGATGCACCAATCTGGGCTAAATTGGCAGAATATGCATTAAAGCCATCTATTGCAAGAAGAGATCTTAATTTGAATAGAATCGGTCAACTAACAAAAGAAAACGACATCGTAGTATTTCCAGGCAAAGTACTCGGAACAGGAAGTATTTCTCACAAAATTACATTATTCTCATTTTCAATTTCAAATTCTGCAGCAGCCAAAATCATTGAAAAAGGCGGAAAGATAATTACGCATTCAGACTTGATTGAACAAAATCCAACGGGTAAAGGAGTAGTTCTACTTGGCTAATGGAAGGATTAACAAACCTACTGGAATGACAAAGCAAGAAACAGTAGTAAGAACGGACAGACCAATTGTAGTAGATGCAACAAACCACATTGCTGGCAGACTAGCATCAAATGTCGCAAAATTACTGATCAAAGGGAACAGAGTATCAGTTGTAAATTGTGAGAAAATCATGATGAGCGGAACAAGGAGTAATCAGATTAAAGAATACAGAGAATTTTTAGAAATTAACAGTATCATCAATTACAAACATGGACCTGTTCACTACAGAAGACCAGACACACTAATGGCAAAAATGATTCGTCAAATGTTACCATTTGACAGAAAGCCATCTGGAAAAGAAGCTCATCAAAGATTAAGAACATACATTGGTTCACCTAAAGAAATTAAATCTCTTGAGAAAATTCAATTTGATAAAGCAATGATAAGAAAAACCCCATCGAACTATACAGCACTAGGGGAATTATGTAGAGTAATAGGGTGGACTGAATGACAACACCAAAAACAGAAATCTATTTTGCAACAAGGAAAACAGCTAGCGCTCATGTTTACATTACTAAAGGAAAAGGCAAAGTTCGAATTAACAACGTTCCAGTAGAAATGATTCCACAGGAAACAGCACGTGAAGTAATTTTAGCACCATTAGAGATTACAGGAGATTTGAGAGACAAAATCGATATTTCTGTAAGAGTTAGAGGTGGCGGTTTTATGGGTCAAGCAAGTGCAATAGCAACTGGAATTTCAAGAGCCCTAACAGGATGGACAAAATCCAAAAAAGAACCAAAAGATCATCCTTTCCCAAAATCAACTAGAGAAGACCTCAGAAAACGAATCACTGATTTTGATAAGTACCTAGTCAGTGGAGATGCCAGAAGAAAAGAGCCAAAGAAATTTGGCGGACCTGGTGCAAGAAGAAGAAAGCAGAAATCATACCGTTAGGCTGTGAAGGCTGTAATTCTTGCAGGCGGCAAGGGAACCAGAGGTAAACCATATACTGAATATTTTCCAAAAGCGATGACCCCAATCAATGGTAAACCTATGATTGATTATATCATAAAATATCTAAAATCATTTAGTTTTGTAAGTGAAGTCATTGTCATTTCAGATTTCAATGGATTGGGGGGACAAATCAAGAATTATTATGAAAAACAAAAAGGCATTACATTTGTTCAAGACTCACAAAGCGGTACAGGGGGGGATTTGTTACACATTGCAAACAAACTCAAAGACGAATCAGAATTTGTGTTATGGTTTGTGGATAATTTGTGTGCGATTGATCTTAAAAAAATGAGAAATGTTTTCAAAGAAAAAAATAGCTCAGCATGCATTGCAACTAGAACCAAAAGAAAAGAAGAAACAGGATTTGCAAGAGTAGAAGACGGAATCATAAAAGAATTCAAAGAAAAACCAATGATGAAGTTGCAATTATCAGAATGTTTAGGAATCTATATGCTTGGAAAAGACATCATTAAAAGAATTAAAGCAAAACAAAAGCAAAAAGAGATCAATTTGTCATATGATGTTTTGCAACAGTTATCAAAAGAGGGAAAAATTAGCGCCTTTGACATCGGTGAAAACGAATGGATTGATGCAGAATCACCGATGGTTTTAGAAAGAAATGAAAAAACAGTGAAGAAGATTATAAAACAGATGGGATTTTAGAATTTTTTTCAAATTCTACAATTTTGTCCTCATATTGAAAAGTTTGTGCTATATCATCTAGCCCTTCTAGGAGAATTTTTTTCTTGTAAGAATCAATATCAAAATGTATCTCATCAGAAGGGGTCTTGATGAGTTGGTTTTCTAAATCTACAATTACCACTTCATTTTCCTGAAGTAGTTTTTCTACAATTTTTTGATCAAGTGAAATTGGCAATATACCATTTTTGAAACAATTACTGAGGAAAATATCTGCAAATGAAGGTGCTATAATTACAGAAAACCCATAATCAAGGAGGGCCCAAACTGCATGTTCACGACTAGAACCACAACCGAAATTATCTCCAGTCAATAGAATTTTGGAATTTTCATATTTTGGATCATTTAGGACAAAATCAGATTTCTTATTTTCGTTCTCATCATAGCGCCAATTAAAAAACAAAAATTTTCCAAATCCAGATTTTTGAACTAGTTTCAAGAATTGTTTTGGAACAATTTGGTCAGTGTCTACATTGACCTTATCAAGAGGAGTAATAATGCTAGAAACTTGTTTGAAGGAATCCATGTTAATTCAAATCCATTTTTCTAACATCTACAAAATGTCCTTTGATTGCAGCTGCTGCAGCCATGACAGGACTAACCAAATGAGTTCTGCCACCAGTTCCTTGTCGTCCTTCAAAGTTTCTATTAGAGGTACTTGCACAGCGTTCACCTGGAGATAAAATATCAGGATTCATTCCAAGACACATGCTACATCCAGCTTCACGCCACTCAAAATTAGCATCAATGAAGATTTTATCCAATCCCATTTCTTCAGCTTGTTTTTTTACCATTTGAGAACCAGGTACAACCATAGCTTTTACAGATGGTGAGATTTTCTGTCCCTTGATTACTTTTGATGCCTCAATAAGATCTTCTAATCTTGCGTTAGTGCATGAACCAATAAACACTCGGTCAATTTTAATATCTTCAATTGGAATACCAGGTTCTAAACCCATGTAATCAAGTGCTTTTTCAGCCCCCTTCTTTTGATTTGGATCACCCTTGGAAAATTCATCAGGGGATGGAATAGAGTCAGTCACATCAGATGTCATGCCAGGATTAGTTCCCCAGCTTACTTGAGGGGCAATGTCATCTATGTGTAAAGTATATTGTTTTTCAAACGTCGCATCACTGTCTGTCTTGAGATTGTCCCTCCAAAAATCAACTAAAGATTCATAGTTTTTTGGAGTATATTCTCTACCTCTCAAATAATCAAAAGTTTTTTCATCAGGAGCTATCAAACCTGCACGAGCACCTGCTTCAATAGACATATTACAAATAGTCATTCTTTGCTCCATTGAAAGATCAGTGATTCCCTCACCACGATATTCAATTACTGTGCCTGTACCACCACCTGTTCCTATATTTTTGATAATTGAGAGAACTATGTCTTTGGCAGTCACAGCATGAGGGTTTTTTCTTTTTCCTTCAACTCGGATTTCAAAGGGTTTTGGCTTTTCTAGCCACATTGTTTGAGATGCAAGCACATGCTCAACATCACTAGTACCAATACCTAATGCAAGAGCTCCAAATGCTCCATGTGTTGATGTGTGGCTGTCACCACATACAATAGTAGTACCAGGTAAAGTGATTCCCAATTGAGGACCAATTACATGAACTATTCCTTGATTAGGACTGTTAATATCAAATAGCTTGATTCCAAAATCTTTACAGTTTTTTTCCAAAGTTTTCATTTGTATAGATGATGTTTGATCTAAAATTGGAAGTGAGCGGTCTGTTGTGGGAACATTATGATCCATCGTAGCAATGGTAAGATCAGGCCGTCTGACTTTTCTATTATTCATACGTAATCCATCAAAAGCTTGTGGGGAAGTTACTTCATGGACAAGATGTCGGTCAATGTAAATTAGTGATGGATTATTTTCTTTTTCAACAACAATGTGCGATTCCCAAATTTTTTCAAAAAGAGTTTTTCCCATTTTAATCCTGGTCTGGCTTGTACTTGAAGAGCCCACCTGCAGCAATTATCTTTCCAATAATTTCTGAAAAAGGTTTCATTTTGTATGTTTGATTTTTTGTAATGTTTTTAATTTCATTTACAGATACATCAATTATAATTTCATCACCATCTGAAATTCCATCATATGCATCCTGCTCAATTTCTATAGGTAGCAAAAATGCACCATCAACTGCATTTCGATAAAAAATCCTTGCAAAAGATAATGCAAGTACTGCCTTTATTCCAGAATGAGACAATGCAATAGGAGCATGTTCACGAGATGAGCCACATCCAAAATTTTTTCCAGATAAAATAAAATCACCATCTTTTACTTTAGAATGAAAATCAGGATCCAACCCCTCCATTGCATGAGTTGCAAGTTCTGCATAATCATGTACTTTGAGATATTGGCCTGGAATTATGACATCTGTATCAATATTATCTTGAGCATATTTTATGACGTTGCCTTTCATGATAAATCCCTCGGATCAGTGATTTTTCCAGTCACTGCAGAAGCTGCTGCAACTAGAGGCGATGAAAGATAGGTCTGTGATTCCACATGTCCCATTCTTCCAGGAAAATTCCTATTTGTCGTACTGATACAGATTTCATCTTTTGCTAAAACACCCATGTGGGCCCCACAACATGCACCACATGTAGGAGGTCCAACTGTTACACCAGCATCTAAGAAAATCTTTAGTAATCCATTTTCCAGGGCTCGTTGATAAATAGAAATTGCTGCAGGTAAAATTTCTGTTCTAATCTTTACCTTTCTTCCTTTGAGTATACTTGCTGCAGCAACCAAATCTTCGTATTTTGCACCAGTACAAGAACCAATGTAAGATTTATCCAATTCTACAGAAGGAGCTTCTCTTACAACACAAATGTTGTCAGGAGAGAAAGGTTTTGCTATAGTGGGTTCCATCTCAGAGGCCTCGTATTCAAACATTTTGGCATATTCAGAATCTGCATCACCTTTAATCATATTCATGTTGGTAGCTCCTCTTTGAGAAAGATAGTCAACTACTTTTTGATCTGGCTCTACAATACCATTCTTTGCTCCAGCTTCTGTAGTCATATTGCATAATGTCAATCTGCTTTCTACAGACATTTCATCAATTCCGCTACCACCAAACTGCATAGTTCTATATGCACCTCCGTCATTTCCTATATCGCCAATAATTTTTAGAATAAAGTCTTTGGCCATTACATGCTCAGGTAATTTTCCATTTAGCTTAAAGTAATAAGTTTCTGGAACTTTGAACCAAATTTTTCCATTCAATAAAACATAAGCAATATCAGTATGCCCTAGACCACAAGCAAAAGCACCCAAAGCACCTGTTGTGTTTGTGTGGGAATCACCACCTACATAAATTTCACCGGGCAACACCATAGCTTCCTCATGAGATATGGTATGGCAAATTCCGTATTGCCCCATTCCATATTTGAAGTGTTTTTCAATTCCATAGTTTTTTGTAAAGTTAGATAATTTTACAATATTTTCAGCAGATACTTTTTCTGCAGAAGGGACAAAGTGATCTTCAGCTACCCAAACTTTTGTAGGGTCCCATAGTTTGTCTACTGAAAATCCTTGTTTCTTTAGTTTATCAAATACCTTAATGACACCTGGTCCAGACACATCATGCATCATGACCTTGTCTACATTAGCAAAAACCACATCATCTGGCGAAACAGAAGACTTTCCAGCACCACGCGCAAGAATCTTCTCGACAATATTCATAATAAAAAAAGCTTGTTCTGCAGATTAAAAGCTTTTCAGAACAATAAAAAAGAAAAAGAACACTCAGAATAATGTGCAATTAACAGTTTTACCACTCGTATCTGAAAGGATGGAGGGAAAATTTGATGTATTTGAAGCCTTGCTAAAAACACTAGAGAAAAACAATGCAGAATTAAAAGATGGAGATGTTTTGGTAATTTCAACAAAATACATCTCAAATTCTCAAGGGAGGATAGTTGATTTAGAAAAAATTAAGGCCTCAAAAGAAGGCATACAGATTTCAAAAAAATATCAGTTAAAATCAGAAATTGCTGAAATAATCATTAGGGAGTCAGACAAAATTTTTGGTGGGATTGGAGGATTTGTTATCACATCATCAGACAACATCATGGCTCCAAATGCAGGAATTGACAAATCAAATGCAAGAAAAGGAAGAGCAATACTATACCCAACAAACCCATATCAAACAGCTGAAGAAATTCGTAGAAAGATTTTCTTAAAATTCTTCATTCATGTAGGAGTAATTCTAGTGGACAGTAGATTGATGCCTGCAAGAATTGGTACATCAGGAGTTGCAATTGCATGCGCAGGAATTGAACCGGTTTTGGATATGAGAGCAAAAAAAGATCTTGACGGAAATCCTCTGAAGGTTACATTTCAAGCTGTAGTCGATAATCTTGCAACTATTGCAAATCATAAGATGGGTGAAGGAGCTGAATCAAAACCATTTGCAATAGTTAGAAATTCTGATGCAAAGCTTACAGATAGGAAAATAAATCCATCAGAGATGGCAATTTCACCAGATCAATGTGTTTACGTTAGAGGGCTATCAAATCCCCCAGGTATCTAGTCTGAAACTTGGTTCTGCTTTAAATAGAGGAATTTGTTGAAAAAACTAAATGGAGTACCTTACCACATATCCAAAAACTGTATCATTTTTTGATGGGATCAAACACAGAATTGATATAGATAGTAAAGAGGGTGTAGAGCAACTCCACATAGTAGTAAAGAAAAGTTTTGAAGAACTAACAAAAATTTTCACAAATGAGGGATTTACCAAAGTAAAACTTGAACATAAACAACCAGATCAAATTGGAAGTGGTCTTAATCTTAAATTGAAAAAACCATGGGAGATGCATATCAGAATGGTAGATTTGAAAAAAGGATTAATCGGAATTCACGCAGAAGTAGAGGTCTCAAGGGATTATCTTCAACATTTATTTTCACAGAGAACACCAGTTGTTTATGAAGTAGAAGAGATTATGAAAAAATACCAAATCGATTACAGTATTTGGCATAATAAAATTAAGAAAAATGTTCACGCCATTGTAGATAACTACAAAGTAAAACTTGCAACTCCAAGTATTCCTGTATTTGCGTGGAAACCAATGTTATTTGTAATTGGAACTATTGCAGCATTTTATGGTTGGAAATACTTCAACACAATCTGGTAGACTAGACACCCAGAGTTTCAGCCTTACTTAATTCTAGAAAGACTTTATCCCCAACTGAAAGACCCATCTCTTTGTATTCATGCATTTCTAGTTTTAATTGAGTTATGCCGGATTGCATGCCAATTCCACCCATTCCAGACATCATCTTGTTCAAATCTTTCATCATGTCATTCATGTTTGAGAATCCCATAACTTTTGGGCTACCAAAAGGTGGTTGTTGAGTTTGAGTCCCTTCTTTGAGATCCTTAAGAGAGGATAATGATACTATAACATACGGTGCTCCGTCAGGTGCAGAATCAATGCTTTTTACTACAAATTCTTTCTTCATATCTATACTCACGTCTAATTCCATATAATTTTAATTTTAAGGTTGATTTGTACTAGTTTAGTCAGATTTGAAGCTTTAATTACAATTTTTAGGATTTGAAATCATTGTCAGAAAATGTGAAAACAACATTGCGATATTATGGAATTTCACCTTGGGAGATCGAAGTTCTTTATGGATTTCTCAATTCCCATTTTACCATAATCCAAGATGAAATTGAAGCAAATGACGATAATTTTGTTAGTTTTCTAGATATCGATATTCCTCTACAATTCAATGAAGAGTTTTTTCAATGGTTTGAGTTCAAGCGTTGGGAGAAAATCAAAGATGTTTTCAAGGAAATGAAGAGAAGAAGAGGTAGTGGTAATGCTTTAAAAATTGTAATTAATTTTTCCGGGAATCCAAAAATAGTTTTCACTGTAGATATTGAAGACAAACAATGGTTTGATAACGCATTAGAAAAAATTGATTTTGTTTTGGAGTTATTACCATTTCATCTAGATCCGGAGAAACTGCCATCAGATGTTACAAAAATAATATACAAATTTGATTCAGAATCAATCAGATGGCGTTTAGATACGGCATCAACTGAAAATAAAAAATATACTTTCAGAGGAGATTCGTGGAAAGAGATTATTTGAGATCCTTTTGTAAAGGCTCAAGTAATTCATGAAGTTCTTTGTATTTTGATTCTAAAAATTCTAACGCATCTGTTAATTTTTTGGACTTTCCATATTTGTAACGAATTAATTCACGATGATGCCAGAATGTTTTGCCATCTTCAACAGACAGAGTTGTAAAATAATCAGTCCCTTTCATAGAATCAGGAAGTTGAATGTCATGGGGAAATAACAATTCAACAATAAACCACTCATCACCGTCAGGATAATCAGAGCCAGTCTCTACATCAAAAAACACATGAAGTAAGTCAGATTGCATCAGACCAAAATCATTGATTAAAGGATGTTTTACAGAAGACTTTTGAAAATCTAAATTCACAAGCTCGGGTTCAAAAAAACCCTTTATGATAGATTTTCTAAATATTTTGTTTGATTCATTAATATTCAAATGCAAAATAATATTCTATGAAACTTGCCTATAACTTCTTAGGTCCAAAACAAAATACTATACTTCTAGGGAATCTAAAATATTTGAAATATCAGTATTAGGGTGACCGTTTTTAGAGATATTTTGTTTTGCAGGGGGATTTTCCAAATAGTTTGGAATCTTATCTTTTATCCTCTGAGTATAAGGTGAAACCAGTTCATTTTTGTAAAATACACCTATTGGGATTTTGTTTCCCCATTCAAGAGATTTGATCAAAGCCTGAGATAGCTTCTCGTTGACTTCAACTTCAGAACCATAATGAACCATTGGTTCATACCCTTGCTCTTCTAGTTTGTATATTCTAGAATGTCTTTTTTGTGCTTCATCAACTAAATCAGTCCCAGCATACCAGTCTCTGGTGTTAAGATCATTGTAAGTTGGACATGGCTGCAAGACATCTAAAAATGACAGGCCCTTGTGATTTACTGCTTGGATTATCAGATCTTTGAGATGTCGTACATCGTATGAATACCCACGAGCTACGAATGTAAAACCACTTGCAACTGCCAATCCAATTGGATTAACATTTGAGTTTGTGTTGGGAGATGGCAATGATTTTGTCTTTTCACCAAGTTTCAAAGTGGGAGAAGCTTGACCCTTTGTTAAACCATAAACTCCATTGTCAAAAATTATGTAAGTCATATCCACGTTTCGTCTTCCAGCAGCAACAAAGTGACCTGCACCTATTCCCAAACCGTCACCATCACCCCCAACTGCAACAACAGTAAGTTCAGGATTTGCAATCTTTGCACCTTGTGCAAATGTCAACACCCTTCCATGTAGTGTGTGAACCCCATACGTATTGATATAGTGAGAAGTTTTTCCAGAACATCCAATTCCAGAAAACATTGCGGCCTTGTCTCTTTCTATTCCCATCTCAGCTAATGCCATTTGGATTGCATTAACTATTCCAAAGTCTCCACAACCAGGACACCAATCATTATGTACATCTGTTTTGTAATCAGCTAGTTTAAGCGCCATGCATTAGTACCTCTCGTTTGTTTGCTTTATTTTCAACAATTTTCTTAAGTGAATCATAGACTTCAGTGCTAGTCATTGCCCTGCCAGAGTATTTTAAGATAAAGTAATCAACATCACGCCCAATATTTTGTTTGAATAGTTTTCCTAGTTGTCCTGAATGATTTGCTTCAATGTCAATGATAGTTTTGACATCTTTTAGCAGAGAATTAACATAATCACTTGGAAATGGATGTAGTAATTTTAATTGGATGAACCCAATAGAGATGCCTTCTTCTTTGAGCATCTCTAGAGCATCAAGTATTGGACCTTTTGCAGATCCCCATGAAATTATAGTATGCTCCTCAATACCAAATGATTTTGCTTTATCATCATCAGGAATCTCTTTTAGAATTACATCTAGGCGAGACATTCTCTTATCCATCATTTTTACACGTAAAATAGGGTCTTCAGTGATGTGACCAGATTCATCGGATTCATCACCAGTATTCCAAAATATTCCATTATCAAGTCCTAATCTAGAACGAGGGGATATTCCATCATCTGTGAATTCAAATCGTCTGTAATCACCATCTATTTTTTCTAATAGTTTTCCTCTGTTGATAGAAATTTTTTGAGGATCAAATCTCTTACATGTAATAACAGAACTTGCATGAAACTTATCCATTAGATGAATTAGAGGAACTTGGAAAATTTCAGCATAATTAAAACAATTGCCAGTATCATAGAAACTCTCTTCAATATCACCAGAGGCGTATACAATCTTTGGAAAATCACCATGACCTGCAAAGACTGAAAAAAGTAAATCATCTTGACCATGTCTTGTAGGAAGCCCTGTTGAAGGTCCACTTCTTTGATAATTAGTTATGACAACAGGAACTTCATTTATTCCTGCCCAACCCAACATTTCAGTCATCAATGCAAACCCTGGACCAGATGTACAAGTTGCAGAACGAGTTCCAGTCAATGCACCACCAATAGTCATTCCCATTGCACAAATTTCGTCCTCAGTTTGGATTATTGCAATAGAGCCAGGCCTGTCATCGAGGACATCTATAATTTCATTTGTTTCTAAGAAAACAGATTCGTCGGATGCAGGAGTAATAGGATAGTAAGGCTGGAATCTACAACCGCATGCCATTTTTCCTAAAGCAGTTCCTTGAAAACCTTGAACTAAAATTGTTTGAGGTTCTTTTTTGGTTCCAGGTAAAGCATGATTAAAATTTTCAAATTTTGCAGTTGCATAATTGTATGAATAATTTGCAGTCTCTTGATTGATTTTTGCAATCTCAGGCTTTTTTGAAAATATTGATTCTATAGTTTTTTGCAAAGAGTCCGGAGGCATGTTGACCAATCCCAATGACAGCGAGACTCCAATAACATTATACATTCTAACTAATCCACGCAAACGTGGATTCTCAGTTTCTTCAGAAAGAGCTTCAAGTATTGCCTTAAAAGATACAGGAAATAGTTTCACACCGTTTTCTTTGGCAATTTCTAACACACCTGCAATTGTAAATGGTTTATTTTTTGATTCCAATTCTTTGTGCAGTCGATCTTTGAATGGTGCATCAAGTGTATGTACAGCATCTGTTTTTGTTTCCTCCAAATCAGAATCATAGATTATTCCTCCACCAGAAATCAATTCATCATAATGACGAAAAATTGTTTCAGCATCAAAGGAGGCCATAAGATTTACGTCATTTACATTTGAGTTGATTTTTTTATCAGCAACTCTTACTGTAAAATAACTGTGCTCACCTTTGATGTTGGAATAAAATTCTCTCTTTCCAAAAATTTGGTATCCCATTTCTGCACAGACTTTAGAAAATATGTTAGCAGCTGATTCTACACCACTGCCTTGAGGACCTCCAATTAACCAAGTAAAATCTACAGAACTCACAGATTTTCACTCATTTCCTGAATTTTAATAGTATAGTAGTTCATTTCTTCTAACCTCCGGTAGCTGCATCAAACAATGCACATTCACATTTGTCACGCTCACCACAATATGGGCATACACATACGCATTTTTCAATCGAATTTCCACATTCCACACAAATAGCAAATTCTTCCTCTTCTTCAGCCTTTGAAGACATCACGGGAATTACAAAGAAATCGTATAAATGGTTTGAGATGGATGTCAAGACTGATGAAAAATAAAGTCTTTCTAACAAGAACTTTGCACGACTTTGCACTAAAAGAGTTGAAAAAAAGATATCAGATTGAAATTCACTCTGGAAAGATTCCAATACCGAAAACAAAATTGCAATTGAAAATTAAAGAGGTTGATGGACTCATATGTTTTCCATATGACAAGATTGACAAAGAGATCATCAATTGTGCTGAAAATCTCAAAGTGATTAGCACCTACAGTGTAGGCTTTGATCATATAGATATAGAGCACGCCAAGAAGAAGAAAATTCGCATCGGATACACTCCAGAAGTACTAACAGATGCAACAGCAGATCTTGCATTCTCATTATTACTTGACATCTCAAGAAGAGTGTCAGAAGGAGACAGAATTATTCGAGAGGGCAAATGGAAAGAAATCTACGGAGCACACGATTATGTTGGAGTTGATCTTCAGGGCAAGACACTTGGAATTTTAGGATTGGGTAGAATTGGAAGTACACTTGCTAAAAGAGCAAAGGCATTTGATATGAAAATAATATACCACAACAGAAAACATGCTTCAAAATCTATGGAAAAATCATTAAATGCAAAGTATGTATCATTTGAAAAACTGATTACAGAAAGTGATTTCATTTCTATTCATGTGCCTCACACAAAGGAAACGGACAAGTTGTTCGATATGAAAATTTTGAAAAAAATGAAAAAAACGGCATTTCTAATTAACACATCAAGAGGAAAAGTAATCAATGAAAAAGATCTTGCTACGGCTTTGAAGAAGCAAATTATTTCAGGTGCAGCATTAGACGTCTTTGAAACAGAACCGATCAGTGACAAACATCCTTTTGCCAAACTACCAAATATCGTACTTGCCCCACACATAGGTAGCTCATCAAAAGAAACAAGGGCCAAAATGGCACAAATTGCTGTTAAAAATCTGGATTTAGGAATGAAAGGCAAAAAGCCAATTTACTCTGTAGGATACTGACTCTTACGCTTGAGTTGGCCCCAGATAAAATGTGCAGTTTTTATAACTAAATGGGTGTATTAAAACAGAATGAAAAAATTCAAGCATACAAATGAAGAATTAGAGTTAGCTAAAGTACAAACTGAAAAAGATAAGAAGAAGAAAGAGTCTCAATAAAAGATTTTTTTTCCTTGTCTTTTTCAGACAAGGTTTTTTTTAAAATTGAATTTTTGAAGTGAATTTTTGTTTTAATTGATCATAGTTCATTTGTCTTTCAGGAATTAGTTGTTTAGAATCATCATACATTTTTGTAAAAAACACTGCAATAATTCTATCACCTTTTTCATCAAAGAAACGAACACTGAAACTTGTGCGTTCAGGTTTTTCCTCCTCGATAAATTCTGCAGATTTTATCAATTCTGAATTAATATGGACGTGTGCCGGACCGTCGTTTTCACCAACAGTAATCCATTTTTCTTTCTGCCTTATGCTAAGGGGGCTTCGTACCTCACTTATTGCACCGGTGTTTTTTACAATAAGCAAGAGATCATCAATTTTGACTAGATCTGATAGCAATTCTAAAAGCATTACAATATGTACTAGTTGAAATTATTTCAGTTTTTTGAGCGATTCATGTCAATTTGAACAAAATCATCAGAATCACCATGAACGCAATCAGTGCCTACTGCCTTTACAGGTGAAAAACTAACCTTTCCATCATGCATCTTGCCTTCATTTTGTAAAATTCCTATTTTACCAGAGACAATCTGTTTATGTTTCATACAAGTTAATCCCACCATATATTCATCATCTCCAGAAACGATTGATACGATAAATTCAGGTGGATTTACACATGGTTTTCCTTCCTCCTTTACGGAGCACTTGTCAGGTAACATAGTATGAATTCAAATCATATTGGATATTAATCTTGATTGTCACAGATTCAATTTATTATCAAGTAAAACCAACTAGCAGGATAGTGGCACATAATTTTGATTTAGTAATTATTGGTGGAGGTATTCTAGGAACTTCATTATCATATTTTCTGAAAGCATTAAACAAGTCAAAAAAAATAGCAGTGATAGAGCAAGCCCACAGTGTCGCATTTCATACAAGCGGGAGAAACACCGGAAAAGTTCATGCCCCCTATCTGTACAATCCTGAAAAGAAAAAATTGTTTGCAAAATCAGCTTTTCACGGTTATGAGATGTGGGAGGAATATGCAAAATTAAGAGATTTACCGTTTAAAAAAGACGGAGTAATCGAAGTTGCAGTAGACAAAGAAGGAATCAAAGTCCTTGAGAAGTATCTCAAGTGGGGAAAACAAAACGGTCTAGAAGATGATGACATTGAATTATTGGACAAAGAAGAACTAGAAAAAATTGAACCTGAAATAAAATGTGAATCTGCACTTTGTGTTTACAGAGATGCATCAGCAGACTATTCTATTTTCACAGAAGCCATAATGAAAGATAGTAAAGTGGCAGGTACAGATTTTTTGCTAGACACAAAGGTAACAAAAATAAAAAAAGAAAGCGACAAGTGGAAGATCATATTGAATGGTCAGCATGAAATTAATGCAAAATTTCTAATTAATGCTGCAGGTGGAGAAGCAGTAGACATTGCACATAGTGTAGGTGTTGCAAAAAATTTTACGGACGTGCATTTTAGGGGGGAATATTGGAAAGCCCCAGCAGAATATAGCAATCTGACAAAATCAAGTGTATATTCTGTCCCTGAATTTCCAGACTACCCGTTTTTGGATCCACATTGGATTATCAGGGTGGATGGCACTTGTGAAATTGGGCCAAACGCAGTGCCAGTCTTTAGTCCGCATGGATATAATGCATCAGAGAACATCAAGGAATTCATCCCCAAAATGCTTGAGATGTTAAATTCAGGTGCAAGAAAGGCAATTTTTGATAAACAGTTTCAGGAACTAGCAATAAATGAAATTCAATCATCAATGTCAAAAACTGCAATGGTAAGTAGAGTAAAAAAATTCTTGCCAAAAATAAATCCAGATAAAATTACTGAAAAGGGCACTGCAGGTATTAGATCATCAATTATAGATGAGAATGGGAAATTTGCACCAGATGTGATTCTAATTGATGATGAAACATCATTTCATGTTCTAAATTACAATTCTCCAGGAGCTACTGGGGCTTTGCCGTTTTCTGCACATATTGTAAATCATCTAAACAATGCAGGACTGTTTAGCAACGAAGAGCAAGATGCTATCTGTGGACCATGGAAGTTTTCAGAAATCATAGAAAAACTGCAATGAGCAAATAATCTCAGGCAGAATTACGTTATTTTGTATCGGAGTATGGCTAGGACAGAGTTGTCGATGTCTAGTTTTTTTATTATTTCTGGAGAAACTGCAAACTCTATTTTACAGGAGGTATTTTTTGCAATCTCTAGCATCTTCATTATTTTTTTGAATTGAGAGTTTGTGTGATAATTTGCAGAAACAATCAGGGTGTCTACTGCACCAATTTCTAATGCTTTGTAAATTACGTCATTTCTTTTAGCAGTTAGTCCGTCTTTGACTAGAGTTTCATATTTTTCAATTAGTTCTACAACATATTTCCGTCTGTGTTGATACAGATTATGAATTATTTTTTTGTTAATCTCCTTCATAGATGTAGAAAAGGACAAGTTTTCTACAAATCGGCATTTTTTTACCAGTTCTGAATTGAGCTCATCATAGAACTCAGTTTTTGCAGGACCAATTCCCCCCAACAAAATTAGCAATGAATTTGAATCCATCTCTTTGACTTTGTTTGCAACCTTCTTGAAGAAAACATGAATTTTAGTTTGTCTTGCTCTGAGGAACCTTCCCTGACTCTGACCCCCTTTACGGTGTCTACCTTGCAAGTCAATTCTAATCTTAGCCTCTTGAATTATTTGACTGCCATGAAATTTTTGAATTCTTGCAGATTTTTGATCTAGTGTTACTAGTAAGACATCATAATTAGTTTCCAAAATATCATTGAATGGTTTGATAAATGGCTTTTTGCTTGCCATGTAGATGTATGGCAATTTTTTTGAAGTGCCAATAACTTTGATATCGACTTTGCCGTTTTTTATCCATCCAAAGATGCACAGTGTTTTGGCAAATTTCCCCACAGAGACAGGGTTTTTTTTAAGTTCAACAATTTTGCTTTCAATTTTTAACTCTATTTGTTCTAGAGTTTCGTTTCGCTTTGTTTCTTGGAGTAGTGATATTGTATCTTGGCCCTTCCCATAGGGATAGTACACTGAGACACATTGGGAATCAATCTTTTTTATTTCATGTAGAAACTGGTTAATTGATATCCACTCGAGTGGAGTAATCTCCACGGGTCCAAGGGTTGTTTTCATATGCTTCCTCTAATAAATAACCAGTCATAAAGCATCCTGTTTGTTGAATCCAAATCCAATTAAACCAGATTAGAAATTAAAATAAATTTAGAGAGATTTTTGTAGTGTGTCATTTATCACTTTTGAGAAACCAACGGATTTCAAATTATTTTGACGAAGGTTTTTCTTTCCGTATGGATTTTACCAACTAGGTTTTGCCTACAAACCTTGTAACGGCAAAGCAAGACACAAATCCATAAATAAAAACGTGGTGAGCAATTTGTTCTTGCATAATTGTTAGACTAGTGCGTATTGGGGTAAATGCAGGTAGAAAATAGGTTTAGACCGAATTACCTATAATTGTGATGATGAATTGAGAGGGGATGACATGAATTGTTTTAGGATCTAAGTTTCAGTATCATCATAATCAATTTCCCTACCACAGTCAGGGCATGTTCTTTGGTTTTGGAAAAGTTCTTTTCCACAATTTCGACATGATTGGGGTTTCACAAAGCAATTAGTATTTTATTTAATTTAAACAATAGTTTTATCCTAAGTTCAGATTTTTAGAATCTTGAGCTCGTTGAGGAATTTAGTTTAGGGCGAGATATTTGTAAAATTACATTGGTAATTTAAAAAATGGCGCCGGGAGGGAGATTTGAACTCCCGTTCCCTTGCGAGAACGCGCTTTATGGTTAAACAATTTCCAGGCGCGCGCCCTACCAGGCTAGGCGACCCCGGCACAAGTCTTGCGACAATTGTATTGGAAAAAATGTGATTATAAATTATGTTACTGAGTTATTTCCAAATTGTTATTGTTGTAGATTTTTCGATATTTTTCCCTGCATCATTCATTCCTTTCACAGAGATTTTGTAGAGACCTTCCAAAGCTGTATCGCCATCATTCTTAATTTGATCCCATGAAAATTCAACTTCATCACCAGGATCCAAATTGGATATTACCTGAGCAGATGCAGGAGCATAAATCAGTATTCCAGACAAGCCGGTAATTCGTAGTCCATATGAGGAATCAGAGAACATCAACGGGACTGTTCCAGAATTTACAATTCGAATAGTTATCTCTTCACCTTTTTTGAAATCAAACTTTTCAGTAACTACAGAAACTGATGGGCCATCAACAAAAACTAGCTGACTAGTATTTTTAACATCAATTAGATAAACTCCAAATCCAAGACCGGCAATCACACCAATCCCAATAAAGATTACAAGGCTTTTTGCTAACAATTTCTTTAGAATAATTATTTGATTTTTTAATCCTTTGGAGGTGTGGGTTTTGTTCTCCACTTTTTAGGATATGTGTTAGGAGCCATAATGATTCTCTTTGTTTCAAATGCATAACCTTTTGTTGCATCACGAATTTCCTCTTCAGACATTGTTGCCTCAGCTAATGCGACGGCCTCTCCTTTTTGCGTATAAACTCCAACAATATCACCCTTCTTCAAATTCTGAGAAATTTTCAAGATTCCAGGAATTGCAAGTTGTGCGCCATGACACATTGCATCGACTGCAGAATCGCGAATCACTACAGACTTTAATTCACTTAGTGCTAGCTCAACAGGTTTGATCATCTTCATTAGTTTGCTATCATCTTTTTTCTCCTCCCACAATGCAAATGCATCTGCAAGTTCGTGTAGTGTTACTAGTCCATCACGCTCGGAGAACTGATCAACTCTGGTTCTTCTAAGCTCAACCATTGTTGCACCAGGTCCCAGTATTTCGCCAATGTCATAGTATAGTTTTCTGATGTAGGTTCCAGCCTCACACAAAATTCTTGTCAATAGTAGTCTTTCTTTTTGTTCTATTATTTCAAATTCATAAATTGTTCTGGTTCTAGTTTGTCTGAGAACTGCAGAGCGTTGGGGCGGCTTTTGGAAAATTTCGCCTCTGAACATTTCTACAATTTCTTGCAGTTTTTCTTTTGATGGAAGAGAGTGAACACGTCCTAGTGCATGATATTCTTTTGGGCCATAAAGTAAAACACCTAATGCCTTTGTTGCCTCACCTAATCCCAAAGGTAAGACCCCAGAAACCTGAGGATCTAGTGTACCACTGTGACCAATTTTTGGAAGTTTCAGTAGACGTTTGGTCCAAGCTACTGTTTCATGACTTGTGGGGCCTGGTGGTTTGTCTAAAAGAATAATTCCATAGTTTAGTAATTGCTCAATTGTTCTTTTGTCATAATATGTTCCGTATGCATCATCGGTGATGTCCTGATCAATTTCAATTAGATTTTCTAGCTGCTTTAGAGTCATAGTAATTTTCTCACAGTTTCTTTTGTTACATCAATTACTTGTTGGGCTGTCAAATTATCTGTATTTATTATCAAGTCAAACACAGATTTATCTTCGCCGAAATCAAAGTTGTATAGTTTTTTGTAAAGGGCCTTGTTCTTATCAAATCTTTTTTTAGTGATTTCATATGCATCCTCAGGACTCATGCTATCTCGAGATTGCATTCTTTTTGTGCTACTTTCATGGGAGCCTTCCAACCAAATTTTAATTCCATCTTTGATTAACCACGGTAGAGTATAGCTAGTGATTACCATTCCGCCCTTTTCAAAAAGAGCAATTAGTTTCTCATCTAGTTTTTTATCAAATTCAGGATTCTGCTCGCGTTTATTAAGAAATTTCATCCCTTCTTCAGTATCCCACCAGTCATCGCCATGAGAATCAAATCCATGTTCATTTGCCATCTCCTTGAGTACATCACCACCGCTGAGATATTGTAATTGAAATTCTTCTGCTAATCCTTTAGCAACAGTTGTTTTTCCTACTGCAGGAGGACCAGATATAACTATAGATTTGGTCAACTGAGATCCATTGAGGTTTTTGTAAGTCTCATGATAATCCCACTAAATGCAATGGATGAAAGGAAATACCAAGCCCATAGATACAATGCATTTTCTTTACCAAAACAAGGATCACCTTCTATTGCTGCATGTTCCGCTGAACATGTCAATTGGAACATGTCTCCAGGAATTACATTTAGCGGAATTGGGGATATTGCAACAGTGTATGAGAATAGTGCAGGTAATACTAGATAAAATATCAAAATAAGTGGAACAAAGGTAATCATCATAGGTCGCATGTTCATCTGCATCATCTCCATTGACATTTTGTTCATGTATGATGATTTTTTTCCTAGCTCTGCAATCTTTGCCTGATCTTTTGCTCTCATTGCAGCCATTCTTTCTTTTTGCCAAGATTTAGTCTCTTTCATAATGCGTTTTAGTTTCACACTATCAACCATCTTCTTTCGTACCCCAGAATTAAACAGATTCAACAGTATGCCAAATCCGGTTACAGCAAACATTGAAAGAACAACTCCTTTGACCATAGGATCATCACTACCCAAAGCCTGTCTTCCGTCACCTCCAAAGATGTCAAATTGTAGGGGGATAGACTCGATAAATAGTAGAATAAAGCTGAAATCCATTTTTTACAGTCCTAATGATAGAATGATCTTATCTGCTGCTTCATCAACCTTTCCCTCTCGATTAAGAATATGTTTGACTGGCGAGCCTGTAATTACAGCACATGCAGAAATCATGCCTGATTGAATATCTAATTCCTTTTTAACATTTTCAATAGTATTTTTGTCCCTGTTGCGGGTTTGATCAGTCATTCTTCTGCTATAGATTTCTTCAGGTTTTGCTGAAACTGAGATAAAGTTTGAGGGTTTGATGATTTTGAGAACATGTTCTGGTAATCCAGGATAATATCCTTCAGGTGAACTGATGAATGCATGTGTATCAATAATTACAATTTCCTCAGTACGAGATGCAATCTTTTCAGCTGCAATCTTTTGCAGCTCTTGCTGTCTTGGTATCGATAAACGTCGTAGTTCATCTCTGTCCTTAATCCCATTTTCTTTTGCTACTTCAAACATCAGAGTTCCAAAACTAATTACTCGGATACTTTTTTGTTGATCTTTGATGTGCTCTACAATCTTTGACAGTAATGTAGTCTTTCCAACACCCGGAATTCCAACCATAACGATTCTTTTACTTTCTGCCAAGAAGAGCACCCAAACGCGGCATTACAACTTCGACTTGTTCTCTAACTAGCTGTGTGTAATAGTTAATGAGAATATCTACCATAAGTAAAATTCCGATTCCAGAACCAAAGACTCCAAGAACATCTGAAACTCCTGCCAACAGACCCAAAATCATTGAACCGATGATCGTCACAGATGGAATGTATTTGTTTAATAATGCTTCAACTGGTTTGTTTGATCTTCTAAATCCAGGAATTTGTACATCTGCATCAAGCAAGTTCTGTGCTGCGCTCTTGGGGGACAAACCACCAAGCTCAACCCATAATCTGCCAAACACAACTACAATTCCTATCATAAACAAAACATAACCTACTGCACGCATTGGATCTAAAGCGGCAACATCTAATCCTCTTGGAGGAGTAATGTAGTAGATGATACCGCCTACAGGTGTGTTAGGGCTTGTAGGATCGAATTGTGCGATAAAGTTCATGAAGAAATTATTGTTACGTGGATTCATGTTTGCCCACAGCATCTGGAAAATGAAGACAGCATTTGCGGTGAGTGCAGAAGCCAAAATTACTGGAATGTTTGAGACATACATCAGTTTGATTGGATAAACTGCTGAAAAGCCTCTGTATTTTGTAGAGACAATTGGGATTTCAATTTTCATTCCTTGTGTGAATACTAGAATTAGTAAAATTCCGGCTGTGAGGAACAAACCAAAGATACTCGGTAGTTGATTAGAACGAAATAGAATATTTGTAATGTCACCACTTCCAGTCAAAGACTGAACGATATATGGAATAATACCAATCATTCCACCATCTCCTGCAGGTAATGGACTGAACATACTCCAGAGAATCTGCTGAGCTACACCGGCCATAATGAACAGACTGATTCCACTGCCCAGACCCCATCCTTTCTGAATTAACTCGTCTAGGAACATGATAATTACTGACGCCGCCATCAGTTGTCCTATAATCACATACAGCACATATGGCTCAGTTACACCTGGACCATAAACTGCCATTGCATATACAATCGATTCTGCTACAATGACAACATAAGTTACAAGTTTAGTAGCTGTTTGGAAGATTCCTCTCTCCTCAGGCTTTTTAAAATCAAACTTTAGAATGTCTGAACCTCTTAACAACTGCATCAAGAGTCCAGCTGTTACTATCGGCCCAATCCCCAACTCTACCAAAGTACCCTGCTGGGATGCAAAAATTACTCTAGCAAAGGCTAGGAAATCAAATTCTGGTGCTGATGCTCCAAATAACGGGGTCTGTCCCATTATCATGTAGATGAGTAATGCAATTCCACACCAAAGTAATCTTACTTGTAGTGGGATTTTCTTTTTAGGTTTTGGGACTTGTGGTAAGTATGGTTCTGCTTTAAAAACTACTTTTCGAATAGTGGCAGTTAGTGTACCCTCAGCCATTCTCGGTTAACACTTCTCCCCCAACAGCTTTTAGTTTCTCTTCGGCAGATGCAGTAAATTGTTTAACTTTGACGGAATAACCATTTGTTATTTTTCCGCCACCAAGGAGTTTATCATATCCTGCACTTACAAGGTCTATGATCTTTTTGCCTCCCTCTTCTTTACCGAACTTTGTGAACAAGTCATCTAGATCTCTAAGGCTAGTCCATTTTTTTATAATATTTGGGTGAGGTGTTTTAGGTATATCATGTCCATAATGATCTGGTTCATACATCATCATAGAACTTCTATGATGCTTCTTCATACCAGTAACTCCAAGACCACCTTTGTGACCACTTGCACGGTGTTGACCTACTTGCCCCCATCCCATGTGTCGTCCGCCTCTAAGTCGTCTTGTTTTTCTTAATCTAGATGCCATGTTAAATCATTCTCCTTACAATAGTGTCAAGCTCTTTGTTTTGTCCGAGAATTCCCTTCTGTCCGTAAAGTTTCTTGGTGCTTTTTTTGAATCCGTGTACAGGTGGTGCCAAAGCAAACCAAGGTTTTAGTGGTTTTAATTTTGATAGTACTGCTTTTCCATCAGCTAGTGCTGTTGCTAATTCATCAGTGCTTGCAAATCCAAGTTCTTTAAGATCCTCAGGAGTAATTTTTTGATAACCAGACTTTCTTCCTTTCTTGTCAAGCAATTCTTTGGCTAAAGATGCATCAAGTTCAATCCAGGAAACATAGTGCTGTACTTTTCTTAGCATTCCCAAAGTATTGTCTCTTGCAGGAAGAATTGTTGCGCGGTATTTTTTGTCTAATTGCAAAAGCATCATTGTATGAGTTGCCCAGTATGGACAATCGGCTTGACCTTTTATTCTAACAACGAGATATGCATTTGCCATTTTTTTATCAACCCTGACTAAATGTCTGTCTTAGACAATCCAATACTGCTTTTGAAGTGGAGTTCATTGTAGGAGTAGAACCTTTTGCTGTAGTCCATGCATCCTTTAATCCTGCCAATTCCAATAATCGTTTAATCTTACCACCTGCTACAAGGCCCAATCCACGAGGTGCAGGAATGATTTCAATTGTTACACTTCCACCTTTTCCTCTGACTTTGAATGGGACAGAATGTTTTTGATCACATCTACATTCCCAACTGCCACATCCCATCTTGATTGGCTGTACGTTAATGAAAGCTTGACTAGTTGCTTTCTCAATTGCAATTCTCATTTGTTTTGATTTTCCTTGACCGATTCCCAAGTATCCGTTTTCATTTCCTGTAGCTACGATTGCTTTGAATCTAGTTGATTGTCCGTTTGAAGTCATTTTTTGAATGATTCCAACATCGACGACTTCACTTTTCAAATCAGGCAATAGTTTCTTGATAATTCCAGACTCTTGAATTCTTAATCCTAATTCGATAATCTCTTCTAAAGACGTAATTTCTCCTGATGCAACTTTTTGTCCCAAGATAGTTTTTGGAACCCAAACTTCTTCTTCTGGTTCTCTTCTTGGTCTTCTTGGACGATCTCCACCTTTAGCTCCACCTGGTGGGCCTCTTCCGTATACTGGTGGGCCTCTTCCACGTTGTCCTTGTCCACCTTTTGATTGTGCTGCTTGACTCATTTCTATTTGACCTCAGTATCGATTGTAGATTTTATTTTAGAAACTTCGTTTTTTACTTTAAGATGTTCGCCGTTAATTCTTTCATCAGATGGGAATGTTTCTGCATCTGCAGGTACTTCAACGCCAGCATCAATTACTCCTTTGAGAGCAGCAGCCATTCGTTGTGTGTATCTTCTAGTTCCAGTGTACAAAATTGCATCCTTTGCGCCTTTGCCTAATGCTTTCTTTCCTGCCAAGTATCCTGTAAGATATGCAGCAGGTACACTTTTTCTAGAACCTTTCCAACCTTTCTCAAGCAGATATCTAGAATGAGCTGAGGCTACAACTTTGTCACCAGTCATACCAGGTGTGAGAATTTGGACTTGGGTATTTTCATTAGTAATATTCACAGTGATAAAATCGCGTTTGCCCATCAACATGGTTCCGCGCTTACGATAATTGGTTTTTTCTTCCCTTAACCTTCTTAATATTTTTGAATAGGCCATCTATAGAAACCGAGTTTGAATCTGCTCTTATATACGTTAAGCGCGAATCAGAGCAGCTAGCAAAGCTTTCTGAGTATGTAAACGATTTTCTGCCTCATCCCATATAACAGACTGAGGACCGTCAATTACAGATGATGTAACTTCTTGTTCTCTCTTTGCCGGAAGACAATGCAAAAAGATCGCATCTTTTTTTGCAGACTGCATTAATTTGTCATTTACCTGATACTTTGGCAGAAATTTTTTCAATCGTTTCTTGTCAAGATTATGAATTGATGAGAAAGTGTCAGATACTACCACATCTGCATTTTTGACTGCAATGAACGGATCTACTGTCAATTCAATGTTGGATGATTTCTTGGCTTGCTTGATTACATTCTTGTCAGGTTCAAATCCTTTTGGAGTTGCAATAGACATGCCAACTCCAGATAATGCGGCCCCGTAAATCATAGAGTTGCAGACGTTGTTGCCATCCCCAATCCATGCAATCTTTATCCCCTTGAGTTTTTTCTTTTTTTCCTTTATCGTCATAAAGTCTGCCAATATTTGACAAGGATGAAAAGAATTTGAGAGTCCGTTAATCACAGGTATCGCTGCATGCTTTGCTAGATTCTCAAGTAAGCTGTGTTCATAGACTCGTGCCATTATGCAATCAGAGAATCGTGAAAGAGTTTTTGCGGTATCTTCAATTGATTCTCCCCGAGACAGTTGCATATCATTAGAAGACAAGTTAACTGCATGTCCGCCTAACTGATACATTCCAATTTCAAAACTAACACGTGTTCGAGTTGATGGCTTTTGAAAGATCATCGTTAATGTTTTGTTTTTTAGAATCGGTTTGCTTACACCTTTTTTGAGTTCTTTTTTTAGTTTGATGGAGTCATCTATCAGTCCTGCAAATTCCTTTGGTGTTAGTTCCGCTAAAGTGAGTAAATGTTTTGTTTTTAGTTTCATTTTCTAAAGAATCCAAATCTCCCTTTCTTTTTAGGCTCCTCTTCTTTATCTTGTTTTGGTATATCTTTTTCATCATCAACTGCCTTGCTTGGTTCTCCAGGCTTTGCTCTGCCATCTTTGATCCACTGACGAATATTGTTAGCCAATCTGTTTGCTTCCTTGTCGTTTTCAGGAGGAGGAATGTCAAACAAGTCAGAATAAGTTGCAATGTCATCATCTTCAATTCCGTCAAACGGATCATCAGATGTTGGTTCTGGTGTTGGTTCTGGTGTTGGTTCTGGTGTTGGTTCTGGTGTTGGTTCTGGTGTTGGTTCTGGTGTTGGTTCTGGTGTTGGTTCTGGTGTTGGTTCTGGTGTTGGTTCTGGTGTTG
>DATDAD010000039.1:0-47505 GCA_036525555.1 Candidatus Nitrosopumilus sp.
TAACTGGAGTATCTATAATTGGCAGTACAGTTACACTAACTCTTTCTCCAGCAATTGCTGCAGCTCCATTCTCACCACTTGTTACACTAACAGGCTCTGTATCTGATTCTTTGGGAACTGTTGCAATAACACCACAAAGTATTTTTGCATCAGCTGATTCAACTGTAGTTCCACCACTAATTACAACAGCAGAAGTAAACAATCCTCCATTTACTGTAACTGGTACATCTGAATCAAATTCATTTATTGAAGTATTTGTAGATGGAATTTCTAATGGAACTGGCACTGCAGATATCAATGGAGACTGGACTGTTACAATAACCACATTGCCAGATGGTGGTCCATATACGATTACAGCTGAACAAACAGATACATCATCTAACTCTGCAGTAACACCAGTTGGATTAGATGTTACAGTTGATTCAGGTAATACCAATACACAAGTCTATACTACTCCTGCCACCACAACAGTAAAAATTACATCAGATAAAATTCAATTAATCGTAGATCCAACTAAATCAAACATAGAAACAATTGACATTGATCCAACTGCAGATGAATCTATTTTCCTTGATTTATCTACTCCACCAATTGTAGCAGGAAGTACAACTGCATTAACTAATGGATTTGATATAACATTCCATGCTCCACATGTAGATCAAGATGGTGCTCCAGAAGATGACAATGGTACCATAACATTACAAGACAATACTGTCTTTACCGGACCTACAACTTGGAATGGAATTTTACAACTTCCAACAATCACTCAAGTATCAATTCCTACTGAAACATCAACATCAGGTAGAACAACCACCACTACCACTTACACTGAAACTGCAGTATTTGAAATTGGACTCTCATCTGATACTGTTTTCGTTAGTCCACCTGCAAGGATTGAGTTTACTGGAGATGCGAGTGGAGGATTTGTAACATTCTTTGTAGATCCTGCAGGTACTATCACATTCATTACTGCAACATGTGCATCAGATAATCCAGCAACAGCATTGCCTGCTGGAATACATGAATGCTCCCTTGTAGTTGGAGATGATATTGTTGTTTACACTGACCACTTTACAAAATTCGGTGTTTCAAAGAAATCCACATCATCTAGTACTTCTGGCACTTCTGGCACTTCTGGCACTTCTGGCACCTCTGGTGGCGGTAGAACTGGTGTTGGTCCTGGATCGTCTGGTACATCTGGAGTGGGAGGATTTGGTGGATTACTTGATACCCCACTTACAATCAATGAGGTATCATATGACAAATGTAGTGAAAACATGGCAAGAATCATAATCTCAAGTGACGCAGATATTCCACCAACAGTCAAAGTATCTACTGCAAAATCAGGAGTCGTATATGCCACACTAGCACAAGTTCAGCCATATGAGGACATTAACAAATTCTCTACTATTGATAAATATCTCTATGAGTTGCCAATATCTCCTGATGAGTCATTCTTAATGATATCTGTCACAGAAGAAAAAGGAACTGCAAACAATACTGTCCAGTCGTCAATAAAATTACTGTCATGTGAAGGAACTTCAGTCTTTGTACCACTTCCTGAATATGAACTTCCAAAAGCCTCAGAATATTCTCCAAGAATATTTGATGCCAAAGTTCAGATTGCCAACGGCACAACATATGGTGCAGAAGCAGAGTCAGAATTCCTATACATCGATGGTCAAGATTTGAGAGTCTCTGCAATAATTGACAGTGATACTTTGCTAAAACGTGTAGAACTCAGATCAATTTCCATGGGACAATCTGATGATCAATACATTTCAGTTGTAATGGATGTAGAATCTTTGTATGTTTCAGATTCTATGAGTTTGGTTAGCGGATCAATCCCATCATTTTTGATGGTAGATCCTGGTATGACATACTGGCTACACATCACTGATGAGAATGATAGCGTATCAGAATCTGCTCATTACAACATTGGTGTAAAGCCAAGCAAAGTATCTGATGTTATAATTGAAGTTGACATGCCAACGATTAGACCATCAGGCTCAACTATCAAGCCAGAATTCTACATATTCAATGAGGATTCTCCATCATATGGAATTGTCTCACTGGTAGTTGATGGACAAGTAGTATCAAAGAAATCACAACTATTTACCACAGGACAAACTCATGTTGTCTTTAACTGGAATATTCCAAAATCTGACAGTTATGTTACATATGACTTTGAAGGAAAAGTAGACTTGTATGACACTACAATTATTACAGAATCTGCTCTAGTCTCTAGTCATCCAAAAACTATCTCTGTAGCAGCATCAGACATGCCTGCATTGCAAGTAATTAGTCATGATGAGCAAGTATTAGCTGATCCTGCTCTAGTCTATGCATCTGATGATAATACTGAATTAAGATTCAAAGTAACTGATCCTCAGGGACAGTGTATCATTGGTCCATCAACAGAATGTCTAGTCAAAGACAGTACTGTTGGTAAGCGTGGTGGACTAGAAAGTGTTCCATATGGCGATCAGATACTCCGTGTAAAGTATAGTGGAGCAGGTAATGCACTTGAGAGATTCTCAATTACTTCAGTTGATCCAATCATTGGTCAATGGAATGTCTCACTTGTAGCTGATGATGGATTTGTACAAGAAGCACATGCATCTGAAGATCCAATTGTAAAAATAAAATACAGATATCATTCAGAAACAGTTACTGTAAAATCTAACTAATCAATTGATTGTTTTTTAAATATTCTCAAGGATAGGCAGTTGAACTTTGCAATATGGAATCCAACTCTGAAATGTTAATTCTGTTTTGTTCCATAGAGTCTCTTTTTCTAATTGTCACCGTGTCATCTTCTAAAGTTTGGTGATCAACAGTAATGGCAAAGGGGGAACCAATTTCATCCAATCGTCTGTATCGTCTACCAATCGCACCTGAATGATCCAAGAATGCATCATATTTTCTTTTAATTTGAAGGTAAATCTCGTCAGTTTTTTCTTTGAGGCCATCTTTTTTTACTAGTGACAAAATTCCCACATGTACAGGAGCCAGATATGGCTTTAGAGATAGTACAACTCTTTCATGCTCTTTATCATCTTTGAGACTGTGCTCCAAAATAGTATAGAGACTTCTATCAATTCCCATTGATATCTCAAATACATGTGGCAAAACTTTCTCATCCTCATCCATTATCTCAAATTTCTGCTTACTCTTTTTTTCATGACTGGACAAATCATAGTCAGATCTATAGTTGCATGCAACAAGTTCTAGCCATCCAATTGTAGTTTCCACCTCAAAATCAAACGCAACCTCTGCATAGAATGCTTTTTCCTTATCTCCTAGTTTTCTAAATCTACTTTTTGTGATATCAATTCCAGTTTTCTCATAAAATTCTGTTAAAATTCCAAGATAATATGCAACAAACTTGTTAGGTACTACTCCTGAATCTACTGCCTCTTTACATGTCATGGATACAGGATCCGAATCTGTTTGAACTCTGATAATGACATCCTGAATCTCTGAGAATTTTTCAATCTCTGATAGCTTGTTTGGATTACAAAATACTTCAATTTCTGCCTGATAGAATTCCCTTAATCGAAGCAGGCTTTGTCTGGGTGCAATTTCATTTCTGAAACTCTTTCCTACTTGGGCAATCCCTAAAGGAAGTTTACCCCTCATAGTCTTGTATAGTCTTGGAAAATCTACAAAGATTGATTGGCATGTCTCTGGTCGCAGGTATGCTTCCTCTTCTTCAGGACCGATGCCGACTTTGAACATCATGTTGAAATTTTTTGTTTTATCAAAATCACCCTTGCATTTTGGGCATTTGATATTATTTTCAGAAATAGCTCTATCAAACTCTTCCAAATCTGCACTCTCAGGAATTTCTATTTGAGCAAGTTCTGCAATTGTTCTATCTGCTCTATATGTTGAATTACATTTTGTACATTTTATTATTGGATCTGCAAAATTTCCCAAATGACCTGATGCCTCAAAGACTGATTTTGACATTATCTGAGATCCATCAATCTCCAACATTCCGTCCCTTCGGATTAGTTCCCTTCTCCACAATTCAAGAAATTTGTTTTTTAAGCTAACTCCAGATGGTCCATACTCCCAAAATCCAGCCTGCGCATCAGCATAAACTTCGCAGCTAGGAAAGTAAAATCCACGCTCAAGTGCTAGTTTCATTACTGATTCATAGTCCATTATAGCATTCACTCACTCATAAAATAAATTTCTACGCAAATCCTTTTGCAACTCTAATATTTTCAAAGTCATCCCTATCATCGTCTATTGGAGTCTCTAAAATTATGGGGATTTTTTTCTTATTAGCAAATTTAACGACAGATGAAATTCCCTTCTCTCCAATTCCTCCTAATCCTAAATGATAATGCCTGTCAAGATTACAACCAAGTTCCCCCTTTGCATCATTTAGATGAAGAATTTTCAAATTATCTATTCCAACATGTTTATCAAATTCAGCAAAAGTCTTCTTTACGTCACTTTCAGTTTTCAAATCATATCCTGCAACAAATGCATGACATGTATCAAGACACACACCAAACTTTTTTGAAGGCTTTAGTTGTTTAAAAATTTCTCCCAACTGTTTAAAGTCAGAACCAACAGAATTTTTTTGGCCTGCAGTATTTTCTAATAGAATCATTACGTCATTTTTTGTCTTACCAGCTCTTGTTAATCCTTCAACCAGTCTTTTTATTCCAGCTTCATCTCCAGTTCCTAAATGACTGCCAAGGTGTGTTACTAAATATGGAATACCTAACTGTGCACATCTTTCAACTTCATCTATCAAAGTTTTAACAGATTTTTCAAATCCATCATCTTTAGGCGTTGCAAGATTTGGTAAATATGGCATATGTGCACATGTTGCAAATCTGTCAATCTTACTTGCTTTGAGTTTAGATTTGAAATTATCAATGTCTTCCTTAGTCAGCTCTTTTGCATGCCAACCCCTTGGATTTCTTGTAAATATCTGAAATGCAGAGCATTCTCTTTGAACAGCATTATCTACTGATTTATCAATTGATCCAGATATTGAAACATGACATCCAACTTGCATATGCAATATTTTTCTCAAAACATAATTTAAACCAGCGACATATTCAAAAAATCAGATTTTTAAGTAAACTCAGTAAATTACTTTCATGCTTGCACTAGGACAAGATGAAATTGCAAAATATCCATTCCTAGCAGATGCTGGACAATATCTAAGGGATCAGGGATTTTCACTTGAGCAGTTCGGATCAGATCCTGACTTGAAGCAGCTCATCGAAAAGGCATATCAAAGAATTCTAGTTGCAGCAGACGGTAAGATATACAAATCTGATCTCGATGGAGATCATGTCTCAAAGGAAGCTGCACTACCAAGAGAAGTTTTCTCTTTTCTGTTAGCTATTGTTTTACTGAAACTAAGTGGAATGCATACTCTGATCAAGAGATTTGCCCTAGCTGAGGCAAGGCGTGCAGAAAAATATTTGGAAAAAGATCTTGCCAATATATCAGATGAATCAAAAAATCAACTTGCAATCAGAGTAATTGATGATCTTTTTTCAGTTCAAGTAGAAAAATCTGATGATTATTTTATAATTCCTGTTTCTGACTATCTGAAACATTCTATTAATTTTCATGAAAGAGAATGGAAATTAATCAACCGTCATGTTGAGAATGGTCAAGTTTTCCTTTCTCCACATGAAACAGTCAGACTGATAAGAAAAGAATTAGGCACATACATCAATTCAAAAATTATCAATGCAAAAACACCTACAATGATTCCTGGATTTGAGGACTCTGTAAACAAACTAGTTTCACTATCAAAAAAGTTTACAACCTACACTGTAACTACCGGCGAATATCCACCATGTGTTAAACATGCAATTGAGATACTTGAAAAAGGAGAAAATCTTCCTCATTCTGGACGGTTTATGCTGGCAACATTTCTTTTATCAAAAGGGCAAACAGTACAACAAATTGCACCGCTATTCAAAAACGCACCAGACTATAATGAGCGTGTTACGCTTTACCAACTTAATCACTTGGCAGGAACTTCAGGTAGTGGAACTCAATATTCATGCCCCTCATGCGAGAAATTAAAAACACAAAATCTTTGCTTTGCAACATCAGAGTGTGATAATATCATTAATCCACTGCAATTTGGAAGGAAGAAAAAATAATGCAAGAATCTGACATACAGTTTCTAGAAAATTCATTCAAAAAATATTATTTTGATCATTTTGATCAAATAAAGGTCCCTGAAAGAACATCTGAAAGAGAATTTGGTTACCAAAAATTCAATTCTGGAATGACCCGCCACATTGCAATCAAAGACGATAAGGAATTGCATCTTATGCTAATTCAAAACATTCCATCTGATGTTTACTGCTCTAATGCATACTATACATTTCCAAATTTGCCTATGAATGAAAAAGATTGGAAAGAGGCAGATCTAATTTTTGATATCGATGCAAAGGATCTTAATTTGCCATGTAGAGAAAGCCATACAGTATCAATTTGCAATGAATGTAATGAAATTTCAAAAAATTTCCCCCATTGTCCAAAATGTAATTCCACTAAGATAGAAAAAAAATCTCTACCATGCAAAAATTGCATTGATGCATCAAAAATACAAGTCTCAAAACTGTCTGAAGTTTTAATTAATGATCTTGCTGTAAATAAAGAGAACATTCATGTTTATTTTTCTGGAAATGAAGGGTTTCATGTTTATGCATATGATACACAATTTCAAAAAATTGGATCAAGGGAAAGATCAGAATTAACAGATTATATTTCACTACGTGGAGCAATTCCTGAAACATTTGGAATGAAGAAACTAAAACAAGATCGTGCATTATTTCCTGACTTTGATGAAAAAGGATGGAGGGGAAGATTTGCAAAACACATTTTTGGCTCAAAGTCAAAACGCTCAAAAATAATTACAGAATTACTAACAAATGGCTATACTTCTTTTCAAAAAACACTTGATGATGTATCTGAAAATATTGGAGTAAAAATAGATCCTAATGTAACTATGGATATCCACAGAATTTTTAGATTGCCCGGATCCATTAACAGTAAAAGCGGTCTTACAAAAATACAATGCAATGATCTGACAAAATTTGATCCATATAACGAAGCATCTTTTATCAGTGATGATACAGTAGAGGTTTTTGCAAATTGCCCAATTGAATTTAAATTAAAAAATAAAAAATTTGGACCCTACATTAACGAAAAAATAACAATCCCTACATTTGCCGCAGTTTACATGATTTGTAAAAAACTAGCTAGAATAGCTTGATTTTGCTGGTAAGACATTAATTTACCGAATCTCAACAAAATTTAGTTTTGTATAGCGCCTCTACTGACAAGCAAGCCCCACCTCCTGATGCTGGAAAATACATCAGATTGGGCATTGTTGCAATTATCGGAATTGTAATTTTCGCTATGGTCGGTAATCAAGCAGTTATTTTATCAATGAATTTCACTGAATTTGGCGATCAATTTACCAAACCTCTCTACTACACCCTAATTTCTGCAATAATACTATCTGCGATTGCTCTAATTCGAGTAAACATTACAGGGCGTTCTTCAATCTTCTGGTATGCAATTAGTACTGGAATTGGCTTTCTAGGTGGTGGAGGCCAGCAACCGATTTCAAATACTCTAAAAAGTTTTAGAGATTACAAACTATCATCACCACAATTTGTAATATGGCAAATTACAAAGATCCTTCTTTTCGGTGCTTTCTTTGCAAACATCATGTTTGGATTTGCAGCAATGTCATTTATTGATGGAAATACTTTGGGATTAGAGAATCTACCTTCGTTGTTTACTCTACCATTTGTAACTCCTGATAACAATCCAAACTATGCATCAGAAAATGTTGTTCCTATGATTCCTGCTTTAGTAATATTGATCCCACCATTACTTGCAGCGATTGGACTTCGTCTAGTTTTGTATGTTGGAATTCATAGAATAATCAATGTAATTACATCTTATCTCCAAGACTCTAATGAAGGCAAGCCACGATATCTAAACTATGTTTCAACAATTGAAGGAATAATTGGTATAGGTATCATTTGGGCTGGAATTAATTTATTTTTCACTGATCAAATTGATTACAATACACGATATGTAATTGGCGGCACTCTTGTTATTGGTTTTGCATTAATTGCATTTTCAGTAATTGATAGAATTAGAGCACGTGTACTAACTCATATGTTTAAGCGAGATGTGTATATCAGATTTTTAACAATTGTTGCAATTGCAATCATAGTTGCAGGAGTTGTATCAGTAAACAACAGTATTGCAGATGCAAAGAAGATTGAATTTTTGGGACCATACACGGCTCAACAAATAGGAGTAAATCGTTATTTGGGTGAATTAAATGATATTCAAGAAAATACTCATGACGTCCAACTAACATCAGTTTCTGCAAATAATATTAAAAATTATGTGAAACAAAATAGTGATGTCCTTGATGTAATTCGAGTTTGGGACTGGGAAGCAGCTTTTGCCAAGCTAAAACCTGAGATAGGCCTAATTCCATATGTAGACTTTGAGGATAATGATATTCTTCGTTTTAACAATACTTTGTACTGGACAGCCTCAATGAAGCCAATTCTACCAACCTCTGTCAGCCTTGAAAATAGATGGTATAACGAACATCTAGTATACACTCACGTACCTGATGGATTTCTTACTTTAGAAGCAACTGATGGACAAATTGTTGATAGTGGTGAATTCTTCAAACAAAGAGAAATTTACTATGGTGAGGGTGGATTGTTTGAACAGACATGGTCTGGTTATCCTAAATCACGAGGTGATACCAGTGCAGAGCTTGGAGGAGTATCTTATTCAGGAATAGGTGGTTTGGATGTTTCACCACCGCTAAGCTGGATATTTGAGCCAAACTTTTTGCTTTCATTTCCAGGCGAGCCAGTACATATCATGAGATACAAAGATGTTCATGACAGAATGGAAATTTTGTACCCGTACTTTCTCTATGATTTGTTCGGAAAAGAATTGGATTCACTCCCTGTAACTGATGGAGAAAATTCCTATTGGTTAATTCCATTAATTATTGGATTTGATACAGGTGATGTTCCATGGTCTGTTGGTAATCCATACTTGCGTTTGGTAGGTTATGCACTAGTTGATTCTTACAATGGTGATATTCAATTATTAAAAACTGGAGATGATTTCTTTACTGAAATGTTTGCTAGTCAATATTCTGAACAATTCAAACCAATGCCTGCATGGTTAGAAGAACAAATACGATATCCAGTTGAACTATTCAATTGGAAAACTGAGATGTATAATATCTACCATGTAACTAATGTAGAGACATTCATTCAGGCTAACGAATTCTATGAAATACCTCGTGGACTTGACACATACTATGTTGAAGCAAAGCCTCCTGGATTTGATCAAACAGAATTCATAGGGTTGCTCTCACTGGAATTACGAGGCTCTCAAGGTAGAAACCTTGCAGGCTACATGGTAGTAGAAAATGATCTTTCTAACCTTGGAGACATGCAATTTTATGAAGTCCCATTAGATTCTACAACCAAATTAATTGGCCCTACAGCAGTTAGGGAAGCCCTTGACAGAGATCCAGAATTTGCTCAACTAAAGACTCTCTTGAGAAATCCAAGAATCGGTGATAATATTTTGTATCGTGTTGGTGATCATGATATTTACTTTATTCCAGTTTATACTGCAGGTGCTGGTGGGGTTGTTGCTCAATTAGGAACAATTGCAGCAGTTGGCGCTGCATTTAATGGAGAATACTTTGTTGGATTAGGCGAAACTCAAGAAAAGGCATTTGAAGCATATTTGAAGAAGGTTTCTGGTGTAGCATCTACAACAACTACAGCTGATGATGATTATGTAGAACTAATTAGAAGTGATAGAATTGATATCATCAAGTCACTATTTGAAACAAATGGAATTTCTGTTTCTGAACCAACATCAATTCAAATTCCGCTTTCATTTAATGAAGGAGAAATATTCTTCTTTACTGAAAGTGATCGTGCAGATGCCGAAGAATTCTTACTTGAATTTATTGATGACTTTGTGAAACCACGTAGTGACAGAGTCTTCATGTGGCAAGAGGATACAAATCTCAATATTGGAACTGTGTTTGTAAAAGATGGACTTCCTGAGATCCATTATGTCTCAATTGAGGTAGGCAACTAATTGCTTCTTGTTGTTGATAATGGCTCTATATACACAAAAAAATTAACTGATTTTTTAATTCAAAAAAATATCTCATTTGTAAAACAATCTCCACAACTTCTAAACCTGGATTTACTCTCAAACTATGATTCTTTCATTCTTTCTGGAAGGCGAAAAAATGAAAAAAAGATCAATGAAATTAATTCCAAAATCATCACACATTGTATTAAAAATAATACCAAATTACTCGGAATTTGTTATGGTGCAGAGATTTTAGCTCTCACTTTAGGTGGCACGATTAGAAAAATCCCTTCCCTCCAAAAAGGAAATGAATCAATACAAATTATGAGAGAAAATTCTATTTGTAAGAATTCCATAAATGTTTTTGAAAGTCACAGCTTTGAGATATCTAAATTACCTTCTATCCTAATCCCACTAGCAAAATCAAAGAATTGCAAATATGAAATTATTCAATATGAAAAAAAACCAATTTTTGGAACTCAATTTCATCCTGAAATGAGCAAAGATGGTAATGATTTAATTGAAAGATTCTGTTTGCTCTGATTGATTTTAATAACTCTCAAAATTTCTTAATTTTATGGAGGAAGAAAGCCATGAATTATTGTTACCCCTTGTAGATGATGAAAATATTTGTCTCCCATTACCGATTAATGTAGTATCAAAATATTGGAATGTTGATTTACCTATGGCAGAAGCCATAGAATCCTCAAAAAAATATTCTGATTTTGATGGTAGCATACTAATTGAGGGAATAGAATTAGCAGAAAGGCATGGGTTAACATGCAAAATAATTCATTCATCCTTATCTGAGCTTAAAAAAATTATTGATTTAGGAATTCCTCCAATTGTAATTCTTCCAGGAATTCCAGAAATTACACAACATGCTTCTGTAATTGCTGGCTATGATAAAGTGGAAAAAACAATTCTACATTATATTCAAAAAGGAAATCAAGAGGGTGAACAACAGGAGGGTGCAATTCCTGAAGGTATTTTTGAGAAAGAATGGTCTGAGGAAGGAAGATTGATGATAATTTTGGCTCCATCTGATATTTTATCTTCTACAAACCTGAAAAATGATTCTGATGAAAAATCAAATAGACTATGCCTCATTTCTGAAAAACAAAATATTTTAAAAAATCAAACTGAAGCATTTGAATTATTAAAACAAGCTTTAGAAATTGATGGAAATAATCTAACGGCGCTTTATCTATTTGCTTCAATGCTTAATGCTCAAAATTCTCCAGAATGCGTAAAATACTATGAGAAATGCTTGCAAATCAATGATAACTCATATTTGAGCTATAATGGACTGGGAAACTTCTATCTTAAGACAGGTCAATTTGATAAAGCAGAAAATTCTTACAATAAGGCAATCAAAATCAATCCAAAACGTTCTGCAAAAATATACAAAAATCGTGCTTTTCTTAGGGAAAAACAAAACAAGAATTCTGATGCAAAAGATGATCTTAAAAATTATTTAAAATATTATCCTAAAGCTCCTGATAGAGGTATAATAGAACAAGCAATTAGAGAATTATAATGCGGAGTGCGGGATTTGAACCCGCGGCCTTCAGCTTGGGAAGCTGACATCTTACCAGACTAGACAAACTCCGCCTAAAAGAAATTCATTGACTATGATTAAATATCTTAATTCATAAACGAAATCATGGATGCAAGATGCCCTGAATGTGAAAAGGTCGCAATACTAGATGATGATATCACTAATGTAAAATGTCCTCATTGTAACTTTGAAGCAGATTATGAATCATATCTTGAAATTATGAAGGATCAAGCAATCAACATGTCGTCTGATTATATTCCAGATAGACCTGGATTTTAAATTACCAATAATTTCCTTTATCTGAGCAATCTAAATGAGCTCCACAATTAGGACAAAACATATGACATGCTTGCATGTCTACCATCTTATTATCACATCTCGGACATCTGATCTCTTCAGCCATGCCTATTGTAGTTAATCTTGATTTAAAAATAATGTCCAAAGGTTAATTAGTCGTTCAACTTTTTTTTGGAATAATTGGCAAACTTCAAGCTTACAATATCTGATATTAAAGGAAAGTCTGTTTCAAAAGAACTCAAAGACAGTGATGCAAATCCTCTATTGGGATTACAGCTAGGAAATGAAACTGATGCATCAGTTGTTGGACTAACTGGAAAATTAAAACTTACTGGAGGTAGTGACAAATCTGGTGTTCCAATGAGAAACGATGTTCATGGTGCAGCAAGAAAAAAAGTTTTGCTTTCTCGAGGTGTTGGTTTACAAGATGCAGAATATGGACAAAGAAAAAGAAAATTGATGCGTGGAAATACTATATCCGAAGAAATCTATCAAGTAAATTGTAAATTTGATGGAGAATTACCTGTTGAAGCTCCTACTGAAGAATCTACAGAAGAAAAAACTGAAGATAAAAAAGAATAACTTAACATATACCGATTCTATTTTTTGACTCATGCATTGGAGAGAAACCCTTCCTGATTGGTACATAAAAAAATATGGTCATCAACCATGTGTTAACATTGGTACTGCTGGTCACGTGGATCATGGAAAAACAACTCTAATTCAGGCTTTGAGTGGATCATGGACTAGTGTTCATAGTCAAGAACTAAAACGTGGAATTACTATACGCGTTGGTTATTCTGATGCAGCTTTTTACAAATGTAAAAAGTGTGAAGAACCTCTGGGATATTCTACAACCCCAAAATGTAATAATTGCGGAAAAGAAAGTGAACTATCTCGAGTCGTTAGTTTTGTAGATAGTCCTGGACACGAAAGTCTTATGGCAAACATGCTTTCAGGTTCTGCATTAATGGATGGAGCTTTGCTCTTAGTTGCAGCAAATGAAAAAGTTCCTAAACCCCAAACAAAAGAACATCTTTTAGCTCTTCAAACACTTGGAATCCAACAAATTGTGGTTGTACAAAATAAAGTTGATTTACTCTCTTACAATGAAGCTCTTAAAAATTATCAAGAAATTACAAAATTTGTTAAAGGAACACATGCTGCAAAAGCACCTGTAATACCAATCTCTGCACAATCTGGATTAAACATAGATGCATTAATTGGCGCTATTGAATCTACAATAAAAACTCCTGATAGAGATGAGAAAGCAGATGCTGTAATGCATGTTTTACGTTCGTTTGATGTAAACAAACCTGGAATAAAATTAAAAGATATCAAGGGTGGTGTAATTGGCGGAAGTCTTACTCAAGGTGTTTTCAATATTGGTGATGAAATTGAGATTAAACCTGGTATAATGAATGAAAAGAAAAAGATTTACGAACCCCTTTTAACAGAAATTACTTCACTGGGAACAGCAGCAGGAATTGTTGAATCTGTAAAGCCCGGTGGTTTGGTTGCTATTGGTACAAAACTAGATCCTTCAATGACTAGAAGCGACTCATTTATTGGCTCAGTAATTGGTAAACCTGGAACACTACCTGAAAATTCTACTTTACTAAAACTAGAAGTAAACTTGTTTGATGCTGCAGTAGGTACAACTGAAGATGTAAAGGTTCAACCAATCTCAGCTGGAGAATTACTTCGACTTAACATTGGGACTGCTCCAGTTTTAGGTAAAGTTACAAAAATTAAATCAAAAAATATTGAAATTGAACTAAGAAGGCCTGCATGTATATTTGAAGGTGGAAATGTAGCAATAAGTAGAAGAATTACTGAAAGATGGAGACTTATCGGTGCAGGAATAGTTGGTTGAAGTAATCTGTGACACAAATTTTTTAATTCATCTAGCAACTAAAAGAATCAAAAATTTAGATAATCTAGATGTAGAGATAGGCCAAATTACATTTGTTGTACCACAAGTTGTAAAAAATGAATTACTAGAATTAGAAAAAAAGCCTGAAAAAAAGGAGGAAATTCAATCAACTCTGGATTATATCAAAAATTTTAAAATAATTCCAATTCTTGGCTCATTTGCTGACAAAGAATTGATAGACTATGTCTCAAAAAATCGAGTAATTATAGCTACAATGGATAGAGAATTAAAAAAACAGATTAAGATACTTGGAAGTTCAATAATGTCTATTCACAATGACAAGATAATTCTTGAAAATTAGGAAACTTTATTTTAAAATTAATTACTAAAATAGACATGTCTAAATTTTCCATTACTAGTCCTAATTTTAAAGAAGGAGAAGAAATTCCAAAGAAATTTGGTTATAAATTAGGTAATGTTACTCCGACAATAGAATTTCATAATCTTCCAGAAGGATCTGTAACTATAGCATTAATCATGGATGATCCTGATGCAATGGGTGCAGTTGGTAAAATATGGGTACATTGGTTAGTTTGTAATTATCAAGACGAAAGAACAAAGATTGACGATCGAACTATCTCATTTCCATTATCTGGAAATGGAGTACAAGTTGAAGGAAAAACTGATTTTGGTGAAATTGGATATGGAGGGCCTGCCCCACCTGATAGACGTCATACATATGTCTTCAAAGGATATGTACTTGATACAATGCTAGATCTAAAAGAAGGTTATTCTAAACAAGATTTGGAGAAATCTATGATTGGTCATATTCTTGCCCAAGCAAAATTAACAGGAACTTTTGCTCCTTAATTCATTATTTCTTTGAAATAGAATCATTTTTTCTAAAAAGAGTAATAAACACAAGTTATCGATCAAAAATAATGAATCCAAATTCCAGCTTAATTTCTATAGGTAATTTTGATTTAAAATTAAATCATCTTTTAATAATTGGTATTTTGTCAATAGCATTTTCAGTTTCTTTTCTTCTAAGAGTACAACCTGCTGATTTTGGTTATGAACTAAATGAATTTGATCCTTTTTTTAATTACAGGGCAACTCAATACCTTGTTGATAATGGAATTCCAGCATATTTTGAATGGAATGACGATCTTAGTTGGTATCCTATAGGTAGAGACGTATCCTCGAATTCTCAAGTAATACTTCATCTAACAGCAGCTACAACATATTGGATTTTTGGTGGAAATACAGATCTTTATGATTTTACAATAATGTTTCCAGTTATTTTTTCTTCCTTATCTGTAATAGTAATTTTTGCACTAGTTAGAGTTATTGGCGGTACAACTGCTGGATTATTTTCAGCTATTTTATTTTCTGTTTCTATACCATTATTAATTAGAAGTCCACTTGGATGGTTCAAATCAGAACCACTAGGAATATTTTTCAGTCTTTTGTTTGTTTATTTATTATTAAGTGGGATAAATTCAAAAAATAAAAAAATTGCATTAATCAAACTTATTGGATCAGGAATTTTTACAATATTTTCTATTTCCGCATGGGGAGGTAATCAATTTTTTATTATTCCAATAGGAATTTTATTTTTGACTTTACCTTTTTTGAGACCAGATCACAAATTTATCATATGGGCTATTCCGGTTTATACAATTACTGTAATTTTAATTTCTTTCATGTTTGAAAGAGTAAATGTATCTGGATTGTGGGGAATTTCATTAATAGTTTCAACTCTATTTTTAGTTTCTTGTATATTTATTCAAAATAAAAGTTCAAAACATAAAACTAGAAATGGACTGTTATTTTTGGTTGCACTTTTAATTTTAGCTTCTATAATTTTGATAGTGAATTCTGAATTAGAATTTTTACCTTCTGCTAGCTACAGATATCTTAATGCTATAAATCCATTTTTAACTACATCTGATCCCTTGGTAGATTCAGTTTCAGAACATGCAACAACAACATTGTCACAATCATTTTTATTCCATTCAGTTTTAATGATTTTCTCAGGCATTGGAATTTGGATTATAATTAAAAATACCCAAACAAAAAATTCTAATTTTATAAATAATGATATGCTCTCTTTTTCATTAATTTTGGGGTTATGTGGTGTTTACATAAGTTCAACATTTGTTAGACTAGAAGTTTTTGCATCCATCGCAGTAATTATTTTAGCATCTCTGGGTTTAACAGCAGTAACAAAAGAATTCTTTAAAAACAAATCTCAATCTAAAAAATCAACCAATAAATTATTACAACTTTCATATGTGACAGGAATAATTATTCTTTTATTAATTCCAAATATCTATCCGGTAGGTTCAGAACCTTCCACAATTACACATACTCCTCCTACTATTTTGAATGGTGGTTCCGCTTTTACTGTTGCCACAAATGATTGGCTGGATGCTTTGGAATGGATTAAAAATAATACTCCTAAAGATGCTGTAATAGGATCATGGTGGGATTATGGCTATTGGATTCAAACAATAGGTGAGCGAGCATCGTTAGCAGATAATTCTACAGTCAGTACTATGGTTATTCAAAATATTGCAAAAATGTTACTAAGTGATCCTGATACTGCTTGGAATACTCTTAATGAAATGCAAGCAGATTATGTTCTAGTTTTTGTAGCTGGCGAAAAATTGAATTTAAATTCTGACATTTCATATTATACTCTTAGAGGCGGTGGTGATGAATCTAAAAAACAATGGTTTATGAGAATTGCAGGACATGATACTTCAAAATATTTACATTCAGATGGTATCAGTGGAACAGATTATTTTTGGGATGAAACACTATTAGGAAAAATGTTCCCATTTTCTCTATCAGGTTATGTTAATCCTAATAATGTAAATCAGCAATCTCTAACTTTTGCTCCCGGGATGATCGGAATTTATGAAAAAGATATTAAATTTCCTTCTGATGGAGACGGCCCACTAAAATTAGTTTATGCCTCCAATAGTTTCGCTGAGGAAAAAATTGGACCAATGCTTGGCGTCTTTATCTATGAAGTAAACAAAGACTACAAACCCTTATCCTAAGAATACCTTTCTGCTAATCTATATCTCATGTATTTATCGTCTGGTGAAAATTTAGCAGGATGCACTGAAACTGTTTCTTCACCACATTTAGGACATTTCTCTTTTAATGTATAGTGATAGCATTTAGAACATTTTCTAAGTAAAAATCTCATTTTAGTTCTCTCTAGTTTTCTTTGAATCTTCTCTAGTAAATTTGAATGTACCTTTTTTCTTTTCTATATTCGTTTCAATCTCTTCAATAATCGGTTTTAATAATTTCTCAGCAGATTTAAAATCTTCAGAAGTAATTGATAATCTATATTTTGGTGCTCCCAGATATGTAATGTCTATAGTGGAATCCTTTTTTATTACATCTAGCAATGTTTTCTTGATTATTTCAACCCCGTCTGATTTACTATTTGTAATTTCCATAATTCCTCTAATCTCTACTGAAGGAAGCTTGATTTTTGAGCAAATATCTTCAATTACAGTAGCAGTCTTTTTTGGAAATTTGAGCTCTTTTACAGATTCTATACCGTTTCTTGCAATAGATATGAAAGCATCATACACTGAATCAAATTTTGAATAAATACCATCTTCTAATTTCTCAATCTCTTCATCTGATAATTTAGCTTTTTCTTGAACATTTTGTAATAGCGTTTTACCCTTTTCAAATTTTTTAACTTCTTTTAATTTTTGTTTCTTTTGATCTTTTGATACTTGCTTTAAAGAGAGATCTATATCCCCACGTTCAGCATTTACTTTTTTTACAAGAAGAACTTTCTTTTCCCCATCTCTTACAAATCTATTTACTGATCTAATCCAACCTGGAGCAATTTCTGAAATATGTAAAAACCCTTGAATATCATCATATTCATCTAGTGTGACATATGCCCCATGATCCATTACTTTGGTAATAGTTGCAAGAATAATCTCTCCTTGTTCAGGCATTTCTTGAATTTTAGTAGACATTTCTTCTAAAAATCACTCATGCGTAAATTAATGTTGCTGGTTAGAAATCAATTCCTTTCTTTGCTTTGATTCCCAGTTGAAATGGGTGTTTTATCTCTCTCATCTCTGTAACAAGATCAGCTTTTTCAATAACTTCGTCTTTCGCATAATTTCCTGTTAATATCAAATCTATATTTTTTGGCTTTGATTTGATAATGTCTAAAACATCCTCTACTGAAATTAAATTAAGATTTACAGCATAATTAACCTCATCCAAAATTACAATATCGTACTTTCCTGATTGAATTTTTTCATTACTAATCCTAATTGCTTCTTTTGCTACTTTTTCATGATCTTCTTTTGGGCTTTTATCATCAATTATTCCTACAAATCCTTTACCAACTGCTACCATCTCAAATTCAGGCTCTAGTCTTTTTGATGAATTCATTTCACCATAATGCCATGAACCTTTAATGAACTGAATCATACAAGTTTTCTTTTCATATCCTGCTGCACGCAAAGCAATCCCTAAAGCTGCAGTCGTTTTCCCTTTGCCTTTCCCAGTATAAACAATAGTTAAACCGTCATTTTCCATAAAATGTACATAATGCATCTGACTAAAAACATTGAGTATATCTCAAATCTATCAATTTAAATAAAAAATGATTCTAGTCATGAAATGAAAATCCCTAGAATTGTTATTGCAGGAGTTACTAGTGGAGTTGGAAAGACATCAATTACATGTTCAATTATTTATGCACTACAAAAACGTGGTTTGTCTGTACAACCATTTAAGGTTGGACCCGACTATATTGATCCAGGATATCTTTCAAGTATTTCAAAAAATCAAACTTACAATCTTGATGCATGGCTAATGGGGAAAAATAATCTTCTCAATAGCTTCACATCAAATTCCAAATCAAATGTATCTGTAATAGAAGGCGTTATGGGGTATTATGATGGATTTGGTGGAGATTCAAACTATGCTAGTACTCATCATGTAGCATCACTAACAAAATCTCCTGTTTTGCTAGTCTTAGATGCAAGTAAAACTTCTCGTTCTATTGCTGCTACTGCGCTTGGATTTTTAAAATTTCATAAAAATTCTCGAATTGTTGGAATCATTCTAAACAAAATAGGTAGCAAAAAACATGAACTTTTATGTAAAAATGCGCTTGAAAAAATCAAAATTCCAATAGTAGGGATCATTCCTAAAAATACTTCATTTAATATGCCTTCAAGACATTTGGGATTGATTTCAACATTAGAAAGTAAAACTCTCAAAGCAAAAATTGAAAAAATCTCAAAAATAATGTCTGGGTATTTTGATGTTGATCAAATTATTAAAATTGCAAAAAATTCTAATGAATTAAATAAAAAATTAAAACCTGTAAATAAAAAAATAAAAACTACTATTGCAATTGCACTTGATACATCTTTTAATTTCTACTATCAAGATAATCTAGAGGCACTACGTCGTGAAGGTGCAAATTTAAAATTTTTTAGCCCTGTAAATGATAAAAAAATTCCAAAATGTGATGGACTTTACATTGGTGGTGGTTTTCCTGAAATTTTAGGTGACCCACTTGAAAAAAATCAAATTATGAAAAAATCAATAAAGAAATTATCTGAAGACAATCTTCCTATTTATGCTGAATGTGGAGGATTAATGTATCTGACAAAATCTATCTTGTCTGAAAATAAAAAATATAAAATGATTGGTCTATTTGATGCCGAAACAAAAATGACAAAAAAAATGAGACTAAACTATACAAAGGGTAAAATCATTACCAAAAATCTAATTTCTGAAAAACTACATGCTTTTCAAGGTCATGAATTTCATTATTCAGAATTAGATTCTGTTTCATCAGATTCAAAATTTGCTTATAGTTTAGAAATTGGCGAAGGAATCAAAGGACATCATGATGGATTAATTCAAGATAATACTTTAGCTTCATACGGCCATCTGTATTTTGACAGCTCAAACTATGCAGAAATTTTTGTTAAAAATTGCATTAATCATTCAAAAAGATGATTCTGCCCTAATCAATTTAAAAATTGCATTAATTGTGGCAGATACTGAGGAACTGCCTCCTTTTCTACCTATATTGGTGATAAATGGCGTATCTTTCAACTTTGATAATTCTTCTTTTGATTCTGCTGCACAAATGAATCCTACTGGAATTCCAATTATTAGAGCAGGTTTTACTATTCCCTCTTTGACCATCTGAATTACCTCCTGAAGCGCAGTTGGGGCATTCCCTATTGCCACCACTCCTCCATCAATATCTGATGCAGCAGCTCTCATAGATACTTGTGAGCGTGTTTTACCTTCTTTTTTTGCTAATTCCATAATTTCTGGTTTTGAAATATTACAAACTATGTTATTTCCAAAATCTTTAGGATTTTGTTTATTCATTCCACCAATCACTCCATTAACATCCACTACTATACTACAACCTCTTTTCAAAGCATTCATCCCACTTTCAATTGCATCTTTATGGAAAATTAACTTATTTTTATCTGCAAAATCAAAATCTGCTGTAGAGTGAATTATCCTTCTAACAATAGGCCATTCTTTTTCAGTAAATCCATGAGTGCCTATCTCATCTTCAATCATTTGCATACTTGCATCTTCAATTGATTGGCCTTTCTTAGTTTGCATTTTCTACCTCTTTTGCTCTCTCTATTATCAAATCAATCATTTTTTGATCCGTTCCAATGTGCTTTGTAATGTAAGAATTTTTTATACTTGACTTTTCAAGTGCTGGAATCAAATCATTATTGATATCTGTCTTTACATGAGCTCCTTCATGAAGGAAATAAAAAACAATTATCAAAACTTTGGGATTATCTTTTTCACAACTTTTAATTCCCTCAAAAATATCTGGTTGTTCTATCTCTAACCAACATCTACTAACATTTCTATACGAATCTTTTAATTCATTTACAATGTAATCTAATGATCTTTGAGCATTAGGATCCTTACTGCCATGACCAATTATCATAACATCTACTTCATTATTTGTTAAAGTGATGTTATTTTCTTTTAAGGTTGTAGATATTCTATTTTCAACAACATTAACCATAGTCTTATGCATACTCATTTGCTTTGTAACGACAAATTTTACTTTGGTATCTTTTTGAAATTTCATTACATCTGTGACTGCATTTTTTACTTTTTTCCCAGGATACAAAAAATAAGGAACAATAGTTAAAGAATCAATATCTTGTTTTAGACATTTGGAAATTCCATCTTCAATGTACGGTGGTTCTACCTCTAAAAAGCAAAAATCCGTAAAAACATAGTCACTTTTTGCCTTAATACCTTGACAAATTATATCCAATTCTTCTGATGCTTCTCTTTCTCTACTTCCTCTATCAATTAGTAATAGTCCTCGCTTCAATCCATAATCCTCGCTATGGCTATAGTCAGATTTGGTGGGAATTTCTGCTTTTCTACTATTAATTCACCTGAGGATACTTTGATCGCAGCAGCCTCAGATACACTTGCAGTTCCTTCAAAAGCTTTTACTGTTTCAGAAGGATTTGGAGCAGAGATTTCAGCTAAATCCTCTCTATTTACATATTCTACTGGAATCTTCATATCTTCCCCAAGTTCAATCAATCCTTGTACATCTTGTGGTTTTTTTATCGAAACCAATTTTGCAATTGATTTTGAACTAAGTTTGAATTTCTCTAAACAATGATCTATTCCTTCTCTGATTGTCTCTTTTGTAGTATCCCAATGTAATCCAATTCCAATTACTAAACTTGGAGGACGGTATATCACAGATTTTTTAGATATTTCATCATCAATGATTTTGTCAGAAATTATCAGACAAGCTTTAGAATTTGATTTTTTTAAATCATCTAGATTTTCATAAATCAAAACATTTTTTGGTAATTTTTTATACCAATTTTTTTTACCTGCATCCTGAAAAACTCCAATAGGCTCTTCATTTACCATATCTGCACTGATTTTGGTCACTGTAGAATCATCATCAATTTTCCAATTAAATTCTCTGCCTACAAGATCTACTGCTATTGTATTGTTTACATCTGCTGCAGTAGTAATTACAGACTGTGCTCCAATTTTTTTAGCTATCTCTTCAGTTAATTCATTGGCTCCTCCAATATGACCTGATAAAACACTAATCACAAAATTTTTCTTGTCATCAATTACAAGAACTGCGGGATCAGTTTTTTTATCCTTCAAATGCGGTGCAATTAATCTAATTACTGCCCCTAAAGAAAAAAGACAAATTAATGCGCTATTGTTTTTGAAAAGTTCAACAATTTTATCTGTTGTAGGCTCAGAATACCACCTGATCTGACTATTTTCATTTGATAGTTTTGAAGGTGCAAATATACTCCAATCTGGAAATATTTTCTTTAATTCTTCTCCTATTTTTACTCCATTCTTTGTAATGGCAAGGACTGAAGTTTTTTCCATAATCAAAACCTTCTGACTTTAATAAAATACCTTACTCTTCAGATTTCCTAGCCAAAACTTTTCCTTCGAAATCAAACAATATTACATCAATTGGAACTTTTTCTTCAGAATGTTTTCTCATATGCTTATATGTCTCACTGCAAATCAACTCAAAAAATCCCTCAATCTTATTCTCTTGAATTATTTCTGAAACATGTCTTGCCGTGTTTGCTTTTTTGATATTTTGGATTACACTTTCACTGGCATCACATTTTTGAGCTAATTGAGCTAAAAAATTCATATCCACTTTAGATCCTTTAACGTGAGTTTGTTTAACCCCTGCTGCCATTTTTGCTAGCTTTCCAATGAAGCCTACAACATATGCTTTTTTGATATTTTTTCTAGCACACTGTTGAATTGTGTATCCAGAAAAATCCCCCATTTGCACAAAACAGTGAACTGGTAAATCTACAATTTTCTTTGCAAAATCTTCACTTCTTCCACCTGTTGTCAGTACAACTGTATCATTACCTGCTGCAATTGCAACATCCAAATTTTGCCTTATTGATGCTGCATATGATGCTGTAGAAAATGGAATTACAATTCCACTAGTTCCTAAAATTGAAATCCCATTAGTAATACCTAATCTTGGATTGTCTGTTTTAGGACCCAATTCTTTTCCTTTGGGAACCGAAATCACTACTCTGATTCCTTTTTCCAGAAGAATTTCTTTTCCCACCTCTCTTAGATTCTCAATGATCATTTTTTTAGGAACTGGATTTATCGCAGGTTTGTTAATTTCTAAACCCAATCCTGGTTTGGTTACTATACCTACCCCCTCTCCACCATCAATCTCAATTTCATTTATTTTTTCAGTAAAAGACAAATCCACAATAATTTCCGCACCATGAGTGACATCAGGATCATCCCCCCCATTTTTGATAACTGAGCATTTTGCTTTATCAGATTCAAAATGACATGAGTGTATTGGGATTTTAATATAGGATTTTTTTGGTAATAAAATTTCTACATTCTCGATTTTTTTCTGGTTAATTATTGATAATAATGCTGCTTTTGATGCCGCAGTTGCAGAACTCCCTGTAGTGTAACCCGTCTTTAATTTTGTCTTTTCTTCTTCCACATTAGTTGTATTCATTTTCTGGTATTAACTCTTATTTCATAATTTTTGAAAACTATTCAAATAGATTTAAAATTAAAACAAACTTGGTTCTATTATGGTAAAATCTCTAAAGATTGTTGTCACTGGGGCTAGTGGTTTTATTGCAAAAAATCTTCGAAAATATTTATCAGAAAAAAATGTTGATTTAATATCAATATCAAGAAATAATTTTAAGGATTTCAAATGTGAAACTAAAATTATTTCAAAAAATTATGATGAAAAAAATATTTTAAAAAAAATTAGAAATTCAGATGCAATAATTCATCTTGTAGGAATTGGAAAACAGTCCATAAATGAAGACTATGATGCGATAAATACAGATTTAACAAAACATATTCTAAATCTTGGTAAAAAAGGAAAAATCAAAAAAATTGTTTATTTGAGTGGCTTGGGTGTTTCTCCAAATGCTACGTTGGGTTATTTTATTTCAAAGTATAATGCAGAAAGACTAGTAATTAATTCTGGTTTAGACTTTACAATTTTTAGACCATCCTACATTATTGGAAAAGATGATCTGCTTTCAAAACATCTAAAAAAACAAATGAAATCTGGGGAGATTAAAATTCCTGGATCTGGAAAATATTCAATTCAGCCCATATTGATTTCTGATGTTGTCAGAGTCATTTTTGAATCAACATATCAATCAAAATTTAACAATAAAATTATTGATCTGGTTGGACCTGATTATGTCTCTTTTGAAAAATATGTTAAACTCTTCTCTAAAGGAACTAAAACCAAAATTAGAAATATCGATCTGGAAGGTGCATATCATGATGCAATAATCAATTCAAAATCTGATTTTGGAATTGATGATCTAAATATTTTAATTGGTAATTTTAAAGGAGATTACAAAAAATTATCCAAAATATCTGAAATTAAATTTCAATCTGTATTGGAATTACTACAATCCCGCAGATTGTTTTAATATTTCAGCCTTGTCTGTCTTTTCCCAAGTAAACTCTGGCTCATTTCTACCAAAATGACCATAAGATGCTGTTTTTTTGTATATTGGTCTCTTCAAATCTAATTGTGAAATAATTCCTGACGGCTTCATATCAAAATTCTTTCTCACTAATTCTTCAATTTGACTTTCAGCAATCTTGCTTGTTCCAAATGTATTGACATAAAGTGAGACTGGTTCTGCAACTCCAATTGCATATGCAAGTTGGACTTCACATCTATCAGCTAATCCTGCTGCAACTAGATTTTTTGCAATATACCTGCACATGTAACATGCAGATCTATCTACTTTAGATGGATCCTTTCCTGAAAAGGCTCCTCCACCATGTCTTCCAAAACCACCATAGCTATCAACAATAATCTTTCTTCCAGTTAATCCTGCATCACCATGCGGTCCACCTATTACAAATTTACCTGTAGGGTTGATGTGAATTTTGATATTATCATTCCAAAGATTCCCTAAAACTGGTTTGATCACTTTATCAATGATCTCTCTTGAAATTTCTTCTTGAGAAACTTCTGGTGAATGCTGTGTTGAAACTACTACTGTTTCAATTTTGGTTGGTTTATTGTCTTCATATCTAACAGAAACTTGTGTTTTCCCATCAGGTCTTGCCCAAGAAAGAACGTTATTCTTTCTAACTTCAGCCAATTTTTGTGCAAGTTTTTGTGAAAGCAAAATTGGCATTGGCATAAGCTCTTTTGTTTCATTAGTAGCATATCCAAACATTAACCCTTGATCACCAGCACCCTGCTCCTTATCTTCAGTAGCTGTAACACCTTGACTGATATCTGGGCTTTGAGAGTGTAGACGTAAAGTCACTTCACAAGATTCAGTGTCAAACATCAAATCTTTGTTATCATATCCTATCTCTCTGATTGTCTTTCTGACCAATTCTTCTTGAGCCTTTTTATCGAAATTTGCTTTGGATGTTACTTCGCCAGCAACTGCTACAAAATCAGTGGTAACCATTGTTTCAACTGCAACCCTCGAATCTGGATCTTGTCGTAGATATTCATCTAAGAACGCATCAGAAATATTATCACATATCTTATCTGGATGACCTTCTGTAACTGATTCAGATGTAAATAGAAAATTATTGGTCATACAACCACACCGTTAACTAGAGTTCGTTTTCAAGTTTGATAAATAATACGTTATTGCCTCTTACGATAACTCTGCCATAATTTGCGATTGTTTTACCATCATGAAGCTCTTCAGCATCAGTCATAATCAAATTCATATAAGAATCAACATTATCCATTTTTCCTTTGTATTCAACTTCGTTTTTCAGCCTTACTGTAACTTTCTTCTTTGTACTTTTTTGAAGAGTTGTTAGAGGTCGTTTTGCGCTGTTTGATTGGGACACTAATTGTTCACTTGTTTTGCAACTTTGTTATCTAGCATAAAAGCCTTACCTCTTTTGCGAATATTGAAATTCCTTAAATTTTTTCTCCTTTTTCTAATAATTATACAAATGATTTCTACTGGTTTGCAAAAATTAGACAGATTCTTGTCTGGAGGAATTCCTGATAGTGTGATTGTAGATATTTTTGGTGGAGGTGGAACCGGAAAAACTCTGTTATTGTTACAATTATTGATTAATTCAATTAAAAATGGTGGCAATATTTTGTATATTGATACATCAGGTGGATTTAGACCTGAAAGAATCTTAGAAATTCAAAAAGAATCAGAAATAGATGCTGACTTACTTGAAAAAATAACAGTATCTCGAATTACTAATACTTCAGAACAAATCGAATCAATCATAAACATTGAAAAAAATGATTATTCTCTAATAGTAATTGATAATATTACTGATTTATTTTCTTATGAGTACCAAAATGATGAATCTATTTTTGAAAAAAATTCATTATTTATGAAATACATGCATAAATTATCAAAATTTGCAATAACAAAAAAAATTCCAATTGTTGTCAGTAATATGATTAGAAATATAGAAGATAAGGAAGTTGAAAATATGCAAAGTGCAATTGATCCTTTCACACATATCAAAATTCATCTTTTTAAGAATTCATCAAAATTTAATGGTGAAATTTATTGGGCATTAAAAAAAGAAACTTTTTCCTACACAATTACAAAAATTGGACTTGTTGATCGTACTGAAGATTTTTAATGGTCTACCTTTATGTTAAAGAATGGCAGGAATTTTTGATTCAATACCAATTATCACTGTAGCTCTATTTGCACTTGGCTTAGTTGGTGTAATTGTTTATGAAAGAACAAGATCAAATGAACCAGTTGAATCCAACACTTGATTCTTTATTTGGAAAATTTGGATTTTCTAAACTAACTGAAATTCAAAAAAAAGCATCTCCAATAATTTTACAAAAGAAAGATTGCCTTGTAATTGCACCAACGGGTTCTGGAAAAACAGAGTGCTCTGTAATACCAATTTTTTCACTTTTAAAAAATTCTAAAAAAACTAAAAAAATTAAAGCTCTTTACATTACGCCACTAAGGGCATTAAATAGAGATGTCTTTAGAAGAATTACAAAATATGCACATGAAAATCAATTAACAATTGAAATTCGTCATGGAGACACTAGTCAGAAAGATAGAAAAAAGATCACTGAGAATCCTCCGGATATTTTAATTACTACTCCTGAAACATTGGTGATTCTTTTAACACAAACCAAAATGCTAAACGCACTATCCGAGTTGGAATGGATTGTAATTGACGAAGTACATGAATTATTATCTAGCGAGCGAGGCTCTCAACTGGCATTAAGTGTTGAAAGATTAGAATTAAACTCAAAATACAATCTCTCAAAAGTTGGATTATCTGCAACTATTGGAAATTTTAATGAAGCAGGAAAATTTGTTGTAGGAACGAAGCGAAAATGTGAGATAATTAGAGATATTTCTGTAAGAAAATATGATGTGGAAATAAAATATGTTGATGGAACAATTTCAGATGTAGCAGAAAAAATCATTGAACATGTCATGGAAATTGATTTAGATTCTCCTATTCTTCTTTTTACTAATACTAGAGGAGAAGCAGAATTTCTAGCATCAGTATTAAAAGAAAAGTCATCTATTCCTATTGAATTACATCATGGCTCTCTTTCAAAAGAAGTACGAGAAGAAACAGAACTAACTTTGCGTAATGGAAAACATGGCATTGTTGTGTGTACCTCTTCACTAGAATTGGGCTTGGATATTGGTTCAGTTGAATTAGTAATTCATTATGGATCTCCAAGACAAGTTTCAAAATTTGTACAAAGAATAGGTAGAAGTAAACATAATCGAGATGAATCAGCACAAGGTTTGATTATTACAAATAACCCCGATGATGAATTTGAAGCGCAAGCAATTCTTGAACGAATTCAAGAAGGTTCTATTGAAGAACAAAAAATTCATGATGGTTCCCTTGACGTGTTAGCCCATCATTTAGTTGGATTATCCATGCAAATTGGTGAAATTTCAGTAGACCAGGCTTTTGAATTAGTAACAAAAGCATATCCTTTTCGAAATTTAAAAATTAATGATCTAGTAGATGTCTTGGATTTACTTGATTCAAACTATCTGATATTTTTTGACAGAACAAAAATGACTTTTTGGAAAAAAGGACGTTCATTCAAATATTATTTTGAAAACCTTTCAACCATTCCTGATATTCTTAAATTCAAAGTTTTTGATAGTGTTGGAAAAAAAATTATTGGTTCTTTGGATCAAAGATTTGTAGGTGATTTTGGGGATTCCGGAAATATTTTTGTGTTAAAAGGCTCTCAATGGAGAATCCTAAATGTTGATGAAAAATCATTCAGTGTAAATGTTGAACCTTTCAGAGGGGGCGGAATCACTGTGCCGTATTGGGAAGGAGAAAATATTCCAATTGACTATAAAACTGCGCATAAAGTAGGAAATTTTCGTAGTAAGGTTAAGAATGGAAATTTTACACTAGCTAACAAAGTTATTGAAAAATTAAATTTTGATGTGATTCCTGATGAAAATAATATTGTAATTGAATCAAATAGATCTCAGGGTTCAATTGTAATTCATTCTTGCTTAGGAAGTAAAATCAATTCTACATTAGCGACATTACTCTCTTCAATGTTATCTTCAATGTTGGGTTCCATAGTTGACTCCCGATCTGATGGTTATAGGATTGTTTTATCTTCCAGATCCAGAATCTCAGAAAAATTATTCATGGAAGTTCTAAAAGATGATTATGATTTACAATCCATAATTAGTGCATCTTTAACTGGAACACATAATGTTAATTGGAGAACATGGTGCGTTGCAAAAAAATTTGGTGTTGTTGGTCGAGGTGCAATATATGAAAGAAAATCTGCTCGATTTTTATATGAACGATATTCTAAAACAGCACTTGTACATGAAGCTCTTCGTGAATTATTTCATGACAAATATGATCTTAAAAATTCCGAAATTATTCTAAAAAAGATCAAAGATAACGAAATTCATGTAACTTGGTTGGAAGTTGATCAGTTTTCAAAATTAGCAGAGCCTGTTTTAGATCATACCGCAAAATATTATTCGTCACCTGCAAATCTTGACAAGGGAATCCTTGATCTAGTTAAAGCCAGACTTGAAAAAACTAAACATCGTCTGATTTGTGCACGCTGTGGAAAATGGGAACGTGTATTTCAAACATTTGAAGTAAAAAATTTACTAGTATGTCCATATTGTAAAGCGAGACAAATTACAGCAACATATTATTCTGATTACGATTTACCCAAAATTATAAGAAAAAAGCATGATGGAAAAAAACTATCTCCCGATGAAAAACATAAGTTTGATCGTGCGTGGAAAGTTGCATCTTTAGTTGAAAATTTCGGTAAAACTGCTATTACTGTAATATCAGGATATGGTGTTGGTGCAGACACAGCAGCAAGAATCTTGAGAAATATGATTGATGAAGATCATTTGTTCAAACAAATCTATGAGGCAGAAAGGCAGTATGTTGTAACTAGAGGTTTTTGGGACTCTTAGTTCTTCTTTGTGATTTTAGAGAATGGAGTGACAAACAATTCTATTCTGCCTTCTAGTCCAGCTTTTGCATTTAGTCCTGTAATGGAAATGATTTCTCCTAATTCGCATTTGTCAATTATTCTTGCTTGATTTCTCCAACCTTTAACCCAAATTTGTCCTGTATCGTCCTCAACAAACATTTCTGAAAGTACAATTGATTCTCCTGATTTTGTTTGAACTTCACGCCTTTCAGGAACCTTCAATACAATTGCTTCAATACAATAATTTCCATCAACTTTAATTTCATTAATTTTTGTTCTGAGTTGTGATAATGAGGGTATTGATTCATCATTATCTAATTTTCTAACAAAAGAATTTTCATCTAAGGTGATTGAATTTCCATAAACTTTTGATGGCATGCATTCTATTACATCCCCCTCCACACAGATGCTAGTTGAGTTTGAAAAATCACTAATGTAAAATAAATTCTTTTTATTGTCAACAGACAAAATTAGATTTTTACCATTTTCTGTAGGTGACATGGATAGAATCCTGGTAATTACTGGTTCTGCTTCTTTACTTCCTTCAATTTCAATAATTGTTGCATCATTTCCATGAATTTCTAATCCTTGATTTCCTGATTTGACTCTGACACCTAGTAACCTTACTTTGGCTGACTCTGAAATCATATTTGGTATTTCTGATTCATCTTTACCCCATAACACTACTCTCATTGTACTTCCATCTTTTCCTTTCAATCTCATTCTTAGTGCTTTTCCAGGCATGCCACGAGAATTTGTAAACTCCATTCCGCTAATCACACCATCAATTGTTCCTGAAACAACCAAATCTTTTTGCCCTTCTTGAGTTTCACTTACATCTTTTGTGATAGTATCTATAGTAGGAATTTCACTTTTTGTATCTGTAGTTTCTATGTTTGATCCAGAACCAATGTTTATGGTAGGCGAACCATCAAGATCCGATTTTACATAAGCCTTGATAATTTTAATTAAATCTCCTGGTTTTAGATTTTCAATTCCTGGAAGATTTGCTTTTTCATCCCATAATTTTACACTGGCTGTAGAATTTGTATCATAAACTGTCATTGTTCTAAGATAAAATGGAGAGCCATCTTTTCTAGAAAATTGTTTTGCTGGTGAGAGATTCAAAACTCTTGTTTCTAGTGAGATTTCTTTTGCGCCTGCATATAGATCCTTTAAACTAATTTCTGTTTTATGTGGTTCAGATAATGTAATGCCATAGTCTGAAGCAATTAAAAATAACGCACCTTGATCAGTCAAATACCCTGCACCAATTTTTGCTTTTTTCTGTTTAATCAGATCTTCAAGTTGCTCTTTAGTTAATTCTGGTTTTTGTTCAAGAAATTTATTGATAAGATTTTCAAATTCTGACAATTCAGTTTTGATAAACTTGTTTCTATTAATAAAAATTTCATTCTCTTGTTAATTCCATTTGATGAAAAAATGATCGCATAATACACTATTTTCATATTTTTCAAAAAATGATATCATAATTTTATTTAATCCATACATGTTTTTTCATGATTAATTCAATTTTTCCAAAAAATATCTTCATTTATCTCACTAACTAAATTAATAGGAAGATCGCAGTCTTGCTATGTCTTGCATTGATGTCAGCCACCTTTCCAAATTTTATGGTTCAGTTAATGCATTATCTGATCTTACTTTATCAGTCAAATCAGGTCAAGTTTTTGGATTTTTAGGTCCTAACGGAGCAGGAAAATCTACAACAATCAAACTTCTAACTACTCTTATTCCTCCTACAAGTGGCTCATTGTCTATTTTAGGAGTTGATGCTATCTCAAATCCCCTTAAAATTCGTCATAAAATTGGCGTAGTTTTACAACAACCTAGCTATGAGCCTACACTGTCAGTTGAAAAATCCCTTGAGAAATATGGTATGATGTGGAATGTTCCAAAACTTGAACGTAAAAAAAGAATGGAACAACTCTTGAAAGACTTTGATCTAACTGAAATACGTAAGAAAAGAAATGAAGATCTTTCAATCGGTCAAAGAAGAAGAGTTCAGGTTGCACGAGAATTTATGCATGATATGGAACTATTATTTTTGGATGAGCCTACTGTAGGATTAGATCCCAGTGCCAGAAGAAAGTTATTAGATTATTTAAAAAATAAAGTCAAAACAGGTTTAACAATTTTTTACACTACGCATATACTATCTGAAGCAGAATATCTTTGTGATCAAATAGCAATTATTGATAAAGGTAAAATTATAACTGTTGATTCTCCTGATGCATTAAAAAATAAATTTGGTAAGGAAAAAACCATTAAAATTCATTTGTTAGAAAAACAATCAGATGTGATTTCTCTTTTATCTGGAATACCTGATTGCAAAATTAATTTTGAAACTGGAACTAATATTATAATTCGTTCAGAGCAATCTGAACTATTGTTGTTACAAATTTTGAAAATACTTTATGATAATAAAATTGACATTGAAGATCTATCAGCGGTACCTACAAATCTTGAAGAGATCTTTTTGAATATGGTGAAAGAAAATGCATCCAATAATTAGATTAGTCAACAGAAATCTTACTATTTCTCTTAATCCTGGATTTTTAATTTGGCAAGTAATTTTTCCTTTAATCTATATTTTTGTAGCAGGATTTGCATATGCACCATTAATCAATGCAGTTCCATTTGGAAATAAAGATCTTGACTATCCTGCGTTTCTAGCTTCAGGCATGATTGGATTTAACATTATGAATAGCACTTTAATTTCCGGCATCATCATTTGGAATGATAGAAAACATGGAATGTTTGAACAAATTATGTCAGGTCCGTTTACTAGGAGTCACTATATACTTAGTAATATTTGCACAATTGGGATTATTGGATTAATTAGTGCTACATTGATAGCAGTTGTCGGATATCCTGTATTTTTTGATTCTGTAGAATTTTCAATAGTAACAATACCCATAATCATTTTTGGATCTGTTACTGGCTCAATACTTTTTGGCTCACTCGCTTCCATAATTTCCACTAGATTACGCTCAAGTGAAGGATTCAATGTAATAATTAACACAGTTTTTCTTTTCTTTGCTTTTGTTAGTACTGCATTTTATCCTGCAGATGGTGCACCTGAACCTTTACGAACAGCATTTTATCTAAATCCATTAACGTATCTAGTTGATGTGATTAGAGCAGGGATATTTGGGACTATAACTGAATTTGTAATCTTTGAAATGATAATTCTTGTATGTATAGCATCAACATTATTTGTAATTGCTTCTAGACTTTTAACCAAATTAGATTTTTAGAATTTTATATTATTTTTCAAATTTTTCATAAATCTCATTGATTTTTTTAATCATATCAAGTTCTTCATTATTTATTAAATTCAGATTAGGAATGACACAATGGCCTCCAATAATTCCGGGAAACATTTTTGGTCTATTACCTAAGTTTTCATGTATTTCATCTGCAAATTTCCACATTTCATCGAAATCAACTCCTTCTTTTTCACAAATCATTTTTGTTATTTGTGCATAACTGATCAACCATCCATAATAAGTGGTATCTACAAGTATTTTTGCCAATTCTGCAGTTTTTGTAGTTGACATCCAGTCTATCTTTTCAAATCTTTTTTCCAATTCTAGTTTTAATTTAGGATCTACATTTTTTTTATCTGATGAAATAAATTTTGTATATTTTTTAATGTCATCTAAAAATCTTCTATGTACACCACGAATTGGTGAATATAAAATTAAAACTTTAGATTTTTCTTGAATTCTTTTTGTAGTCCCGGGCTTAACTGTTGAATGTACTAGAACACCTTTTAGTCCTTCTATCTTATTGATCCAATCCAGGGTAATATCTACAAATTCTGATAGTTCTCCAGGTAAACAAACATGAAGGTATTCAGGATTTTCAATTTTTTGACTTTTAGAATAATTTTTACATTTTAAACCATCTGTATCAATTCCAACACTACCAAAACCTCTTTCTTCAAGAAGATCAAAAAGCGTTTCCCCCACTTCTCCCATTCCTAAAATTATATCCGTCATGATGCCTAATTTCAGGAAAACTATCTATGTTATATTCGTGTTACAAAACAATTTTTTATTAAAAAGGTAGCCCGGCCCAGACTCGAACTGGGGTCAAAGGCTTCAAAGGCCTCTATGCTTGACCGCTACACTACCGGGCTGCTAAATCGAGCACTTTCATTCCCTTAATGAACTTTTTATTTGAATTTGACTAATAAAACAAAAATTCTCTATTCTTTAATTATTTTGATTAATTTTTGAATAGGATCTTCCATCTGTTTCCTGATTGTTTCTGCTCTTTTTAGACTCTGTTTATTATCTGATTCAAAAATTTTCTTTATTTGTATTGAAATTTTGTTTGGATTTGTTTCTCGTTTCACCAAACATTTCTTTACTAGGAATTTCTCAATAATATTTGGAACTGCATTATATGAAATTGTTGGAATTCCCATCAATGCAGATTCTGCCGTCATTGTTCCACCTGAACCGATAAAAACATCTGTATTTTTTAACAAATGTTTTCCATCATATGACATTTTTACGATTTTTACTCTTTTATCAATTATTTTTTCTAAATTTTCAATTTGTTTAGAATATCTTCCTAAAACTACAATATTCTCATTTTCAAAATCACTTGCAACTTTTTTAATAATTGGAATAATTTTACTAGATTTGGATGTATATGATGCCTCTTCCTCCTCAACTCGTATCAAAATATTCTTTTTATTATTATTTTTGAATGGTAATTTTACACTTTCATTTATTTTTCTTTGTATGATAACAATTGCATCAATTGCTTTGTATTGAATTATATTTTTCTCATCAATGCCATATTTTGAAAATTCCTTTTTTGATATTACACTTGGTATTAACAATTTTTGAATTAATGGTAATGTTAATCGCATAACTGCATCAGCATGAGGTGAATCGCTAAATGCTATATGCTTAATTCCTAACCCAAATGATATTCTTGCTGCTTCTGGAGAGCAAAAACTAATTACAACATCTGGTGAAAATGTCTTAATTTTTTTAGACAGCTTCTCCATTCTATCAATACTGGCTTTGAGTTTACTTTTCTTGTCCCCACCACCATGTTTTCCAACAAAAATAAGGTCAAAACCACGTATTTTTGCCAATTTTGAAACTTCCTCATAATCTCTTGAAGTACACAAAAGATCATGTTTTTTCCCTATTTTTTCAATTATTGGTTCAGAAAACAATAATTGTTTTGGTGTTAGAATATCTATCCAAATTTTCAAGTAATTTCCTAATTATGGTAAGTTCAATAAGTTTTTCTTAGTCTAATACTAGCTGTAAATGTAATGGGGGGAGCAAAAGTCGTTGTTTATGGCCTTAGTACTGAAGGATACGCTATTGCATCCCAAATGGCAATCAAAGGTGCAGATGTCTACATTATTGATGAATCAACACCATCCGCAATTTCACTTAAAGCTGAAATTGCTAAAACATATCCAAATGTCTCATCCCTAAAAGAAGATGAACCATTATTAGCAATGGAACCAATTGACGTAGCAATTTCAAAAGCACAGTATCTGTTTTTTACTCCTAGAATTAGAAAAACTGGACAAGATATCAAAACTGAAATTCATTCAAAATTCAAAGATGCAGTTTCCTCTATGAAAAAGAATAGCTCGGTAATTTTCACTCTTCCAACTGGATTTGGTGGTAACAATGAAAATATTTCATTACTTGAACATGTAACAGGTCTTGAAACTGGAAAACATATTTCATATTTTTATTATCCATTAGAAGATCTTAAAGAACAACCCAAAATCATAGGGTCATTTAATGGAAAAAAGGATGAAGTATTATCTGAACTTCTTACAGTAGGTAAAAAAGAGAAAAAATTTGTAGCTATTTCATCATCTGAACATTTTCATGCTATTGATGTCTTATCTAGATTTTCAAGTTTATGTAGTGTTTTAGAAGTTTGTAAATATGCTCAAGATGAGGTTACCAAAAATGATCTTTCATCTGATGATTTTCAAGAAATATTTCTTGATAATATGGTTAGTGGGTTATTTGATTTAAAATCTTTGGGCTCGTCTTTTGAAGGTGCAAATACTCTAATGTATCTAATTAATGGAAGTGTTAAAGGCATTGATGGTTACATCAAACGCTTAATCGATGAAATTCGTTCCACTTTAAAGAAAAATGATCTCAAAGCAAGTAGGACAAAAATTGCTTTATCTTGGACACTTGATCAACATGCAATGCGTGGAGATAAAATTGAGATGCTACAAAATTTGACATCAAGGCTACGTGATTACATAGGTGATGTAGAAGCTTATGAAGATCCAAACTTTGATCTATTTCATAGTGATAAAACTACTATAGTAGTAGCATGTTCAAAATCAGATTTTGATAATATAGAAAAAACCAAACAGGATTCTGATTTGATCATTGTGAAAGCCAATCCTTTATGTGAAACAATCAATAATACTATAAATTAGCTAAATTATTATTTTTATTGAATTGTCTAATGAATCCAATTCTGACGAAATTTCAGCTAATGTAGTATCCGAAAATGAAACAGAAAATAATTCCTTTAAAACAGAATCAGAATCTAATATTGAAGAAATATCCAAATTACTATCTTTAGAAAAACAAAAATCATCTGAATATGAAGAAAAATTAAAACTTGTCTTGGCAGACTTTCAAAATCTTAGTAGAAAGACTCAAACTGATATAGAAAATGGAGTAAATTCAAAACTTGATGAATTCGCATTAGATTTTTTAAAAATTTATGATGATTTTGTTAGAGCAAAACAAGTTTTTTCTGATAGTAAAATTAATTCAGAAGGCTTGGATTCTATCTTGAAAAATATGGATTCTCTATTGAAAAAATATCACATTAAACCTATAGATGCATTAGGAGAAATTTTTGATCCAAATTTTCATGAGGCCATATCCATTATCAATGATCCCGATTTAGATGATGATACAATTACGAAAGAGATCAGGAAGGGATATATTTCTCATGAGAGGGTTATAAGACCGACATTAGTTGAAATTTCAAAAAAAGGATGATGATAAAATATGACTAAAATTATTGGAATTGATTTAGGCACAAGTAACTCTGCAGCAGCAGTAGTTATGGGTGGAAAACCAACAATTATTCCAGCAGCTGAAGGTGCAACAGTAGGAGGTAAAGCATTTCCATCAGTTGTAGCATTTTCTAAAGATGGTGACCTTTTAGTAGGAGAACCAGCACGAAGGCAAGCAGTAACTAATCCCGATAGAACAATTGTTGCTGCCAAACGAAAGATGGGTTCAGATCATACTTTTAAAATTCTTGATAAAGAATACAAACCTCAACAAATTTCAGCATTTATTTTACAAAAAATCAAAAAAGACGCTGAAGCATTTGTAGGTGAACCTGTTCAAAAAGCAGTAATTACTGTTCCTGCATATTTTGATGACAATCAACGTCAAGCAACTAAAGATGCTGGAACTATTGCTGGACTTGATGTTGTTAGAATAATTAATGAACCAACAGCCGCATCCTTAGCATTTGGATTGGATAAATCAAAAGAAGACATGAAAATTCTTGTCTTTGATTTTGGTGGTGGTACATTAGACGTAACCATTATGGAAATGGGCGGAGGTGTTTTTGAAGTTCTTAGTACATCTGGTGATACTCAATTGGGTGGTACAGATATGGATAAAGTCCTAATTGATTTTATTGTTGATGAATTCAAGAAAAAAGAAGGAGTTGATCTCTCTCAAGATTCCACTGCTATGACAAGAATTAGAGAAGCTTCTGAGAAAGCAAAAATTGAATTATCTACTGTAATGGAAACTGATGTCAATTTACCATTTATTGCACATGATCCATCATCTGGTGCTAAAAATTTAGAGTTAAGAATTACAAGAGCAAAACTAGATGAATTAATCAGACCTATTGTTGAACGATGTAAACCCTCAGTACTCAAAGCATTAGAAGATGCAAAGCTATCAAATTCTAACATCGATAAAATAGTCATGGTTGGTGGACCTACAAGAATTCCTCTAGTGAAAAAGTTTGTTAGTGAATTAGTTGGCCAAGAATCTGAATCTGGTGTAGATCCTATGGAGGCTGTAGCGATGGGAGCAGCAATTCAGGCAGGAATTATAGCTGGAGATGTCAGCAGTGATATTGTTTTACTAGATGTTACTCCACTTACATTAGGAATTGAAACTTTAGGTGGTGTAAGAGAACCATTAATTGAAAGAAATACTACTATACCTACTTCTAAGAGTAAAGTTTTCACCACAGCAGCTGATAATCAAACAGCAGTTACGATTCATGTTGTTCAAGGCGAAAGACCAATGGCAACAGACAACGTTTCTTTAGGAAGCTTTAATCTTACTGATTTACCACCAGCACCAAGAGGTATTCCTCAAATTGAAGTGAAATTTGACATTGATGCAAATGGAATAATTAATGTTGCAGCAAAAGATCTTGGAACACAAAAAGAAGCCAAAATCACAATTGAATCTACATCAAAGCTGTCTAAAGAAGAAATTGAAAAACTCAAAGAAGATGCAGAAAAATTCTCTGATGAAGATAAAAAGAAGAAAGAAAAAATTGACTTGAGAAATGAAGCAGAAAGTTACATTTACACTACAGAAAAATTAGTTAATCATGATCTTAAAGATAAAATTTCACAAGAGCAAGGTATCAAAATTACTGATGCTGTGAAAGAAGTTAGAGAAGTTTTAGATAAAGAACCCGATGAATTGAAACCTAAACTTGACACATTACAAACATTGGTAAATGAAGTTACTACAGAACTTTACAAAAATGCTTCACCTCCACCTGGCGCAGATGGACAACAAGGCGCAGATGGACAACAAGGCGCAGATGAATCTTCTAAATCATCTGAAACCAATGAAACAAAATCTAGCTGATATACAATTCAATCATTTATACTGTAATTATGATAAAGGTATGATTCATGGCTGCAAAACGAGATTATTATGAAGTTTTAGGTGTTACAAAAACATCATCACCAGATGAAATTAAACAACAATATAGGAAATTAGCACTAAAATTTCATCCTGACCGTAACAAATCTTCAGAAGCAGCTGAACACTTCAAAGAAATTTCTGAAGCATATGCAGTAATTTCTGATCCTGAAAAAAAACAAATCTATGACCAACATGGACATGCAGGTGTTGATGGTAGGTACTCCACAGAGGATATTTTCCAAGGAGGACAAGGTGGAGGATTTGATTCCATTTTTGAATCTATTTTTGGTCGTGGAGGTGGTGGATTTGGATTTAATCAACAACAACGAGGTTCAGATATTCTATATCAAACATCTGTAACTTTAGAAGATGTCCTTCACGGTAAAAAAATGGAAATCAATTTACAAAAACAAATTCTATGTGATATTTGTAATGGTTCTGGTGCTAAACCTGGTACTCACAAAAAAACATGTGCAACATGTAATGGTCAAGGACAAGTTAGACAAACTCGAAATATGGGATTTGCTTCATTTGTAACTGCTGCACCATGTTCTGGTTGTAGAGGACAAGGATCAATAATTGAAACACCTTGTAATGAGTGCAAAGGGGAAGGAAAGAAAAAAGGAACAAAAACAGTAACCTTTGACATTCCTCCAGGTATTGATTCAGGTGATTACACAGTTCCTGATGAAGGAAATGAAATTCCTGATGGAGTTAATGGTGATTTAATAATTAGAGTAAGAGTTCAGCCTCATCCTAAATTCAATAGGGATGGAAAAGATATTTTCTATGATCATGATATTTCTATGATTGATGCTGCCTTGGGCTGCGAAATTATGGTTCCCACATTAGAAGGAGCAGAAAAAATTAAAGTTGATTCTGGCAGTCAACCAAATACAATTATCAAACTAAAAGGAAAAGGTGTCACACACATCAATTCTAGAGGAAAAGGTGATCAATTTGTTAGGATTGTGGTTAATGTGCCTAAAAAACTCAACAAACACCAAAAAAATCTCTTAGATGAATTTAGAAAAACAAGTGAATAAATGACTGAAATAAAAATTGCATTAGATGTTGATGGCGTACTTGCAGATGTAATCATATCATGGATGAATTTTAATAATTCCATAAGACCAAAAATTACTAAAAATCAAATCACAAATTGGGAATTTTGGAAAGAGTTCCAAATAGATCCTTTTGATTTTTATGCTGAACTTAGTTTATGCTGGAAAAATTGGATGACAATACCTACCACGGAAAAAAATTTATCATCAATTACAAAATCTTTGTCTGCTATTGGTCAAGTAGATGTTGTTACAGCAAGAGAGATATCTACTGATTCATTTGTAAAATCTTGGTTAGATTATCATGATATCTCATATGATAATTATGTATCAGTAATTGATGGTCCTATGAAAGCAGATTTGGACTATGATGTATTTATTGATGATTCGCCCTTAAATGCAGAAAAATTTCTCAAAAATAATAAAAAAATGATTTTATATTCACAACCTTGGAACCAACATGTTTCTGACAATCGAATTGAACGAATTTCAACTCTTTTTGAAGCAGTTGAAAAAATCAAACTCATTTAATTTTTCTCAAATTTTCTAATCCTCACTTGATGACCATTTCTAATGTGTGTAGAATGTGATGTATTTACTAATTCACCAATCTTGTCATCACTATAAAATTTAGTATTATATCGTCCTAAGACTTTTTTACAATTTGCGCAGTAGACTTCACTAAATTCCATTTTATCTCTTGACTAATTTTGTATCTTCATCCTATAGTATAATAAAGAAACTTATTCTAGAATTCAAAATTTTCCAATGCGGGAGTCACCCAGCCTGGTCAACGGTGTAAGGTTCAGATCCTTATCTTCAAGGAGTTCGTGGGTTCAAATCCCACTTCCCGCATTCTCCTCAGGACATATTTTCTAATTTCTTCTTGATATTTTTTAAAAGAATCTTGTTAATTGTCTCACCAGAGGCCTTACCTCTTAATTCTTTCATAGCAATTCCCATTAATGGCCCAATAGCCCTTTCCTTTTGATTTTTAATAATTTCATTATTATTTTCTACAATATCTTCAATAATTTTTTCTAAATCATCTTCATTAACAGATTGAATTGAAGTATTTTTCATAGCTTGTTCTACAGTCTCTGATCTTCCAGCCATTATATTTTCAAATATTATTTCAATAGATTCTTTTGCAATTTTCCCTTCTTCCAACAGCTGAAATAATTTGAAAATCTCTTGATTCTTTAATAAATTTGGATCTAATCCACTTCTTTCCAAATTTGTAATTGACGAACAAAGTATTGATGCAACAAATGTTGGATTGATGTTAATATCTTGAATAATTTTTTCAAATAGTCCAATATATCGTGAATCAAAAATTTGTTCCGCAAGTTGAGGATTAATTTTATATTTTGTTTCCAATTCTTTTATAGAATCATCCCAAGATTTTGGTATGTTATTTTCAGCTTCTGATAATTCTTCTTTCGTAATAATTATTGGTGGAATGTCAGTTTCAGGATACATTCTTGCAGCTCCTGGTCTTGGTCGAAGAAATTTTGTTTCTCCTGATTGAGTAGCTAATCTGGTATCAATTGGAATACCTTTATCTCTAATATGCTCAATTCTTAAAATAATTTGTTCTACAATTGTCTGCATTTTTTCTTGAGGTGATGCCAAAATTAAAAATGCATCATTTTCTTTAATTTGTGCAAATTTCTTCAATTCATCTAGATCTGACTCTTCAACCCCGTAATTGGGCAATTCATCTGAATGAAATACTCCGCCTATTCCAAAAAATCTTACCAATTCTGCTACTTCCTTTCCCAATCTAATACCTTCATATGGTGAAAATCCGAACATTCCAGCCATATTTTTAAAAGACACTGCAATAATTTTTTGATTTTTCTTTATGGCATTTTGAATAATTTTTGATTTGCATTTTGAAAATAACTCTGTAATGTCTTTTTTGTCTTCACTAGTAAATCTCCAATCTTTTTCTTGAATTTTTTTTGAAATTACTAACAAACCATGCTGTCTTTTGGCTTCATATTCAACAACTTTTTCTAATTGATCTAATTGTTGTACTCCTTTCACTTCAATTACTACGCCCCCTCCATCTTTAATTGAGACATTAACATCCTGTCTAATTGATCCTAAACCTCGTTTCACTTTTTTTGTACTTCTCAAAATTCTTCCTAAAGATAATGCAATTTTTTTAATCTCTGTTAATTCTGTTTCAAAAGGTTCTGTTGCAATTTCAACTAATGGAACCCCCAATCGTTCTAGACCAAATTTTCTTATTGATCCTTCTTCACCCAATATTTTTGCAGCATCTTCTTCTAGACAAATTGACTGAATTCCTATCTTTACATCTCCTGCATTATAAAATCCGCCTTGTGAAATTAACATAGTTCGTTGAAATCCAGTTGTATTGGAACCATCAATTACTGTTTTTCTCATAGGATAGATTTCGCTGAAAACATTTGATTTTAAAGCGGAAGAAATTATTAAAGCAATTCTTCTTGCATCTCTATCTAATTCATGTGGGGGTTCTTCATCTTGTTCTACTAAACAGCTGCTTTGATGATTTGCATAATACATAATTGTTTTAGACTTTGTACTTTCAAATAATGCGGCAGGATCAAATTCTCCTAATTCGCTTTTCGATGCTCGTAATTTTCTTTGGAATTTAATTGAGTACTCATCTGATTCAATAGGAGTGCAATTACAGAATAATTTTTTATTCGTTGCAAGCTGTTGATGAATTTCTAATCCTACCCTGACACCTACATCTTTAATTAAAAATTTCTCCATATCGATCCCTGATTATATTGAAAATTCAGATGCAATTCTATTAAGCATGATTTCTTTAACTTCATCTAGATTTTCAGTGTTTCCAGTGACCCACATTGCTTTGACTAGTGCGACTTCTGGAATCATGTTTTCTAAAGGAATTATGCCTAAATCAAGTAAATCTCTACCACTCTCATAAACTGTCATTCTTACTCTACCATCAATACACTGAGAAGTCATTCCCATAAAGATGCCTTTTTCATTTGCCGTTTTTACTACCGAATACATGTTTTTTCCAATATGCCCTAATCCTGTACCTTCAAAAATTATTGCTTTATAATTAGAATCTATGATATTTTTTAACAAAGATGGATTGTATCCTGGATGATATTTTACTAATGCAACTTTTTCATTTATTTTTATTTTAGGTTCAAATTCTTTGATTGTAAAAAAATCTGCCTTCATATTTTTATGAACTTCATTATTAACAATTAAGAATGCAGGATCATCTCCAACTGTTTGGAATGCACCTCTTTTACTTGTATGATTTTTTCTCACTCTTGTACCTGTATGACATGCAATCGTTTCATCATTTTCATCTTGATGCATGACAACGTAGATCCCATTTGTTTTACATTCAGTTAGAAATTTTGTAGCTCCAATTAGATTTAATGCTGCATCTGACGATGCTCGATCTGATGATCTTTGTGAACCTACTAGTGCTATTGGTATTGGAAAACCTGAAAGTGAAAAAGAAAGATAAGATGATGTATAATGCATGGTATCTGTTCCATGTGCAATAATAATTCCTGAATATTCTGATTTAGAATATTCTTTTATTGTTTCAGCAATTTTTAACCAATGTTCAGGCATAATGTTTTCTGAATATTCTGAAAATAGTACTTTAGTCTCTATATTTGCAATTTTTGCAAGTTCTGGAACAGATGAATTCAATTCTTCAGCAGTTAATACTGGTGTAACTGCACCCGTTCTATAATCAATTTTACTTGCAATTGTACCGCCTGTTGACAATAGTAAGATATTTGGCAAGGTCTTGTCTTTTTCAACACGTTCATTTTTTTCTATTATTTTTTCTAAAGATGGATTTTTTTCAATCTTTTCAATCTTTGTAATTTCTAAACCAATATTGTATCCACTCTTTAATTTCAAAACAATATGTTTGTCATCACCGTGTTCATATCTTGGCATAATTATGCCTGAATATGTGATTTCAGATAAAATTTTTACAGAATCCCCGACTGAAACTTTGTTTGTTTTAAGAAATTCTAATGATTTTCCAGCATAGCCTGTATATTCTGACATTTATGAGGATTAGATTTGCTATTTAATTAAAACTACCTGTAATAGGAAGCTACTAATTTTTCTCCCATCTTGAGGTCTTTTTGTTCTCTAACTTTCTTTACTGCTTCTTCAAAGTGCTTCATAGTTACTTTGGCATCAACATCACTTTTTTCAATATCTTTTACATCTGGATGTGAGTCTAAAAATTCGTGAATTACTAGAGACACTGCTGTATTTGCAATGGATGCTGTATCTGCACCACTTAATCCATCTGTTAATTCTGAAAGCTTTTCAAAGTCAATATGTTGAGGATCTTTTTCATCAGTAACTGTTGGAATTTTTTCTGCATTAATTTTCAATATGCTCTTTCTACTTTCTTTGTCTGGGAGTGGAATCTGAATAATTTTATCAAATCTTCCTGGTCTTAATAATGCAGGATCAATCATGTCTGCCCTATTTGTTGCAGCTAACACAATGACTCCATGCATGTTCTCCATTCCATCTAATTCTGTTAGTAATTGACTGACAACTCTTTCGGTAACTGCTGTTTCTCCACCAGCTCCTCTGATTGGAGCAATGGAATCAATCTCATCAAAGAATACAACACATGGTGCAGATTGACGTGCACGTTTGAAGATCTCTCTTATTCCTCTTTCTGATTCACCTACCCATTTTGATAGGAGTTCGGGGCCTCTAACTGAAACAAAGTTAGCTTCACTTTGAGTGGCTACTGCTTTTGCAAGTAATGTTTTACCAGTACCACTTGGACCATGGAGTAAAATCCCTCTTGGCATTCTGTGACCTAATTTATCATAAAGACCTGGATATTTCATTGGCCATTCTACAGCTTCTTGTAATTCTCGTTTAACATCTTCCAATCCGCCAACATCTTCCCATTTTACATCTGGATTTTCGATGAACACTTCTCGCATTCCAGATGGAGTTACCTCGATCAATGCTTTCTGGAAATCATCATGGTTTACAATTAGTTTATCCAAAGTTTCAGGAGGAAGCTTTTCTTCTTCTAGATTCAAAACTGGTAGTAATCTTCTCAAACATTTCATTGCAGCCTCTTTACAAAGATATTCTAAATCCGCACCAACGTATCCGTGACTGACTGATGATATTTTTTCCATGTCGACATCATCTGATAACGGCATGTTTCTGCTGTGAATTGCAAGAATGTCTTTTCTTCCTTTTTTATCTGGAACCTTAATCTCAATTTCTCTATCAAATCTTCCTGGTCTTCTAAGTGCAGGATCAATTGCATTTGGTCTATTTGTTGCAGAGATAACAATCACCTTGCCCCTTGCTTCTAATCCATCCATTAATGATAACATTTGAGAAACAACTCTTCTTTCAACTTCTCCAGTAACCTCTTCTCTTTTTGGAGCAATAGAATCAATTTCATCAACAAAGATAATTGATGGAGCTTTTTCTCTTGCCTCTTTGAAAATTTCTCTTAATCTAGCTTCACTTTCACCATAGAACTTGCTCATAATTTCTGGACCTGAAATACTGATGAAATGTGCATTACTTTCATTTGCAACTGCTTTTGCAAGCAATGTTTTACCAGTACCTGGTGGACCATACAACAATACTCCTTTTGGTGCTTCAATTCCTAATTTTTCAAAAATTTCTGGATGTCTTAATGGAAGCTCGATCATCTCTCTTACTTTTTTAATCTCATTTGAAATTCCACCAATGTCTTCGTAGGTTACTTGTGGAACACCACGTAATGTTTCTCCCTTTTCTGCAATATGGAAAACTGTTTTTTGAGTTACCAAAACAGCATCAGCTGCCGGATTTACTCCAATTACTTGAAAAGTTAAACGCCCACCAAAGTATGGAACCATAACATTGTCTCCTTTAATCAAAGGAACACTTTCTAATGCATCTGCAAGATATCTTTCATCTATTGGAGGAATTGCTTCTAATGGTGCAACTACTACTTTTTCTGCAGCTACTGCTTTTATTTTTCTAACAGAAATTGTATCACCAATTGCAATTCCTGAATTATTTCTTCCTAATCCATCAATTCTGATAATCCCTTTTCCTTCATCTGAAGGATATAGTGGAAGACATTTTGCAACTGTTCTTCTTTTACCTTTAATTTCAATAACATCACCTGTAGAGGCATTTAACGTATCCATAGAGTCATAATCGATTCTTGCTACTCCTCTTCCAACATCTCTTGTATATGCTTCAAGAACTTTGAGAGAAAGAGCATTTTGACTCATATACAATGGCCTCAATTCTAATTTTTATACCTTTGTGGTAATTTCTCTAACTTATAGCAGGAATACCACAAGCTTAAAATTCTCTTTAGGCCGGAAACGATCAACTTGGGTAAGAGACCATTAGTTCGAAGACGAGGCCGAGGAGGCAATCAATTTAGATCTACTTCTACTGGTAAAGTAGGAGTAAAAGCCAATTATCCACGTTTTCCACTAGCAGAACAGCATGAGGGTGAAATTATTGATCTTGTGCACGAGCGTGGTAGAGAAGCACCATTAGCTAAAGTTAGATTTGAAGATGGTTCTGTCTCATTTGTACCTGCAGTTCTTGGAACTACAGTTGGTACAACTTTACAATTTGGATTAAAATCACAGATAGAAAAAGGAAATGTCATCAGTGTTCAAAACATTCCTGATGGTACAATTGTCTGTAATATTGAAAAACACTTCGGAGATGGTGGTGCCATTGTAAAATCAGCAGGCACTAATGCAACAGTTTTCTCACATGGGGATGATGGAGTTACTGTTAAACTACCATCAGGAAAATTTACTACTCTTAATCCTAAAAATAGAGCAATGATTGGTACTCTTGCTGGCGGTGGAGCTAGTGAAAGACATTTTATGAGTGCAGGTAACAAGTGGCGTAGTTTTAAAGCTAAAGGAAAGAAATATCCAATTGTTAGAGGTGTTGCTCAAGCAGCTTATGTACACCCACACGGTGGTGGCCGTCATCAACACGTTGGACAAAGTTCTACAGTCTCAAGAGATGCTCCTCCTGGTGCAAAGGTAGGTAGCATTGCTGCAAGAAAGACTGGTAGAGCTAGAATTAAAGAAAGAAAGTAGTTTTCATTTTAACCTAAAACTGATTAATAGCTCAATAAAATGTCCATAAATGTCAAATTATAGAGTTCGACTTTTTGTAACTGGAAAAGTGCAGGGTGTTTTTTTCCGACAATCACTAAAAGTTATGGCAAAAAAAAATAATGTTTTTGGATGGGTAAAAAATCTCAAAGATGGTAGAGTTGAAGCTATTCTAGAAGGAAATGAAGAAAATGTAAGTAGATTAGTTGAATGGGCGCATGCAGGTCCTGCAAATGCAAGAGTCGAAGATGTAGATATTCATAATGAAAAATTTACTGGAGAATTTTCTAAATTTGATGTACTGTATTAGTGAATTTCCTCAAATGCATCTTTAATGATTTGTGCATATTCTGAAATTTCCTGATCTTTTTTTATCTGAATAATCTGAATGGGGTCTTTCCTACTTTTCTGAATTTTAATTAAAACTCCGTCTCTTTCAGGTTCTACATCTGCAAACCATCTAAATGTCATTGATTTACAAAAAACTATTCTGTGCATTCTAACATCCTCAATTACTTTATCACCTAATGAAAAACAAAATTCTCTAATTGAATCAAATAATGGTAATACTGGACTAGGAATTTGTTTCTTAAAGTCTTCATAACTTCTTTTATTACCAAATGAGATAATTCCTTCCACAAGTTTGAAAATTTGATTTTAATTATAAAGGTAGTAGTTCTGCTGGCTCCAGTCTAGACGAATAGCCCCATTTCAAGGCATACAAGATCCGCCACGTTGACGAGGAAGCGTGGATGCTCCACCTTAGGATTGCTCCCTCCCGGACCTCATCCCTTTCGATGGTTCGGTCTTAGAAGTTATCCC
>DATDAD010000040.1:0-29218 GCA_036525555.1 Candidatus Nitrosopumilus sp.
AGGAGATCATGTAACTTTCAATCTTGCTACTGATGATGTGGCTCATGGGATTGCCATTAATGAATATCAGATTAATGAACCTATAATGGTAGAAAAAGATACTAAAATAGAATTTACTGCAGACAAACCAGGAACTTTTGAATTTTATTGTTCAATCCCATGTGGTGCAGGACATGACGAGCAAAGGGGATTTTTAATTGTTAAAGATCCAACAGAACCAGAACCTGATACATCCATATTAACTTCAATCAAATCAGATGGAGGAATTACAGTAGATGGGATAATAGATGATGCATGGAATGATGTTCCTGAAACAATATTTTCAACAGTGTATGTTCATGAAAATCGTCAGATAGTAGCTAAATCATTAAACGATGGAGAGAAGATCTACTTTTTGCTTCGATGGCAAGATGATGATGCAAATAATGGTGGAAAAACTGAAACAGACAGAATTGCACTTGGTTTTGATATTTCTGGAGATTCAGATATTGCAATGGGTGCAGCTGGAGTTCCCCATGTCAAAGTACCTCAAAGAACAATAGGAGAAGGAGTTGTGGATATTTGGCATTGGAAGGCATTTGATAGTCACACAGAATTACCAAATATGATAGATGATGAATTTGCAGGACCGTTTGAGCAACTAAAGGATCACTATTACCGAGATGATGACAATAAACAAGGAGGAAAAAATGATCTTACAGCAGTAGGTGTTTATGATTCCAATGAAAAAGAATGGATAGTTGAAATTTCGAGATCACTTACTACTGAAGATATCACAGTGCCAGAATTTGGAATGATGGATAAACAGTTTACAGTTGGAAATGAATTCAAAATAGGATTTGCTATTTGGGATGGGGGTCAAGGAGAAACAGCCGGAAATCATGCTGTAACTGATTGGGGTATTTTGAAAATTGATTAAACTAATTTACAGGAATGATATGCAATGGTAAAAGATCTAGTTTGTGATATGGACGTAGATGAAACAAAAGCGGCAAAAAAAGAATACCGAGGAAAGATGTATCATTTTTGCAGTCCGACATGTCAATGGGCATTTGAGATGGATCCTGAATCATTTATTCAAAAAGAGGCATGAAAGTAGAAATTCTCACCACTCCTGGCTGTTCTAATTGTAGTGTTGTAGAAAAAATGTTAGATGAGTTAAAAGTTCCATACGATGTAATTGATATTACAGAAAAACCGGAATATCTCGAAAAATATCCTATATACACAGCTCCTGGAATTGTGATCAATGAAAAATTAGAGTTTACTGGAATTCCAAAAAAACAAGATCTTGTTAAGAAGTTGAAAACATAAGATCGTAAAGCAGATTCATCTTTTTAGAAACTTTTCAAGATCATCTCTTGCTACTTCAAATACATAATCTGCCATTTTCTTAGCATCAGATTTAGGTATTTGTCCTGGATCAAATTTGTAACGAAATTCAACCTCCGATTTGTTTTCATCTAACTTACGAGCAATCATATCACATACAGCTCCTGCCCAAAGTGGCGGTCCTTTTAGGATTGTGATTGCTGTAATATGATTTTCATTATCTAATTTGGTTAACTCTTCTACTAGTTCAAAAGTTTCCATTTCTGGTGATTGTATGGTAACAGTTCTATGAGAACCAACTCTGTTACCTTCTGATATAACATTGGAGACATATGAAACCCATTCCAGATTGGTAAAATCACTGATCACTTTCCACACTTTTTCAACAGGTACATCGTATGTTCCTATGGTCTTACTCTCCAAATTTTCTAAACTCCCATCATTGGCATCATTGCCATCATTGGAATCCACATTAAGAGTGGAATTATTGTTAGAACAATCCCAATAACCCATCCTTTTTTAATCATCTTTGGAGAATCCGGATGGTCTTCATCTTTTAGTACATACCACATTATTGCACTTCCAAGAATTCCCAAAAAAATTGGAGCCAAATACCAAGCAGCAGATGGTTTATCTGACATAATAAATTCACAACATACTAAGAGTTAAGACTTTACAGTATGTATTATAGCCTATTTCTTTTTGTTTAGTTTCTTTAGTTCTACCAGTATCTGCTTGTTTACTTTAACAAGTTCTTCCATGTGTCCCATACATTTTTTCATCATATCTGACTTTTTTTTGGATCCCTTCATCTTTTCCTTCATCATTTTTTTCATTTCTTTAGGCATTGGCATATCATCCATTTTCATCATATTTTTTGTCATGAATGCACATAAGATCAATGCACAAATATCAAATGTGAGAATTACAAATTAGGAAAAATTTTCATTTAGTTTGAATCCTATAAGGCTTGAACCATTTATGAGGATATTTGAGATTGATAGTTTTACAAAAGAATAACTGACAATCTAGCTTAGATCAATTATTCGGGAACGATGACATTTAGCGTCATTGTACTAACTACTCTGGAAAGTTTTCTAATTGTTGCAATTAATTTTTCAAATTCTTCTTGGTTGTCTGTCTCAACTTCTGCAATTACATCATATGCTCCAAAAGTAAGATGTGCATTTGGGATATTCTGCATTTGTTTCAATTCATCAACAATGTATTCCTCTGCTCCCAGATCACAATTTAATAAAATGAATCCCTTATGCATTACTTTATCTAACAATAATTACAAGTTCAAGTCTTTAAGTTTTACAGTATTACCATCTACTACGTCCACCGTAGCTGTTTCTGTCCCCATCTCTGTCACTGGTTCTTTTTCTTCCTCCTCTGTCATCTCTGGGGTTGCCTCCTCTAGAACCTCCATATCCTCCAGAACGTCCTCCTCTAGAATAGTTGGATCTTGATTGGCCTCCATATCTTCTTGATGGGGTCTGTCTTTTTAGCGGATCTGGGATTGAAATTTGAATTCCCATCTCTTGGTTTAAATCTGTAAGTGGAACTTTGATTTGACGTTTGATTAGATTCCAATCTCCTACTGATGAATATGAAACAAATGTTATTGCTCTACCTAGTGCGCCAGCTCTGGCTGTCCTTCCAATTCTGTGAAAGTATGCCATCTCCTGATTTGGTACATCATAGTTTATGACTAACTCTACTCTTGGAACATCTATTCCTCTTGATGCCACATCTGTTGCTACAAGAATATCTGCTTTACCGCTTCTGAATTTTCCCATTGATTGCTCTCTTCTATGTTGTGACATGTCTCCTTCAATAGCAACGGCATTAAATTTTTCTTGATGGAGGAATTTTGCAACATCTCTGGTTCTATATTTTGTAGAACAAAATACGATACTTTGGCCTTTAATTGGTTTGATAAAATCAATAAGATACTTGAATTTGTCCCTGTCTTTAATTACTAAATATGATTGGTCTATTCCTTCACCACTAAGATCATCTGCATCCAACAAGAATTGTTTTGGATTTTTTAGATACTCTTCAGATAATCTTAAAATTTCAGTTGGCATTGTTGCTGAAAATAATGACATCACTCTGTCTTCTGGTGCTAAATCTAAAATGAATGAAATATCGTCTACAAATCCCATATCTAACATTGTATCTGCCTCATCTAGAACAATATGAGAAATGTCTCTGAGTTCAATTGAGCCTCTTTTGAGATGATCTATTAGTCTGCCTGGTGTAGCTACTACAATTTCTACTCCTCTATGAAGTGCATCTAATTGAATTCCCATACCTTGCCCTCCATACACTGTTGCTATTCTGATTCCAGTGTGTTTTCCGAACTTTTTAATTTCATCACTAATTTGCATGGCAAGTTCTCTTGTAGGTGCCATGATCAATCCCTGAATTCCATGTTTTGGCTTGATCTGTTGTAACATTGATAGTGCAAATGCTGCTGTTTTTCCTGAACCTGTATGAGCCTGTCCGACAACATCTCTGCCTGAAAGTAATACTGGAATCACTGCTTCTTGAATTGGAAATGCTTCTTCGAAACCTTGATCAACAATTCCTTTCAGAACATTCTCGCTTAATCCTAAATCTTGAAATTTTGTCATTTTATTTTTTTCTCTTTGGCAATGACGAAAAAGCTCATTGCCCACTCGTCATTATTCTGATGCTTGATGCCGACTGTGCCCTAATAAACGCTTGTTATTTTTTTTATGCATCTAATTGGGCATCAATAATTTTTTTGAAACTCTCAAAAGGCTGTGCTCCTTTCAATTCAACATATCCCAATTCATCATTTCCTATAAAGAATCCTGGGGTTCCTGAAACTCCGTAATCTCTTCCATCATCAAGATCTTTTTTTATTTCTGGAATGTATTTTCCACTGGAAAGACATGAATCAAATTGTTCTTCATCTAATTTTATTTCTGTAGCATATTGGTTGAATAAAGATAATGCATCAACAGTCTCTAGTTTATTCCACTCATTTTGGTTTTCAAATAACACATCGTGCATTTCTTTGAATTTGTTTTGTTCATTTGCACATTCAGCTGCAACTGATGCTGGCAATGCATTTGGATGAATGCTCTGAATAGGGAAATCTCTAAAAACTAGCTTTACTTTTCCCTGTTCGATATACTCTTCAATAATTAATGGTAATGTTTGAGTATGGAATCTGGCACAAAATGGACATTGAAAATCTGAAAATTCTACAATTGTAATTGGAGCATCTGGATTTCCTATAATCGGATCATCATCTACTGAAATTTTTACTGGTGCTGATGGCTGTTTTGTCGGTAATTGATTTTGTAATATTTTTAATTCCAACTTTGCTATTGCATCATCAAGGTCTTCCTCTGAAATTTGGTTAGAATTTGATGCATATGATCCTGCAAAGAATGCAGCAACTCCTACTAGAATAATTATCCCCACAATCAATCCATTAAATGTGGATTTTTTAACAGAAATTTTTTGATTATCATGATTGACCTCTTCTTCTGAACTCATTTTCATTCATTGAATATCTAGTATACTTAATCGTATTGACAAAGATAACAGATAGTTTTAGAAATTTAAAAGCCAATGACGGGATCTGAACCCATGACCTATTGATTACAAATCAATTGCTCTACCAGGCTGAGCTACATTGGCACGAAGTAAAATGAATTTTTTGACGGTTTAAAGTGTTACCTGTGGCCGATTCAAAAATCATCCATATTCGAAAATCGCTAAATTCACCGTCAGTTTATAATAATCCTGCATTTTGATACCTGATATGAGATACATCGAACCTACCAGAGTTAAGGTTTTGATGATGATGTTTTTTGCAACCGGTTCGATTGGCATTATTATTGGCTTATCTCCTATTGCTGGGCCTCAACAGACGCTAATGATTACTTTCATGGGCGTCATAAACATAGGATTAGGGGCATTCTTCACATTCATTCTTTTGACACAGATTCAAAAAGAACCTGATAAAAGAAAGAAGAAAAGAAAAAGCGATTAACTCTATTTTGAAAATGTTTTGCATCCTACAATTAAAGTATAAATAATAACTCTCTTTCATGAATTCAGAAATGCTAGATTTAGTTGCAAAGAATTTGTTTCTCACTAAAGGTAAAGGCGTTCACGAAGATAGATTGACAAGTTTTGAATATGCTTTGCGGGATGCGGGAATTGCAGGAACTAACCTTGTTTTAATTTCCAGTATATTTCCACCAAATGCAAAATTGATTTCTAGAAAAGAAGGCTTGAAAAAAATCTCTCCTGGACAAATCCTGTTTACCATTTATTCAAAAAATCAAACAAATGAACCTCATCGAGTATGTTCTGCATCTGTTGGCCTTGCTCAGCCAAAGGACAAAACACGCTATGGCTATCTATCTGAATATGAGGCATTTGGGCAAAATGAAATTCAAGCAGGGGATTATGCCGAAGATATTGCAGCACAAATGCTTGCATCTTCTTTAGGAATTCATTTTGATGCTGACAAAGCATGGAATGAAAAAAGACAACAATGGTCCATCTCTGGAGAAATCTACAAAACTCATAACATCACTTCAGCCACTAAGGGTGATAAAGATGGAAAATGGACAACTGTATTTGCAGCGGCAGTTCTTTTATTGTAATTATTTTTTATAGCCTTTAAGATAATACAGTGCAGCAGCTATTGAAACTATTGTGATTATAACTACAACTAAAATTGATTCATCAAATTCCTGGTTTTTTGCTTTGAGATTTTCTCCTCCAAGTGAAAATCTTAATTCATTATTATCCACTGCTGTTTCTTTACCAAAAATATATTTTCCTTGAATTAATTGCCCTTCTTCAGGATCAAAGACCCATCCATTTTTTGTAATGTCTATTGGAATTTTTTCATTATCTATGATTTGAGTTGGAATAATGTTTCCTGCGACATCTGAAACATTGGTATTTTCAGAAGATAGAATTGCTATTTGGACGATTGAATTTAGAGGATAAAATCCTGTTGAGAAATACTCTGATCTTTTTAGCACATCTGTTTTTAAAAATTCTAATGGATTAATTTTATCAATACTTGGTGCTACTCCTGAATACGTGGTTGACACTCTTAATTGAAGTAATGATTTGCCCTCTGTTGGTATTATTGAAAACGTCATCTTTGCATTCTCATCTGTTGAAAGATTCTTTGCTGCATCATAAAATCCTCCTGAGTCTCTGATGGTTTTTGGAATTAGAATTGCTGATATTTTTTCATACATTGAATCAGTGTCTTCCATAGGCATGGTATACACCGCTGAAATCGTTCCTTTACCTGAAATCACCCCTGATGTTTGCAGTGCCGTATTTGTCTCGTCACTAGGTTGAATAAATGTAGAATGCAATTTTGCATTTGTATCAAAAATGTCATTTATCTCATCAATGAATTGCTCTGATATTCTCAGTGTTGAATTTTGAATTTTTAAAAAGTTAGTGTCTGCTGGGTTTCTTTTAACATTAATCATAATACATGATTCTCCATTAACTCCTAGAACACATTTGTCTTGATTTGTAATTACTACTGCTGAAATGTTTCCATTTTCTCTGATCCTCTGCTCCAACTCTGCTGGAATTTTAATTTCTTGAATGCTGGTACTCTGTAATGTGATTGACGATGTCACATTTTGTGAAATTCTCTTATCAATGATAATCTGTGCTGTTTCCTGAAATGTTGCAAGACTCATTTCTTGGGAATGTGCATAATTTACTGAAATTCCAACTAGTGCAATAATTGCGAAGAAAATTATTTTTTGCTGCATCGGCTGTGTTTCAATATGTGAAATTATTAAATTTACTCCTGTTTAGTTCGCCTTTCAAATATCCCTGGACTCCCTTCCATTTTTTACAACATGTATAATCTAGTAACTAATATTCCCCCATTAATTCAATTATCTGGGTAGTATGGCATTAATTCCCGTCTTGGTGGATCTTTTTCTTAATCCTGTTATTCAACTAATTGCAGTTTTGAGTACTTTAGGTATTGGATTGTTTCAAGGAATAATTCTGGGTAGGGCAATACTTGTAAGATTTCCACGGTTGCAAAATCGTGTCAAAACTGTATCTATCACAATGTTTGTCCTGTTTCTGACAAATGCAATTTTGAGTGTTCCACGTTTTGCTTCGCCCCAAAAGATTACTCTATCTAATCTGTCTGCCGGCAGTCCTGGGGAACTCATATCATCTCTCTTCTTGATTTTTGGAATGAATACTGGATTTTTGACAGTACTGGCAATTTCTGCCACTGTCATGAGTTTTGTTATATTGAAATTCACAAATCTTAGCGGAGTGAATAAGGGCTTTGTTTTCTTTTTTAGTGCTCTACTACTAACATTAACTGCCGTGAGCAGATTCACCGATCTCACTCCTAGTACTTTTGAAGTTTTACTGTATTTTCTTTATCAGCTAGGAATTACCATTGGAATCTTGATGGGCTCTATTAGAAAGATAAAGCCAAAGAAACTAGATGTATAATAATTTCAAACGTTTAAATCAGATTATCTATGGATTGTAATGACATCGAATTCAAACCGTTCGGGGAACAAGCTGGCAGTCCATGCGTTGGACTGTCAGCCCCATTTATTCTAAAATCTAGTTTAATGAAGAAAGTGTCTTTACCTGCGCACTGACATAATCAAATCCCTCCTGCCAGAATTTTGGACTAGTTATATCAAATCCATATTCTGAGAGAAGTTTCTCTGGTTTCTTGGAGCCTCCTGCTGCAAGAATACTAGTGTATGCTGGAACAAAGTCTTTTCCTTCTTTTTTGTATCTTTGAAATAAAGACAAGGCTAGTAAATTGCCAAATGAGTATGCATAACAGTAAAACGGTGTATGATAAAAATGGGGAATACAACTCCATTCAATTGCAAAGTCATCAGACAAACTCACCGCGTTGCCAAATTGGACTTTGAGATTGTTCATGTATGTTTTTGATATTTCATCTATTGTAGTTCCTTCACCTATCTGCTTGTGAGCATCGACTTCAAAGATTGTGAAAAATGACTGTCTTAGGATTGTTGCATATAGATCATCGATTTTCTCTGACAGCATCGCCTTTTTCTCATTATCTGAAATTTTGTTAGACAAATTATCATACAATAATAATTCTGAAAAAGTTGATGCTGTTTCTGCTAGAGGTAATGGCGCATCTTGAACCAGAATTGATCTATCTTGTGCTGCTTGGCTGTGGATGGCATGGCCTAATTCATGGGCCAGAGTAAATACGTCTCTTGTCTTGCCTGTGAAATTTACCAATACGTAGGGAGTAATTTTTGGTGAGAGTGTACTGCAAAACGCCCCATCTCGTTTCCCCTGTCTTACTTCTGAATCAATATGGTTCTCCCTGAATACTTTCCTAGCATGCTCTTCAAGAGTACTGCTAAATTTCCCAAGTGATTCGAAAACCAATTTAACTGATTTATCGTATGAATAATTTTTTTCTTTAATGTTGGCTGCTGCTGGAGCATACAAATCATACCTTCGTAGTTTTTTCATGTTTAGCATTTTTGCTTTTTGGACAAAAAATTTCTGAAAAACAGGAGAATTTCTCTCACACACAGAAAGTAATGACTCTATGGTTTTGTTATCTACATCATTTCCAATATTTCTCATTGAGATTGGAGATTCATATCCTCTAATTTCAATACCCTCATCTTTCCAATTGAGTACAATGTTTTGGTATATCTCTCCAACAACTCCTTTGTTATCTGCATATTTTGAAAGAATAGTTTTGTATGCTGTTTCTCTAATTTTTGGACTGGTACTTCTAACATAATTTGTGACCTCCTCTCTTGTCATCACTTTTGATTTATTTCCAACTTTCATTTTGTATTCAAAAGAGTTAGTAATCTTGTCATACAGTTTGACAAGTGCAGATATTCCAGTGACATCTAATGTGTTGATGATTCTCTCTTCTGGTTCACTCAATGCATATTTTGCAAACAATCTTTTGTGTGAAAGATACTCTGTGATTTCACCGGCATCTTTCATTAGTCGTTTTGCATTTTTTTCATCAACTTGTGTTTTCCACCATAAATCAAAAAATAAAATTTTATTTGATATTTCGGCGCCAAGTTTAGACATCCTTGTCATTAGAGATGTCGCCTCATCTGATTGCGTGTCTGAAGAATATGACAATGATGCATATCCCCCAACCTTGCTCATATTTTCAGAAATTTCTTCCACTTTATGGAGTATGTTCATGAATTGTTTAGTTGACATTTTTGGATCTAATTTTGATTTAATTTTTTCAAATTCTTTAGCTTGATTTTCTAATTCTTTAATTTGCTTTTGAAATGCAGGGCTTTTTGGATTTTTTACTAATTTAGTGAGATCCCATTTACCCAGCTGATATGATGACATCTGAATCTGCTGTTTTGTAACTATTAAAAAATGAATATACCTTTGGTGGATATTTTTCCAAATTCTCGTTTTAGGCCAGGATGGTAAAAAAATACCTGATTTTTACTATTTTTTCTGATTTTGTGCCTGAAAATTAGGCTCAATTTTTCCTTAAAAATCTACAAATAAATCGGTTCATATAGGAAATCAACAAAGCAAATATGGTATTACCCTTGGTTTTAGAAATTTTAAATGCTGATTCGACATGTGGTCGTTGCGGAAAAAATTCCATGCTGACTGATAATGTCACCGGTGAAAGATTTTGTGGTAAATGCGGTTATGTAATTACTGAGACTCTACAGGACTCTGGTCCTGAATGGAGATCATTTTCAAAAGAAGGTGGAGCAGATCCAACAAGAACTGGAGCCCCTACATCGCTTGCAATGCATGACCGAGGACTTGCAACAATTATCAGTCCTATGAACAAGGACTCTTCTGGAAAACCTCTCACATCAACTATGAAAAGTACAATTGAAAGATTGAGAACTTGGGATAGTAGAAGTAAAGTAAATGCTTCTTCAGATAAAAATCTAAGACAAGCACTAAGTGAATTATCTACATTAAAAGACAAACTTTCACTATCTGATGCAGTTATTGAAAAAGCATCATACATTTACAGAAAAGCCTTAGAGAAAGGTCTTGTAAAAGGTCGTTCTATATCTGCATTAATTGCAGCTTCTCTTTATGCTGCATGTAGAGATACTGAAACCCCTAGAACTCTAAAAGATGTTTCAGATGCAGGCAATATTAAGAAAAAAGACATTTCAAGATGTTACAGAATTTTGCATCAGGAATTAGAATTAAAGATGCCTGTTGTGGATCCTGTTCAATGTGTTGCAAGAATTGCAAGCTCTATTGGAATTACTGAAAAAACAAAACGTTTTGCAGTTAAAGTACTCAAAGATGCACAAGCACATGAGGAATCTGCAGGAAAAGACCCTATGGGATTGGCAGCTGCGGCACTATACTTGTCTTGTGTGAAAAATGGTGAAGATAAAACTCAACGTGATATTGCAGAGGCTGCAAATGTTACTGAGGTAACAATTAGAAATAGATACAAAGGCCTGAGATTAGATCAAAATATGGATATGGTGGGAGGAAAATTATAAAATGACTCAAACAAAACCGATAATTGCAATTGTCAATGTTGTAGCTTCTGCAACAATTGAACAAAAATTAGATTTAGTAGATATTACAAAAAAATTCCCTGCAGTTGAATATCATCCAGAGCAATTCCCTGGCGCTGTTTTCAGACTGAAAAATCCTAAAACTGCAACATTGCTTTTTGGCTCAGGAAAGATGGTCTGTACAGGCGCAAAATCTCAGGAATTGGCAGAAACTGCAGTATTTGAAGTAGTCAAAATATTGCGAAAAGGAAAAATCAAAATCAAAAATGATCCTATAGTCTCAATACAAAATATTGTCTCTTCCATTAATCTTGGAGGCAAAGTAAATTTGGAACAGGCAGCTAGAACACTTCCTAGAAGTATGTATGAACCAGAACAATTCCCTGGTCTGATTCATAGAATGCTTGATCCAAAAACTGTAATTCTCATATTTGCATCTGGAAAATTAGTTTGTGTAGGAGCAAAACTCGAAAAAGATGTTCATCGCTCTGTAAACCAAATACATGCTTTACTAGAAGAAAAAGGATTAATGGTTTACGACTAGAATTACCGCTTGAAAATTCTCACTAATATCTAAAATAATTTAATCTCTGAAATAATTCACATTAATAATATTCTTCGTGAATGTAACACCACTTCCAAATATTTTCTGGAACTGCCTGCATTACTGGATGGCCTGTTTCTTCAAAGTGTTTTGTTGCATGTTTTCCAATAGATGAATCACAACAACCTACATGTCCACATGTTAAACACATTCTAAGTGCAACAACTGGGAGGTGCTCTTTTTCACATTCTTCACAACTTTTTGTATTCTGAGATACATTTTTCTTTTGAAGAAAATGCTCGCATTCTTTAGTCATGTTAATATTTTTTCAAAGTGTCTTTGTATCTTTTTATCGATTCAATGATTACTACTTTGGCTTCTTTTGCAGACTTCCATCCTAAAATTTCTACCTTCTTTCCTTCCAAATCTTTGTAAACTTGAAAAAAGTGAGCAATTTCAGAACGATAATGATCTTCAATGTCTGTAATGTCTGCAGTATGCAGATATCTAGGATCATTTGTTGCAACACAGATAATTTTGTCATCTAATTTTCCGTCATCTTTCATTTGAAGGAGTCCTATTGGCCTCGCTTCAATTAATATTCCTGGGTATGTGGGATTTGTAACCAATACCAATGCATCCAATGGATCCCCATCATCTGATAATGTTTGAGGTATGAGACCATAGTCTCCTGGATAATGAAATGGTGAAAATAACACTCTGTCTAATTTTATCATGTTGTGTTTTTTGTCATATTCGTATTTGTTCATAGATCCTTTGGGAATCTCCACAATTGCATTGATGATTTCAGGAATGTCTGTACCTGATTCTATGTCGTGCCAAAAATTCTTACTCATTTTCTAGCTCTTGGTTTGGATATTCCGTATATGAATTCTATGAAATCATGTGTTCTATAATTGAGAAAATAGATGTGATTTGGGACTTGTTGATTATGTTAAATTGTTCGTGTTTGGAATAACTTTGTATATTTTTACAGTATAATCTCCTTCAAACACATTTACAAATTCACCTGTGTTTGAATCTAGATTTCTAACTCTAAATTTGTATTCGTAAGAACCATCACCTTTTGCATCTACTTGTGCAAAGTGAACTGGATCCTCTCCTTTGTAAAATTGAATGATTATTGGATATCTCTCAGCAACGTCTGATGCTACACCTCTAACAGTTCCCCATGGGAGTGTGTTGTCTAAAGGAACATTCATTGTGGTTACTGTTTTTTCCAAACTCACTTTTTCATTTATTGGAGTTACTGTAACTTGATTGGTCTCAGCAGAAATATCTGCTGGAATTACTAATACTGCAAATACTGTGATTACTGATGCAATTAACAAGAGATTTGTCTTTACATTCATTTCATTCAAAGTTCTTCAAAGTCCTTTAAAAAATTTATTACTAATTCATTCCAGTTTCTGAATTATGGCAGTTCCTCTTCTAGATCACAACATGCTTTGTGAACCCATTGGTCTTTAGAGTTTTTTAGAATTTCTTTTCCTGTTTTAATGGCATCCCCGCACTCGACACATTTTCCATTAAATCTGGCCTTCATGGTATCATTGGGATTTTTATCTAATTTTAATCAGGTTATTGAGCAAATCTCTATTCTAAATGCTGTTTGAGGCTCAAATTGTGTGCCTAATTTAGCACCTTTTTGTCATAATGGTATGTGACATTCCTAACCGTGATGCCTTTTTTTAGGCACGATCCTGCTATTATCTGTCTTAATAGCATGTGACAGTATTGTTATATTGCTGACTGTGTAATGATAATTGTATACAAATGGCGACAACTGAATCACAGATCAATCTATTTGACAATGAATCAGACACTGCTATGTACAAGCATAAACTGACTCTTGAAAAAATTAGAAATGAGTTAATTAATTTTGGTCTTACAAAAAGTCAGGCAAAAGTTTTCATTTATCTTGGTAAATATGGTTCAAAAACCGCATCTGAAATCGCTAAAGCATTACAGTTGCCTAGAACTGAAACCTATCATCTGGTCAATTCACTTCAAAACATGGGATTGGTAGTTGCAGAATTATCTCATCCTACAAAATACACAGCAATGGATATGAAAGAAGCTGTATCTACATTAGTAAAACAAGAACAAGAGAGAATTGATGTATTAGCTGATAAAGAAGAATCTCTTTCTCAACTCTGGAAGGAAATCCCTTTCTTTGCAGTAGAAACTGATGAATCAAAATCTGAAAAAATGCAATTACTCCATGGAACTGGTCCAATAATTAACAAAATAAAGGAGATGATAAGCTCTAGCACTGAAGATTTTAGAATTTATGGTAGTGTTTCAGATTTGTTGAGAATGTATCATTCTGATGTATTTGACTGGATTGAAAATACTTCAACTGATCTTAAAGTAGTCGCTTCCCCTGTAAATAAAACTCCTGAATTCCTATCTGATATGGATTCATCAAAAATTAAAGCACTCCCATCAGAATCTGAAAACAAATGTTTCATAATCAATGACAAAAAAGAAGTCTTGATATTCATGCGAAATGCAACACATCCTACTAGACAGACTTTTGCATGGTGGTCTGATTCTGAAACTCTGGTTGATTTGATGATTTCTCTTTTTGATTTGTCCTGGGAAAAAGGCGAATCTCTCTATTAACAAAAAATCTGCCGTTTTCTAAGTATCAAATTTTGGGAAAAATAGGTAAATTATTCCTAATATTCTTAAAACTAGGCTAAATTTTATTTTTATTTCAATTTTAAGAACAATGCATCTAGTACATTGTCTTCATTCTTTTTCTTTTTCTTACTTCTTTTTCATGATGTGATGATTTCAATGAATAATCATACTGAGGATACATCTTTTCAAATTGGGCTTCGATAGAATTTTCATTATTGGAATTTGAATTTTCCATGGTGTTTATACCTCGTCTTCTCTATGCCAAACTGAATCTTTTTGCTTGCATATATCTGAACAATAATCTGCTTGTGTTTTTAGCATATCCCCACAATAATCACAATGCATTGATTTATCATACGATCTGTTTTCTGTAGTTGCTTCTTTGTATTTTATCAATGAATTATTTTGCAAAAAATTATTTAAAATCTAACCAATAGTTGATTTTATTCTGGATTAAATCAACTGATCAATCTAAATTTCATTTTTGACAATTAGTTTTAGAAAATCTATATGCATATTTTCACAAAATATTACATACTGAAATATAACGTATCTTGCAGCAGCAATTAGAATTTTTTATAGAATCCAGAAACAACTGTTATGGATCACTTCTGGAGTTTATCTCCTCTATTGTAATATTCATCATATGATGTCATCATATGGGTCCTATTTTGGGGCCATGAAAAGTGGTGGACCGAATGGGATTTGAACCCACGACCTTTGCGGGAAAGTGATTTCCTTACGCAGTGTGAGTGCGTCATCCAAACCAAACTAGACGACCGGTCCAACTAAATTAATTCAAAGGAGTTTTTTTGTCTTTGCTATCTGGATATGTCACAATTACCTTGGGCTTTATTACTGATTTAGAAAATAATTATCATGTCTTTGCAAGATTTTGATGCTTTAATTGATAGGATGAAATTGGCTTTCGAATATGCTGATAACCTAGGGCAATATGTGGAGGCGGCCAAAGTTTTGTATCAAATGAACGATCAATTGCCAGATGATCTACAACTGACTTTTGAAGAATTGAATGATCCTGAAGATGCAAAATCCTTTGTAAAGAAACATTACGTTGAATTAAAATCTGCAATTGTATCTTATAGGCAAAAATTGATGAATTTCTAATTCTATTTCTTAACGCCGAGATTTCTATTCTTTAGTCTCAAGTATGGATTTCTACATTTTCTGCATCGTGTTGCATCAATGTCGTTTCTACAGCCACATTTGAAACAAATTTTCATTACAAGACGTGCTTGCTGAGCAATTCTTTTCTTCTCTGGGTCTGTAACTGGCATTTAATTGTCTCCTTAATCTCTCTCTTTTATTCTAATCGGATTTTTCCATCTTTCCTGCTAATAATACTGGGACCTCTGCAGGTCTTTTGGCTACTGGGATGTTTGCTTTGTTAAACATTGATACCTTGGATTCTGCTGAACCATAAGTTCCCATTACGATTGCTCCTGCATGTCCCATTCTTTTTTCTTTAGGTGCTGCTCTTCCAGCAATATATGCCACTGTTGGTTTGTTAAATTTACTATCGATAATTCTTTGAGCCAATATTTCTTCAGAGTCTCCACCAATTTCGCCCACTACTACGAGTCCCTCCAAATCTGGAATGTCTTTGACCATTTCAAATGCATCAATAAGCCTGGTACCGTTTATTGGGTCTCCTCCAATTCCAATTGTGATTGATTGACCAAATCCAGAATTTGTTAGTGCATCTGAAATTTCATAGAGCAATGTTCCACTTTTTGATAATACTGCAATTTTTCCAGCTTTGAAAGGTGTAGGTGGCATTATTCCAATTTTGATCAGTTCTGGAATCATGATTCCTGGAGTATTTGGACCAATCACTACTGCACCTTTTTGTTTTGCAAGTTCTAAGGTCTCCATAGTGTCTCTAACTGGAACGTGTTCTGGAATTGCAACTAGTAATTTGATTCCTGCATTTAATGCATCTTTAGCAGCCCCAAGAAAGAATTTTGCTGGAACAAAGATTATTGAAATTTTAGCATTTGTTGCATCTACTGCCTCTTGCATTGTGTTGTAAACTGGAACTGTGTCTTCAAACTTTTGACCTCCTTTACCTGGGGTAACTCCTGCAACAACATTGGTGCCATAAGATATCATCTGTTTTGCATGAAGTGAACCATATGCGCCAGTTATTCCTTGAACAATTACCCCTTTGTTTTTGTAATCTGGATCTTCTGGTTTTCCTTTTAGTAGTCCAAAAATATCTGTCATTTCTTCACTCCCATAACTGCAGCATTAATTGCTTCTTCAACAGAATCAAAAATGTTAGTTCTAGAACCTTGAAGCATTTCTTTTGCTTTCTCTGATTCTGTTCCTTTTAGTCTTGCAAATACTGGTAAATCAATTAAATTATTTTCATATGCTTTGAGAAATGCTTCTGCAACAACAGTTGTCTTTACAATCCCGCCATAGAGATTTACAAGAATTCCTTTTACTCTATTTAATTTACTAATCAAAGTCAATGCCTCATATACAGATTCAGTTGTTGCACCTCCTCCTACATCTAGGAAACATGCTGGTTTTCCACCATTGTCTGATAACATATCTAATGTTGACATCACAAGTCCTGCACCATTTCCTACAACTGCAATGTCTCCATCTAATTCGACAAGGGAAAATCCACTCTTCTCAGCTTGTTCCTCAATAGCTGTTTTTTCTTGATATTTTTGTAATTCAGGATGTCTGAAATTACTGTTATCGTCTGTTACAAATTTACCATCAAGTGCCATAATTGTGTCATCTTGCATGATAGCTAATGGATTAATTTCTACGAGTTCTGCCTCTTTCTCAATTGTAAGTTTTGATAATTTTTTTAGTGTATCGACAAATTGTTCTGCTGTGTTCCCTTCCAATCTCATTTCTTTTGCAACTTCTTTTGCAAGTTCATCTGATACTTCTCCTAATCCAACTTCTTTGATAATTTGATTTTTGACTGATTCAATTTCTACTCCTCCTTCTGCTGACGCAATTATGGTGTAGCATCTTTTTGAACGATTCAAAAATAATGAAAGATACAATTCTTTTTTGATATCTGCCATCTTTTCTAACAAAATTGCTCTTGCCTTCTCTCCCTTGATGGTCAAATCCATCACTTGAGGATATTTTAACTCAAATTCATCATCATTTTGACATTTTTGAATGCCTCCTGCCTTTCCTCTGCCTCCTACTGGCACCTGAATTTTAATTACAAATGGATATCCTAACTCTTTTGCATGTTTTCTACCTTCTTCAATATTCTTTGATGATATGCTATCAAGAAGATTGATTCCATATTCTCGGAATAATTCTTTAGCCTGAAATTCTAGTAATTGCATGCAAAAATCATGAAATTTACGGTCTTTATTAACTATGATACTATTTTAATTGCTCATCAAGAAAATCAATCATTTCTAAAAAGCGATCTTTGCTTTTTCTCAACAATTCTTGTGGATACTCTTCAATTGTAAATACAAATTGTTGATGAAAACTTGGAACTAATACCCCTCCAGATGTGACCATCTGCTCAATCACATATCCCTTGGTAAGCGTGCAAACAATTTCTTCATAGGATTCTTCTTCTTCTTCTAAAGTTTGTCTGTATAGGACAATTGGTCTGTTTGTTTTTGCTACTATGTTTGAGCCTTTTTCTAACAGATCTGACAAATGCTGAATCTGCCATGCATCTAGGCTGATCTGCTTTACCATGATAATAATATGTGATTTTTCTATTTAACCGTAATAAAACAACGCATCTTCACAACATGTCGTCATTAAAGTCACAATAATTGAGAATTTAAAATAAAGAAAATGATTTGGCACTTAGGCCATATCTAATGCTCTAGAATGTTTTCTTGTATGTGGTCTTTCACCTGCATACTTTCTTCTCATGTGTCCTGATGGTCTTCCATAGATTAGCTCTAGGAACCAAGACTCATGTTCAATCTCTTCAGCGAGAATATCTTTTGCAATATCATATGTTGCAGGATCTTTGCCTAATGTCATCTTGCAAATTTTATCCCAGTTGACAATTGCGCCTTGTTCTGCTTTGAGACATTTTTCTAGAATTGCTTTATGATCTGTTGGATTTGCTGGAAGTTGTAAGAATTCACAACCAGAAATTTTGATAAATTCTGTTGCATCCTTTGGAAGAGCTCCGCCTAATTGGTAGATTCTTTCAATACATGATTCAAAGTGGCTAAGATCTTCTAATCTTGCATCTTCGATAATCCCTTTGAGTCCTTCTCCTTCCATGCCTGTACAATGTGCTCTAAGGTTGGTAAAGTAGTAGTATGCAGTAAATTCTACTGCTGCATTTTTGATTAACTCCTTTACCAATTCATCGACATCAAGGCCGTTTTGTTTTAGAATGTTGATTCCAACTACATTTGGTTTTGATTCGGACATTAGATTATGGACTTTTTAGTAGTAATAAAAATATTTCATAAAATATTAGAATTTGATTTTCAGAGGAGGTGTCAGAAAATATAGGTTAGGGGCCTTTTGTTTTACTCCTCTGAAATCTGAATCTGTTTTTCAATAATAAATAAAAAATATCTTTTCCGTGAACTTGTTCTAAATCTTTGAAATGACTATTCTACTGATATTCTAATTTTTTGTCCATCAATATCATCTTCCTTGTATTCTTTACAAGAATCTGTAAAATTGACTTGCTTTACTCTAACTAAAAATGCCAAATCTTCTGCTTTCTCTTTGATCATTTCAAGTGATTCTTCATCTAATTCTAAAATTGATGCTACATCCAAAACATCAGTTGGTGTATACCCTCTTTCTTTTCTTAGAGTCTGCAGTCTTCTGGCAATATCCTTTACTAATCCTCTTGCCATCATCTCTCTGTTCCTTGATGTTGAAATTAGAACTGTGTAGTTATCTCTTTTTGCAACTGCAAAATTTTCGCTTGCGTCAAAGTCTATGATGAAATCTTCATTATCTAACGAAATTATTTCTCCATCTATACCAAAATCATATTTGGATTCTTTTTGCAACGCTGAAATTATTTCTTCTGGATCTGTTTCGTTAAATGTTGAAACTAATTTGCTCATGTGCTGTTTTGCTTTTGGTCCAATCTTTTTTCTTTCCAACTCTACAATTCCTTTAACTGGCAATCCTAACTGTTTTAATTCTAAAATCTGCTCTAGTCCTGATTCTTTTTCAGTTTCAACAATGCTGAATTTTTCAACATTGAGTTGTGATTGTAATAGATCTGATAATGATTCCAGTTTTGCTTTTTGCCCTTTTTTCACACAAATCTTAGCCTCGTTTAATGGCCATCGTCTCTTTAGCTTTCCTTTCATTCTTGCTGCAGATGAAATGGAAACAATGTCTTTCATAATATCAAATGATTCTTCAATCTCTTCATTGACTAGTGATTCTTGATATGCAGGCCATTTGTCAAGTAGGATGCTTGGTTTTCCTTGAAATACTGTTTGATAGAGATGCTCACTTGTGAATGGACAAAATGGGTGTATCAAAATATCTAATGTTTTGAGTACCTCGCTGAGAACTGCATAGATTGACAATCTTCTATTTTTCTTCTCTTCATCCTCGTCCCACAATTCTCCCCGGGTAATTGGAATGTATATCTGACTTAGATTGTTTATTATAAAATCATCAATTGCTTTTGCACCTTCATGGAATTTACATGTCTGATTTTTTTCAGTTAGAATTTGAATCAGTTTTTGAAGTTTGGATAATAACCAAATGTCTGGTGATGTTAGTAGATTGTTCTTCTTTGCCCATTCTATTGTGTTTGTTTGATCAAAATTGTCATATTGACTATTCTGTTGAAAGTACAGGTGCAGATTGAATAGTGTGTTGATCACTTGATACGGTCTTGACATGAGCTCGTCTGTACTGAAACTTAGTGGCTCAATTGGACTTGCTTTCCACATGAAATAGAATCTTATCAGATCTGCTGGATATTTTTGAAGGAGCTCTGCGCCTTCTAGGACGTTTCCCTTACTTTTACTCATCTTTCCTCCTTTCTCATCTAGAACATGGCCTTGAAACAAGAATGCTTTGTATGGAGGTATGGGTGCATTATTCAGAATTACATTTTCGATAAGTAGTGTGTATGCCCATCCTCTAGTTTGATCAATACCTTCTGTAAAAAACGGCGCTGGAATTTCATTCTTGTATTCTTCATCAGTCAATGATGAATATGGTGCAGAACCACTGTTGTGCCATGTATCTAACACGTATTCTTCTCTTTTTGTATTGACACTGCTGCATTTTTTACATTTTATCGTAATGTTGTCAATCCATGGTCTGTGTAATTCAAAATTAGGTCCGTCTGGTAATTTGTCTGCTGATTCTACAATTTCTTTTCTTGTAAAAAACCAGTTTTTTTCACCACAATCTTCACAATTCCAAACCGGTAATGGACAACCCCAAATCCTTTCTCTAGAAATACACCATGGGTGCCTTTCTTTGATAATTCCGAGAAATCTATTTTTTGGTTGCTCAAAAAAATATTCGACGCTTTCTGCAGCATCAATTGCTTTGTTTTCTAGTCTGTCTAATTTGTAAAACCAACCTCTTCTTGCAAGCCAGACGATTGGATGGTGTGATCTCCAGCAGAGGGGATATTTGTGTTTGATTTTCCCAATCTTTACTAATGCATTGCGTTCTTTGAGATCTTCTACAATTGGTCTATCTGCATCTCTTACAAACATCCCTTGGTATTTGCCTGCTTTTTCTGTGAATTTTACCTCGTCATCAATGGGGCTGAAAATTTTGACTTGGCGCTTATTTGCAATTTTGATATCTTCCTCACCGTTTGCAGGAGATAAGTGTACTAATCCACTACCAGTACTTGCATCTACAAATGTCTCAGATACTGCAATATGATAATTGCCTAATTTTGAAATTTCATTTAGCTCTGGAATTAAATCTAATAGCGGATGAATGTATTTTTTCCCCTCAAATTCAGAACCTTTTACAACTTTTTCAATTTCATATTTTTCAATTTTTAATTCAGTCATGAATTCTTCCAATCTAGTTTTTCCAACTATCCATGTTTCACTTTCTACTTTGACATATGCATAATCTTCTTCAGGCTGTAATCCTACCATTGCATCTGTAACAAGAGTAAAAGGCATAGTAGTCCATACAATCAAAAATGCATCTTCATTGACTAATTTGACCTTGTAGTATAGTGATGGATCTTTTACTTCTTCATACCCTTGATTTACTTCTGCATGACTAAGTGATGTTTGGCAACTTGGACAATATGCAATAACTGTAAAATCTTCCTCTAGAATTTTGTTCTCGTATGCTTTTTTGAGTACCTGCCATTCTCTTTCAATAAATTCATCTCTAAAAGTCCAATATGCTTTCTCATGATTAAATGACATTCCTAATAATTCGTCAACTTCTACCCATGTCTTGTTGAATTTCTCAACAACTTTTTTGCATTCTGATACTATTCTCTCAATTCCAAATTCTTTGATGGCCTCCGTTTTCCCTCCTGAAACTCCGAGCTCTTTTTCAACTTGCAATTCTACAGGGAGTCCTTGTGTGTCCCATCCTCCATTAAATTCAATTTTTTTACCTTGAAGTGTATTGAATCTGTACCACAAATCTTTGATGACTCTGCCTCTTAGATGACCTGCATGTGGAATTCCATTCATTGTTGGTGGTCCTTCTATGAATCGAATTTTTTCAGGCTTGTCTGATGCAAAAATTTGTTTTTCTAAATTAATGGATTTGATGTATTCTTTTACTTGAGATTCTATTGCTTTTGCGTCAAATTTGGTGGACAGTTCCATCTGGATTTTGGTATGTTTGTGGCATTATAAAGCTAAATTGATTTTTTGAGACTTGGATTATATAATTGGGTGAAAGATAATTTTTGTTGGTAAATGTCTTAGTGATAGGTTCTGGTGGTCGAGAGCATGCGTTGTCTTGGAAATTATCCCAAAGTAGCAAAGTTGATACTGTTTTTACAGCGCCTGGAAATGGGGGCACTCAAAACAATGTTTCTATTAATGTCGATGATTTGGATGGCTTGGCTGATTTTGCTCAAAAAAATAATTGTTTTACTGTAGTTGGACCTGAAGATCCTCTTGCCGCAGGAATTGTTGATAAATTTAACAAACTCAATCTTCCTATTTTTGGACCTTCTCAAAAGGCAGCTCAACTTGAATCCAGTAAGATCTGGGCAAAAAATTTCATGAAACGAAACAAAATCCCCACTGCTCGTTTTGAAATATTTGATGATCCTCAAAAAGCTCAAGAATATGTGAAATCCCTTGATTACAATGTAGTTGTAAAGGCTGATGGCCTGGCAGCTGGAAAAGGGGTGATTGTGTGCGGCAGCAATGATGAGGCTCTGGCTGCAATCCAGACAATCCTTGTAAAAAAGACATTTGGTGATGCTGGAAGTCGCATAATTATCGAAGAAAGGATTGATGGGGTAGAGGCATCATACATAGCTCTATCTGATGGTGACGTTGCAATTCCTATGGCTTCCAGTCAAGATCATAAGAGAATTTTTGATAATGATGAAGGTCCCAACACTGGTGGCATGGGTGCATATTCACCAACTCCTATAATTGATGATGATTTGGCAAAAATTATACAAGAACAAATTATTGAAAAAACAATCCTTGCAATGAAGAATGAGGGAATTTTGTTTAAAGGGTTTTTGTATGCCGGTATTATGATTAGAGATGGAAAGCCATATGTTTTAGAATACAATGTTCGAATGGGTGATCCTGAATGTCAACCAATTACCATGAGAATGGATTTTGATTTGTATGATTATTTTGCTGCAAGTGTAGATGGCAGTTTATCCTCTTTACCTCCAGCTTCCTGGAAATCCCAATTTGCAGTATGCGTTGTTTTAGCATCTAAAGGATATCCTGAATCTTATTCAAAAAATGATGAAATTTCTGGATTTGATTCTATTCCGAAAGAGTCTTTTGTTTTCCATGCTGGAACGAAAAAATCTGACGGCAAAATTCTTTCAAATGGTGGACGCGTTTTGGGTGTTACTGCATTAGGTGATACTCTAAGTTCTGCAATTGCAAATGCATATTCTGCAACTGAGAAAATCACATGGTCTCAAAAATATTGCAGACATGATATTGGAAAAAAAGGATTGTCTTATCTCTGAGTTTGCAGTATCTTTTCTTCAGTAACAATCCAATCAATTAGAACATCATGATCTGATTTTGGAATGTTTTTGATGATTTGTTTTTCTAGTGTGAGTGAAATTGTCGTAATTTTATTTTTTGCCAAAAATTTATCATAAAATCCATATCCGTACCCTAATCTTACTCCTATGGGGGATATCCCTACTGTTGGAACCAAAATTACATCTAGATTGTTATCTACTGGACAGTCGTCTTTTGGCTCCATTATGTCAAAACTGCCATGTTCCAGGCTCGAAAAACTGGTAATTTTTCTAAATTCCATGGAATCTCCGACGACTTTTGGTAAAAAGACCTCTTTTCCTTGACTGAGTAATTCTTGGATGATGTCTTGTGTAAATATCTCACTTCCTATTGGATAGTATGCTCCTACTTTTTGTGCATCTTTGAATGCAAAAATTTTCTTTAATTTTTTTTGTATCTTTCCACTTGCAATTTTCATTAAATCAAAAGACGTATTGTCTCTTTTTTCTAAAAGAAGATTTCGAAGTGATTCTTTTTCGGGATTACTATCCAATTTGACTACTCAATGATGCTGCAGTGACTGTATTTTTTAATAACATTGCAACCGTCATAGGTCCAACTCCTCCAGGAACTGGTGTTGCAAAAGATGCTTTTTTAATAATCTCGTCATAATTTGAATCTCCTACTAATTTTTCTTGGAATCTTGAAATTGCGACATCAATCACAATTGCTCCTTCTTTGATCATTTCAGGTGTTAGTGTGAATTTATTTCTGTCACCTACTGCTGTGATAATGATATCTGCAGACTGACATAATTCTGTTAAATTTTTGGTCTTAGAATGACAAGTTAGTACTGTTGCATTTTTTTCTAACAATAAATGATATAGTGGTTTTCCTACTAAGTTACTTCTGTTAATTAGTACAACATTTTTCCCCTCTAAATCAATTTCGTGATAATTAAACATCTCCATGACTCCTGACGGAGTGCATGCCACCAATGCTGCCTTTTTCATTGCAAGCAATCCTACATTATGTGGAGTTAAACCGTCCACATCTTTTAATGGTGATATTCTTGATATGATGGCAAATTCATCCAATTGCTTTGGTAATGGGAGCTGCACTAGAATTCCATGAACCAAACTATCTGAATTCAATTCGTCAATAATTTTTGCTAATTCTGACTGAGTGATGTCTGCATCAAGTTTATGATCCTTGGTTGCTATTCCAACCTCCTCACAGGCTTTGTGCTTATTTTTTACATATGTTGCAGAAGCTGGATTGTCTCCTACTAAGACAGTGGCTAGACATGGCGAGATTCCCTGATTCTTCAATTCCACTACAGCTTTTTTGACTCTGTCTTTGACTGATTGAGCAATAATTTTACCATCTATTCTGACTCCTACCATGTTCTGATTTTGATTTGTAGATATTTAATTCTTGGAATTTCTGTTGAAAATCTAGGAAAAGAAATTAAATGGTCGCTTTCCTAGTCATGTCATGTTTGTAATGATTGCAGATATTCAACTCAAAGATGGCGTTGAAGAAGATTTCAAAAGCTGGTTTGCTGAATCAAACAAAGTTTTGTCTAAATTTCCCGGGTTTATCTCAAGAAAATTTCTAAAATCATCTGATGGTAGTTACAGGATTCTTGTAGAACATGAGAGTAAGGAGACTTTTATCAAAATGCACCAAAGCCCAGAACATGAGAAAATTCATCCAACTGGACATTCTTTTATGAGTACAGATCCTCAAAGAAAAACATACACTGTAGCTGCTGAATAAAATTGAAGATAGAGTATGATTTAGATACATATCTTGAAAAAATAAAAAATAAGAATTCTTACTTTGATACTTTCATCAACAAGGATAGTTTAGCTGCGGGTATTTTATTTCTAAAACCTGGTGAGGAAGATACACAAACCCCTCATGATAGTGATGAAGTGTATTTTGTCATTTCTGGTGACGGATATTTGAAAATCAAAAACAAGGATTACAAAGTATCAAAAGACAAATTATTTTTTGTTGCAAAAGACGTAGAACATTTTTTTCATGGAAACACAAAAGAACTCAAGGTACTGTATTTTTTTGGTGGACCTGATTCCTAACTAATTATGGTCCTTCTACCAGATATTTTGATTTTCTTTCTCGCAAAAAGATTCACTGCTTCAGGATAAATTCTGTGTTCTTCTTTTAGAATTCTTTTTGAGAGGGATTCTTCTGTATCTTTTTCATCCACTTTCACTACTGCTTGAATGATTACTGGTCCTGTGTCCATTCCTGCGTCCACAAAATGCACTGAACACCCTGAGACTTTGGCCCCGTATTCTAATGCCTGTTTTTGTGAATTTAATCCAGGAAATGCAGGTAGCAAGGCTGGATGAATGTTGATTATTCTGTTCTTGTATTTTTTTACAAATTCTGGGCTAATTATTCTCATAAATCCTGCAAGACACACAAGACCGTTTTTTGGAGTCACCCCGTATCTTGTTAAGGTTGAAATGATTTTTTTATCGTATTCTGCTCTACTCCCTTGGAATCCTTTACTCTCAATAACTTCGATTTTTACTCCTAGTTTTTCTGCAATTTTTAGGCCCTTTGCATCTTGTTTATTAGAAATTACTACTGCTGGATTGATTGGGATTTTCTTCTTCTTAATTGCCTTTAAGATAGATTCCATGTTGCTCCCGCGCCCTGAAATTAGAATTCCTAGATTTAGCAACTAGTCAATACTGGATCAAACCTGCAATTTATATCAAATCCAAATAATTTGGTTTTCATTGCCTAGCAAAGTCAGGATGACAAAAAACGGAATCCTGTGTGACGTTGATGATAAGCGAGTTTTATTGGATCCAAAAAATGGTGATGTTACAGGAATCAATTTTGTATCTCATGCTCATTCTGATCATCTTCCTTCCAAAAATGGGGGTACCATCCTATCGTCTATTGAGACCAATGAGATAGCCAATTTACGTGGTTTTAAGATGGAAAATCATATCGACTCCCACGATGATTTTTCTCTAATTGACAGTGGGCACATTCTTGGCTCAAAAGGTCTTCTTTTTGATGATGTCTTCTATACTGGTGATGTATGCACCAGAGATCGTGGTTTTCTCAAAGGAGCAAAAATTCCAAAATGCAAAACCCTCATCACTGAATGCACATTTGGTTTACCTGAATTTGTTTTCCCAAAACTTGATGATACGCTAAAACAAGTAAATGAATTGATTTCTGAACTTTACGGGAAAGGTGTCCCTGTGATTTTGATGGGATACCAGTTAGGAAAAGCACAAACTATTACCCAGTTTTTTGGTCACTGGGGACCTCTATACCTTCACGACTCTGTAAAAGATATGAATTCTTTACATCAAAAATTTGGTGTACCTCTCAAAGATGGAATTGGGCACACTGAGGCTGAAAAAAAAGGGTTGCTAGAAAAAAAGCCTTGGATTATGGTTGCTCCGATGTTATCAAGTAAAAACAAATTCGTTCAAGATATGAAATTAAAATATGGTGCTGTTACAATTGGATTTAGCGGATGGGCCCAATCCACAAAATACTCTTTTGGACGACGTACTGATTACTCAATTCCTATGAGTGATCACTGTGATTACAATGAATTAATTGATTTGGTGATCCAATCCGGGGCAGAACAAGTATACACCATACATGGTTTTGTAGATGAATTTGCAGAAGATTTGAGAAAACGTGGTATTGCTGCACAGCCATTAATTGAAAATTCATTAGATGATTTTACTTAGTAAATTCATTGCATTCGCAATTTTCAGCTAAACAGGTTTCTGCATTTCTAATATGATCATGAGAGAAATGTTTGCATTTTTCGTTTTTACATATTCTCCTCTGAGCTTCTTTTTGTACTACTGACTGGGCAATATCATTTGCTTTGTCCTTTGAGTATCCTTTTTTATCAATATAGAAATGAACTATTCTATTGTAGAGCATTTCTGGGTTGAATTGTTTTTCTAACAATATTGTCTCTTCCTGTTCCCTCTTCTAAAACTTGATCCTATATGACAGTCACATTTGCAAGACTGGTCATTACAAAATCCATGATTATTTTTTATCATATTATTAATTAACAATTATCATATTTGAAGGACTCTTCCTTTTGACTAATCATTTGTTCAGTTAAAACTGAAAAAATTGATATTTTTACACATGATTTTTTAGAAATTTACTTCAGAATTACGCCTATATCCATCAAATTTGTGTGTGTTGCATGTGTCACAATGTTTCCTTTTTGTTTTTGAAAAAATCTGCCTGAATCGCTGTTCTTGAGAAATTCTTTCATTGTATCTAAATCTATTTTGACGTTTTCAGTAATTGCACCTGCAAAAACAGAATTACCATCAATTCCATCTGTACCAGCTGATGCAATAACCATTTTTTGTAATTTTTGGGTATTTTTTAATAATCTTAAAACTAATTCTTGATTTCTTCCCCCCATTCCTTTTCCTAAAACTTTGACTGTTGGTTCTCCTCCAAATATGATACATGTTTTTTCACTAGTTGAAATTTCATCAAGAATTTTTGTGACTACTTTTTTAATCTCTCCAAAAACATGCATTATGTTTACACTGTATCCCATTTCTTCTGCTTTTATTTTCATGGCCTTTAGACAGTCATCATTATTGGCAATGACATAATTTTCAATTTTAGATTTTTTTGGGGTTTCATCTTTTTTCTGATTCATTCTATTTTCTAATAATCTTAAAACTTCATCCGGCATTTTCCATTTTATTTTATATTTATCAATAATTCCTAGTGCATCTGCATATGTTGTATCATCCATGTATGTAGTCCCTGACGCAATTGATGAGAGATCATCCCCTTCAACATCTGACATCACCAGACTTACTCCATGACATTTCATGTTCTCCACAAGCTTACCTCCTTTGATCTTGGATAGGTGCTTCCTGATGCAATTGAACTCTTGTATCGTTGCTCCTGATTTTAGCAGTACATTTGTGACATGCACTTTGTCATCCAAAGTGATATCGTCTGGCATTGCTAGTAATGAAGAACCCCCTCCTGATACTAGAAAAATTATCAATTCGTCACTGCGCTTATTTTGGACAAATTTCATGACTTCTTTTGCTGCTTTTACACTTGTTGTATCTGGTTTTGGATGTCTAGAATTAAAAATCTGGAATTTTTTGCCTTTTATTACTGATTTTGATCCTTTGGGAATTACTATAATTCCACTCTTAATTGGAATAATTGCATTTAATGCTCTGGTCATGGTATCTCCTGCCTTTCCAAATGCCACAGAATAGATGTTTGAATATTTTTCAAGATTGAATGATTTACCATTGATTTTGATTTCATTAGGAGTGACAAATTTTGGAATTATATTTTCTGGATTTGCTGCTTGAAATCCAGACTCTAAAATTTCTAAACAATCTTTTTTCTTATCTGTGGTTGCTAGGTCCTCAAAATTTTGAATGATCATACCGTCATTCAATAATGCAAGATATAATAATAATCAATGATGCCTTTCAGTTATGAATACAGTACGCATTCCAAAAGTTATCAACTTTGGAGAAAATGCACTTGGTGAAACAGAGTATCCAAAAAATGCACTAGTTGTCACAACCGTTCCGCCAGCACTATCTGACAAATGGTTGGCAAGAATGGGTATACAGGATTACATGTTGTATGACCAAGTAAAACCTGAACCATCAATTGACGATGTCAATACTGTTATTTCACAATTCAAAGACAAAGATCCATCATGTCTAATTGGACTCGGTGGGGGAAGTTCAATGGATGTAGTAAAATATGCTGCACCTGAGATGAAAAAAGAAAAAATCTTAATTCCAACTACATTTGGAACTGGAGCTGAAATGACAACTTATTGTGTTCTGAAATTTGATGGTAAAAAGAAATTGTTACGTGAAGACAGATTTTTAGCTGATATGGCA
>DATDAD010000041.1:0-42030 GCA_036525555.1 Candidatus Nitrosopumilus sp.
GTTCCATGCAGTTAATCGTTTTATCTGATAACTTGCTACAAGTATTCTTTGGATGGGAAGGTGTAGGTCTTGCATCCTATGCTTTGATCAGCTTTTGGTATCGTGATAAAAAGAAAGACCATGTTGGTGTTGAAGGCAGAACTGTTCTTGGTATGTTAGATTACTATGCCCCAACACACGCAGGTATGAAGGCATTCATCATGACCAAAGTTGGTGATGTGATGATGATTGCTGGTATGCTTTTGATATTCTTGTTTGCAGGTACTTTTGGATTTAAGGAATTGATGGGTGACACTCAATGGGCAACAAGTATGGCTGCTCAGGGATTGCTAGTCCCTGCATTTGTATTACTATTTGGTGGAGCTGTAGGAAAATCAGCTCAATTCCCACTAAACGAATGGTTACTTGAAGCAATGACTGGTCCTACAGCAGTATCTGCATTAATTCACGCAGCAACAATGGTCAAAGCAGGTGTATTCTTGGTTGCAAGAATTGGCCCCCTTGTCTTTGCATTAGGTGCAGCAGGAATTATGGCTGATCAATTCTTTGAGATAGTTGCTTGGGTTGGTGCAATTACTGCATTATTACTTGCAACACAAGGAATGGTTAATCCAGAAATAAAGAAAGTTCTCGCTTATTCTACTGGTTCTCAAATTGGTTATATGATGATGGCATTAGGTGTTGCAGGATTATCTCATCAATATGTTGATGGTTATACTGCAGGATTTTTCCATTTAATTTCTCACGCAATGTTCAAAGCATCACTGTTCATGGCAGCGGGTTCTCTATTGCATATTGTTGGTTCTAGATTTATGAGCGATATGGGAGGTTTGAGAAAACAAATGAAGAAAACTTATGTGTTCATGTGGGCTGCTGGTCTTGGTTTAATGGGTGCACCATTTATCACAACAGGTTTCTGGAGTAAGGATGCAATCTTTGCTGCTGTTTATACATCTGGAAATGAATGGGCATTGCCACTATACATTATTGCTGTACTAACTGCAGTTATCACTGCATTCTATACTACAAGAATGATTGGAATGGTCTTCTTTGGAAAGAAGAGTAAACACATCGAAAAGATGGAAGAAGAAGGACACCATATTCATGAAGCACCCTTGTCTATGTGGGTACCATATGGAATTCTTGCAGTTCTTACAATTGGTATTGGCTTAATTGGGCTATCTACAGAAGAAGGATTACATCACTTGTTTACTGATTATCTTGAACACTCATTTGGTATTCACACTGAACATGTTGCTGCTGAAGCATCAATCCTACCAGAATTCTTGCAAGGCCTCAACCCTGTTGCACTTGGTTCGTCATTAGTAGCATTTGCTACAGGTATTGGCCTTGGTTATATCTTCTACATTGGAAGATGGGTTGATCCAGTCAAATTTGTTAATTCCAATATTTTCTTTTACTCAATTCATAAAGTCATCTTAAACAGATGGTATCTTAATGCAATTATCTATTGGTGCTTTGTTGTAGCACCATTATGGTTAGCAAGAGGAATATTCCGATACTTTGAAAAGACCGCCATCGATTACGGTATGAATGATGGAGTTCAAAAGGCAGTTGGATGGAGTGCCAAAGTTGTTCAAGGAACTCAGACCGGTGTTTCACAATCGTATCTATTTGTATTTGGAGCAGGATTACTATTTGTAGTTCTGATATTATTGATATAGGAGAATTATGAAATGATCGAAATTACTTCAACACCATTGATAATAATTGCAATTTTAGGTACAGTTGGAATTCTTCTTCCTATCATAAGTATTGCAAGAAAAGAACAAGGCTCAAATTCATTTTATGCAGTAATTGCTTTTGCTGCATTAATAGTATCCATGGGCTATGTTGGATATCAATTCATCAATGAAAATATTGCCCCATCAGCTCTTTTCTCAGAAGATGTAATTGTAGATGATGCATTTGGAGGATTCTTTGCAATTGCAATGTTGATTGTTGCTATTTTCACAACTGTTGGCTCTTTTAACTACATGCGAAAACACAATTCTCCTGCTGTCTACTATTCATTAATTTTACTTGCAACAATTGGTATGGTGCTAGTTGCTTATTCGACAGATTTGATAATGTTGTTTGTTGCATGGGAGCTAATGAGTATTCCAACATACATCTTAGTTGGCTATATGAAAAAGAATCCAAGTTCAAATGAAGCTGCTCTAAAATATTTCTTATTTGGAGCATTATCTTCTGCAATCATAGTTTATGGAATTTCAATTTCTTATGGACTAACAGGCTCTACAAATATTGGTGAAGTAATTCAAGGTTATTCCACACTTGATCCTTCCATGCTACCTCTTGCACTGCTTTCAGTTGGGATGTTTATTGCAGGATTTGGATTCAAAATGGGACTTGTACCATTTCATCAGTGGTTACCAGATACCTATGAAGGAGCTCCTCCCACAATTACTGCACTACTAGCTGCTGCAACAAAGAAAGCAGGATTTGCTGCATCGATTAGAATTATAGTTCTTGGTATGGTTGTTCTAAACCTTGACTGGACATTAGCTCTTGGAATTATTGCTGTGATGACTATGACAATAGGAAATGTTGCTGCAATTATGCAAAAGAACATTTCAAGAATGCTAGCATATTCTAGTATCGCTCATGCAGGATACATCTTGATTGGACTTGCAGTGGCACCACACAGTTCTCTTGGATTACAGGGTTCTTTGTATCAAATTATGAATCATGCGGTGATGAAAGGTGCTGCATTTATTGCAATTGCAGGTATTGTTACTACACTTGCAGTTACCCATATTGACAAACTAAAAGGGCTTGGAAGAAGAATGCCAATCACTGCATTAGGTTTAGTAATTGCTCTGTTTGCACTCGCTGGTGTACCTCCACTTTCTGGATTCTGGAGTAAATTGATGTTATTTGGAAGTGCCCTCGATGCTTCATCTGCTTTATGGTGGGCACCTTGGCTTGCAATTGCAGGTGTACTAAACAGTGCATTATCTCTTGCTTACTACGGTTGGATTACAAGAAAGATGTACTTTGAAGGAGAAACCGAAAAGAGAGTTGCAGAACCAAAATCTGTTATTGCTGTAATGATCTTCTCAACAATATTCTTAGTAGGATTCGGTGTATACCCAGAACCATTACTAAAGTTTGTAGAGTTTGCAACTCCTGTAATTAGTTTAGGTCTTATGCCTTAAACGAAGTAAATTTAATTAAATTATCTAGATTTATCTTTGCATCACTATCTGGAATTTTCCTCAATCCTGATCTAGCTTTTTCAGAATACTCTTTTAGCAATTCTTCCATTTTGTTAAAGACATCTCTAGGATCAGAACTTTTTTTGACTAGTAAATTGAATAGCTTGTCTTCATTTTTCCAATCTAGTAAGTCGTCTCTAATTTGATATGCGATCCCGATATTCTTTCCATATTCAGTCAATGCTTCGATTTGCTCTTCTGTTCCATTAGCAATAATTGCACCAATTCTTGCTGCTACTTCAAATGCTACTGCTGTTTTGTATTCGATTACTTTTAGATAGTCATCAAATGTTACATCTTCACCTGTTTCTAATCTGCTTTCAATCATTTCGCCTTCACTCATAAGCATTGCAGTTGTAGCCAAATCTTTTGTAATTCTAGCATTGTCCAACCTTGATGATATTGCAAGAATCAATCCTAGAACAAAATCCCCAGTTAAAACACTGGTATTGTATCCATATTTGACATGAAAAGGATCTTTTTGTCTTCGCATTGTTTCGTTATCGATGATATCGTCATGAATGATTGATTCCATATGAAGAAATTCAACCGCACATGATGCCGATAGTATATTTTCATCAATTTTACCCACACTTTCAGCTGCCAAATTCAAAATGATGGGCCTAATTCGTTTACCTCCTTCTAGGGAATATTTTAGAGGTTCAATAAACTCTGATTCAGAATAAATTGCAAGTTCATTTTCCAAAGCTTGATCTATGCGTTGAATATATTTTCCATAGGTTTCAAGTAGAGGATTTATCTCGATGTTTTTCCTGTCCAAGATGAGCCTGATCAAAAAACTTTCCCATTAGTAAATAAATCTTGGTGCTCCAGCCGGGATTTGAACCCGGGATCTTTGCCTTGAAAGGGCAAAATGCTTGACCGGTCTACACCACTGGAACCCACGAAAATTCTACATTATCATCATAAAATCTTTTGTACACCACAAAGATTTTTTTATTGGCGTAATTGAAGATGAATCATGAATATAATACAGAAAATTGATGAAATGATTGAAGAAAGAAGTTTACTAAAACACCCATTTTACAAAATGTGGTCTGATGGAAAATTAACACAGGAATCTCTAGCAGGTTACTCTAAAGAATATTTCCAACTTGTAAAATCTGTTCCTTCGTTTATGACTCCAATAATTGAAAAATCACCTGAATCCGTAGTTAAGGAATTAGTTAAAAATCAGCAAGAGGAGTCTGATCATATCGAACCCTGGGTTGCTTTTGCAGGTGAGCTAGGAATATCTGAAGATGAATTAATTTCATATTCAGGAACTGCAAAAACCCAAAAAGCAGTATCTGACTTAAATCAATTAATGAATACTTTTGATGGTGGCGCATGTGCTATGTATGCTTTTGAAAAAGAAATTCCAAAAATCAGCCAAACAAAACTTGATGGATTGGCAGAATTTTATGGAATGACAAGTCATGAAGCCACAGAATACTTCAAACTTCATACTGAAGCCGATATTAGACATGCCGCATCATGGAGAAATATCTTGGAAAAATCTTCAGTTGACTCTGGCAACTTAATTGAAATTGCAGACAAATCAATTTCAGCACAAAACTTGTTGCTTGATAGTTGTTACGAAGAATACTGTTAATCTCATAACATTTTATACCTAAGAAAAAATTCCTTTGCTTAGGGCCCGTAACTCAGCTTGGTAGAGTAACCGGCTCATAACCGGTGAGCCAAGGGATCGAAGCCCTTCGGGCCCATTATTTTCCATTAGTTTTAAAATGAGCACATCAAAAATTATCTGGCGGCAATGAAGAATCAGAGTTATATCTGAATTGATGATTGGAAGGCATTTGTCTGAGCAGCCATAAATTTACTTGTTGATTTGTTTTTTCACTTTTTCTAATACGCTTTCATCAATTAGATTTTGTTCGAATAAAGTCTCTGTAATCTGTAAAATATTTAAAATAGAATGCATTTTTACTCCCAATTTTAGTAATTCCTCGTCAGCCCCCTCCATTCTATTTACAATTACATATGTGTCCTTAACTGAAATGTTGACTTCTTTTAGAGCTTTTACAGCATTAACAACTGAACCTCCAGTCGTGGCAACATCATCTATCATGACGACTTTCATATTATCATGAATTTTCCCTTCGACTGATTTTGATGTCCCATAATCTTTTGGTTTACTTCTGACATAGATTAGCGGTTTGACTATCTCTATTGCTAGTGCTGATGCAATTACTAAACCTCCTGTAGGAACTGAAACGATTGAATCAAAATTATCCAACCCAATATCTTCAACAATCTGATTTTCAAGATATTTCACCATTTTTCTAAATTCAATAGGATAACTTGGTACTAACCTTAAATCAACATAGTATGAACTATGTTTTCCACTAGCCAATGTAAAGTCGCCAAATTTTATGATGCCATTTTGATGCAAAAATGTTGCAAACTCTTTTACAAATTCCATACAAAAGTTAACTACACTGGATTTATTTTGTTTTGTATTGAGAGATAATTATGCCTGAAATCTGGTTAAATTACGGAATTACTGATGTAGTTTTAGATATAAAGGCTGAAAATTTAGAGCAAAAAATTGATTCTGAAGGTAAAATTTTAGATGATGCTGCGATCAATGAAAAACTAAACACTCTTGACTTATCAAAACCTATGGAACTTGTAGTATTACATAATTCTAAAACTATTCTAAAAATAATTTCTTCCCTGTTTACACTGTGTGAACAAAAATCAAAACCCTTTCCAAAAATACTAACTGACAAAAGAATCCTCAATTTAGTAAAATCTGGATTACCCGAGGGTAGTTCAATTAATGAATTTGATGAGGTTGGAATTGAAAATTCAAATCTTGTTTTCATGGGGGAGATGGAATTTAATGGCTTGTTTGGTTATGAGACTATTTCCACACGTTTAATCAAAAAATTTGGTCAAGAATCTATGCTTGCAGCCTATGCAAAAAGACAAGGAAATCTTCCTACTCCTGGGCAGTATTCTGAGAGTTTAACTGAGGCAAAAAAATTTACTGACAATTTTGAAATTCAGGGAATAGAAATAGTTGCAAATTCTGAGGGGATTATAGATTTCTCAATTGGTCATCCTTCAGAAACTATATCATCAACCAAAATCCTTGAATCAAATTCTATCAAGGATATTGGTGAACATAAAACAATGGTGATAAGTACTGGAAAAGATGCAAGTAATGATAATCTAGGAAACTCTCTCTCTTCTCTTTGGAATTGTTCCACTGCAATCAAAAAAGACGGTCTTGCTATTTTAGTAGCTGAATGTAAAGGTGGATTAGGTTCTGATGCATTACAACAATACATTGAAGATAGATTGACTCTGGAACAACTACGGAATCCTACTAAATACATCAACGGGATGGAAGATCTACTGTTTCTCTCTGAAATACAAAAGAAATTTCAAATTGGACTTGTTTCAATTTTACCTGAATTTTATGCAAAGAAACTCAACATGATTTCTATGCAGGGAATAAAATATTCAATGGATTATATTCTAAAAACACAGGGGCCACGTCAGAAAGTTGCAGTGGTTACTGACGGTGCAAGACTTTTGTTAAGGTAAAAGCATAGGTAAGAAATCTGATGGTAATGGTGCACACAAAATTGCTAAAGCTATAATTCCAATATATGCAAGTTTTCTACTTCTTGAAAGAGGCGAAACATCATCCAATGGCATTGCACTGGGGCTTCTTGAACTCATTATTAAAATCAAAATTGCCATTAACCAATAATTTAACAAAACAAGAATTCCAATACTTCCAAAAGTTGCATACCTGTGCAATTTAACGCCAAGTAATGTTCTTGCCATGTGACCTCCGTCTAATTGCCATGCAGGCAATAAATTCAAAAATGTAATCAAGAAACCAATCCATGCCGCAAACATAACCGGCGTCATTAAAACTTCATATCCTGATCCTCCTTTTCCAAACAAAGCCAAACTTGCGGTCATTAGTAATGGCTCACCTTGATTCCATTCAATTAATCTGGAATCTTCAAATAATCCTGCTGCAATTTGAGGATCTAAAATTGGTGCAGTATATGCAGCATAAATTGAAACTATAATTGCAATTACCAATCCTGCGATAGGTCCCGCAATAGCAACATCAAATAATATTTCCCGATTGATTGTTAGTCCTTTTGATTGAATAAATGCCCCAAATGTTGGTATCCCTATGACTGGAAGTCCTGGAATAAAATATGGCCAAGTAGTTTTTAGACCATGTGCCTTTGCAGCAATAATATGACCTAATTCATGAATTCCTAAAATCCCTAATAATGACAATGTGTAAACTGCTGCCATTTCAAGGGGATCGCCTATTTCTACAATTGAATTTGTCCCTGATGTCCTATAATATCCATCAATCATTACAAATGAAATAACAATGGCAAACAATATTCTTGGAGTCCATGAAGTACTCATCCATTTTCTTTGTTTATTTGGAGAAAACTTCTGAATAATGACATACAGTCCTGAATCTCTTTTTTCTAATTTACAGACATATCTCATATCTTCTAATTTTCTAGCCAAGCCTTCAAATTTTGATTTGAAATCATCATCATCTATTCTAAATTCTAGTGAAAACTCCGTTTTGGAAAAATCACTGACCTGAAATAGGGAATTGACTAAGGAAATAATGTCTTCCTGTGAGGGGTCTTCCATCTGTTTAGGATTGGATTTTTCCATTAAATGGACTTTTGGTTTAAAATTAAATATCGATAATGCTAAACAACATCATGCAAGTAATTCTTAGGCAATTGGGGGATTGCAATATTAGACGAGCAGAACCAAGCGATCTAATTTCTGTAATGGAAATCAATCTGAAAACCCTTCCGGAACACTATTCTGATTATTTCTATGAAAGCTTACTTGCTGAACTTCCAGAGGCTTTCATTGTTGCAGAAATTGGAGGAAAACATGTTGGATATATTATGTGTAAAACTGAATTTGGTTTTTCAAATTTTAAGAAGCTGGGATTTGTCAAAAAAGGACATGTTGTTTCCATAGCAGTACTTGAAGAACATAGAAGAAAAGGTATAGGAAATGCACTTGTTGAAGAATCAGTTAACGGTGTAAAATTAAGAAAATGCGATGAATTCTATTTGGAAGTTAGATGTAGCAACACTGAAGCTGTACGACTTTATGAAAAACTAGGATTTGTAATTCGTCAACAATTAAACGCATATTATCGAGATGGCGAGGATGCATATCTTATGGCAATTGAACTACAATAATTCAAACCAATAAATAACTCACAAAAAATTTCTCGCCATGGATAAACGAAAAGGAATGGGTGTTACCATTTTTGTGCTTTGTATTGGCGGATTTTTTCTTTATGCATATTTGCTAATGTTATCTGAATGGAGTCCGATTGTATTACAATTATCTGTATTAATGATTGCAGGTGGTATTTTGGGAGTTATTGCATGGATTGGATATGTGATGGCTACCACAAGACCTTCACCGGCATCAATCACATCTGAAGATTAGTTTATTTGAAAATTTTTACATCTACAACTGTTTGATAATATCTTGGGCCTACTGCTCTAACAATTTTTGAATTTAAAATTTCTGATTTTACTGGGGTGATTTTTAGATAGTGTTCTTCTGATAATTTTCCAGCTTCTGATTTTTTATCTGCATGGATATGTGAATAATAATGAATAATTCCTTGATTTTTGGTTGTTTTAATTGCAGATTCTAAAAATTCATCAGACCTTTCAGGTAGCAGCATCAATGTTCTATCAGATTTGTCTGCTAGTTGTTTATTGATAATTTCAGTTGAATCTCCATTTATTGAAATGACATTTCCTGCAAGCTTGTTTAAACTGCTATTTACATCACACAATTTTGAAGCAACTGGATTGATATCAAGACTATATACAGTGCATTTTTTCTTTTTTGCCGCCATGATTGAAAACATTCCAATACCTGCAAACATGTTGGTTATTACCTCTCCATCTTGAACCAAATTGGCAATTCTTTCCCTTTCTGTAGATAGTCTTGGTGAAAAAAATGCATTTTTTACATCAACCTTGAATCTGCAACCAAATTCTTTGTATTCAGTTTCTGTGTTGTCTTGACCTGCAAGAATCTCAAGATCTCTAGTACGAAATTCCCCCTCTACTGCAGAAGCCTGATAGAATACACTTCTTACAATTTTTACCTCATCTAACAATGTTTTTCCAATAATCTTCTTTTTTGAGAGTAATGATTCTGGAATTCTTACAATAATTATTTCCCCAATCTGATCAAATGCTGAAATCAATTCATCGTTTTCTTCTTCTGTAAGCACATTTTCTAGTGCTTTTTTTAACATCCGAGTCAATGTTTGTAATAGAAGTTTCCAGTTGATTTTTGATCTTTATCCAACCTGCTTTCTAATTTATTTACACGAGGTCTCAGACTTTTTTCATCTCTTCTAAATGACATGCCAAGTGATTTTAGAAATCTATTCATGGCCTCTGCTTTAGGCATAGGTGATGTAGCAATTCCTGCAGATCCTGATTCTCCCTCAAATATTATCATTGAATCTGAAATAAGATCCATCAATTGTAAATCATGATCAATGATTATAGCTGATTTTCCAAAAGAACGAACAAATTTTTGTAAAAATTTTGCAACTGCAATTCTATCTTCTACATCCAAAAATGCTGATGGTTCATCTAGTGCGTACAAATCAACTTTTTGTAATAGGCATGATGCAACTGCTACTTTTTGGAGTTCTCCTCCAGAAAGATTCTTGATTGATTTGTTGTAGAGTTTTTTGATTTTTAATGGATCTAGAATTTGTTCTTCTTCCATACTTCCTTCAACTGGGTTTTCATTTGCTTTGTCTAGAATTGATATGACTTCCACATCAAGATCGTTTTGAAGATATTGTGGTTTGTATGCAATCTTTAATTTTTTATCAATATGACCTACATCTGGCTTTTCAACACCTGCAATCATTTTCATCATGGTTGTTTTACCCAGTGCATTAGCTCCCATAATTCCTAAAACTTCTCCTTTTCTTACTCTTCCAGGCTCGATTGTTACTGAAAATGAAGGATATTTTTTCTCCAGCTTGGGGTATGTGAGAATATCACTGCCCTCTTGAAAAATATCTGTAACTGAAGATGATACATCAAAAGAGAATTTTTTATCCCTAAATCTTACATTTTCGTTTGGTAAATATCCATCAAGGAAAACATTGATTCCAACTTTTGTAGATAGAATACTTGAGACAATTCCATATGCTGTAGGCTCTCCATACAACACTTCGATATAATCACTTAGAAAATCTAGTAATGTTAAATCATGTTCTACCACCATTACACTTTTTCCAATTTTTGCCAAATTTTGTATTACTCGTGCAACACCTGTTCTTTGAAAAACATCATTATACGATGATGGTTCATCAAAAAAGTAAAACTCTGTATCTTTTGATGCAGCAGCAGCAACTGCAATTCTTTGTAATTCTCCACCACTTAATTCCTTTAAACTCTGTTCCATGGAGTTCTCTAATCCTAATTCTTTAATCAGTTCCCTTGATACTCCACGTTCATCATATTTGTCGAGAAGTTCTTTTCCAGTTCCATCAAATGCTTGAGCAATATGATGAACTTGTTGTGGTTTTATTGATGCCCTGATTTGTTTTTGTTCAATTTTTTCAAAATGTTGTTTAAGTTCTGTTCCACTATAATGTTTTAAAATTTCATCCCATTCAGGTGGGTTATCATATCTTCCCAAATTTGGTTTAAGATTCCCTGACAATATGTTGACTACCGTACTTTTTCCCATTCCGTTTCTACCTAGTAATCCAACAACTTCTCCCTTCTTTGGTGTAGGTAATTTGTAAAGTCGAAATGAATTCATTCCATATTGATGAATTTTGTCCGTAGCTAGTTCGCTTGCAAGGTTGACAATTGTTATTGCATCAAATGGGCATACTTTGACACAAATTCCACACCCATTACAAATATTCTCATCAATCTGAGCTTTCTTTGATTCTTCATTAATAGTGACACATTCTGCGCCTGATTTGTTGACTGGGCAATATTTTATACACTCTAAACCACATTTTTGTGGCTGACATAGATCCTGATCTAAAACTGCTACTCTATGAGTCATGTTCTAATCGAGTATTTTCTTTGCTTTATACCTATTTTGAGCATTCTTCAAATCCGGCGTTACGTTAATAGATGAGAATTTGACATCTAATTTCAAGCCGGCCATAGCGTTAGGGTGCGACCCAATCCCGTTCCGAACTTGGAAGTCAAACCTGACGTCGCTGTTGTGCTACTAAGATGCGAGAGCTCTTGGGAAGCAACAGTGCTGGCATTTTCTATTATACAATCAATCTTTTAATATTGACTTGATTGGATTGATATGAATTCAATGCCTAATTGTAGTGTATGTGGAGAAATATGTGACAATGATATTAGATTGCTAAACCATATGATGGAAAAACATGGTTGGAGAAATCCTAATGTTGGAACTCCTGATAGAAACAGCAGAGGATACTAGTTCTATAATCTCTGCAAATAATCTAAAATCAATCTTACACCAAAACCTGTAGCTCCTTTTGGATTGTATGACTTTTCTTTTGTAGCACTTTGTGTCCATGCAACTCCTGCAATGTCAATATGAGCCCAAGGTGTTTTCTCAATTGCATTTTTTAAAAATGCTGCAGCTGTAATAGTTCCGGCTGCTCTACCTATTCCAACATTTTTCATATCTGCAACTTCAGATTTTATCATGTCCATATAGTCTTGGTTTAATGGAAGTTCCCACACTTCTTCTGTAGTTCTTTTAGAAGATTCGTTAATTTTTTTTGTTAGTTTTTCATCATTTGAAATTACTGCAGCAACATTGGTGCCAAGTGCTACAATGCATGCACCTGTCAGGGTTGCAAAGTCAATGATTGCTTTTGGAGAATATTGTTTTTCTCCATATGATAATGCGTCAGCTAGAATCAATCTACCCTCTGCATCTGTATTGAGAATTTCTGCAGTTTTTCCACTATACAACTTAATGATATCTCCAGGTCTGTATGATTCTCCGCCTGGCATATTTTCTACTGATGGAATGATGCCAACAACATTAAGTGGTAGTTTTAATTCTGAAACCGCTTTCATAATTCCTAAGACAGTACATCCACCACATTTGTCAAATTTCATTTCATCCATTGCACTTCCAGGCTTTAACGAAATACCTCCAGTGTCAAATGTCACTGCCTTTCCTACTAGCACAATTGGTTTCTCATTTCTTGGTCCATGATTATGTTCTAAAATAATTAATTTTGGTTGATTTTTACTTCCCTGCCCTACTGCAGAAATTCCACCAAACCCCTTTTTCTTTAATTCAGGTTCAGAAATTATACTACACTTCATTTTATTCTTAGAAATAGTTCTTGCAAAATTTGCTAATGTTGTAGGCGTACATTCGTTAGGAGGTAAGTTGGCAATACTTTTAGTAAAAATAGCTCCATTTGCAACAATTTCAGATGTCTTGATGGTTTTGGAAATATCTGTTGATTTTGAAACTATGATGGTTAAGTTAGGATCAGATTCTGTTTTCTCTGATTTGAATTTGTCAAATTTGTAAAGAGCCATTTTGGTACCTTCTATAATTTGAGAAATTGTGGAAATTGGTTCATTTACAAAACTTGGAGGAGAAATAATAGAAAATTCTTTTAATTTCAATTCTCTAGCTTTCTGAGCAATTTTGCCTGAAACAAATCTAATTGTATCCTTTGTTAAGTTCTCTTTTTTGCCTATGCCTGCAAGAAGAATTCTTTGTATGGATTTTTCTTCAGCTAATGGAATGATGCTTAATTTTCCCAATTTTCCTTCCATATCTTTAAGAGATTGATTGATAACGTTGGTGGTTTTTACATCGAATTTTGGTAATCCTAAAACCTTAGTATCATTTTCTAATACAAACCCACAAAGTAGATTTGTTTTCTTTTTCGGTGAATTCTCTGTTTTAATTTTCACTATGAAATTCTGTTTTTTAAAGTAATATTTAGATTTACTATAGATCTATTATTTTGCTATTTGTAATCAGACTGGATGATCTAACAAATACTGCTTTAATCGTTTTACAATCTTGTTTACATTCATCGCTACGAATTGAGAGTAATTTTTTTGTTTTTTCAGAGAAAATGGATTTTATTAGTGGAAGCAATGCTGCTCTTCCCCCATATGCTCTTTTTTTACCAATTAGCCAAAACATATCCAAAGCTGATTCATCCAAAATTTCTTCCCTAATTTTTTCCCCAAATTCTGAATAATGTCCTACCATTGTAATTTTCCCTCTGGCGAAAAAATTGACGATTTTTGCAAATTTCATGCACAAATAGCATTGATTATCAAATAACATTATTGGAATATTTTCTTTAATTTCCATAATAATCCATAGTAACTATCGAATTAAAATTTTTACAAACTTAATATCTGAAATTCATTTTGATAGTTTATGAAATTAATTTCAAAGGGTTCTGATTCCAGCAACGGTGAGACTGGAGAATTCCCATGTGTTTCATGTCATACAAATTGCTGCAAAGAATATGTGATTTTTGTCAATGCTCATGATATTTACCGTCTCTCTATCGGACTAGGGTTGGCTCCTGAGAGTTTTTTAGAGATTTATGGTGCAAAAGACTATTCTTTAGGAATTAAGGTAAAAGAGGGTCTGATAGATCTTGCTTTGAAACAAAGTAATGGCGCATGTAAATTCCTCGAAGAAACTAAAGATGTCTTTAGGTGCACCGTAAATGATATCAAGCCTGGCGTGTGCAAATCATATCCATTTGAAATGAAAAATGGGAAATTGAATCAGATGACTAGTATGATGTGCCCTATAGATTGGGATATTGCAACATTTGAGAAAATGATGGTAACACATCTTAAAAAAGATGAATTTGAATGGAAGTTCTATGATAAACTTGTAAAGGAATGGAATACAAAACATTGGAGAAAAAAACCATTATCTGCATTTTTGAAATTTATGTTAGATAGTGTGGAATCGTCTTTGACCTCTTAACTGTTTATTCAAACTTTGAGATCTCTTGACTCTTGATGTTTTCAATTAGCGATTTTCTTTTAGAAGTAGATTTTTATTCAATTTACAGGTATAACGTTGCAAATGGGGCTTAATTATTATCAAATAAAGAAAAATATTCTTAGAGCCCGTAAATTAGTCATTAAAGGAACTAATGCTGCTGGATCTGGTCATCCTGGGGGTTCTTTTTCTATGGCAGAAATTTTAGGTTGTTTGTTTAACAAATATCTAAAATTTGATCCTAAAAATCCCCAATGGGAAGATAGAGATCGTTTAGTTTTATCAAAAGGACATGCTGCCCCTGGACTATTTTCTAATATGTCCGTTGCAGGATATTTTCCAGAGTCTGAAATTGAAACTTTACGTAAATTTGGAAGTAAATTACAAGGACACCCAGATCTCAAGTGTCCTGGAATAGAGTTCTGTGGTGGCTCCTTGGGTACTGGATTATCATATTCTATAGGAATTGCACTTGCTGCAAAAATTGATTCTAAAAATCATCGTGTCTATACCATCATTGGAGATGGAGAGTCTGATGAAGGACAAGTTTGGGAGGCTGCAATGACTGCTTCAAAATACAAAGTTGATAATCTTACTGCTTTTCTTGATAGAAATTTCCTTCAACAAGACTCGTACACTGAAAAAGTCATGCCACTTGATGAAAAATTGGAAGGTGATAATATTTCTGAAATGTGGAAAGATGCATCGCGTTGGAAAACCGGGGATAAATGGAGATCATTTGGTTGGAATGTAATTGAAATTGATGGACATCGTATAGAACAAATTGATGCAGCAATTGCAAAAGCAAATGCTACAAAAGGTGTCCCTACAATAATAATTTCTAGAACTATCAAGGGAAAATCTATAGAGCATATGGAAGACAATCCACAATGGCATGGAAAAGCTCCTGATTCTGATGTTGTTCCTATGATTAATCTTGAATTGGATTCACAATTCATGATTTCACCATCAATTATTGCAGGAGATATGACAAATTTAGAAAATGAAATTAAACGATGTGTGTCTGGTAGGGCAGATTACATTCATCTTGATGTAATGGATGGACAGTTTGTACCGACAAAAACTTTTGATCATAACAAAATCAAAGAACTAAGACCATTAACAGTAATTCCTTTTGATACTCACTTGATGATCAATGAGCCTGTAAAATATGTTAAAGACTACATTGATGCGGGTAGTGACATTATCACTGTTCATGCAGAAGTTACTGACGAATCTAGTTTTGGAGAAATCCATGATCTCTTAAAACAAAATCAAGTTGGTGTAGGATTCTCAATAAATCCAGATACTGAACTACCTGAGTGGTCTTACAAATTTTTACAATCTCTTGATCAGCTTATTGTAATGTCTGTAGTACCTGGAAAATCTGGTCAAAAATACATTGAAGAAACACATGCTAAAATGTCTAGATTGAACTCTGTTCTAAAACAAAATAATTTTACAGGTTATATTGAGGCTGACGGGGGTGTGAATCTTGAAAATATTGGTTCTATATTTTCAGATGGTGCACGTGTTTTTGTTGGAGGTGGTGCTATCATTGGACAGCACGATGTTCGAGCAGCCATTAGAGATTTCAGATCTGAGGCATTGAAATCTAGAAGACGACGTTTACTTGATAAAGCAAATGAATTAGGTGGAAGCGAATTGGTGAACAAATGGATTGGCCTACACGTAATTGGAGAAAAACAAGATCAAATTAAAAAAATTGCACAGGAGGCAGGATATCTTTGAATGAGCCTATAATGACCGATATGCGTTCAGAATACTCAAAAACATTAATTCAATTAGGAAAAGAAAATCCAAATATTGTTGTTTTAGGTGCAGATACAACTGATTCGCTTAAAACTTCTGGATTTGGAAAAGAATTTCCTGAGCGATTTTTTAATGTAGGTATTGCTGAAGCAAATCTTGTAACTATTTCAGCTGGATTAGCTGCTTCTGGAAAAACATCTTTTGCTAGTACCTATGCAATATTTCTACCTGGTAGGGCAGTTGATCAAATTAGAAATAATATTGCTTATCCTTCACCGCCTGGAAAAAAAGGTCTTAACGTAAAATTGGTTACGTCCCATGGTGGTTTATCCGTAGGTCCTGATGGTGGCTCTCATCAACAAATTGAAGATATTGCAATAATGAGAGTCATTCCAAATTTCCGAGTTTTTATCCCTGCTGATACTATTGCTGTTTCAAAATTAACACAATTAATGGCAAATGAATATGGTCCATTTTATATGAGAATGGCAAGATCTGCAACTCCTTTAGTTCATTCTGATTCTCAGGAATTTCAAATTGGAAAAGGTATTACGTTGAGGGATGGCTCTGATTGCACTATTGTTGCATGTGGTATCACTGTCAGAATGGCTTTAGAGGCTGCTGAATCTTTACAGCAAGAAGGAATTTCTTGTAGAGTTTTAGATATGTTTTCAATTAAACCAATTGACAATCCATTATTAGAAAAAGCTGCTAGAGAGACTGGTTGTATTGTGACAACTGAGGAACATAATATTATTGGTGGAATGGGTTCTGCTGTAGCTGAATCTATTTCCGAATCTTACCCTGTACCTATCAAGAGAATTGGAGCCCAAGATATGTTTGGAGAGTCTGCACGAGATAATGAAATCCCATTACTCCTAGAAAAACATGGAATAACATCTTTTAATATGGCAAAACAAGTCAAAGAAATTAGGAGCAAAAAATTATGAAAATTTTCCTAGATACTGCTAATCTCGAATCAATTAGAAAATTTAACGACATGGGACTGTTAGATGGAATTACTACAAATCCTTCACTCATGTCAAAAGAAGGAGGAAATCCCAAGGATGCAATGGAAGAGATTACAAAAATCATCAAAGGTGATGTGAGTTTAGAAGTTGTCAGCACTGAATATTCAGGAATGATGGAAGAAGGTAAGCGTCTTCGTCAATATGGGGAAAATGTTGTAGTAAAAGTTCCTATGACTCCTGATGGTCTTAAAGCATGTAAAGCCCTGTCCTCTGAAGGAATTCCTGTAAATGTTACATTGGTATTTTCTGCAAATCAAGCTTTACTTGCAGCAAAATCTGGCGCAAAATATGTCAGTCCATTTATTGGAAGATTGGATGATATTGGACAAAATGGTATGGATCTGATTAAAGAAATCAAAGAAATATTTGAACACTATAAAGATACTTTAAAAACACAAATTCTTGTTGCAAGTGTACGTCATCCTTTGCATGTTATAGATGCTGCAAAAATTGGTGCAGACGTTGTTACATTGCCACCTGCAGTTTTGGATAAAATGTTGCAACACCCCTTGACAAAAATCGGCTTGGAAAATTTCCTTGCTGATTGGGACAAATTAAAATCTGGAAATCCAGATATCAAAATATAGATAAAAGTAACTAAGCATGAAACTATAAAAATTAAAAAATAGAGGCTTACTATTGTGTTCCTTTATTCGTACTTTTTCTTGAACTCGTTCCTCTACCTGTAACTCTAGTCATTCCTTCAGTTGAAGGTCTAGGTTTTGGATCAGGCATGTCTCCTAGTTTTCTTGAACCGGTTCCACGACCTGTGTGAACCATTCTTCCTGCTGCTGCTTTTTTCCTTGCTTCTTGGATCTTCCTAAATTCATCTCCAGACCATTTTGTGGCATCCTCATCAACCTCGATAGTTCCAGTTCCTCTACCCGTTCTTATTCTAATTTTCCCCATGATTTAGGTTAAATTATCTTGTATTTAATTAAGCTCATTTTTTGTAAGATTTACTAGTTTTAACTACTAATCCATCCCAATTTCTTGAAATACGCAAACATCATGATTGCAGGAATTGCCGATGCAATAATCACAATAATGAATGTTGTAAATGGTCCTAAGATGAAAACACCACTTCCAATACCTCCTGGTAAATCAACATTCATTCCATAAAATGTACCGATCACTGTAGATGGAATTGCTAACGTGAAAATTATTGTTAAAACTGCAAGAACTTTGTTTGTTTTTTCAGTGCTTAACACAAAGTCTGTATCTTTGTAAATTTCCATAGTTTCTCTTGATTCTTCCAATGTCTCAATTACTTTGTCAATGTGGTCGATTACATCGTCATAATATAGTATAATTTCATCGTCATCACTACCTGAAAATCTTTTAACATTTTTTGCTATTTCTAATACAAACTTCTTTAATGGATTTACTATTCTTCTTAATCTATTAATTTCCCTCCTAAGTAAAGCGATACTTCTTGCTACTGGTTTAGTTTCATCAAAAACCCGATCTTCAATTTCATCCAAATTTGCAATAATCTTTCTTGATGTATGTAGCAGATCATCAACTAATACATCCAAGATTTCATGAAGTAGCATTCCTGACGATCTTCCCAATAGTATATTTTTTCTTTGTTGGTCCGAATTTGATTTACAAATATCTACTAATTCCACTAATGGCTTAAGATCCCCCTGATGAACAGTAACTAGAAAGTCCTTTCCCACAAATATTGATAATTGACTATTTTTTGATATTGCTATTTTTTGTGCTAGTGGTGGGAAATGAAGAATTACAAAGAAGTGGTCATGATAACTATCTAATTTTGGAAGCTCAAATTTGGTCATACAATCTTCAATGTTTAATTCATTGAAATCGTATTTTTCAGCTAATTTTTCAACATCATTTCTGTCTGGATTTTGTAAATCGATCCATACAAATTTTTCACCCTGGATGGTTTCAATCTTTCTTTCTATAGTTGTCTCGACTGTTTTTTTAGTGGAGCGTAGCCTATTTCTAATGAATCCCTTACTCATGTCGAAAAATACCCTGATACAACAAATTTAAAGCGATCGCTATGACAATTTTAAAACCAATTTTATTGCTGAATTGAGGCTAGAACAATTAGATTAACTATTCATTTTACCCATGGTAGAAAATAGTTAGTACCTATCCACACAAGTCCTATGGAAATTGCCATTGCAATCCACCATTTTCGCATACATAGATTCAAAACTAGTCAATAATAAATCTACAGCCCAATTTTCAGCAAGATCTTAAAGATTATTACTGGATAAACAAATTTCTTTTTTTGTGGCCTTCGTAGTACAGTGGTTAGTATAGAGGATTGTGGATCCTCGGACAGGAGTTCGATTCCCCTCGAGGGCCCTCTTACTTTTTAAAAAATTCCAAACTTGCTTGATTCCATCTCTTCTTTTATGGCTAGCTTAAATCTGGGCGATTTAGTTTCTACATTTTTCGTCAGCCATGCCAAAAATTTCTTATCTGTATTTTTCCCCTTCAATTTCTCAAAATCAACACCCATCATTTCTACCAATTTTTCAATTAGGGATTTGTTTATGCTTAATACAAAAAAGTGCCAACCAAAAGCAAATTCCGAATCTGTCATCACAAAATCATCTTCTCCATGTACCATTTCCTCTAAAAGTGATAATTGATGAGCTAATGCCTTACTAGTTTTATCATAATCTACTGCAGAAACATTGATGTTCAATCGATTCTCCATGCTTTGCTTATACAAAAACAAAATAAAAGGATTACACAAATTATTCTTTCAATAAATATTCAAAATCTATATCAAAATGCATTTTCATAATGCTGATGTATGTCTTAATGGATTCTGGAATTTCATCTCCACATACGACTCCCAATTTCTTTGCATTTATCCAAATTACTAACGTTTGTATGATTGTGAGAAATCGATCATTCTTAATTTCTGGTGAGCCAATTGCTTTGGTATATCTTTCTGCAAATTCCCATGCTGTCACAAAATCCACACATTTTACACCAAAAATTGCTAACAATTGTTCCTGCATGTTTTGTGCTTTTTTGAATGGGACTTTATTCAAAATATATGGAAAATCTACTTTGTCTGGAAGACAATCTGGAAGAGGTCCCCAAATTGTGATTATTTTTGTATCAGGTCTCAATCTTTCAAATTTTTCTGCCATTTGACTAATTACAGTCTCCTCTGTAAACCAAAATAAAATTACTGAAGCATCTGAGATCTCTGACTCTTCTATATTTTGACAAATTAATTCTGCATTAATTTTTTTATCGTCTAGGATTTTTTTTGTACGATTTATTTTTTCTAAATTATTGTCAATTCCTACTGCTTTCTTAACTCCAAATTCGTTGACAGCTATCTCAATTCCTTTTTCATCACTACATCCTAAATGATAGAAAATATCATCTTTATCTAAATTTACAAATTTGAAAATTTCTCTAAAAGATTTTTCAGGTAATTGGACGTCTTCACCATTAAGTAAATTATCTGGAAGCGTTTCTAAATATTCTTCAATCTTCATTATGACTAGTATTTTAAACGAGGATTTATTCTCTTATGCTTTCTAATTTTGAAACTGCTTGCCATAATTGTGTTCTAACGTATGAAGGCATGTTTGGATCCTGTGTAACATCATCTAGTAAACTAATTGTATTTGCTGCTCTAACTGATAATGAATATTCCGGATTATTAAGATCTGTAATTAAATCTGTGATTGATTTTTTAATTGTTTTTGGAGTTGAATTACTTGCAGTAATTTGCTCTAATGTTTCAATTGCCTCTTTCATTGATTTTTTATTTTGATCATTGTCTGCCATTTTTTACACCTTTTCTTAAAAATTAGAAGTATATAGTTACATCTCTACAAATACATTGTCTGATTCGACAACAACGTTGTATGATGTTAAATCTCTAATTTTTGCTGGGAATTTAACTAGTTTTCCAGTTTTACAATCAAATTCTGCTGCATGCCATCCACAAGTAATAGTGCAACCATCTAATTCCCCTTCGGATAAACTTGCTCCTGAATGCGTACATGAATCATCGGTAGCACAATATTCTCCATTGATATTTGCAACTAAAATATCTCTTCCATCAATTGACACCTTAATCATCTTCCCTGGTTGGATATCTGAAGTTTTTCCAGCTATAATTTTTCCCATTGAAGTTTTTATTTAATTATTCTTAATAATTTTTTGGATATGATGGAAATAAAAATTAGAGATGCTAATAATTTGGATAAAATTCCTACCTTGAAATTCTGTAAAAATACTTTTTCTTGGGGTGATTATATCGAACATGTTTGGGATTATTGGCTATCTGAAAAGAATTTGTTTTTAGCCCAAAATCAATATCCTGTTGGTATTTGTCATGCAGTTTATTCAAAAGATCAACTTTGGATCGAAGGAATTAGAATTGATCCTAAATATCGCCGTCATAATATTGCATCAAAACTAGTAAAGCATGCTGAAACAATTGGGGTGAAAAAAAATCTCTCTTTTTCTTTCATGCTTATAGATACTGAAAACTCTGAATCTTTATCCATGGCTAACTCTCTAAATTATAATATTTTCCAAACTTGGAATTTCTATTCCCTAGAACCCAAAATTAATTCAAATCATAATGTTACATTTGTAAAATCTCTTAATTTGAAACTTTATTCTCACTATGTAAAATCCTGGAGATGGCTTCCACTTGATGATGAAACATTGACATCACTCCATAAAAAAAACTGTATTGTGAAATCTGATGTGAATGGAAAAAATTCCATTGCGCTTCTTACTGATTCGGAACATTTTGGTAACACTTTAATCGTCACACTATTTTCAAATTCAAGTGAATCTGCATTGGAAGTTATTTCATTTTTACAAAATCTTGGTGTTGAAAAAAGCTATAATCGAATTCAAATTTTAACTAGGGAGAAATTACCAAATTTTAATTCATTAGAATATAAAATTTCATTTCATTTGATGAAAAAAACCTTAGTTTGATTTTATAATTTTTATCGTGTTGTTTAAGATTCCCAAATTTTCAATTTCCATTTCTACTTTATCCCCATCTTTTAAAAATACTGCATTTGGTTTGTTCAGCATTACTCCTGCAGGAGTACCTGTAGAAATGATGTCTCCTTTTTCTAGTGTCATTACTTTAGAAATTTTTGAAACGATTTCTGGAATTTTAATAAACATGTTGTTTGATGAAGAATTTTGTCTTAATTCTCCATTAATTTTTGTAGTCATTTTTAGATTTTGCGGATTTTGGATTTCGTCTTTAGTTGTAATCCATGGCCCACATGGTGCAAAAGAATCAAAACTTTTTCCCCTGGTGAACTGTTTATCCTTGAATTGAATATCTCTCGCAGAAACATCATTGAATACCATATATCCAAAAATTGCATTAGTTGCATCCTCGACGCTGATATTCTTACAATTTTTTCCGATAATCAAGGCTAGTTCTATTTCATAATCTAACTGTGTAACAAAATCTGGGCAAGCAATATCTGAATTTGTGCTGTTTAATGCAGTCCGTGGCTTGATTACGATAGCTGGATCTTCAGGTGCTTGTAATCCTTGCTCTTTTGCGTGGTCTACATAGTTAAATGCTAAACAAATTATCTTATTTGGATTTGGAATTGGTGCTAGCAATTTGTATTTTGAAAGATTTTCTTCATATGGCAAATCATTAATTTTATTTTTTATTTCATCATACCATCCATCAAAAAGAAAATCTTTAACACTTTGAGGGATGGGTACACCTGTCAAGTATGTAATTTCATCTTTTGTAGATACTTTATTTCCCTTAACAAAACCATATGTTTCACTGTTTTCATATGACAATCGTGCTATTTTCATATTCGATCACTTGTGTGTAAAAATTGCTTGATTCTGTGAATCTTTCCTACAATATCCAAATCTAACAAATTGTATTTCTTCTCCTTCTTTTAATTGTAGATAATGTGGCTCTGTATAAACGTCCAATTCTTCTAAACTATTTTCATTAAATTCGTCTCCAATGAACAGAGTTTTTGGAATTACCATTTTAATTTCATGCCCTGTCTTTTGAGGAACCCATTGTATTTTTATAATGTTGGCAGTTTCACCATTTTCAATAAATTCTCCTTCTAACTCTATTCCTGATTTTGTGATCAATACATTACCTAAACCTAAAAGACGAATTTGTGTTCCTTCCTCGATATTTTTTGCATCGTCGCCTGAAATGTAAAAATTCCCATCAATCTCGATTTTTCTTTTCCCCATGTCATTGATTGGATGATTTTGAATTTCAACTGATGATATTGTTAAATTTCGTACTGTGAGTTTTTTAGCATTGCTTACCATGAATAACCTGATACTATCTGCATCTACAAATTTTCTGTTGAATGCTTCAAGTGAATCAAAGGGTGCTAGGGTGTTTGCTTTGGTTAGTCCCAAAGACATTATGAATTTCCTAATAGCTTCAGGCTTGATTCCCCTTCGTCTTAAAGCCTCTAAAGTTGGTAGTCTTGGGTCATCATACCATGAAACCTTGCCTTCTTCAATCAGGGGCTTGATGATTCTTTTCGAAATTGGCATTCCTTTGAATTCTAATCTTGAGAAAAATCCCTGTGAAGGCTTTCTCATGTGTAGTGCATCTAAAATTGCATCAATCAGCTCTTTTCTTAACTCAAATTCTTTTGAACGAAACGCATGAGTAACTCCATCAATGCTATCTTCTATGGCGACAGCCATATCATAACTTGGCCAAATTCGATATTTTTCTCCTAATGTGTAATGTTTTCCTTCAATAATTCTAAACAATACTGGATCTCGCATCACTGCATTATCTGCTTTCATATCTCCACGAAATCTTACAATTGCATCTCCTGGTTTAAATTTCTCATTCATTTTTTGCCAATTTTTATAATTTTTTTCAATATTCTCAGTACTGCATTTACAAGCTTTTCTTTCTCTTCTATTCTTGCTAATGTCTTCTCTTTTACAAGTACAAACATAAGCCTTGCCTGAATTGATTAATTCAATTCCTTTTTCATAAAATATCTCCATGTCATCTGATGTATTTTTCACGATATCAAATTCAATCCCTAACCATTCTAATCCTACTTTGATAGCTGCATGGTACTCCATCCTTTCAGCTTCTGGATTTGTGTCATCCATTCTTAGAATAAATTTTCCACCATACATCTTGGCATATTCTGAATTGATGATAGCAGCTTTTGCATGGCCAATGTGAGGATACCCGTTAGGTTCAGGCGGAAATCTTGTTATGACTTTACCTCGTTCTGCATCTTTTAGTTCTGGAAGCCCTTCTCTACCCTCAATTTTCTCTTTAGGAATTAAAATCTCTGGAAAATTTTCTTTGATTTCTTTCTCTTGTTCTTCTAATGACAACTGATTAACTGATAAAACAATTTCTGAAATTTCTGGAGATATCTCTTTTACTTTGTCTCTAAGTTCTGCTTTTGTTCCAAGAATTTTTCCTAAAATTATTTTATCTCTAGTTTCTCCTTCGTGCTCAAAAGCATTTTGAAGAGCCATTTTTCGAATTTCTTTCCTAAGTTCTTCATCCATTCTAGTTCCTACCTATTGCAACTATACACTTCTTTTAACTACAAAATCTAGTAATGAAATTAATTCTGCTTTAGCAGGGCCTGAATATTTTACTAATGATTTCTCAGCTTTTTCTGCATATTTTAGAGCCTGTTTTCTCACATTTTGTTCAATTCCTAAGGATCTTATGACCTGTACAGCTTTATTGAGATCCGTTTTTGCAACTTTCGAATTTCCAAATGCTTTCAAAATAATTTTTTTATCCTTTCCTTTTGCTAATTTGATTGCCATTAAAATCGGAAGTGATTTTTTACCTTCTCTTAGATCATTACCTACTGGCTTCTTTGTAATTTTAGGATCTCCCATTACACCAATAAGATCATCAGTAATTTGAAATGCAATTCCTAAGTTTCTTCCAAATGATGAAAGATTTGAAATATCTTTTGGTTTATTTGTTGCACATATTGCTCCCATTGCACATGACACATCAAACAGTGCGGCTGTTTTTTTACCTATCATTGTGATGTATTCTGCTTGTGAAGGAATTTTTTTTTCTTCTGCCATTTTTACATCCAGTAATTGTCCTTCACATATGTCTACACAAGCTTTTGAAAGTCTAGAAACAAGTTGTGTAGTTGCGCTTGATGGTAATTTTGAATCGGTAATCACTTGAAATGCTTTTGAAAATAATACATCCCCTGCAAGAATTGCAATTGGCATGCCAAATTTTTTATGGACTGTTGGAACTCCATGACGCATCTCATCATTATCCATAATGTCATCATGGACTAATGAGAAATTATGTACCATTTCCACTGCACTTGCAGCCGGCATTGCATCAGAGATTTTACCATGTAAAATTTGACAGCTTCTAATTACCATGTATGGTCGTAGTCTTTTCCCCCCATTCACAATAAGATGCCCTGCCGCATCATAGAGTTTTTTTGGATTTCCTTTTAATTTTGAGTTTAGATACTTGTTTACTATTTTTGCATTTTGTTCAATCTGTTTAGTTTTTTTCATCTACTAATCTCCATTTGTTATCTGGTAGATGAATTTTGATTGCTTTTTGCAATTCATCATGAACTTCACTATTCATCCATGTAGATAAGACATTTACATGCTTTTCAAGCATAGATTTGTTGGATTTTTCTAATAATTCTAAGGCAATAAGCATCCATGGACAATAATTTTCTGGATTTGTCTTTAATTCTGCAAGTAGTTCTTTTGATGAAATCCATTTGATTTCATCAATTTCCCCCTCAATTTCTTTTAGTTCTGTTGATTTATCAATAACTCCAATTAATGTCCCACAAATTTCATTTTCAGAACCAACCTCTTTGTAAGGAACATGATATTCAAATTTGTGCAGGTAATCAAGGGTACCATTAATTCCTAATTCTTCTGGCATTCTTCTTTCACCTGAGGAAACATATGTTTCTGATTCTCTTGGATGACTAGCAAATGTTCCATCCCAATCATTAGGCCACAACATTTTCTCTTTAGCCCTTCTAGTTAGAACCAGTCTTCCTTCATTGTCAAATAAGAGTGCTGTAAATGCTCTATGTAATTTCCCATTAGGCAAATGACATTTTACTTTTTCTTCAGTTCCAATTGGATTATCGTTTTCATCTACTAAAATTACAAATTCTTCAGACATTTCTTTTACCTCTAAACAATGTTCCTTCAAATATCCTATTTTTAACCGCTTTCACAATTCTTTCAGGTTTATTTCCATTTACAAAGAACACATTCAATCCTATTTTGGCAATATTTGATGCTTCTTCCACTTTTCTAGACATTCCTCCTGTAACATCCATCTTGTTTTCTGAAATTGTTGGTCGTTCACCTTTTAACTCATAAATCAATTTTTTTGATTTTAAATCTGAATACAATCCATCCTCATTTAATGCAAAAATACAAAGTCTAGGTTTGAGTATTTTTGCTATATGCGTCATTATTTTATCTCCTGATAGGATGTATGTTTTTTTCTGACCATACCATAATGCATCTCCATATGTTACTGGAATCAAACCTGATTTTGCAATTTTTTCAATTTCTTTAATTTTTTTTGCGATGGGTTTATTTCCTGACATGAAATCTGTTGGTGGAAGAGAATATGGATTTAGTTTATTTTTTAGCATTGAATCTAAAATAATTTTATTTAATTCAATCATTGAATTTTTAACAATTGCAACACCTCTTAGATCATATTTTCTTTCTTTGGTATGCATATCATATTTTACCGACCAATAATGTCCATATGAGCCTCCTCCATGAACAATTATTATTGGCTCATTAATTTTCCTTAAGCTTTTAGAAATATTCTCGATGGTTTTTTTTCTTACTGATAATGGTTTTTCTTTATTTGTGATAATTGAACCGCCTAATTTTATCAGAATCATGTTGTTCCACTTTATCTGATCAATTAAAAAGTATCCAGTCCTTTAAAATCAATTTTTACGGAAAAACAATCATAATTCTTATTTTTGAATTCATTCATGGTCTGTTCTAAATTTGATTCATTTGTAAGTGCAAAAATACATCCTCCTCCCCCTGCACCTGTAATTTTTGCACCAAAGGATTTGCTTTGACCTACCTGAATCATGTTTCTCAATTTTTCATTTGAAATTCCTATGACTTCTAGATATTCTTGGTTTTCTGTTATTTTATTTCCTAGTTCTATCACATTATTTTCTTTTAGCAATTCTAAAACATCTTCTACTAATTTTGATTCTTTTTTACATAGTTTAGAAAATTTATCCTCATTTTTTTCCTTAAACTGTTTTACTCTGTCTACTATGGATTTAGTTGAATGCTCTATCTTCGAATTGGCTATTACAAGATGAAAATTAGGCTCATATTTTATTTTGTTAAATCCATTTTCCTTGTCATACTCCATAATTCCTCCATATGTACAAACAGTACAATCTGCCCCTGAAGTATTTTCAAAAATTGTTCTTTCAGCTTCTATTGCGAGATTTAAAATTTCTTCTTTAGATGTATTTCTGAATAATCTTGAAATTGCGGCAGCGCCTGCAACACAGCATGCAGATGATGATCCTAGCCCTACTCCTAATGGAATATCTGATTCTACAAAAATCTCAATTCCTGTATTTTGATTTTTAATCAATTTATTTGCTAAATAATAAAATGGTTTTAATGGAGAATTAATTTCTGAAATTTTTTTGTTGGGTTCTAACTCTAAATTCCCAATGTTTGATTTTATGGAGATTTTGTTTTCTTGAATTGTTTCAGCAGTTACTGTAATTCTTTTATTTATCGCACATAGAATAGCTTTAACACCATATACTACAAAATGTTCTCCAAAAAGAATCACTTTTGCCGGTGATGAAGCTTTAGATTTCAATAGTATACTTTAAAATTCTAAAAATTACTCGATTTCTTCTTCAGTAATCTTTGTTTCAAAATCGTCAATTTCATTTTTCATTGCTTCGTCTTCTTTTAATTCTCCTCTTTCGATTAACACTTGACGAACCAATAACCAGTAAACTGTTGCTAGGGCTTTTCTTCCTCTATTGTTTGCTGGAATAATCACATCTAGATTTGATGTGATGTTATCCGTATTTGCAATTCCGATAATTGGAATACCTGCATTTGTTGCTTCAATAATGGCTTGCTCATCCACCTGTGGATCTGAAATTAAAACTAATTTTGGTTCAATGTAATATGGTAATGAGGGGTTTGTTAGAGTTCCTGGCATAAATCTTCCAAGTAGTTTCTTTGAGCCCAAACTTTCACAGAACTTTTCAATTGGAGTTTCTGCGTATTGTCTGCCTGAGCATACGATTAGATTTTCAGCCCCTAGCCTATTGATGAATTTGGCAGCAGTTTGAATTTTTTCTAATGTTAGATCTAAATCAAGCATGTAAAGTCCTTCAGGACTTGCTTTAGTGATAAATGGTTTCATGAATTTTGTCTTTACTTGGGTACCTACTCTAATTCCTGTAGCTAAAACTTTCTTCTTGATGTCCGTTGCTTCAGTTTGTTGGCTCATGATGATTTTAAATCTCTGCCATACCGCATATTAAACCATGCTCTGATAGTCGTAATAATTCATTAAGTTTTGCTACTCTTTCGCCTCCCACTATGCCTACTTTGAGCATTTTTGACTTTGTGGCAAGGCCAATATGTGATATTTGAGAATCTGTAGATTCTCCAGATCTATGCGAGGTGATTAATTTGATATTATTTTGAGTTGCCTCATTGGCAAATTCTAGAGCATCAAAAAGACTGCCTGCCTGATTAACTTTTAAAATTGCTGCATTACATGATTTTAGATCAATAGCCTTTTTCAAGATGCTCTTGTTTGTGACAGTAAGATCATCTCCTGTGACTAATGTATTTGGGAATTTTTTTGTTAATTCTGACATGTCTTCAAATGCTTCTTCGTGAACTGCATCTTCTGCATAAATTAATTTGAATTTTTCAATGATATTTGCGGCAAAATCTATCTGTTCACCAGTAGAATTTTCAAACCCTGCTCTATCATAAACATATTTTTCTTTTTCCTCGTTCCACTGTGTTGATGATGCAAAATCTACTCCTAAGGAAACTTCTTTTCCTAATGTAAATCCTAAATTCTCACATGCTTTTGCAGAAATTTCTAGTGCCTTTTGATTTTCTAGTTTTGGTGCCCAACCTCCTTCATCACCCCTACCGTTTGTAAAGCTAGAATCTTCTTTTTCTAAAACACGGCGAAGTTCTTTATGTATTGATAGATTAGTTTCAATAGCTTCCTCAATAGTTTTTGAACCTGTGGCACAAATTAAAATTTCTTGAATATCTGGCGTACCAGGTCCTGCATGTGCCCCTCCACCTAAAATATTTCCTAAAGGAAATGGAAATTTGAATGAAGATTCTGATGATAATGTTTTGAACAATGGTTCTCCTAATGCCTTTGATGCTGATTCCATTGAAGCAATTGTAACTGCAAAAGCTAAGGCTCCTCCCACAACTGAATAATTTGCAGAATCGTCTAAACTTTTTAGAACGTCATGAACTCCTTTCAGATCTGATGATTCTAACCCAATAAATTTTTGAGAATTCTCTTTTAAGATTCTGAGACTTTTTTCTGGCTTTCCATCTGGAAAACTTACTGCTTCATATTTTCCCACACTTGCACCTGATGGTGCACATACTCTTCCTAAAAACTGATTATCTGATTCTACATCTACTTCGATTGTTTTACTGCCTCTACTATTGTAAAGAATACGTCCTTCAATTGAAGAAATCTTGGCCAAGTTATTCTAACTCAGATTGAATTTCTTGTTTTCTTCTCTGAATTGCTTCGTAAAATGGAATTACTTGTTGTATTGTTTCTACAGTAGTCAAAAGCATTCTTCTACAGCAATATCTCTCAACACCCAAAGAATCAAGAGTTTTTGTAGGATCTTCCCCTGCCTTAATTTTATTTTGATAATCGTCAAATTTGTCTGCAATTAATTTTCCACAAGTTAAACATCTAACAGGAATTAACACGTACAAAAAAGTAACCAAGGATTATAAAAACCATACAAGAAAATTTCTTTGCGGACGTCGCCCAGCCTGGCCAAAGGCGCTAGCTTGAGGGGCTAGTCTCTCAGGAGTTCGTGGGTTCAAATCCCATCGTCCGCACCACTGATTTTCAATTATTTCTCTAATTTTTGTAAAATCTTGATTAACTCAGTTCTTCTTTTTTCCTCAGTTATTACAGATCTGACATCATCAACTAGAATTCTATTTACATCAATTTTTCTTCTTGCTTCTTTTACTACTTTGTCATACATTGAGAAAGTGTATAATTGAAGATACAAATTCTCCATTATTTCAAAAATTCTAGTAGCCTCATCAATCTTATCCATTCTAATTTTATCAAATACCTGTCTTTTCAATTCTCCAACACAATCAAGCAATCCCAAGACATATGATTCTGACATGACCCCTAATTTTTTGTCAGATGGAATTTCTTTTCTCTCTACAATTGCAATTAAACATGCAGCCTCTACAAATTCCTGTTCTGGCGTAATCAGATACCTTCTCAATCCTTCTGTTGCTTTTTTCTTATATTTTTTTAATAATATCTCTGCTTGTTTTAGATTATTTTTTCCAGTTTTTAAATCTCCTTTGTGAACAGCAATAATTGATTTACTGCAAAGAATAACAATTTCTCTTGTATTTTTTAATAAAAATTCTCTAGCATCTTGGGTGTCTCCTAAATCCTTTGCAATTTTATTCAATGATGGTTTTACGTTTTTTAATGTCATGATTACACATGTTTTGAAACTAGGATAAAGCCGTTTGCCAAACTCTTATTTTGGATATAATTTCATGAAAGGTATGGAAATAACTGTTGATCAAATGTACAATATTGAAAATAAAGGACATGATATGGGGTTCTTGAAAAAATTTATGATGGAAAACGCAGGAGCCGCTGCAGTTAAAAGATTACTTGAAAAAATTGAAGATGTTAAATCAAAAAATATTCTGATTTTTGTGGGATTGGGAAACAATGGGGGTGATGGTTTGGTTATGGCAAGACATCTTGCAGGATATGGTGCAAAAGTAACGATAATGCTCCTTGGCAATTCTGATAAAATAAAAACCGAGGAAAGTAATTGGAATTGGTCTCTATTACAAAAAATGCCTTCGGTAAAACTCATGTCTGGAAATTCTTTGAAATTTGATTTCAAACCTGATATTATAATTGACGCAATTCTGGGAACTGGAATATCTGGAGAGATTAGGGAACCTTATGCGTCTGCAATAAATTACATTAATGAAACAGATTGCTACAAATTTGCAGTTGATGTTCCGTCTGGCTTAGATCCACAAACTGGAGAAACTGCAAATATTTTCACAAAATGTGATATGACAGTAACATTTCACAAAATGAAGCAAGGAATTCCCAAAAGAAAAGATTTGACAGGTAAATTATTTGTTGAAAAAATTGGAATCCCTCCTGAGGCTGAAGAGGGCATACTATGAAAGTTCACCAAATTCAAGTGGGAAACATGCAGAATTTTTCATATATTGTAGAGGATGAAGACACTAGCGAATCTATTATTATTGATCCTTCTTGGGATTTGATTGAATTGGAAATGATAATTAAAAAAAATAATTTGAAAATAAAATACATCGTAAACACACATCATCATTTTGATCACACATTAGGAAATGAAGCAATGGTTGAATCTACACAGGCTCCAATTATTCAACATGAAAATTCTGAATTAAAGCATGATATTTCAGTAAAGGATGGGGATTTTATTGAATTTGGAAATTCAAAATTAAAAGTATTTCATACTCCTGGTCATTCCCAAGATAGTATTTGCCTTGTTGGTGATGGAAAAATTTTCTCAGGCGACACCCTCTTTGTAGGGAATTGTGGTAGAATTGACTTACCTGGGGGTTCTGCAAAAGATCTCTATCACAGTCTTTTTGATATTTTATATAATTTGGATGAAAATCTAGTCATGTATTCTGGTCACAATTACGGATCTTCTGAGATTTCTACTCTGGGACAGGAAAAAATCACTAATCATGTAATGCAAAAACGAACTGAACAACAGTTTCTTGATATGATGGACTAGTGGTTTTAATGGAAAATTTTGGACTGTTTGGAAATGTAGAGCGAGGAGAAATTTTTCTTGAATCAGTAAAGAATGGACGATTCCTTTTTTCGTTTGTAATTTCATATACTGAAACATGTGAAATTCCTGGAATTACTTTTGCAGGCGCTGACAAGGATTCAATAAAATTCACTCCTCCTGCTGATGCTGAATATCTTCATTATGGATATTGTAAAACAATTGATAAAATTCCCATGACTCCTGATGGAAAACCAACTCCTGGATTGCTTACAAAAACTGCACTAGAATCTGCAAGCATTCCTCATTTGACAATTAATGCTGGCAGTAAAATTTCTCCACAACTCCCATTCTTTCATACAGGGATGACATTTGGAAAAAACATTTCAACACAAGATGCTATGACTGATTCTCAAGTATCACACGCTGTAGATTATGGACGAATTATTGGTAGAAGTATGGCTTCTCTTACTGATTGCTTGGTGATTGGTGAAAGTATTCCTGGTGGAACTACCACTGCGTTAGCTGTATTGAAAGCATTAGGTTATGATGCTAAAGTAAGTTCTAGTATTCCAAATAATCCAATTGAATTAAAAAATCAAATTGTTACTTCTGCCTTGAAACGAATAGACTCTGATCATCCTTATAGTATTGTCGCAAAGGTAGGTGATCCAATGATTCCTTTTGTAGCTGGAATGTTGAGTTCTGCATCCAATGTATCAAATGTAATGTTAGCTGGTGGCACGCAAATGGCTGCCGTTTTGGCATTTGCATCAAAAATTGGTTTTAATGAAGAAAATACTGCAATAGGGACAACTTCTTACATTACTGATGATCATAGTGCAAATTTCACAAGTCTTGTAAAAGAGATTGCCGATATTCCTGCAATATCTGTAAATCCTGGCTTGGAAAACTCACAATATTCAGGCTTGAAAGCATTTTCTGAAGGATTTGCAAAAGAAGGAGTGGGTGCTGGTGGGAGTATTATCTCCTCAATGATCAAAACTGGAAATAACTCTTCAAAATTTTTAGAGATTGCAGAAAAAGAATATCACCGATTATTTACTTCACTGTAACTGATTTTGCTAGATTTCTAGGATAATCAGGATCTGTATCTTTCTCAAGTGCTGCATAGTATGATAATAACTGAACTGGAATTATTTCTGAAATTGGATACAACACTTCATCAATCTTTGGCATTTCTATCCAGTAATCATAAACGTCACTTTGTATATCTGAAACTCCAATTATTTTTGCGCCACGAGCTTTAATCTCTCTTGCACTAGTTAGTGTATCTGAATATGTTGAATCATTTGGATTGATGATTATCACAAACACACTTGAATCCATCAATGCAAGAGGTCCATGTTTTAATTCTCCCCCTGCAATTCCTTCGGCATGAATGTATGTCAGTTCTTTTAGTTTTAGTGCTGCCTCTATGGCTATTGGATAATTTATTCCTCTACCTAAAATGTAAATGTCTGAAATTTCCTTTAACTCCTTAGCAATCTGCTTAATTTTTCTTGGATTTTCCAATATTTTTAGAATTGATTTAGAGAAATTTTCAAAATTTATTGTTATGTCATTGTTTAGTTTTTGAACAATTTTATATAATATCACTAGTTGTGACGTAAAACTTTTTGTTGCAGCAACTCCAATTTCAGGCCCACAATTCATTCCAATTACCAAGTCTGCCTCACGTGCAAGTGAAGATGTCATTAAATTTACAATTGCAATAATCTTGCAATTTGACTGCTTTCCAATTTTTACTGCATCTAAGACATCTGCACTCTCTCCACTTTGAGATATTGCAATGATGATGGAGTTTTCCTCTATGCTGTCTGGTGAAAATTGTAATTCGCTTGACATTACTGGCTCTGCTTTAATTTTGGCGTATTTTGATAGAATTTGCTTAGCAATTAATGCAGAATTAAAACTGGTTCCGCTTCCAGTCACATAGATATTTTTTGCATGTTTTATGTAATCTGCAGTCTTTTCAATTGCTTCCATAGTTTTCGCTCCAGCTTTTAGGATAGTTTCAGGTTGTTCGTAAATTTCTTTTAATGTAAAATGTGCATAATCTCCTTTGTATGCATCTCCAAATTCTTTAGATACTTTTGTTATTCCATATTTTGCATGCTTTCCATGAAAATCTAAAATTTGAAATTTGTTTTCGTCTAAAATAACAAAATTTCCATTTTCTAAATAAATTGCATCATCAGTAAATTCAATAAATCCTAAAACATCACTTGACAAAAAGAAATCATCGTGCCCAACTCCTATGATTAGTGGTTCGTGGAATCTTGCTGCTGCAAGTTGACCATTTTCAAACATTGCAACAAATGCATAATGTCCTTTAATTTCAGAAACCGTTTTCAAAATTGTTTCTTTGACATCTTTTGTTTTTTCATAATGTTTTTGCAGCAAATTTGCAATTATTTCACTATCTGTTTCACTTTTGAAATTATATCCTTCATCTTGTAATTTTTTCTTTAATTCCTCAAAATTTTCAATAATGCCATTATGTACTATGGCAATTTTTTCTGAGTTACTTTGATGTGGATGTGCATTAAAATCGGTGACTTTTCCATGTGTTGCCCACCTTGTATGTCCTATACCTATTTTTCCAGGAAGCGAATCTAGCTTAATTTTTGAATTTACTTCATTTACTTTCCCGATTCCTTTCTTTAATTCAATTTGATGGTTTGATTCTGTTGCAACTCCAACACTATCGTATCCACGATATTCCATTCTTTTTAATCCCTTGACTATTATTGGTGATGCTGTCTTGTTTCCATAATATCCTATAATTGAACACATTATGATTCTCTTAGATATTGGGGTTATTTACTGATAAGCCTATTTTTCCAATTATTCTGTTGAAGAAGTTTCATCTTTTGGGGCTTCAGCAGGCGTTTCAACTACTTTCTCTTCAATAGCCTCTTTAGGCATCTCACCCTCAGTTTCTTCTTCAATAGCCTCTACAATAGGCTCTTCTTTCTTTGTTTTTTCTAGCATTTCTGGAATCTTTGATTCTGGTGAAAAATGAACACTATCTTCTTCATCAACTGTAACGGTATAAGATGGAATGTTGACTTTTCTTTCACCAATCATAATGTGGCCATGAATAACTGCTTGTCTTGCTTGATATGGTGTTTTGAATCCTAGTTTCTTTGTGACAATAGTTTGTAATCTTCGTGAAAGTAAATCTGTTGCATTTAGGTTAAGTACATCATCTAGTGTTGCATCACTACTTACCAAACCTATTCTTGCAAGAGAGTTCATTAAGATTGGTTCTTTTTCTGCTCTCACTTCTTGTCTTAATGCAAGTAATGATCTGGCTTGATGTCTTACACGTGATAGTTCTGTATGTGCTTTCCATAATTCTCTTTTAGTTCTTAAACCAAATGTTCCAAGAGTTTTCAACTCATCCATTTTTAATTCATAATTAAGAGGTCTTTTTGGTTTTCTCCATACTTTACGTGGATATTTTGGATCTCCCATTCATAACACCTATTCTTTTTTCTCCGCTGCTGGAGCTGCTGCGGCTGGAGCTTCTGCAGCTGTTGGAGCTGCTACGGCTGCTGGAGCACCTGCTCCTCCTTTCTTAACTGGAGCTGCCATTCCTCCTTTTGCTACTCCTACTGCTCCACCTTTTCTACCTGAAGTTCTTGTTCTTTGACCTCTGACTTTAAGACCACTTAGATGACGGTAACCTCTCCAACTTGCAGTAATTCTTTCTCTTTCAATATCATTTCTTAATGTAAATGGAATATCTGATGTTAACAAATGTAAATCTGCACCAGTTTCAATATCTTTTCTTCTGTTAAGGAACCAACTTGGAAAATTACTTGCAATTGGATCTGTAATTAATTTCTCAATTGCTTGAACATTTTCATCAGTAAGGTTTCCGATATTGGAATTTGGATTGATTTTTAGGGTATCAAGAATTGCAGTTGCAAAGTTGTAGCCAAGACCTTTAATCTGGGTCAATCCGATAACCATCTTTTTTTCTCCACGAATATCGTTTCCTACAATTCTGACAATGTGTCTATATTCTTGTGCGCTCAAGTATTCAAAAATTCAAAGAATCCCCGATAAAAACCATGCTAGGCACCAAATTAGATGATTTTTGAAATATGAGCCATTTGTGATCTATTCATCATGCCTGATTTCAGTGTATTTTTCAACTATTTTATCTAAAGTCTTCATCATTTGTCCAGTCATTTCCATGAATATTCCACAGATTACATTTACAGCATTTTTTTACCCCTCTTTGAGCATCAATATCTACACAAAAACAGTGTATTCCTTTTCCAGATGGATCCTTACTACAGAGCCTTTGCATATTTTTATTGAGATCTTTTTACTAATTATCTTATTGGAATAAACATTTCAAAAAGTTATAACATTCAAAACTTTTCCATTTTATTATGAGTGAGACCTTTGATCGTGAAAAGATTGTAGATTGTATGTTCGATCCTACAACTGCTTCCATTTTAGCAGAACTTGAGGATGGTGAAAAAGAATGTTCTTTCCTGGCTGAACAAACATCCATTTCAGAATCTGAAGTTCTTCAAAGACTATCATATTTGATTGAACATGAATTTATCTTAAAAGATTCTGATGGTGGAAAATGTATCCTAAAAGCTAACTCTGAGAAATTATCAGGTATTATTGAAAATGGTGATAATTTTGATGCGACTATTAGTGGATTGGAAAAAATGGACAGCTATCTAAACTGATTTTTTCCTGTTTTTAATACCAGAAATTCCAATTATTACAAGTCCTATCATTCCGATAATGAGAATAGATAGGGAAATAGTTGAAAGAATTAGTTTTTTTCCAGCATCTGGAAGCGGTCCAATTGCACCTGTAACATAAATTTCATCATCTACATTACTCTCAATAATTAATTGATAAGTTCCTGATTCAAACACATCAAATTCTTTTTCAAGAATCTCATCATTTACTTTTTCAGAAATTATTTCTATATTTGATGGGTCTAATAATTTTGCAGATATCGTATTTTCCTTAAACTCCATTACTTGTACTGCAAAAATTCCAACAGGCGTAGTCTCTTTATCAATATTTACTGAAACTGTAACTGTCTCGATTGAGCTTACTTTGCCATTTCCTTGATTAATTCCTTCCAGTGTCATCTGATTTTCAACTACAGACAATGCTAATCCTGCAACTATCAATAATCCAAAAATTACTGTAATTAATCCTGATTTCTGCACAGTTTCAGGATGATTTTCTTTAGTTTAAACCTAATTTTTTCCAAATTTGCAATGAATGGATAAAAAAGTTAGATTAGGCTAAAAAAGTTAGCTTAGGGTAACTTTAAATAATGAATTTGCTTTTTTTACACATCTTGAGAATTCATCGTTCATCTGCAATGATTTTATTGCTATCATTAGTTATCGCATTTTCTGTAATTACATTCTTTCCAACTTTCTCTGATGCCCAATCAGAACCTAAAACATTTGTAACTCATTCAGGAGCAGTTGTTAAAACTTCAGGCGAAATATTAGATCCACTATACACTAGTACAACTGTAGAATTTGATCCGATGGAATATCTTCGGGATTTCAATTATGGGCAAATTTCACAACTTGAAGATGGTACTACCCTAAGAGAATTTACAATTATTGCAAATGATGATGAAATAATGGAGGTATCTCCTGGAATATTTTACAATGTATGGACATTTAATGGAACAGTTCCAGGACCTACAATTCGAGCAACAGAAGGAGATATTGTACGAATCAAATTCATCAACAATGGAGAAAAAGAACATACCATGCATTTTCATGGTATCCACCCTGCTGGAATGGATGGAGTTTTTGAACCCGTAGGAGGAAATGGTGGACAATTTGTTTATGAATTTGAAGCAGGCCCTGTTGGTGTTCATCCTTATCATTGCCATGTGATGCCATTAGAGGAACACATTGTTCATGGTCTCTATGGGGTCTTCATCGTTGATCCAAAAGAAGGACGTGCTCCTGCTGACGAAATGGTAATGGTTCTAAACGGTTTGGATACAGATTTTGACACTGAAAATAATTTCTATGCTGCTAATACGATTCCATTTTACTATCAACATCACCCAATTCAGATTAACACTGATGAATTAATTCGAGTTTATGTGGTTAACATGGTAGAGTTTGATCCGATTAATAATTTCCACTTGCATGGCAATCTATACAAATATTATCCAACAGGAACTGATCTAGTTCCATCATTTTACACTGATATGATTACTTTATCTCAAACAGAAAGAGGAATAATGGAATTTGAGTATCAATATCCTGGAAAATACTTGTTCCATGCACACAAAGTTGAATTCTCAGAAAAAGGTTGGATTGGATTGTTCATGGTAAATGAAAACAAAAAAGGTGTAGGATCTGAGGTATATGGAAATTAGTACAAAATCCTCAAAAGTAAAATTAGTTGCAAGTGGTGTAATCCCATTTATCTTTCTAATCGCCTTGGTTGCATACATTTTTGGTCCTGGATCTGAATTGTTAGATTTGGGTATTCCATTACCTGAGATAACTATGGAAAAAGTTGACTTTCTTGATTCCGAAATTCAAGTTACAGTTAGAAACACTGGTCCAATATCTGTAGAAGTTGCAATGGCAGACATTAATGATAGGATACAACCAGCAGCTGTTGAACCTGACAGATACCTAGAGCGATATGAAACTGCCCTAGTTAGAATTCCTTTTGAATGGAATGAGGCAGAGCCTTATAGAATTGGAATCACAATTGAGGATGGGACTAGATTTGAAAAAGAAATTGAAGCGGCAGCTCCTGCATTAGAACCAAGCCTTGAACTTTTAGGATTTTTTGCAATTATTGGAACCTATGTTGGAATAATCCCAGTAATGATTGGGTTGCTTTGGTTACCATTTATCAAAAGGATTAGTAAACAAAAATATCATTTCTTTTTGGCACTAACTGCTGGACTATTATTATTTTTAGGGATTGATTCTATTGAGGAAGCATTAGAGGTTTCAAATGAAAGTCTCGCAGGTAGCTTTAACGGCGTAATGCTTATTGCAACTGTTTTAATTTTGTCATTTCTTGGATTATACTATACTGGTGAAAAATTAGTAAGTAGAGCAAAATCATCTAGAATCACAAAACCTGTTGCAATCGCATTGATGATATCTATTGGAATTGGTTTGCATAATTTTGGAGAAGGACTTGCAATAGGCGCAGCAGTTGGTTTAGGTTCTATTGCTTTTAGCACATTTTTGATTATAGGTTTTGCAGTGCATAATACTACTGAAGGAATTGCAATAGCTGCACCCATGTCTAGAGAAAAAAAGGTGATTGGAAAACTAGCTGCCATGGGATTAATTGCTGGTGCTCCTGCTATTTTTGGAGCCTGGATTGGTGGATTTGTTTATTCACCTTTCACATCAGTTGTGTTTTTATCAATTGGAGCAGGTGCAATATTTCAAGTTATAATTACCATTTTAAAGTGGATTCGAGAACAGGGTGACAAAAATCTCTCGAGTGCTGCCATGGCTTCTGGTTTTGCTGTTGGAATGGTGATCATGTATCTTACTAGCATCTTAATCTAATATGGCTCTGGATGTATTGTAATTACAGAATTTTTAATCTCTGTTCTGATAATATGCTCAATTTCAGATGTCAAATCATGAACTTTTTCAATTGACAAATCTTTGTCAAATGAACAATCTATATCTATTTTGAGAATATTCTCAAATTTTAAAGATAATATTCTTCCAATCTTCTTAATGTCTGGGTATTTTTCTAATATCGCCTTAATTCTTTTCTCAGTTTCAATATCTTCAACATTGAAATTTTCTGGAACCGTTACAAATGGCTCCAAATGGATGGTGGCATGAAATATTTCTGGAATTTGCTCTTGAATTTTCTGTTCAACTATTTCAGAAATTTTATGAGCAGATGAAAGATTAATTTCCCTATCTACCATTACGTGTAGGTTAGAGTATGTTTTCCCTTTTGTTTTGTGCGTACTTACATTATGAACCCCTTTAACTCCCCCCACATTTTTTACGATATCCAAGATTTTTGCATCTAATGGAACATCTTCCCAACTAGGTTCAAAATGTATTGTAGTGGATGCATTTGAAATTTTATTTTTTATGTTCCTCTCTACACCATCGCTAATCTCATGAGCTTTATCAAAACTCGTATCTCCTCTTAATGAGATGGTAACATCTGCAAAAATCGTATCCCCTGATTTTCTCATGAGTACTGATCCTACATCAATCACCCCCTCAGTAGATAGTGAAATCTCTCTAACTTTTTTTACAAGTTCTGGAGAAATTACATCCGTCAAATCTAATGCTGTTTTATACACTAGTTTAATGCTAAGTGCTGCTAGCAATACTCCTAAAATTAATGCTGCAACAAAGTCTCCAAAATACAATCCATATGTAACTAAAACAATTCCTATGATTGCAACTAAAGTTGAACCAAGATCCATGAATGCATGATAAAAATCCGCCTTTAGTGTAGCGCCACCAATTTTTTTAATAGATTTTTTTAGAAGAATTATTCTAAAAAAATCAATACCTATCGTGTAAATCCCGCCAATAATTGCAAACAATCCTGGTAGGATACTTGGTGGCGGACTTTGCAATCTGTTGATTGATTCGTAAATGAAAAAACAGGCAATTAGAAAAATTGCTATTCCTCCAACCAATCCTCCTAACGACTCAATCTTTCCATGACCATACGTGTGTTCTTCATCTGGAGGCTTTATTGCCCATCTTGCTGCTAACAATAAGACGAGTGTAACTACACTATCTAACAAGGCATGAATACTATCTGTAATTAGTGCAAGACTGTTTGAAATTAAACCAAAAATTAATTCTACTAAAAATGCTGAAAAAATGGCTAAAAGTGAAATTTGTAGCACTCTGGTCCTTTGAACAAATATTTCCATTCTTTTTGATTATTTGAATCACCTATTACCGTTTTCTAAGAAGAAATGATACGACAACATTATTTGTGATAAAATTTAGTCTTACGAATGTGCGGAATACAAAATATTTGAGCCTGTTTGCAGTTTTTTCAATCATATCTATAATTCCTGTAATTGAGGTTGAGGCTTCTAGTAATCCAAACTTGTTTGTCTCTGCTGAAAATCCACAATTTGACAATCATTTTTCTGGCTCTATGGTGATTGAGGTCGTAGTAATCGATCCAAACCTAAGTGACACCGGTGAGGGTAAAGGCGAACCTGATGTTACCATTAATGGAAAATCGTTAAGAATGGTACAGGGAACTGATGGTAGCTGGTACGCTTACTTTGCCAATGTTGACAAAGCTAAACAAGCTGATTCTACAGTTGGTAAAGATGGTGAAGGATTAGATTTTGGAGTTTTTTGTGGTAGGGATACTCCATCATCAGTAATTGGAATTTCCCTTTCAGAGACTGATGGATTTGCAGTACCACGTTTTACATCTGATTCAACTAATGGCAATTCTCCATTCACTTCGTGTTCTGGTTTTCCATCTGGTATGAATTGGAATAATGTTGTAAGGAACGCAAAGTCAATTAACACAAACCCTAACGTTCCATCTGGACAGATAGGGCTGAATTCTATTGCGTGGCCATTGATACAGCTTTATTCTTTTGATGATGTCCTAATTCAATACAATCCTGCTGGCCAATCTCAACAAGTTCTATTAGAGTATGATGAAATCCCAAATATTTCTATGACTCTTGATAGAGATCTTTATCCTAAAAATGCTGAAGTTTTTTTATCGTTAAATGATTTTCAACTAAATCAA
>DATDAD010000042.1:0-7548 GCA_036525555.1 Candidatus Nitrosopumilus sp.
GGGAATGTATAGTATACTTCTTCTTCAAAAATTTGTCTTCCAATTGTGACATCTTTGACAGAGCATGCAACCTCATCTCCTGCTTTTGCAGAAGATACAGTCTTTTTGTCTAGTTGTAGTTGGTGAATGTATCCTACTTTGTGTCCTTTCATGTTCATAAATGGAATTTTGTGTTTGAGGTTTCCAACGTCAACCCGCACACCAAATACTGCAGGATTGTTATTACGAAATACCATTCCTTTCATAAATGTAAATTTTGAGATGGGTGTTATTTCTGCAAACATTGCATCTTCTTCATTTGCAGAATCTTCTTCTACCCAAGCATTATAGTTGTCAATTAAGCTGTAGATTACTTTATCCTCAAATAATTTGATGTGGTTTGTTTCTGATTCCTCTTTTGCGTCAGGCAATACCTTGACATTAAATGCCAGAACAACTCCAAGATGTCTATCTTTTTCTTTGATAGCTTTGGCTTCAATCACATCTCGTCTTGTTACAGGGCCAATGTCTGCTTTAGAGACAGGAACTTGTGAGCGTTTTAGCATCTCCATTATGGCCTCAAGTGAACCTATAGTATCACATTTTAGAATAACTCCATTTGTTTCAGTATCAACAAACACTGATTTCATTTCAGATTCGATCAGTTTGGTGTATTTTTCAATCTCTTCATTATTTTTTGCAACATAAAGAGTACTTCCTGGAAGAACACCTTCAAGATCAGGGGATGCAATTTTCAAACCAGCCGCTGCTTCTACTTGTGGAACTGGTTTGAATTTGTCACGTGGATCACGCATTTCATCAAGAGGTTTTGGTAAAAGTAGGGCTTTAGGTTTTGTAACAATTACAGCATCGCGTTTTGCAACAACAATACTATCTTCCTTTCTTATTATTCCATCAATTAGAATCACATTTGCAGTCTGTCCGAGTCCTACTTCGTCTTTTACCTCAAGCACTATACCACGTGGTTCTTTTTCATCTTGGTTGAGTCTTTTTTGAAGATATTGTTGGGTTAAACCAACCAAAACACTAAGTAATTCAGGTATACCAACTCCAGAGCGAGCAGAGATTGGAACTATTGCAATTTCTGATTTGAAATCTTCTACACGATAAAATGCTTCAGACTTGTATCCTAGAATAGAAAGAGTTCCAACTACATCATAGATTTTTTGATCCAAATCGGCTTGAATTGATGCGTCTTGTTCTTTGATTGCCTGTGAAATGAATTTAGTTTCAGACTTTCTCCATCCAGATATTTGATCACATTTGTTTAGCGCAACAACAAATGGTACCTTTCTGCTTTGTAAAATTTTTAAACTTTCATTTGTTTGTGGTTGGAATCCACGATTAACATCAACTACTAAAATTGCAATGTCTGCTGCAGAGCCGCCTCTAGAACGTAGATTTGTAAATACCTCGTGTCCTGGTGTATCAATAACTAAAATTCCAGGAACTTTGTTTTCAGATTGTTCGAGCTTTTTGTATAGTGGTCCGCACATTTCTTTAATCGTTTCAGTCGGAAGAAAACTTGCCCCAATATGTTGAGTAATTCCACCTGCTTCTCTGCCTTGAACACCTGTTCCACGAATTCTATCTAAAAGAGATGTTTTTCCAGAGTCTACATGACCAAGAACTGCCACTATGGGCTGACGAATTTGCAAATCAGATCACTCAAATGCTACCCTCGATTCGTGATCAAAACTTTCTTGTGAATCTGATGCGTGAATAATATTTTCGCTAAATCCTAACCCATAGTCTCCTCTAATGGAGCCAGGCTCGGCCTCAAATGATTTTGTTGCGCCAATCATAATTCTGGTAGTTGCAATTGCATTGTTTCCTTCAATGATTGCAGCTACAACAGGCCCTGATGTGATAAATGATGTTAGTTCGCCAAAGAAGGGTTTGTCTTTGTGTACACCATAGAAATTTTCAGCTTGTGCTTGAGTAAATGTAAACATCTTTAGTTTCAAAAGTTTGAATCCTTTTTTTTCAAATCTTGTAATAACTTCACCAACTAGATTTCTAGCTACGGCATCTGGCTTTACAATGAATAATGATTGTTCAGTCAATTCTATTTCTTTCTAATTCCGCCTTTAACGTATTTTTTTGTCCATTTTAATTTTCTTGGATCACGTTTTAAGACTAGTGCATTCTTTTTACATTTTGCAGAACAGAACCATAATACAGTTCCATCGTTTTTTGCAAGCATAGTACCAGATCCTTTTGCTACGGGTCTGTCACAAAAATTACATGGTTTAACTAAAAGACTCATCTAAACACCTATTTGATCTTCTTTGCTTCTCTTTCAGTTTCTCTTAGCATCAGAATTTCTCCTGATCTAACAGAACCTTTAACGTTTCTTGTAAGAATTCTTCCTTTATCCTTACCAGTAAGAACTTTAACTCTAACTTGAATTACTTCACCAGCAATGCCGGTTCTACCAACAATTTGAATAATCTCAGATTGAACTACTTCTTCAGCGTTTTGACTCATTCTTCGGTCTTACCGCCTTTAATTTTAGCTATGGATGATACAACTTGGTCTACAATGTGTTGTGCATCACCTGCATCCAAAATTGCTGCAGCGGCTGAAGTAATATCAATACCTAAAGATTTGCCTAACTCCTGTTTGCTTGGAACAAATGCATATGCTGCACCTTGTTCTTCACATAGAATTGGAAGATGGGCAACTACCTCTGGTGGTTCTACATCTTCAGCGATTACAATTAGTTTACTAGTACCACGTTCAATTGCCTTTGTTGCTTCGTTGGTTCCTTTCTTGACTTTGCCGCTAGTTGATGCTACTCTAACAGCCTCTAAGATTGGATTAACGAGGTCTTCTGGCGTCTCAAATTTAACATAATATGATTTTCCCATACTTCGTCACCCTAGGGGTTCATTCTCCATTCTATCCTTCGTTGAGTTTGGTTTTAAAAGTGTTATCTGGAAATTATTGAGCTGACTTTTTTAAGATATTCAGACATTAAAGTATCCAATTTCTCCTGACTTTCAGCTTCTGCATATACCCTAACAATAGGTTCTGTTCCACTGGGCCTAATCATCACCCAGTTTCTGGGATCAATTGTTACTTTGATTCCATCAGAAGTGTCAGCGTTTGGAAATTCTTCCTTTAGAGCAGAAATTAGTTTTGGAACTTTTTGGGCAGAACATGAGACCTTATCTTTAGTAGTAAAAGAGGGAGGCAAATCATTAATCTCTTCAGCAAGAGTTTTTCCAGATGTTCCTAGCAAATCAAGTATCAATGCCAAAGTCATACAGCCATCTCTGACTTGATTATGTTTTCCAAACATGTATCCACCATTTTCTTCAAACCCAATCAGTGCTTTAGCTTGAACCATTTTTCTTGAGACTTCAACGCTTCCTACTTTTGTCCTAATAACTTTGGAATTAAATTTCTCAGCTAAAACTTCAATGTTAGAACCAGAGTTCAAACAAGTTACAATTAGAGAGTTTGGATTTTTCTTTAGAATGTGTTGGGTAAGTACTAGTGCAGATTTATCTCCAGTTAAAATATCACCATTGTTATCACAGAAAATACTTCGATCTCCGTCTCCGTCAAATGCAATTCCTACATCCGCATTTTTCTCTTGTACAGTTTTTGAAAGTTCAGAAAGATTTTGTGGTGTTGGCTCTGATCCACGTCCTGGAAATGTCCCATCAATTTTAGGATTTACTAAAAATGTTTCACACCCAAGTATTTCACAAAAGTTAGGAGCAGTTACTGCTTGTGCACCATTACCTAAATCTAAAACAACTTTGAAATGTTTAGATTCTATTAGTTTAGAATCAATGTGTGAAATAATTCCTTGTAGATATTTTTCAATTGCTCTGTTTTCAATTCCAGTTTTTCCCCATGAATTAGGTTTTTTGAGCCAGCTTTTTTCCAAATAAATATCCTCAATTATTAATTCATCTCCACGTGAAATCTCTACACCGTCTTTGGCACAAGGTTTGATACCATTGTATTGAGGTGGATTGTGAGATGCTGTAATCATTATTCCACCAGAATATTCCAAGCTCTTTACTGCATATTCTAAACAAGGAGTTGGTACAAGTCCTGCAACATTACAATCAATTCCTATTGAATTCAAAGCAGAACTTACAACTTTACAAATAATAGGACTAGATTCTCGTCCATCATATCCTATCAATACAGGTCCTTTTTCAAAATATGTTCCAATTGCAAGTGTCATATCATGAATGAATTCTAAAGTAAAATCTTCATCAAAGACTCCACGAATTCCATTTGTACCAAAAAATTTCGCCACAATACTGTGCAATAATAGATAAATTTGTGTTTAATGGCAAATCCGTTGCGGGAGTCGCCCAGCCTGGTCAAAGGCGTAGGGCTTAGGACCCTATATCTTAGGATTTCGTGGGTTCAAATCCCACCTCCCGCACCATTTGAATTTCTGTGAATGATTAATAATGAGAAAATCTTCAGCAAACAAAGTCATGAAAAAGACAGTAGTTGGTATTACAGTAGTAGGTAAAGATAGAGAAGGAATTGTAGCTACCTTTACTAATTTTGCATTCTCCAAAGGCGGAAACATCGAGAAAGTAAATCAAAATGTAATCAAAGGTCTTTTTGGTATGTATCTGGAAGTATCTTTTTCAAAAGCAATAGATGTCAAAAAATTTGATTTAGACATTCAAAATCTTGCCAAAAAAGAGAAAATGGATGTCAGTACACATCACGAAACAAATTCGCAGAAAAATATTGCAGTGCTAGTAACCAAAGAGCCATTATGTCTTGAAACAATTCTTGCAAATGCAAAATCTCTGAAAGGAAAAATTTCAGTAATTATAGGTACTGAAAAAACATTAGCGCCATTAGCAAAAAAAGCAAAGATTCCTTTTGTTGCAATAGAAGATAAAATTCAGGATGAAGCAGAAGAGAAAATCATCCAAATATGTAAGCAGTATGATATTGATTTGATCTCACTTGCAAGATACATGCGAATTCTTAGCCCTAACTTTGTTTGGAGATATCCAAACAGAATAATTAACATTCACCCATCATTACTTCCTGCATTCCCAGGAGCTTTGGCCTATGCACAAGCTTACGAAAGAGGTACAAAGATTGTCGGTGTCACATCTCACTATGTAACAGAAAACCTTGATCAAGGACCAATAATTTTTCAAGATTCATTCAAGGTAGATCCAAATGACACATTAGAAAAAATAAAGGCAAAGGGACAAAAACTAGAGGCAGACACGCTACTCAAAGCAATGAAAATGCATTTAGAAAATAAACTTGAAGTTCGCTGGAGAAAAGTTCACATCAGATAAGTGAATTAAATGACAGATATCAAAACTCAGTTTGATCCGATTCTTAGAAAAACAATATCAGCAAAAAAACAAGTAGCAGTAATTCCTGTGGGCTCAATAGAACAGCACGGTCCACATTTACCAGTATCAACAGATTCAGATATTGTAACTGAGGTTGCAAAGAAAATCTCTGAAAAAAATGGTTATTTTTTACTTCCCACATTAAATTACGGTGTTTCATACGAGCATGCGCCATTTTTTAATTTGAGTATTAGAGAATCAACTCTACGTGCAGTTCTTACAGATTTGTGTTCATCATTATTATCAAACAACATCAAGAAAGTTTTCATTATTAATGGGCATCATGGGAATCTAAAACCAATTAAGAATTTAGATGTAAAGCTAAAGAAAATCTCAAAAAATAAACTAAAAGTATTTCCACTATCATATTGGCATTTTATGGAAAGAGAGTTTGACCATGGAGGGTTTGTCGAGACATCTCTAATGTTGGCAATTTCAAAAAATGTAAAAATGAATTTGGCAAAGAAAGGGCTAATCACTGATGGGATGACAAAACAAGAAATAGTAAAGATTGGAAAACTAGCAAATCAATCATTTCCCAAAGCTACTAAAAATGGAATTTGGGGAGATCCTACAAAAGCTACAAAGAGAGATGGACAAGTAATTTTAGCTGAAATCGTCAAAAATCTCGGAAAAAAGTGTCAAACTTGCCTTACTGAGCATAGCTCATAGTTTCACCAATGGAAATTTAATATAACGCCTCGATATCCTAGTCAATAAGTGATTATTGATGTCCGTTGATATGGCAGTAAAAGTATTGGATGAGAGTATCAATCAAGTCGTATTGATAAAACTCAAAGGAAACAAGACCATTAGAGGTAATCTTCTTGGTTTTGACCAACACATGAACCTGCTACTCGATTCTTCAGAGGAAATTCCTGCTGAAGGCGATTCTAAAAGCCTCGGAAGCATTGTAGTTAGAGGAGACAATGTAGTAATGATATCTCCTCCACCAGCACAGAATTAGGTGATTTGCAATGACTAAAGGTACAACTTCTATGGGTGGTTTTACAAAGAAGAAAGTTCACATTAGATGTAGACGATGTGGTAAGAACTCTCTTCACAAACGTCACCATGAATGTGCAAGTTGTGGATTCCCAGAGGCTAAACGCAGAAAGTATTCCTGGATTAAATGGTATACATAGATGCAAGAAATTGTTTTAATTCTTAGTTCATTAGCAGGTGTTGCTACAGCTGCTGCCGTCCGTAAAATGCCAAGAGACAAAAATCAATTACTCAGTCTAGGAGCAAGTTCACACATTAAAAGTCAAATCAGTTCATTAAAAATTGAAAAAGATATTCTAACTAAAACCATTTCTAGATTATATCAAGCAGATTCTGAATTTTCTAAAATTCAAAAAGACAAGTTACTGCTAAAGTACCAACACCAGTTAGGAATTGTACTATCTAAATTAGAGAAACTTGAGCAAGCAAGTACCCACCCAGATTTGGGTCCAGTTGGAGATGGCTTGATTACATTGATGGATCAGAAATTATCAAAACTAGATGACAGATTGTATGAATTATCATCAAAGATGTTAAGTGCCAAGGTTGAAACACCAAACGTAAAAGTTCCAGAAGTAAAACAAGAAACAAAGCAGAAAATATCCGATGTATTCAACTTTGATAAACCAAAAGAAAACAAGATGGAGCCAATTGAGATTCCTCCAACAAAATCACGACAATCATTTGAATTAACTACTCTTACAAACATTTCAAGAAAAGAACCAAAGTTCCCATTATTTGAAGAGGCAAAACAAGTTGTAAAACCAATGCCACAAGCAAGAATAATTCCAACAGAAGTAGTCAAACCAAAAGAAGACATTGTCCAAGAAATTATACAACCAAAGCCAAAAATTGAAGATAAAATTGAGATCATCCAATCTGTAACAGCAAAACCTGAAACCAAACTTGAGACTAAACCTGACATTAACAAAGAAGTCGCAAAAATTAATGAGCACAAGGCACTTCCAGAACCAATTAAGGAGAAACCAGTTACATCAGATGATGACTTTGATGATGATGCAGATGATTTGGACAAAATCAAAGGCGATATCATGAAAGTATTGTCAAAACTGGATCAAGCAGAGGTAGAATAATTGACATATGATGATGCCATTAAGGCATTATCAAGTGACGCGTTAAAATTTGTAAAAGATGATTATGTTATTGGGTTAGG
>DATDAD010000043.1:0-20037 GCA_036525555.1 Candidatus Nitrosopumilus sp.
AATCCCATGATTTCTGGAACCGATTGTGCAATTGATAGAAGATAGATTGATGCTGAATTAATTGCAGCACCTAATGATAGCAAATACCCATTGTTAATTCTGTCAAGTAAAATTCCTACAAAAAGAGGGATGAACATGTAAGGAATGAAATTTGTTAATCCGATTAATCCCAGTTCAGAATATGTTGCACCTATGATATTTTTTGCAAATACTGGTAAAATTGGACCGTGTAATCCATAAGAAATCCCTATGATTAACCCTGTGATGTTAACAAGTACTAGAACTCTATTCATTTGTATGCTGCAACCATAATTGCCCCGCCCATAAGATCTTTCTCAAATTCTATTCTTGAGAATTTTTCTAAAATCAACTGTTCTAGTTTTTTGTTTTTGGGCCATCTTTTGTATGTTCCATACAGAGTACCAAACTTTAATCCCAATCTTCCACCTGCAGCAAATGCAAGAATCGGTAAAATACATCTAAGATAAAATGAGACTCCTGCCCGGAAAAATGCTTCATCTGGTTTTCCCAAATCCACTATTACAAATCTCCCATCTTTTTTTAACACTCTATGAATTTCAGATATTGCAATTCTCAAATTGATTGCATCTCTTAATGAATAGCCACATAATACTGCGTCAAACTCTTCATCTCTAAATGGAATATGCTCAAAAACACCATTTGCCATATCTGGAGTTTTTTCAAAGAATGTGCCTGTATTTTTTAGCATGGGTACGAGAGGATCATAAAGTGTAATTGAGATATTCCCATCAGTTAATTTCATTGCAGTTTTTGACATGTTTCCAAAACCTGATCCTGCATCCAAGATTTTGTTGCCTGGAAGTACTCTTTGCGAAATTCCGCGAATTCGATGTTCCTTATCTTTGCCTAGTGAAATTATAGAATTGACTTTGTCATAAACTGGAATGATCTCTCGAAGTACTTCCATTACTTCTCCCCAATAACTTCCTAAACCCATAGTCTATCGTCTCAGTATCCTTGTTTGAATATCTTGCAAATCAAAATTTCTACTATGGAGCAAACTTTGATGCGCTTTGAGAATAATTTTGTAAATCAGATTCTGAAACTTTCTCAAAGATCTTTGCTTCAGTTGTGATTTTTGCCATTTTTATGTGGTTGACTCCATCTTTAACTTCTGCCTTTAGATTAATTGCTGCTATTGCCAAAGCTGCTGCATCTTCTAAACTCAAATCATCATTGTAATGTTTCTCTAAAAATGCATTTACGTCATCAGCACCTGCACCTATTGCAATTGCTGCAAATTGAACATATGTTCCACTAGGATCTGTTACATAGATTGATTCTCCTTTTTGATCAATTCCTGCAATAATCATTGAAACTCCGTTTGGACGTACGCCACCATATTGTGTGAATTGATGAGCTTGGTCTGCTAGATGTTTTGCAACTGTTGCAACTTCAACTGATTCATCATATGTCATTCTATTTCCCTGTGAGAAGAATCTTGCACCATCCACTTGAACACGTGCATCTGGAATGTACCCTGCTGCAGCAACTCCAATATGATAATCAACTTGAAAAATTTTCTGTGTAATATTACTAGTCTGCAAAGTACGAGGCTTTTCCTCAACTGCCATAATTACTCCTTGCTTACTTTTGACCCCAATAGCTAATGTGCCCCTCTTTACGGTCTCAATTGCATATTCGACTTGGTATATTCTACCATCTGGTGAATACATTGTAGGGGTCATATCATAACCACGCGATGCCATCATAATATCACGAGTTCTTTCTCAGTCAATTTAAGGGTAATTGTCTCGCCTGAATGTGGAAAAGATCTGGAAATAGGGTTTTAAGCAAAAATGACTTTATTGAACTTAGGAAATATGACTAATCAATTACTGGAATTCAAAGAAATCATTAGATCTAAACAGACTCCAAATCAAAGAAAACCAGATAAGCAAACTAGGAAACTTTTGCTATACTTATTCACAAGTACTAGAGGTGGCTTTACAAGATTACGGATAATCATCAACTTGCTAGATCAAGCGTATAACACACATCAGTTGGCACAAAAACTTGCACTTGATTACAAAGCAGTTCAGCACCACATGAAAGTCCTTGAGAAAAATAATATGGTTTCAAAAATTGGTGAAAAATACGGTGCGATATTTCACTTGTCTAATTTCCTTGAAATTAACATTGGTGCCCTTGACGAGGCCATTGACAAATTGGATAGAAAAATGAATGAGAAAAAAATCTACATGTGATGTGATTTCTAAATTAGCGATCTGAAAATTTGAACTAAAGTTAATATATTATGCACAATTTGAAAAATCATCTTGGTCAAAAACGATCCATTTGCAAATGCAACTAAACAAGTTAATGATGCATGCGATATTATCGGAATCAAAGACAAAGAATTACGTGAATATTTGGCAATGCCAAATAAAGTTTTGAGAGTTAAAATTCCAGTAAAAATGGATAATGGAAAAATTAGAGTTTTCACAGGTTTTAGAAGTCAACATAACAATGATAGAGGCCCATACAAAGGTGGTATCCGTTACTTTAATCCAGAAGGCGGAGTCGAATACATGGAACGCGAAGTAATGGCACTGTCTTCATGGATGACATGGAAATGTGCAATTGTAGATATTCCTCTTGGTGGTGGTAAAGGTGGAATCTATGTTAATCCAAAAACTGAGAAACTCAGCGATGGTGAATTGGAGAGACTAACACGTCAATTTGCATATAAAATTTCTGAAATTATTGGACCTGAAAAAGATATTCCAGCACCAGATGTTTACACAACCGGTCGAGAGATGACCCAAATTATGGATACATTTAGCAAATTAAACGGCAACAAATATTCCCCAGGTGTTATTACCGGAAAACCCATCTCTATGGGAGGTTCACTTGCAAGAAACGTTGCAACTGGTTTGGGAACAGCATATTGTGTAAGGGAAGCTGCTAAAGCATTAAAAATCAATCTTAAAACTTCTAAAGTAGTTTTACAAGGATTTGGAAATGCATCCACATTTGCAGGCATCTATTTGGAAAAGATGGGGGCCAAAGTAATTGGCGCAAGTGATTCTAAAGGTTCCATTTTATTTGAAAAAGGTGCCAAAGTCAGCAAACTCTTGGAGTATAAAGAAAAAACTGGCTCTGTTGTTGGATTTCCTGGAAGTAAAAAAGTTTCAACTGAAGAATTACTTACTGCTAAATGTGATGTTCTAGTTCCTGGTGCATTAGAAAATCAAATCACTGCAAAGATTGCAAATAACCTCAAGTGTAAAATCATCGCAGAAGCTGCAAATGGTCCTACACTACCAGAAGCAGATCCAATTATTGCTAAAAAGAAAATTTTGGTTGTTCCAGATATCCTGGCAAACTCTGGTGGTGTCTGTATCTCTTACTTGGAATGGGTGCAAAATAACATGGGATACTATTGGAGCTTTGATGAGGTTGCAAACAAGATGGAGAAAAACATTACAAAGGGATTCAAAGATGCATATGAACTTGCCAAAAAGCACAAAATTGACATGAGAAAGGCAACTATGGTATTAGCCGTAGAAAGAGTTCTTGAGGCCTTTAATCAAAAAGGCATATGGCCATAATTTTACACTAGATAAGATTCGTAACTCACTAATTGTTCAATAAACACTATCTTCCCTTTTGTAATTATTCGCAATTTTCTTTTGAATGAAAGATCTACTTTTGTTCTTCTTTGCAATAATTGAATTGTTTTCCCAGTCAATGTTCTACCTTTTTTGTCTCTGTCAAAAAGAATAATCAGTCTTTCATGTTTTGAGACCGAATCTGCAAAATCAATCATTCCTGCAAATCTATGAAATTCTAAAACTTTACCTGTAAAACCCAGTTTTTTTAATGCGTTAGAATCTCGCTTCCCTTCAACAACCACTACTCCATTTTCTATTGCATTTAATTCACATACAAATTTTTTTAGTTCAAAAATTTCTTGCTCAGTTACTAGCACTATATCCATTCTGATTTAACATATTAAAATACATCACGTTGAAAACCAATAAATTAATTCACTGACATGAATTACTGATATAAAATGAAAACTGAAACAGAAATTGCTGAATATAGAAAAGAGATTGAAGAAAGATTGGTGAAATCCGAATCAATGGATGCCATGAAATACTATCAGGGTGTACTTAGATGTCTTGAGTGGGTAGTTACAGGACAAGACGTTTAGAAAAATGTCTGATGTATTACTTGTACAAAATACACGGATTGAAGGTTCAGGATATCTTGGTGAACTTTTACGAAAAGATGGATTTGAAATTACATCTGTAAACGCAAAACATGAAAAACTTCCAGACAAAGATTTTTCACTAGTTGTGATTTTAGGTGCACCTGAAAGTGCAAATGATGATTTACCCTATCTTCGAGCAGAACAACAACTTATCCGAAATTCTGTTGAAAAGGATATTCCTGTACTTGGAATTTGTTTGGGATCTCAATTAATTGCTAAAACGTTTGGTGCCAAAGTGTTTAGTGGTCCAAAAAAAGAGATTGGATTTTACAATGATTTGCAAATCTCAAATAATTCTGAATTCTTTACAGGATTCGATAACCCATTTACCGTATTTCACTGGCATGGTGATACCTTTGATTTGCCTGAAGGTGCCATAAGATTAGCCTCATCTGAACATTATCTCAACCAAGCATTTCAATACAAGAGTGCAGTTGGCCTGCAATTCCACTTGGAAGTAAATGAAGATATGGTGAATTTGTGGCTTGATAATGCAGAAGAAAAATTACAAAAAATACCCTACATCGATCCACAAAAAATTCGTTCAGACATTGTTGAAAATATTCCAATTGTAAAATTAAATATGAATAATTTTTACAATAATTTCAAATTTGCATTTGACCTTTGACCAAAGTTTAATATAGTTAATTCTAATTTTACCGATAGAACGATGACTGCTGTCAAGAAAATTTTTGAAGAAATTATCCAAACAGATCACAAAGTCGTCACTGAAGAATTATCAAAATCTATTCTTAAAACATATGGAGTTAAAGTTCCACCATATGCACTTGCTACTTCTGCTGAAGATGCAGTGAAACAAGCAAAAAAAATTGGATTCCCTCTTGTAATGAAAGTGGTATCCCCACAAATTTTACACAAGACTGATGTCGGTGGAGTCAAAGTTGGAATTGACAATGTCAACGATGTAAAAAAGACATTCAAAGACATGCATGGTCGTCTTTCAAAAAAGAAAGGTGTTGAAGTTAAAGGAATTCTTTTAGAAAAGATGGTTCCAAAAGGTATTGAGTTAATTGTAGGTATTCAAAATGATCCGCAATTTGGTCCAATGATTATGGCTGGATTGGGAGGAGTCATGACCGAAGTCTTCAAAGATGTCGCATTTAGAATGCTGCCAATTTCAACATCTGATGCAAAATCAATGCTAAATGAACTGAAAGGCTCACAACTTCTCAAAGGTTTCAGAGGAAGCGAACCTGTTGATCTTAACATGGTGGCAAAAATGTTAGTTCAAATTGGAAAATTAGGCGTAGAAAATGCAGATTACATTAACAGTATTGACTTTAACCCTGTGGTTGTTTATCCAAAATCCCACTTTGTAGTTGATGCAAAAATTATTCTAAATAATAAATTGAAAAAGAATTCAATCTCAAAGGCAAAACCCAACATAGAATCTATGGAGTCATTCTTTACTCCAAAATCTGTTGCACTAGTTGGTGCATCTGCAACACCTGGAAAGATTGGTAATTCAGTTCTAGATGCTCTAGGAAAACAAGATTACAAAGGTAAAGTATATCCAATTAATCCTAAACAAAAAGAAATTCTTGGAATCAAATGCTATCCATCATTGGATGCAATTAGCGAAAAGGTTGATCTGGTAGTTGTATGTGTTGATCTTTCAGCATGTGGAGAAATCATGAAGACCTGCGCAAAGAAAGGAATTCATAATGTTGTAATCGTTTCAGGTGGCGGTAAAGAACTTGGCGGTGACCGAGCAGCAATGGAAGCTGAAGTTAAAGAACTATCATTAAAACACAAAATTCGTGTAGTGGGCCCTAACTGTATTGGAATGTTCAATGCTGCAAATAGACTTGATTGTGCATTCCAAGGTCAAGAAAGAATGGTTCGTTCAAAATTAGGAAATGTTGCATTCTTCTCCCAAAGTGGAACCATGGGAATTAGTATGTTAGAAAGTGCAGATGTATTTGGTTTATCAAAAATGATTAGTTTTGGTAATCGTTCTGATGTTGATGAGGCAGATATGATATGGTATGCTGCAAATGATCCTCAAACTAAAGTAATTGGATTATACGTTGAAGGATTCGGTGATGGTAGAAAATTCATCAATACTGCTAAACGTGTAATGAAAGAGAAAAAGAAACCAATCGTTATTTGGAAGAGTGGAAGAACTGCAGCTGGAGCAAAACAAGCTGCATCACATACAGGCTCACTTGGGGGCTCAAATGCAATGATTATGGGCGCATTCAAGCAGGCAGGAATTATTTCAGTTGATAGTTATCAAGAACTAGTTGGAGTCTTAAAGGCACTTGCATGGCAACCAGCTGCAAAGGGCAATCATGTTGCTATGACAAGCAATGGTGCTGGTCCAATGATTGGTGGAATTGATCAATTAGAAAGATTAGGTCTTACAATAGGAAAACTTTCCCCACCGATTCTCAAAAAAATTAAGTCTCGTTTCCCACCTACTGTCCCAATCCATAACGGTAATCCTGCAGATGTTGGTGGCGGTGCAACTGCCGATGACTATAGATTTGTTATTGAACAATTTTTAGATGAAAAAAATATCGATATTGCCATGCCTTGGTTTGTGTTCCAAGATGATCCTCTTGAAGAAACAATTGTTGGTTTTCTAGATGAATTGTCAAAGAAAAAGAAGAAACCAATCATTGCTGGCGGTAATGGCGGTCCATATACTGAAAAAATGATAAAATTAATTGAAAAACATAATGTTCCCGTTTATCAAGATCTCCGAACTTGGGTTGCAGCAGCATCTGCATTGGCTCAATGGGGCAAAACAGTAGGAAAATAGAGAACATTTAATTCCCATATCTCATGCCAAATTAGCATGTCACTAGTTACCACATCTACTTCTGATGGCATTTGTACTGTCAAAATTAACAGACCGGACAAACTCAATGCTATGAATACTGATGTTGCAAAAGAACTAATCAAAACCTTTGAAGAACTAAACCATAATGATGACGTTAAAGTTATCATTTTGACTGGTGAAGGAGAAAAGGCATTTTCTGCTGGTGCAGATATTGAATACATGTCTAAAATCTCTGCAGATGAATCAGTTGAATATGCAAAGACAGGTCAGCTTGTTACTGAAACTGTAGAATTGGTTAAACAGCCAACAATTGCAGCAATTAATGGTTTTGCACTAGGTGGAGGTTGTGAACTTGCAATGTCTTGTGATATTAGAATAGCAGCAGATACTGCTAGACTTGGCCAACCAGAAGTAACAATTGGTATCCCTCCAGGATGGGGTGGTACTCAAAGATTGATGAGAATTGTGGGAATAGCAAAGGCAAAAGAACTTGTGTATACAGGTAAAATGATCAAAGCAGAAGAAGCAAAAGAAATTGGTCTCATAAACCATGTAGTTCCACTTGCATCTTTACAAGAAGAAGCTTTGAAAATGGCACAACAAATAGCTGGAAACTCTACAATGGGTGTTCAGATGTCTAAAGTTGCAATCAACAAAGGAAGAAATGCAGATCTTGATACTGGACTTGCAATAGAACTTCTTGCTTGGAGAAACTGCTTTACTCATCCTGACAGAGAAGAGCGAATGACCGCATTTGTAAACAAGTCAAAGAAATAGCTATTTCTAATTTCTTTCTTATTTTATTATTTTTTAGAATTTTTCGTTTTAAGAAACTGTAACTACTCCAACTCTCCAAGGATGGAATGAGCAGAAGTAATTGTATACGCCTGATTCTTCAAATGTAAATTCAAATCTGTCACCAGTATTTAGCGGTGGACTGTTAAACAATTGGATGACTTTTCCTTCTTCACCTATACTTTGTATATTGTGAGGAACGGAGTCGTCATTTACCCAAGTGACTGTGGTTCCTACTGGAATCTCTAGATTCAAGGGGGAGTAAAATCCTGCACCTGTTACATCATAATTTCCATTTGGAATAATAATTTGTTTTTCTACAATTTGTGGAACTGGCTCCAAAATACTATCTAAGACGATGACCTTGTTTTCAATCAAAAATTTTATCATGTTGAGAAATTCTCCCTCGGAAATAATTCCTTCACCGTACCACAATGCTGTATTTTTTACCCATTCTGGAACTGCTTCTGCGTTTGCAAAATTTATAGAAAATGAAATTGATAATGCTGCTAATACTAAAACTGGAATGACTATTTTTCTTGGTATATTTTCCATACACTACGCTATTTTTTGTAAATTTAAATCATTATGTAGATTTTCAAGATCTCTAAACATCTAATAAATTAGTAAATAAAAAATAAAAAAAAGAGTTATCATTCTACTATGAACAGGCTTGTCCTTCCTGCATCTGGGTGACTGGCAACATGGCAATGGAATGAACAAACTGCCCATACCAGAGTACTGTCAATTTCGTTGGGTTCTGATTTTAGTGAAGATGATTGTCAAAATTGAAATTCGATTTATCCTTTGAAATATCCCTTTTCATAATTTTTATGCATGAGTTCATCTGATTCCATTTCCCAGAAAACTCTGATAAAACAAATCATGAACACTTCTGTCGTATCCGTTGATTCTTCCGTCACTGCTATGGATGCTGCAAAAATGATGGAAGATGCTGGAATTGGGGCTGTTGTAGTTTTAGAAAATAATTTACCTGTTGGAATTGTAACTGAAAGGGATTTTGCAATTAAAATCACTGCTCATTCTTATCCTATTGATACCCCTGTTGGAACAATAATGTCTTCCCCTCTTATCTCAATTGATCCGGATTCCGATTTATGGGTCGCATCTGATTTGATGGCCACAAGAAATGTAAAAAAATTACCTGTTATCGATGATGATAAGATCGTTGGAATTTTAACCTCTAGTGATTTAGTCAAACATATTGCCAATCACTAGAAATACTCACTGGATCTCTCACAATTTCCTGAATTACTAGTGTGTCTGGTGGGAAAAGCTTATTATAATTTGAATCGTCATTTTTATTTATAATGGCAACTGAGCAAACACAAAAAATGGTCACAGTTACCGCAAAAGCTGCTGAAAAGATCCAAGAATTTATGAAAGAAGAAGCAGAAGCCCCTGAATACCTTAGAGTATACGTTCAAGGTGGCGGTTGTTCCGGTCTATCATATGGAATGGGTTTTGAAAAAGCACCAGAAGAAGATGACATTGTCTTAGAGGAAAATGGCGTTAAACTTCTAGTTGATAGCTACAGCGTTGATCATTTGCAAGGTGCAAACGTAGACTATATTGAAAGCCTAATGGGCTCTGGATTCAAAATTAACAATCCTAATGTTACAAAATCCTGTTCATGTGGTCACTCATTTAGCACTGAATAAACAATTTTCATAATTTTTCATTTTTATCTTTTTTAGCGATTGATATGGTGACATATTTTTTGAAAATTTTCATATTTTTAGCATCTTTTTTTGCGATACCCTCATATATCGCAGGTAGAAACTCAAATTATGATAATAAAGGAGATGAATAGTTTATGCCTCAATCAGGAATTGTCAAATATCACGTTAAACTTTCCTATGAAGTCGATGGACTCGTTGAAAGAGCAGATATAATCGGCGCCATCTTTGGCCAAACAGAAGGACTGTTAGGCCCGGAGATGAATCTGAATGAGCTGCAACGAGTTTCTAAAGTAGGTCGCATTGAAGTAAATGCAAAATCTACATCAAACACTACAAACGGTGACGCATTAATTCCAATGAGCACTGATATTGATACTTGTGCATTAATTGCAGCCGGTATTGAGAGTATTGACAAAGTAGGTCCATTTGATTGTAAATTCAGATTAGAAGCTATTGATGATGTACGAGCTGCAAAGAAAGATGATATTGTAAGGCGTGCAAAAGAAATCAAACAAAAATGGGCAACTAAAACTGTTAGTGAAGGTGAGAGCATGTTAAATGATGTTCACCAAGGTGATGCCGGAAGGTTGTCCACATATGGACCATCAAAACTAACATGCAGTTCAGGTCTTGCTAATTCTAATTGGGTTATTCTGGTTGAAGGAAGAGCTGATGTAATCAATCTTTTAAGAGCTGGATATGACAATGTTCTTGCAATTGAAGGTGCTAAAATTGATGAGTCCATTAAAGAATTATGTGATTCCAAGGAAACTGTTGTTGCCTTCCTTGATGGTGATAGATCTGGAGGATTCATTCTCAAAGAACTCAAATCACTTGTTCACTTAGACTATGAACTTCAAGCAGACACTGGTGTTGAGGTAGAAGAACTAACTCCACAAAGAATTGATGAAATTCTAAGACCTATTGCTGATGAGATTAAACAAGGAAAACCTGCACCCCAACTAAAAAGTGAAGATGACAAACCTGTAGCCGAAATGGCCGCAAAAGTATTTCCAAATCTCAATGAGACTCTTGAAGCAGTTGCACTAGACGTTGATCAAAATGAGATTTTCAAAGTTCCAATCAGTGAGGTCGTAAGCAAATTATCCTCTCAATCAGGAATCAAATATCTTTTGTTGGATGGAATCATCACACAGAGACTTTTAGAAGGTGCCAAAAATGCTGGTGTTGAATGTGTAATTGGACATAGAGTTGCAAAATTATCAAACTCTGAAGGAATGACACTGAAAACATTCGGTGACTTGGGTGTATCTTAGAATAGATGACTGAACTAAAAATTCAGCATATCCTAACTCTTTCATATCTACTTTCAAAAGGTGCAAAATACAACTATGTTTCTATTACAACATCTTCGCTTGGTAGAAACATCAAAAAATCCCAGCAATCTGCATCAAAACATCTTCTAGAATTAGAACAAAATCAATTCATTGACCGAATAATTAATGGAAGAAATATTTCAGTTAAAATTACTTCAAAAGGATATTCTGAAATGGTTAAACTTTTTGCAGTGTTGCAAAAAAGCCTTGATTCCTCTCCCTCTCATATCGAACTCGAAGGTACATTGGTTTCTGGAATGGGTGAAGGTGCATACTATATGGGATTAAAGGGCTATACAAAACAATTCCAATCAAAAATTGGCTATGTTCCATATCCTGGAACCCTTAATGTCAAACTAGAACAAAAAATTCATCAAGAAGCAATTAAGCAATTTGAAACTCTAGAGGGTGTCAAAATTGATAGCTTCTCAGATGGAAAAAGAACCTATGGGTGGGTCAAATGCTTTTCTGCAAAACTAAATGATTCTGCAAATTGCGAATTAATTATTTTAGAGCGCACACACCATGATGACTCTATTATCGAATTAATTTCAAAGACTTGTTTGAGAAAAATTGCTAAATTAAAAGATGGTTCAAAAGTATCAATTAAAATTCCAATAAATTCCTAAATTCCGTGAATGGATTCTCCATATTCTTTTTGAATTTTAGAGCTTGAACTTTCGGGAATTGGAGACTGTAATCTTGCAACTTTTGCATCAAGCTCAATCTTCTTACAACCTTCTATGATGAATTTCTCTTGATGAACTTGATCATAACCTAATGCAATTATTTGTGGCTTGACGCGATTAACTGTTTTGAAAATATCGTCTTCTTGACCGATTAAACAAAGATCTACCATTGACAATGAATTCACCAATTCCTGCCTTTGCTCCTGTGTATGAAGGGGTCTTCTCTTTTTCATCTTCACTGCTGTATTGTCAGTAGCCACCACCACCACCAAAACATCCCCTAATTTTTTTGCAGCATTTAGTGTGTTGATATGCCCTGGATGAATAATGTCAAAAACGCCTCCTGCTAATACCACACATAATGCATTTCTTCCAGTATCTGTGAGTGTTTTTCTATCATCACTTAGTAATTGATTTTTTATCAATTCGTCAATTTTTGAATTAATCAAATCTTCAGAAAACATGGTCTTTTCCCTAATTACTTCAAATGCCTCTTTTCCTTGAATTTGACATACATACATGATAGAGAGGATAGCTTTTTGACTTTGTTCCAATATTTTTTCTATTTTTGACCCTCTCTTTAATTCATCGCTAAAATCTACATCTTTGGATCTAGACCTTTTGCAAGCCTTAATGCATCAACAAGACCGTCAGCATAACCTATGCTCAATATTGCTACTTCATCTTGACCGTCTTCAAGAAATTTTTCTGCATCTTTGACATACAATTCAGCATTTTCTAAAATTACTTGGAACTCCTTTTGATCTTTGTATAATGGCTCTACCTCTTCAAGGGCTTCTCTTACCATTGGGACATATTTTTTCATCATTTGAACTGAAATCTTTTTTGTTTTTTCTGTATTGTCAAATGGTTCATCAATACACTGACTAAATATTTTCAAGGCGTCTGATTCTGTAAAGTGTAATCTTCCTGGAATTATAATCGTGTGTGGTGGCTTACCAAAATCTGTTTTCTTCAAGCTAGATATCTTGCCTGAAATAATTCCTTGATCTTTGAATCCTATCCTTGATGCAACTATGACATATGTTGATGAGCTGATCACATTTCTTATCTGCCCTTTCTCAGTTTCTAAAAGTCCATTTAGTGCATCCTTTGGATCTAAGAAAAAATCTTTGTCTTGATTATATTCTAGAAGAAGAACTGTGTGATTTCCTTCAATGATGTTTTTGTATATTACATAATATGGAGTTGTTAGTGATTTCATTTCGCTCATAATTGTTGCAATTCTTCCTACTTTGTAAAAATGCAAACCGCATTCTCCTATCATTGAGGTGAGTGACGAAGATGCATGAATGGACTGTGTTTTGATTTTTTCTTCTATAGCTCTTGTTCTTAATTCAATGTGGGTTGTTGCAATGTATGGATCTCCATATGCTAATAGCACTACCTTTTTTTTCTTTGCATTTTTTAAAATCTCACTACCGTCTTCAACTAGCCATCTCTTTGCTAGTTTGAATTCCCCTTTTGTGGCATTTTTGATCTTCGTTAAATCTGATTTTCCAATTGGGCTGGTAAATTGCTCCAGGTAAACAATATCTGCCTTTGATAAAACATCTAATGCCTCGCTAGGAATTGATTTGAATCCAGAAATTCCTAAGCCTACAAACCAGAGCATTACTGAATTTTTCTATCATGGAGTCTTTTTAAATGCTGTAGTGTTTTCTTGAGAATTTCAATCCCTCTTAGATATTCGTCAATTGAAACTTTTTCATCAATTGTATGTGCCTCATGTGGGTCTCCTGGACCGTATGTGACCACCGGAATATTCCATTGATTGCCTAAAACATTCATGTCTCCAGTACCTGTTTTTCTGATAAGAGTTGGTCTTGAATGCTCAACTTCCATAATGCCAAGGGTAAATGCTCTGACTAAAGGTGAAGTATGAGATGCCTCAAATGGCTCTGTTTCATCAAGAATTGAATAAAACGCTTCAACTTCTCTTTCTTGAGCAATTTCTTTTACAAGTGTTGCAATTTTCTGTTCTATAGTTTTACAGTTCATATCTACAGGAATTCTAATATCAAATGTAGTCTCACAATCCTTTGGCGTTACATTGTGACTTGTCCCTCCTTTGATCTCTGTCATGGTAACTGTAAGTAGCATTCCTTTGCTTCGACCCTCTTGATTTGCTTCTAATCTGTCTTTGAGTTCTTTTACAAAAATCATTGATTCTTGAATTGCATTTTTTGAAAGCCATGGCGCACTTGCATGAGAACTATCATCAACACTGATTTTGAGATTAATTGCAAGCCTTCCTTTGTATGCAATAGTGACTTGCTTAATTCCGCTTGGTTCGCCAAATACTGCATAATCTATACCTCTCTCTTTCTTTACGAGATTTTTAATTCCTGTTGCATTACCCTCTTCGTCTACTGCTCCAACAAAAAACACTGTACCGTTATTGTTTTGAATTGACGCTGCAGCAAACAACATTGCCATAAGTGGTGCTTTAGCATCTGATGCGCCTCTGCCATACAATGCATCTCCATCTTTCCTAACCTTGACTTTTCCTGGAACCACATCCATATGTCCACACAACATAATTTTTGGAGAACCTGAACCTTTCTTTGCTATTATGTTCCCCACTTCATCAATCTGAATATCTTCAAAACCTAAATCATCACATTTGTCTGCTAAGAATTCTGCCATTGGTTTTTCACTCAAAGAAGGCGTATACAGTCTAAGTGCTTTCTCTAGCATCTTTACTGCGAATCTTGGTGTTACTGTAAAAGTATCCAATTCTTACTTTTCCATCTTCAGTGCATAGTCTAGCATTAAGGAAGGAATGTCAACTTCACAAACTCTTACTGTGTTCTTGTATTCTGTAGTGTTGTTTACTTCATGTACGACCAATCCTTTTTCATCACTTTCCATCAAATCGACACCTACGATATCTCCTTGAATTGCGTGTTTTGCTTTAATACACATTTCTTCCATTTCTTGCGTTACTTTGCATGGCTCAGCTGTGCCTCCTAATGCCATGTTTGTTTTCCAATGTTTAGAAGTACGATAAATTGCTGCTACAATTTTGTCCCCCACCATTATTGCTCTAATATCTCTTGGAGGCCTTTTTACAAATTCTTCCAAATAATGAACTTGATAAATTGGATACATGTTTTCTCTACTTTCAATGATTCCTTCAGCTGCATCTCTATCATTTAATTTTGAGATTAATCTACCCCAACTACCAACTGTTGGTTTGATCACTTTTGGGTATCCCTGTGAATCTAATGCTTGCAAAGCTGCTTCTTTTGAAAAAGCCACAGTTGCATCCGGTGTTGGTACTCCGAATTTTTTTAGTAACATATGTGTAAATAATTTATTTCCTGCAAATACTCCTGTATTTAGACAATTGATTACTTTAACTCCAATTCCTTCAAGAGCTGCAGTTGAATGAAGATTTCTGTAGTAACTGACACATCTCTGAATAACAACACCATAATCATCAGGTTTTTTTTCTAAATCTATTGCCAATTTCTTACAATCGACCATTTGGATGTTGATGTTCTTTTTTTTACCGGCCTCTAGCAGAGCTTTTTCTTCCCAACGGATGGTATCGTAAAGAATGGTAACGTCAGGATTCACTGTCCCCAATCCTCGCCAACCGTTTGGGCCGGCTTTAGATCGAAACCGTTTGAACCTTGAGCTAATTCAAAACTTGCGCCACATTCCGGACATGTTACGATCTCTCCTTCAAGTGCATCACTTGGAACGGAAATATCTGCATCACATTCTTCACATTTTGACATATTATCTCTTCATTACTCCTCTTTATTTATCATTAATTATCTTTTTTTCGAGTCTGTCTTCTAGAGGGATCTCTATTAGATCACCCATCCTTAGACCCTTTAATCCTGCAGCTACAGCTTTTGCCCCCTCATCATCTTTTTCCAATCCTAATAATGACATCAAATATGCGGCACCTGTTTTTCCAGCTAGTTCTCCAAAGACTATTCTTCTCCTATTCCCAACTGCTCTAGGAGGAATTGGCTCATAGGCTGCGGGGTTTTTGAGAATTGCTGCAAGGTGTGTGCCTGCTTTGTGCTTGTATGCTGATGAACCTACAATTGGTTTAGAATCATATGGTTTGATTGATGTGTATTCTTCAATCAACCTGGATAAATCAAGCAACATGTCCAATCTGAAATCATTTGGTGATTTGTAAAGATAAGTTAATGCCACTGCAACTTCTGCCAGTGGAGGAATTCCTGTTCTTTCCCCAATACCATCAATGGTAGTATGGATTTGATCCACTCCCGCATCACATGCTGAAAATGCATTAGCTACTGCAAATCCAATATCGTTATGAACATGAGCATCTAATGGTACGTCTACTACCTCTCTTACTTTTTTGACAAAATTATACATTCCAATTGGACGCATAATTCCTACTGTATCTGGAAGGCTTATTCTATCCACACCTGCTTCTTCAATAGCTTTACAAACTTTCAATAGAAATTCTGGTTCTGCTCTACTTCCATCTTCAACTGTAAATCTTATTTTCAGTCCATGTGATTTTGCATACTCTACTGTTTCAACTGCTCTTTCAAGTGCTTCCTCTCTTGAAATTCGTAATTTATCTTTAAGATGAATATCTGAAATTCCTAAATATGCTGCACACCATTTTGCATCGCAATCTAATGAAACGTCAATATCTTCCTTTAGCGCACGACCATGAGAAACAATATCTGCCTTTAGTCCTTGCTTGATGATTGTTTTAGTTGCGTCTTTGTGATCACTTGAAACCACTGGTGAAATTTCAATTTGATCTACACCAAAATAATCTAGCATCCATGCAATCTGGATTCTTTGTTTGTTTGTAAATGAAACACCTGGATGTTGTTCTCCTTCTCTTAACGTGCTGTCCAAAATTCTGATTTTTTTTGGATTTTTGTCATATGCGTTATAGAGATTTGCATAGTGATTCGGATCTTTCATTACAGAAATCGTTGCATTAGTTTGATGATATAAACATATTCGTACTATCTTCGTCTGATATGTCTAAAAATGATCCTAGATTAGTTTTTGAAATTAAATTATGAAACGAAAGTCGTCTTAGATTATTTTTCGCAAAATAATGACTGTATTGGTATCTACCACACCTGGAATCTTTCTGAGTGCATCAATACTACTGTTAATTTCTGCAATGCTTGTAGCACTCATAATTGTTGTAATGTCGTACTGACCTGTAATTTCATACACTGTTTTCACTCCCTCTAATTTTGCAAGCTTTAGCGATACCTTAGATGTATCAGTTGCAGAGTCAACTGAAACCAAAACAATTGCACTGGTTGAATTTTCCTCTCCAAGCTCCAATGTGAATTTTTTAATTGTTCCACTGTCTACTAAATTTTTTACACGTCTTCTAACTGCTGATTCTGACAACTTTAGTTTTTTACCAATATCGACAAATGATTCTCTAGAATCTTCCTTCAAAAATCCGATAATGTTTTCGTCTACTTTATCCTTGTACATCTTTTTTTTGCTCCTCTTCTGTGAGTATAGAATCAAGAGCATGTAAAACTTTTGTTATGTCTTCTTCAGATATTACTAATGGGGGGAGAATTCTAAGTATATTCCTTCCAGAATACAACATCAGGACTCCTCTTTTTATCAATCCCATCAAAATATCTTTAACTTCAAATTTCATCTCGACTCCTATCATTAGTCCTTTGCCTCTGACTTCTCTGATCATTGTATGTTTTTCTTTTAATTTTTCTAATCCTTCTCTAAACAATTTGCCCATCTTCTCTGAATTTTCAATCAATCCATCTTCGGTAATTGCTTTAAGAGCTGCAATTCCTGCTGCACATGAGATTGGATTTCCACCAAATGTTGATGAATGCTCTCCTTTGCTAATTGCAGCCAAAATTTCTGGCTTTACAAGAGTTGCTCCCATTGGTACGCCACCTGCAATTCCTTTTGCAAGGCATAGAATGTCTGGTACGGTATTCCAATGTTCACAAGCCCATAATCGTCCGGTTCTACCTAAACCAGCTTGAATTTCGTCAAAAATTAACACAATTCCTTTTTCATCACAAAGCTTTCTGACATCTTGCAAAAATCCATCGGGTGCAACAACGATTCCACTTTCTCCTTGTATTGGTTCTAAAATTACAAATGCGGTATCATCATCAATTACTGAACGTAAAGATTCAATGTCTCCATAAGATGCAAATGAAACTTTCTCCACTAGTGGCGCAAATGCTTTTCTGTATTTTGGATTAAATGTTAATGACAATGCGCCAAATGATTTTCCATGATAGGAGCCTTTCATTGCAACCATTCCTTTTTTGCCTGTGAACTTTCTTGCAAATTTCATTGCTGCCTCTACTGCTTCTGCTCCACTGTTGTTTAGATGAACTTGTGTGAGACCTTTTGGTGCTAAACCAATTAGTGTTGTCAAAAATTCCTCTCTTGTTTTGTTGTACAATGAACTATGAACTGTAATGATTTTGTCAATCTGTTCTTTGATTGCGTTGTTAACTCTTTCATTTTTATGACCTACCAGAGCTACTCCGTATCCTCCCATACAATCGATATACTCTTTTCCGTCTATATCCCAAACATGAGCACCAACACCCTTTTCAATTGTTACTGGAAATCTCTGATAGAGATTGCCCATGTATTGATCTTCACTCATGTTCAATCACCGTACAATTATCATGTGCAATAGCTGATGATATTGGATTTTCTCTTTGACCATTACCAATCAGTGCTTCTTTAACTCCCATATCTAATGCTTCAGTAGATGCCAAAATTTTCTTTTCCATACCTGGCCCAATCTTTGGTCTGATCTCTTTTGCTTCTGCCAATGTCAATTTTGGAACAAGTTTGTCATCCATTAATAATCCATCAACATTTGTGATGAATAATACTTTATCACAACCTACACTGCCTGCAACATATGCTGCAGCCCTATCCCCATCTATGTTGAGAAATTCTGATTCTTCACTTATTGCTATGGGCGAAATGACTGGTGTGAGGCCTTGATCTAAGAGAGATTTGATGAATTTTGAATTAACCTTTCTAATCTTTCCTGTATAACCTCCATCAATTGCTTGCTTTCTGCCTTTTTCATTAACAATGAGTAATTTCTTTTTTCTATCTGCCTCAATCACTCTGGCATCCACTCCTGAAAGACCAATTGCATTAATGCCATTTTTCTGAAGCATTTGAACAATTGTTTTATTGATTCTGCCTGACATAACCATAGTAAAAATTTCTGCAGTTTCTTTGTCTGTATATCGACTTTTGATACCACTTGGTGATGTTACAAATTTTGGTTCTTTTCCTAACTGCTCACATACTTTTGTAACCTCTTTTCCACCTCCGTGTACAATAATTATTCCCTCAGTTTCTGCCACTTTCTTAATATCTAAAATTGTTGATGGATGTAAATCATCTACTACACTTCCACCGATTTTGATTGTGATCATTTCTAAACAGGAGTTAGTGGTGTGTATCTGAGTCCGTCCATTTCATCAAAACCACACATTACATTCATGTTTTGAATGGCAGAACCTGCTGCACCTTTCATTAAATTATCTGATGCCGACATTGCAATCAATCTGTTGTTATCTTCATCTATATCGAATCCAATATCACAAAAGTTTGAACCAACTAGGAATTTTGGATCTGGGAATTTATACAATCCTTTTTTATCTCTGATTAATCTGATGAATTTTTCATCGCCATAAGCTTGACGATACAATTTCCATAATTCTTTTTCCTCAATATCTTTTTTCATGAATGTATGATTTGTACACAAGATTCCACGAACTACATCTACTGCATGTGGACTCATTGAAACATGAATTTTCTTTCCTGCAATTTCACTTAGTTCTTGTTCAATTTCACCAGTGTGTCTGTGTTTTGCTGGCTTGTATGGTCTGATTACTCCTGCTCTCATTGCATGTGCAGTTCCTGAACCTGAACCAGCACCTGATGAGCCAATCTTTGAGTCTACTACAATATGTTCAGTATCAATAATGTCGTTTCGAATTAATGGTGCAAGTGCTAACATTGATGTAACGGCCATACATCCTGGACAAGAAACAAGCTGTGCTTTTTTGATTTCTTCCCTGTGCAATTCTGGAACTCCGAATACTGATTTTGCCAAGTAATCTGGATGTGGATGCTCCCAGCCATACCATTTATCGTATGCCGCTTGATCATGCAATCTATAATCTGCACTCAAATCAATTACTTTGATTCCTCTGTCGTACAATGCTTTTACAATTTCAGTTGCAGTTCCATGAGGAACTGCTGTAAAAACTAAATCACATTTGTCTGTTAATTTATCATAATCTAATTCTGAGAATGTTAGATCGGTAAATCCTTTCAAACTTGGTTGGATTCTGTGTAGATATTCTCCTACATGCTGTCTTGATGTGACCATTGCGATCTCAACATCTGGATG
>DATDAD010000044.1:0-30462 GCA_036525555.1 Candidatus Nitrosopumilus sp.
GCTGCACCTGAGATGAAAAAAGAAAAAATCTTAATTCCAACTACATTTGGAACTGGAGCTGAAATGACAACTTATTGTGTTCTGAAATTTGATGGTAAAAAGAAATTGTTACGTGAAGACAGATTTTTAGCTGATATGGCAGTTGTAGATTCATACTTCTTAGAAGGAACTCCACAACAAGTCATAAACAATTCTGTCTGTGATGCATGTGCTCAAGCAACCGAAGGCTATGACAGCAAATTAGGTAATGACTTGACAAGAACTCTATGTAAACAAGCATTTGAGATTCTATATGATGCAATTATGAATGACAAACCAGAAAACTATCCTTACGGATCAATGTTATCTGGAATGGGATTTGGTAATTGCTCTACAACCCTTGGACATGCATTGTCTTACGTGTTCTCAAATGAAGGAGTACCACATGGATATTCATTGTCCTCTTGTACTACCGTTGCACACAAGCATAACAAGTCAATCTTTTATGATAGATTCAAAGAGGCAATGGAAAAACTAGGCTTTGATAAATTAGAACTCAAAGCTGATGTTTCAGAAGCTGCTGACACTGTAATGACTGATAAAGGTCATTTGGATCCCAATCCAATCCCAATATCAAAAGACGATGTTGTAAAGTGTCTTGAAGATATCAAAGCAGGTAATTTGTAAAAAATTCAATATTTTTTACTTTTTTTCTATTTTCTAGATAAAGTGCGAAATTGGCAGCTTGCTCAAACTTTTTATTCTAATAATCTGACGTAAATGTACTTGGCAGATAAAAAAATCAAATTTGGAATTCAAAATGGCCTTAATGTTGCAAGAGCCGGCTATACTGAAGATCAAATTTTAACTGCATGTATGCTTGCTGATAAAACAGGCTATGATTCTATTTTCTATATGGATCATACAAATGTCCCACAATGGAAAAATGCTACTGTTTTAGACCCCTGGGTTATGCTATCTGCAATTGCAGCTGTTACTAATAATGTTGAATTGGGAACTTGTGTTACAGATGCAATTAGAAGACATCCTTCAAACATTGCACTAGCTGCAATTACTCTTGATAGGGTTTCAAAAGGTAGAGCAATTTTGGGAATTGGAGCAGGTGAAGCACAAAATTTGAAAGAATTTTGCATTCCATTTGAAAAACCTGTTTCTAAATGGGAAGAACAAATTGAAACTATTCATAAATTGTATGAGTCAAATCCTGACAACACTGTAGATTACAAAGGAAAATACTATCAACTTGAAGGTGCATGTTTACAAGCTCCTCCAATTAGAAAACCCCGTCCACCAACTTACATGGCATCTGGCGGTAAACGAACTCTTGAATTGACTGGAAAACTCGGTGATGGGTGGTTACCAATCGGATATACTCCTGAACTATTTGAAGATCATAAAAAACAAATTGAATCCTCAATGGATAAAAATAATAGAACTCAAGCAGAAAAAGACAACTTTGAATTTGCTTTAGATATTGATGTTTACTTCTCAGATGATGCAGAAGCATCATGGGCTAAGATGAAAGAAGCCGTTAAAGTAAGCCTATTCAAACCTGAAATTTTAAGAGTCCATGGATTAAAAGAAATTGAAGGATTTGATTTCGTAAAATACTTTACAGAATATTCAATGTCTGATCAAAGTTGGATTGTAAAGATGAGAGAGGCTGCAACTAAAATTCCTGATGCAGTTGCACGTTCATCAACAGCTGTTGGCACTCCTGAAGATATGATTCCTACATTTGAAAGATTCATGGATGCCGGTGTAAACCACTTTGTAATTAGATTCTGGGGTAAGAATTACTTTGGCTCTATTGACAAATTTGCAAGTCATGTAATGCCTGCATTACGTGCTAGAGCCCAACAGTAAGAAGTTTCATTCTTTAACACACAGTAAATCATTTAGTATACTTGTACCTACAAATTATCATGGATGACGACCTACCTGAATCAGTAAAAAAATGTCTTGATATTTTAGAAGAAAATGTGGAAATTTTGGCAAATCTTGAATATGATCTAGATGATGAAAAAAATGATGAATTGACTCCTGATATGGAATTACATGACTTGTTTGATATGACTGAAGATGTTGCAGAATCTGCAAGGATAAAACGTGCAGAATCCAATTTTACGCGACGTCAGGCTGAAGACTCTTTATGATTTATGAGGCCTTTTCTTTTTAGTAAATGATTTTGCCATACGCTTGTTTCTCTGTTTTTCTAATCTTTTTCTAGTCCTCTCTGTTGCATTTGTTGAACCTTGAATGATTTTTGTCTTACTTCCATCTCTTAACATTATTTGTTTTCCTTTGAATCGAAATTCAACATCTCTACATTTGATGTAATATTTTCTTAGACAAAAAAATATTCTATTATTTGTTCCATGCATCTCTTTGATCTCTTTTGATTTTTTCAAGTCATTGAGTATATTTCGCAATAATCCTTTGTCGATATCAGTAATTCTGTGTAGTTCTCTAAACCAGATGAATTTTGAATCAGAACCCCATTCTTCTAAAAGATCTAGTGTTATCTTGGTGGCTTCTTCTCTCTCTTCGTCTATTTCACTCATTTTCTTATTGTGAATTCATCCTAAATTTAGCAATTTACATTAATGGAGAATTTGGATGAAAAAAGTCAAGTTTTAGAACGTTGTTTATTTTTGATTATTTTTGTAATTCTAATCTATGGGTATGAAATTCAAGGCTGAATGTGATGAATTAGAATGTAGAATTTTAGAAATAAAAGCAATGGCAAAAGAATTGGATGATGATAAATAATCTATCTTTTTGATTTTGCTTTTCTTTCCTTTATTCTTGATTTTGTAACTTTTACAGATTGCTTTTGATTATTCTCCATCTTATTTGCAATTGAATCAATCTGCTTGATTATTTTTGCCTGCAGTTCTGGAGATGTAGTTTTTAGTAATTTTTTTTTCAATTTTTTTAATTGATTTGAATATCCTTGAAAATCTGCTCTTAATTCATTTAGATATGGATCATCCATGATAATTTTTAATTTATCTTGTATTTTAGGAATTTTAATACTCTGGATTTATAATATTATTTCATTAAATTAGTTTATGCAGTTAACTGGCATTCTTCAAATTAAATCATATGCTAAGGTAAAAGAATTTTTGAATGATGAACATGTGGGACGTATTGCTAGCATTGATGTAAATGGCTTTCCTCAGATAATCCCCATGAACTTTGTATTTCTTAATGATGCAGTTTACATGCATTCTCATGTAAAAGGTGAAAAACTAGATAATATTTCTAGAAACAACAAAGTGGGATTCGAAGCTGACAGAGAGCTAGAATTTTTACCCTCTTATTTTGAAGATCCACACAATGCATCTTTGGCTGACACATTATACATCAGCATTGTAATCAAAGGAGTGGCATCTTTTGTATCTGACAGGGAAGAGAAAACGCTTGCACTAAACGGATTAATGGAAAAGTATCAACCTGAGGGGCAGTATGATCCAATTAGTTCTGATATGAGGGTTTTAGATGCTGTTAGTGTGATCAAAGTTACTCCACAAACACTTCATGGAAAATACAAAATTGGTCAACACATGAGGCCTGATGATAGAATGAATCTTGCCCAAAAAATTCTAAAGAAAAATTCTCCATCTGCTCTTGAAACATTGAAAATTATGGGCTTTGAGGTAACTGATACTGGTTTGAAAATGATTGACGAACCCGTATGGTGATAATATCCTGATATCACCATTGCTTTAAATTCAGTTTTCGAGGATTGTATCTGTTGGAACAACACTCTCAGTTTGAATTGGTATCTGATTATTCTCCTACTGGAGATCAGCCCCAAGCAATTGATGCGTTAGTTAAGGGTGTAAAGAACAAAACTGTCCAAACTCTGCTTGGTGTGACCGGAAGTGGAAAAACATTTTCTATTGCAAATGTTATTGCAAAGACTGGAAAAAATACACTCGTTATTTCACACAACAAAACTCTTGCAGCACAGCTTTATTCAGAATTAAAACAATTCTTTCCAAAAAATAATGTTGGATATTTTGTATCTTACTATGACTATTATCAACCCGAAAGTTATCTGCCTCAAACTGATACTTATATCGAAAAAGATACTCAGATTAATGAAAAAATTGAAAAATTAAGACTAGAGGCCACTGCAATGCTGCTTTCTGGAGAGCCTACAATTATTGTTTCCACCGTGTCTTGCATCTACTCCCTTGGAAATCCACGTGATTGGGAGGATCTAGCTATTACTATCAACACTGGGGATGAAATTAAAAGAAGTGAGATTATACGAAGATTTGTAGATGCTAGGTATGAAAGAAATGATACTGAAGTTGCACCTGGCAACTTTAGAGTGAAGGGGGATACTATTGATGTTACTCCTGCATATTCTGAAGATTTAGTTAGAATCTCTATGTTTGGAGATGAAATAGAAAAAATTACTCTTTTAGATCATGTGTCCCTTAAAGAAAAAAAGAAAATCAAACAAATGAAGATTTTTCCTGCGAAACATTATCTGATTGCTAAAGATGTTCGAGAAAAAGCTGTAACATCAATTCGAGAAGAATTAGAATCAAGATTGCCTGAATTAAATGAATTAGAAAAACAAAGGCTTGAGATGCGAACAAAATATGATTTGGAAATGATTGAGGAACTGGGATATTGCTCTGGAATAGAAAATTATTCAAGACATTTTGACGGAAGAAAATCTGGCGAAAAAGCATTTTGTTTAATGGATTTTTTCGGTGATGATTATCTTATGGTAATTGACGAATCTCATGTTACACTACCCCAACTTCATGGAATGTACAAAGGTGATCATTCTAGAAAAAATGAATTAGTGACATATGGATTTAGACTTCCAAGTGCATTTGATAATCGTCCATTAAAATTTGAAGAGTTTGAAAAATATATTCAAAACACCATTTTTGTTTCAGCAACTCCTTCTGAATATGAAAAAAAAATATCGTCTCAAATTGCTGAACAACTTGTAAGACCTACTGGCTTACTTGATCCTCAAATTGAAATCAGGCCTACCAAAGACCAGATGGATGATTTAATCCGGGAAATTAAGAAAAGATCTGCTAATTCTGAGCGTGTTTTAGTCACAACATTGACCAAACGAATGGCTGAAGATTTGGCCGAGTACCTTTCAAAAAAACAAGTCAGGGTAAGATACATGCATTCTGAAATTGAAGGACTACAGAGAACTGAAATAATTCGGCAATTACGTCTTGGCGAATTTGATGTTCTTGTAGGAATTAATCTTCTTCGAGAAGGACTAGATATTCCTGAAGTTTCTTTAGTTGCCATATTGGATGCTGATAAGGAAGGATTTTTAAGAAATTTTACTAGTTTGATTCAAACCTGTGGAAGAGCTGCAAGAAATGTAAATGGAACTGTGATAATGTATGCTGATAAAAATACACAATCCATGAAAAATGCAATGACTGAAACTAAGCGTCGTAGAGAGAAGCAAATACAATATAACAAAGTTCATAATATTGTACCTAGAACAATAATCAAATCTGTCCCTGAGCAGGAAGTTGCTTTAGATGATTCAAAACTAAAATCTACACATGATCTTGCAACAGAAATAATTGATTTGGATGCGCAAATGAAAAAGTATTCTGAAGAATTAGATTTTGAGCGAGCAATTGAATGCAGAGATAGGATAAAAAGAATAGAAAAGGAGATTGAATTTAAAAATGGTAGAAAATAAACTAAAAATTAGAGGGGCAAGACATCATAATCTAAAAAATTTAGATATTGATATTCCAAAAAACAAACTAGTTGTTATCAGTGGTCTATCAGGTTCTGGAAAATCCACATTAGCATTTGATACCATTTATGCTGAAGGTCAGAGAAGATATGTTGAATCTCTTTCAGCTTATGCTCGTCAATTCTTAGAAATGATGGATAAACCTGATGTTGATTCCATTGAAGGTCTTTCTCCGGCTATTTCAATACAACAAAAAACTACTAGTAAAAATCCCCGCTCAACAGTTGGAACTACGACTGAGATTTATGATTATATGAGATTACTGTTTGCCCGAATTGGTATCCCTTACTGTACAAATTGTGGACGTAAAGTTTCTACCCAATCAGTTGAACGAATTTGTGATTCTGTACTCAAAGATTTTTCAGGGAAAAAAATTCTAATTTTAGCCCCTATTATTCAGAGAAAAAAGGGAACATACGAGAAATTATTTGAACAAATAAAGAAGGATGGTTACTCCAGAATACGCCTAAATGGGGAGATTTTGAGCCTAGATAATGAAATTCCTCCACTTGATCGACAAAAATGGCACAATATCGAAATTGTAGTTGATAGAATTACTACTGAAAAATCCGAAAGATCTCGACTTTTTGAGGCCATACAAACTGCAATCAAGGCATCTAAAGGCGATGTAATGATTGCAACTGATAAATCTGAAAAAATTTTCTCACAAAACAATGCATGTCCTTACTGTGGATTAACAGTGGGTGAATTAGAACCGCGCTCTTTTTCATTTAATTCTCCATTTGGTATGTGTAAAACATGTAATGGTTTGGGTGTGAAGATGGAGTTTGATGCAGATTTAGTTGTCCCTGACAAATCTAAATCTATTTTGGATGGTGCAATAGTGCCTTGGAGTGGAAGATTTTCAGCATTCAGACGTCAAGCCTTAAGAGCAGTTGGTAAAAAGTTTGGATTTGATTTAATGACTCCCTTTAACAAAATCAAACCTGAACATTTACAAATAATTTTACATGGTACTGATGATTTGGTTGACTTTACATATCGCTCAAAATCTGGAGATTCATCTTGGCAATCTACAAATACGTTTGAAGGTGTTTTGTCAAACCTTCAACGTACATTTATGGAAACTGATTCTGAATCTAAACGAGAATGGTTAAAACAATTCATGAGGGACACACCATGTAACACATGTAATGGTAAAAAACTAAAACCTGAATCTCTAGCAGTAAAAATTAATGAAAAAGGAATCATGGATGTGTGTGACATGTCTATTGATCATTGTTATGATTTCTTTTCTACATTGAAACTTACTGAAAATGAACAATACATTGCAAAAGATGTACTAAAAGAGATTAAAGAACGCCTTGAATTTCTAATGAATGTTGGATTAAATTATTTGACATTGAATAGATTGAGTTCAACGCTATCTGGTGGTGAATCACAACGAATTAGATTGGCAACTCAAATCGGCTCTAATTTGACTGGAGTATTATATGTGCTTGATGAGCCTACGATTGGATTGCATCAACGAGATAATGCTCGACTCATTAAAACGCTAAATAAACTGCGAAATCTGGGAAATACAGTAATAGTTGTAGAGCATGACGAGGAAGTTATACGAAATTCAGACTGGATGATAGATTTAGGTCCTGGTGCGGGCGTTCATGGTGGAAATGTTGTTTTTGAAGGAACCGTAAATCAAATTCTCAAGGATGAAAAATCTGTAACTGGTGCATACCTAAAAAACAATTCACTGATAAATTTAGAAAATAAAATTCGTAATCGCTCTGGTTCTTTGATTATAAAGAATGCTTCTGAAAATAATCTAAAAAATATAGACGTGGAAATCCCCTTGGGTCTTTTTGTCTCTGTAACTGGGGTATCAGGTTCTGGAAAATCTACATTGATCAATGATATACTGCTAAAAACATTAGAAAACCACTTTTCAAAGTCAAATGTAAGGACTGGAACTCATAAGGAAATTACTGGTTTAGAAAATATTGATAAAGTAATTGCAATTGATCAATCTCCTATTGGCCGAACCCCTCGTTCAAATCCTGCAACCTACATTGGTGCCTTTACTCCAATTAGAGAACTTTATGCAAATACAGCATTATCTAAAGAACGAGGATATGCTCCAGGACAATTTTCATTTAATGTAGCTGACGGTAGATGTTTTGCATGTGATGGTGATGGAGTAAAACAAATTGAAATGCAGTTTCTGTCTGATGTCTATGTAAAATGTGATGAGTGTAAAGGAAAAAGATACAACACTGAAACTTTGTCTGTACTATACAAGGGCAAAAACATTTCAGATATTTTAGACATGACTGTATATGAAGCATCAAATTTCTTTGAAAATGTTCCTGCAATTAAACGAAAATTACAAACAGTATTTGACGTCGGGCTTGGCTATATCAAACTAGGGCAGTCCTCCACCACTTTATCTGGCGGTGAGGCTCAAAGAGTGAAACTTGCATCTGAACTGTCAAAACGAGGAACTGGAAAAACTCTCTATATTTTAGATGAGCCTACCACAGGCCTGCATTTTGCAGACGTTCAAAAATTATTAGATGTACTAAATCGGCTTGTTAATCTCGGAAACACTGTTGTTGTAATTGAGCATAACATGGATGTGATTAAAAATTCTGATTGGCTTATTGATCTTGGACCTGAAGGTGGTGATGAAGGTGGAGAGGTTGTATCTACTGGTACTCCAAAAGAGATCTCAAAAGCACCTGGCAGCTATACTGGAAAGTATTTGAAGAAAATATTGAAAAAATGACTTTTGATATTTCTAAAATCAATATCCCTACTGATCCTGGAATATATTTGATGAAGGATACTGATGGAATTATTATCTATATTGGTAAAGCAAAGAATTTGAAAAATAGAGTAAAATCTTATTTCAATAAAAACCAAAATTATAAAACACAAAAACTAGTTGAAAACATTTCTGATATTGAATTTGTTTTAACCGATAATGAAAGTGAAGCATTTCTTTTAGAATCAAACATGATCAAGAAATATCGTCCTAGATTCAATATTGAATTAAAAGATCAACAAAGATACACGTATCTTAGAATATCTGATGAAAAATATCCCCGATTATTAGTTTCAAGAAGAACTAGAGATGGAAAATTTCTTGGTAAGGGTAAAACATTTGGGCCTTTTACCCAAGGTAGTTCTAAACTGCTTACAATTGGTACGTTAAGAAAAGCATTTCAAATTAGAATTTGCAAGACCCTTCCAAAAAAAGTTTGCTTGGAATACCATTTGGGAAACTGTGAAGGTCCATGTGAATTTAAAGATGCTCAGGAGAGATATCCTAAACATGTTCAAGCATTAGAAGACGTTCTAAAAGGAAAAAATCAAACCAAAATTTTTACAAAAAAATTGGAAGAAGAGATGCAACAAGCCGCAGAATTGCAACAATTTGAGCGTGCAAAGGACATTCGTGACACTTTGATTAGACTAGGAAGTCTACAAACTAAACAAAAAATGGAATATGTTGAAAATTCTGATGAAGAATACTTTGGCATGGGTATTCAGGAACATTCTGCAACTGTGATGAATTTTAGAATGATTAACGGTGTGATTAGAGACAGTGACAAGTTCTTTTATGATTTAGTAGGGGATAATTCGTTTTCAAATTTCCTATATCAATATTATTCCACACACAAAATTCCCAAATTTATCATAGCTAGTGAACTTCCTGAAAATAAAAAATTACTGGAATCTTTGCTTTCAGAGCAGTCTGGATTTAATGTAAAAATTTTAACTCCTACTAGAGGAAAGAAAAAAGAGATCATTGATCTCCTTTTGAAAAATATCCAGTTAATTCATTCCAAAGGGGGAGACCCTGGTTTGGTTGAATTAAAAGAAATTCTTAGCCTACCTGTAATTCCAAATATCATTGAATGTTTTGATATTTCCAACCATGGTGAAGACTTTGCTGTGGGGTCTATGGCTAGATTTGTTGGGGGAATTCCAAACAAAAATGGATATAGGAAATTTAAAATCAAAACCATTTCAGGAAGAGATGATTTTGCAATGATTGGAGAAATTATTAAAAGACGATACTACAGATTGTTAGAAGAAGATTCTGAACTGCCTGATTTGATTGTTATAGATGGTGGTAAAGGACAACTTAGCTCTGCTATGAAATCTTTGGAATCTCTTGGTTTGAATTTACCATGTATATCTTTGGCAAAAGAAAATGAGGAAATCTATATTCCGAAACATAAAACTCCAATTGTAATTCCAAAGTACAAATCATCTTTGAAAATTTTACAACATGCAAGAGATGAGACTCATAGATTTGGTGTGGCATATAATAGAACTATAAGGAAAAATCAAATAAAATAAGAAAAAAGGAAAAAAGTTTTTTGCTAGTTCACTGTTACAGTGCCGACCATCCAAGGGTGAACCATGCAGAAGTAATCGTAGTTGCCTGCGTCATTAAAAGTAAATGCATACACTGCATTTCCCATGACTAGACTACTATCAAATACGCCAGATGGTCCATCAGCTGGACTACCACCAGTTACTGTGTGTGCAGCTGTGTCTACGTTAATCCATTCTACTGTGTCTCCAGCATTGATTGTGATGTCTGCTGGTGAGTAGCATGCATTAGTTTCTTCACATCCTGGAACTGAAGTACCTACTGGAATATCAACTGTATGAGTTGTTGGTCCTGCTGGTTCTTCCATAGCTGGAACTGTTTCTTCCATAACTATTTCTTCTTTAAGTTCTACAGTTTTTTGTTCTACAATCATAGGCTCTGTTTTTGTGAGGTCTAGTATTTTGTAATCAACTGTGAATGTGGTTGGTTTCATTGTATGAACTGCTAAAGCATTACCGGAAAACTCCCATTCTCCTCTTGCATTCTTTGGATCAACGAATGTTAATTCAAAGATTGTATCACCATCTGGAGTCCAAGTCTTTGCTGGTTTTTCATCAGCTCCGATTGGTCCTCTAAGTGTGACTAGCTGAATATTTTCAGATGCCTCATAGATTAGAGTACCTGAATATATCATGTCACTTGGTGCCAATAATACTGCAAGTTGGTGTGATTCATGACCCAAACCTGGATCTGTATCCGATGTGGCTCTCTCATAACCAGATTTTAATGGTTTCACTTTTTCTTCCATTACTGGTTCAACTGTTTTTGTAACAGCTGGAGTTGAGACACTGGGACCGGCATTTTGAGTTGCATCACCATACATGGCAAATGCAACTCCGATAACTACAATTGCGACTGAAAATCCAATTGCAGCTTTGTCTATACTTGCCATAATTGATCTGAGACTTGCTGCATACTAAATAAATCTAATCGTTATTCTTAAGAAACATCCTAAATCTTTCAGAAATTTTTGATTTTATTCATTTCTTAAACCTCGATTTTCGTTATTTTTCAAATTTTTACATAAAATTTAAAAATTTATTGAAGATTACACATGATCGCTCTAATTGAAGATTAAGAGTAGTCAATGAATTTGAACAAATCTTTCTTTTATGAATCAAACAAGTAATTAATTTACAAATTGCAAATGAGCTCTCACCAAGTAACTAACCGTTTTTGGTCTTAAGCTCTTTTGCATTTACTATTTACTGATATCTTTTTGAATCAATTCATACTTGATTTTTAATTTCCTTTGAGCAATTATTTGATTGATGAATTTTATTCTTTTTTGAATAAATTGATCATTACTCATTATTCCTTTTGCTAATTGTTCAAACATTATTTTTTCATCGATTTTTATTTTAACCTCATCTTCATTTTTAATTATGAATACACCTATACCCCAAAACAAACCAACATGCAATGCAACATATTTTGATTGCAAATCTGTGATTTTATTTTTATAAATTTCTACATGCTCTCTGTTTTGCTCAACAGTTGAATCACCTGTTTTGATAATCCATGAAATCTTTGTTGCATTTCCATTTGAATAAAAAACATGGCTCAATTGTCAACCAAAAAGGGGTCTTTTGTTAATATATTTTGAATCCCCTACTTATGATCAAAGTTTGAAAGGTGTACTTATGCTTGAATCTCACGCCTTCTTCTCGAAAATGGTGGATGAATTGGTTGAATTCTCAGAATATGATCCTGAATTAGCTGATGGAATTAAATGGCTAGATGATCAGGCTCAGAAAAAAGGTATCACATTTTATGATATGGTTTTTGAAGTTCTATACAAACATGATGTAAATTCTAAAGCCAAAGACTGGTTAAGCACTAGAAATTAAATTTATTTTCTCAAGTCTAATGTTTCGTATTCACAACCTTCAGGTCCACAATATTTTCCAACGTAAGTGGCCTTTGGTCTATACAATGCTGGCTTTGGTGCTGCTTCTGCAAATTTCTCTTCGATGATATGTGCAGCCCATCCGACAACACGTGAAATTGCAAAAATTGGTGTATTAAGATCCATTGGAATTTTTAACATGTAATATAATGATGCACTGTATAGGTCTACGTTAGGATAGATGTCTTTTCCTTTCTGTTTTTTCATTTCAGAAATTGTGGCGATTTCTATTTTTTCTGTAATGTCAAACCATGGATCTTTGGTTTTTTCTGCTAGTTTTCTAGATAATTCTTTTAGTACTTGGGCTCTTGGATCATATGTTTTGTAGACTGCGTGACCCATTCCCATTATTCTGTTGCCTTCGCTCATTTCTTTCTTAACCCATCCTTCTACTTTTTCGACATCTCCTATCTCAAGTAACATCTTCATTACTTCGGTATTGGCTCCTCCATGTAGTTCCCCACTTAGTGCCCCAATTGCAGCGCTACATGCTGAATACATATGTGCCCTAGTAGATGCGACTTGCCTTGCAGTAAATGTAGATGCATTAAACGTGTGATCTGCATGCAAAATTAAACATACGTCGAAGATCTTCTCAACTTCTGGGTCTGGTTTTTTGCCTGACATCATATATAGAAAATTTGCTGCATGGCTTAGTGTTGAGTCTGGATCTACTATCTCTAACCCATTTCTTATTCTGTTCCAGCTTGCAATGATTGTGGGAACTTTTGCAATCAGGTTTATTGCCTTATCATAACTTGCTTCTTTATTTGCAAATTCCTCATCATAATATCCTGCAAGTGCTGCGACAAAGGCTTGAAGCATATCCATAGGATCTGCATCTTTTCTCCAATTGCCCATGTTTTTTTGCATTTGTTTTGGAATGAATCTGGCATCAATTAATTTGGCATTAAATTCATCTAATTGATTTCTATTCGGAAGTCTGTCATAAAGAAGCAAATATGCTGTTTCTTCAAATGTTGAATTTTTGGTTAGCTCTAAAATATCATATCCTCTGTAAATTAGCTTTCCTTTCTCGCCGTCAATATTGGAAATTCTCGTATCTGCTACTTCTATTCCACGAAGGCCGATATTTTTTGTCTCCATAATGAGCCTAGAAAATTTCTTCTATTATATTTTCGCTCAAAATCGTGTCTATGAAATTTAGTATTTAGTCTAATATGCCAACTTTTGACCATAAATGAGAATTTTTAATAAAAAATTACTTGACTCCTAAAGAGCGTAAAGATTTGCAAAAATTAGATGACATGGTATTGAATGCTACATCTGACGAACTGAAAAAAATTCAGGAGATTGATCATCAGACTCAACTTGAAGGCGTATCGTTTTTTGACGTGTACCTTGATTCTAGATCTTTGATTCAGAAAAATATTAAAAAACAGTCTCGTAATGCCTGATAACTTTCTTCATTTAAATGAGGGTTGCAAATTTTCATTCTATATTGGCAGTATCTAAAACTAAAAAATCCACCACAACTGTTAAGAAAAAAGTAACAAAAAAAGTAGCTAAAAAAGTTACCAAAAAAACAGCTGCAAAAAAACCTGCTAAGAAGACTGTTGCAAAAAAAACCCCGAAAAAATCTGCATCTAAAAAAACTACAAAACCACAAAGAACCAAAGTAATTTGTATCTCTCACAAGGAAGACTGTGATGGTATTAGTTCTGCCGCAATTATAAGACAGGCATTTGGTGGCGACGCAATACTTGTTGACTATCCTGGGCAAATGGAAGCGCTAAATCAAGTGGTTTTAGATGAAAAATTAAAGTCATTATTTATTTGTGATTTGGGTCTTAGCAAAAAAACCCAAGATGAATTTATTGATATTTTAACAACTTTGAGAAAAAATAAGGTCTCGGTAACCTACATTGATCATCATGATATAGATCCTAATGTTGTAAAGGCATTAAACAAAATAAAAGTAAAAGTCATTCATGACATCAATGAATGTACTGCTGTTTTAGCTTACACTGCATTCAAATCAAAATTAAATGATCATGCATCATTTGTTGCAGCATGTGCTGCAATTACTGACTACATGGAAACTAGACCAATAGGTGCTAAATTACTGCAAATCTATGACCGACAATTTGCATTGATTAGTGCCACTGTCCTTACTTACAATATAGTAGGACACCAAAAAGAACCTGATTATCTATTGTATCTTGTTGAGGAGTTGGCCGAATCCAAGTTCCCTCATGCAATACCTAACACTTTTGAATTTGCTCAAATTCAAGTTGAGAAATTATCTCAGATGATTGCCAAAGTAAAACAAGGAATGAAAACTATGAAGAATCTTGGTCATATGGAAATTTTAGACGCTGGTGCCAGTGGTGCTGTGAATTTTGTAATGGGATTATCTGGAAAAGATGTCGGTGTTGCATACAAAGAAAGAGTTGATCATGGAATTTATGCTGTATCTGTTCGTGGCTCTAAAGATTGCAAAGTTCATCTCGGAAAAATTGTCAACAATTTGGCTACTAGCCTTGGCGGTTCTGGTGGAGGCCATGACAAAGCATGTGGTGCTGTAATTCCTAAACCCAAAATAAAAAAATTCATTACAGAATTAAATAAGCAAATCAAATAATCCAGTTTCTGCATATTCTAAATTAAAAGAACTTCTTAAATGAAATTACAATAATTTTTTAATCTACCTTAATTGTGAATGCAAAAAATTCTCCCTTACTTTTACTAAAGAATTTTGCAATTTTTGCCATGAACCCGTATTTTTTATCCCTTTGCTCTACTGCTTTTTTAGCCTCCTCTTCATTTAGAATTGTGGCAGTTCCTGAAATCCACTCTCCTGTAACTTTGCCTTTAATTGTACACAATGCAAATTTCACTTGTAAATTGTTTTTTAGACGTTTCACCTTGCCTGTTTTACTGCGTGTAACGACATAAATCAAATCATCTTTAACTACAAACCATACTGGAGTTCTAACTGGTTGATTATTTTTTCGATAAGTTTCAACCGAGATATATTTTTGAGATTTAATCTCGTCTAAATTTATCATGGTAATTTTGACCCTTTATGAAATTAATATCTGGATTGCATTGCAATTTTTGATTTTGACGAAACTATAATTATTGAAATTATTGATATTGCTAAAACCAATGATGCTACCACTCCAAACTCTGGAACTACTACTCCATCTTTGATTTCTACTTTGATTGATTCTTTGTACTCTGATGATACACCTTGGTTTGCAGTGATTGTATACATTCCATCTTCTTTCCACATTGATCCTCCAACTCTAATTTCTACTTCAAAATCTCCTTGCATCCCTGGTGTAACTTGATCAATTGTTATCAGATTACCCTGTGGTGATTTTACAATTAATGTGATGTCTGTACTTCTGTAACTTGTGTTTCCAGTAATTTTGATAATATCAGAACCGTTTTCAGCTTCGGCTTGCATGGATATGCCGCTAATGATTTTTGGCTCTTTTTCTAAAGTTACTGAGGGTTTTACTTGCTGGGTGTCAAGATTCCTTGCAATCTCTTGAGAAATGACTGAAAATTGAGTTTGAGCAACTACTTTTGTGTCTTCATGACTTGCTGTAACAATGTATTTTCCTGCTGCAAAGCTTGGGATTGGGGGATTTAGTAATTTTCTAAATTCTCCATCATCATTAATTGCTACTAGTGGTGCAAAAACTATTGCCCCATCTGGACCCATAATTCTAAGTTTAACTGGTTTGAATTGAGATACATCTGTAATCTTTCCTGTAATCCAAATTGACTCCAAAGATTTGATCTCGTCTTTTGATGTTTCCACTTGTATGGTTGATTCTGCAAAAGCTAATGTTGAAACCATCGATACTGCAAAAAGCATAAACAATAATATCTTGAGCACCTCCCTCCTAAGTTTTCAACATATATGAATGATTTTAACAAATATGTGGTAATACTATTATCTTTGAATTCTACTTAGAGGCTTTTCTTAATATTTTCTAAATCTGCCTAATACTAGTACTGGCAATATGCAATACACATGAACGTATAATCAAAAAAATCTATTAAAGAAAATTTCCAAATTGATTATTCTGAAAATTCTACAACTGCATCAATTTCTGTCATTGAATTTAATGGTAAACATGCAACACCCACTGCAATTCGCGAATGTTTCCCTTTATCTCCAAATATCTCAAAGAATAGATCTGATGCTGGATTGATGACTTTGGGATGTTGGTAAAACTCTGCATCTGAATTTACAAATCCTGACAGTCTTACAATTCTTGTCACTTTATCCAAACTACCTAATTCTCTTTTAATTTGTGCTAAAAGATTGATTGCACACATTCTTGCCGATTTTTGAGCAGTTTCTAGATTGTCATCTGTGACTTTTCCTGTGAATAGCACTTTTCCTTCCTCCATTGGAATTTGACCTGAGATGAATAGCAAATTTCCAGTCTTTACTGCTGGAATATAGGATCCTGCTGGTGTTGGAGGATTTGGAAGTTTAATTCCTAACAATTCAAGTTTTTCTTCAATCATGACTATGTTGCTAAATTTTTATCTGATTTTAGTTTTTACAATTATTTTGTGTATTTATTGTGTATTTTTAAAAAAAATTGTGCATTACTGTATATGTGAAATATTCTGACTATTCATGTTGCTAGAGGCATTTTATGATGAGGATCTAGTGAATGTCTCTAGTAACACTGTATTTTTTAAATCTTAAGATGACCTGCTTTTGGAATTTTACTACTAAAGTCCCTTTGTAATAATATTCTCTCGTTTGTTTTTCTACCCTCAAGCAATCTCTGATTTGTCTCATCCATGAATTCGTTGATTTGTTTGAAACAATTTTTTAACTCTTTTTTTAATTCACTGTCGTCACTGGTTTCTACTGTCCATAGAATCGATGATGCTAATTCAAACATGCTGGTCATACCTGAGACTATTAATTCATAATCTGTTTTTGTATGCTTGCTGAATTTATAAGATGTAAGATCTTTAGATATGTCTAAAAATATTTTCTTACTTTCTAATTTTTTTAATGCAGAATTAATCTTAGATTCATATGTAAAAATTAAATTATTGATAAAACCAATATGCTCTTCAAGTGAATAGTGATAATATTTTTCATAATATGCCTCATTTTTGTAACCGTGTTTTTTAATGTGTCCTAATTCTTCCATTTTTTTTAGTATTTCTTTTAATTTGGTTCTATTGAATCGTTTTTTATTATTCAAACAGTTTTTCCAAATATCACCAAAATAATTTTTTTCATGATTCATACATTCTAAAATATACTCTATTGAAATCATCTGCATGGACAGTCTTTTATCAGGAATTATTTATTGGTGGTGAACTGAATTCTTGGGCGTGCTTTTATTCTTATTTTGAGATAAATTCAATTCTATCGTCTAAAACTCTCATATTTTGAGCATTTTGTACATGTTTGTTATCTTGTAATCTAATGAGTGTTTAATCTACAATTAGAATATGTTATTTCATGATGAAGAACTAGACGAGGAAGAATTGACCAAATGTTTTGAAAAATTGGATCCTAGAACTCTTGAATTAATTCGACAGGAATACAGAAATGACTGACAGTGAAAGATTAGCAAAAAAAGTATCTGCTTATATCCAGAAAAATCTTAAAGGAAAAACTCCTTTCCAAAGCACTTCAGACTTTATTTCATATATTGCATACAAAGAACAACAAAAAAAATCCGATAGTTCGTCTAAATAACACTCTGGGTTTCTAAATTTTGAAAAATCTTAATTTTTACTTATTTTGATGAGTACTTTTTCGCCTTTGTTTGAATTGTTTTGATACACTGTTCTTGTCTTGTATCCTTGCTTTTGAAGACACCCGTCCAAAATTGATACCCAAGGTAATGAATGCCCACTATTCAATTTTGATTCTACAGTGATGTTTTTGGTGTTTGCTTCAAAATTTACATGGCCTGAACATGTAATTTGCATCACTGCATCCATTATCTCTATTATATCATCAAGTGTTTTAGATTTGAAAGAAATTCCGTTCTTCTCTAATAGTTTCAGCATGTCTGCATCTGTTTTTTTAGATACCATTGTAGAGTTTAGAATGTGCATCAAGCCTGCATCGTTAACTGTTTTGATTATTTTATAAATTTCGTGTGCTTCTGTTTTTGTCATATCTGCAAGAGCTTTGGTTTTCGTTGCGGTTTTCCAAATGTCTGAAAATACTTTTTCTTGATTAATCCCTAAAATTTCTGTAGATGAGAAAACAGCTCCTTTTCCATTATCGTTGTTTATCATTAATAATTCCGTTTCATCAAAAATGAAACAATTCTGTGTAATTTCTGACGCTCTGATTTCCACCCCGTCTGGAATGGATCTATATGATTCTGAACAAATTTGTGATGGTGAAACCAGAACTTTGACATCTAAATTTCTTCTCAAAACTGATAGTAATTGTTCTTTACATTCAGCTAATAATCCAAAACCCCACTGGTCTGTCATTATTTTAATTGATGATTTTGAACCATCAATCATTGTTTGGAGTTGAGACAAAACACTGTTTGCACTCAAATGAAAATATCTTCTTTCCTCTGACCCTCTTGATTTCCTGCTCTCCTCACTTGCCTTTTTTAAATTTGAAATCAACGAATTCATTGCATTAACTTTGTTGATCTGCTCATGAATTATTCCATCAAAAGCGTCTTCTGGAGCAATTGCTGTGCACATAATGGGCTTGCTTTTTGAAATAATGACTAGTTTCTTATTTTCTAATTTTAACAAAGTTGGGTAAATTTTCGTTCTTGGAATTTCTGAATAATATGCTAATTCACTAGCCGAAATTGTTCCTTTTGCTATTAGGGCTACATATGCCTGTGCTTCATATTTGCTTAATCCAAATTCTTCTAGACTAACTGTTAAAACGTGCTCATTTACCATGATTCTACTTGATTTGTTATTAGGTAAAATTGAGAGCTAAATTCCTTTACACAAATACTCAAAAAAAATCAAAATTGTATCTGCTGATAGGTGTAACTGTGGTTACTAAATAATTTGATACACTGTCCTGATATACAAAATCTTGAAATGCAAACTAGTATGTTGGTAAAATATAGTGTCAATCCATTAGAAATTGAAAACATTTCTCATTCTGTAACACTTGTACCTAGATTAGAATATTCTATGAATTTACTGAATGAAATAATTAATGTTCTAGATGATAAACAATCTGAATTAAAAGAACTAAACAAAAATTTGGCTTATGATTTTGATGAATCTGATAAGACTCACATTAATGCATTAAATATAGAACATCTTGTCATATACTCTCTAGAGATTTTGCTTCAGGTAAAAAATAACATGAATCGAATTTCTAATGTCGGTACCATTCCTGAAGTTTTACCTTCGTCAATTCCTATGATTAGAATAGTGAGTGCACAATTATTTGGCATCATTCCAAATTGCAGTCAAAAATTATCTGAAATATCTGTTCATTTAGGCAGTATTGTGCTTGACTCTGCCGCTCTTACTATGGCAAAATTTGATTTTAGTCAGTCCAATACAGAGTCTGCTGCTTTACTTAATGAAGTAAAATTGATGGTCGGCTCTAAATTAAGTAAGCAGTACCCTAATGTTGATTTTTTCAGATTGTGCAATACTTGACATGTTAACTTCAAAACGAGATTTTTCAAAAGATGTAGAACGTATAAGGACCATTTCTTCCAAAATCGACAAAAAACTATCTCAGGTAAAATCTTCTGATGATGTGAAAATCGACAAACTTTCTTTAGATGAGTTACAGGATCTAGATAAAATTGTTGGAATTGCTGATTTTATGCTGTGTAAATATGCTGATAAAAAAGAGATGCGTTCTATTCTGAAGTATTTTACTTCTATTATCAATGAAACTGCCTGTTCACTAGGTGATTTGGATGATGAAGTATCTGAACTGATTTTATCTGCTGAGGACTCTATAAACAAGGTTAAAGACATGCATATTCATATCTCTGAAAAATCTGATTTTAAAAAAAAATATGATTGTGGACCTGATTATAATGAGTATGAAACAAGTGCAATTAATTTAACCAATTTTGCTACAGAGATTCACACCGTAGGATACCAACAAAATTCTCAAAGAGACACTGCGTAGGTAATTAGAATGAGTTTAGCCCCCCAAGAATTAGAAAACACAGCAAGCAAATATGCTTCTGAAGCTATAAAATTTGATTCACAAGGTGCCCGCGGAATGGCAATTACTAATTATCAACATGCAATTGATGCCCTCGTAAAATTATTACAACTTTATCCAACTAGTAAATTGAATCAAATCTACAAAGAACGGTGTAACTCTTACCACGGTAGAATTAATGCGTTACAACAGGCTCATGGTGTTGAGCCTGCAGTTGACCCTAAAGCTTCTGAGGCAGAACAAAAGAAATCTGTTCAGCGACAAGAAAATGAAAATGATTTTGAAGAATTAATCATGAAAGAAAAACCTGATGTTACTTGGGATCAGGTAATTGGTTTAGATGATGCAAAAAGTGCATTGCGTGAATCAATTGTATATCCGACTAAAAGACCTGATTTGTTTCCTCTTGGATGGCCAAAAGGAATGTTGTTGTATGGGCCACCAGGAACAGGAAAAACTATGCTTGCAGCAGCAACTGCAAATGAAATGGATGGCTATTTCATAAATGTGGATGCATCATCTATGATGAGTAAATGGTTAGGTGAAGCAGAAAAGAATGTTTCAAAATTATTTGCTATGGCAAGACAGTATGCTGAGAAAGAAGGTAAACCTGTAATTTTATTTGTAGATGAAGTAGATTCTTTGTTGGGCTCTAGAAATAGTGAAGTGGGTGGCGAAGTAAGAACCAAAAACCAATTCTTAACAGAAATGGACGGTGTTAATGGTAAAGGTAAAGATTTAATGTTATATGTAATTGGTGCAACAAACAAACCATGGAGTCTTGATTGGCCATTTCTTAGAAGATTCCAAAAGAGAATTTACGTTTCGTTACCTACACTTGCAGCAAGAGAGAATCTCTTTGAACAATACACTGCTAAATTAAATAAAAATTACAGAGTCAATAACGCTGAATTGGCAAAATTGTTTGATGGATACAGTGCAAGTGATATTAAGGATATTTGCCAAGCTGCACAAATTAAAACAGTTCACGAAATTTTCAATGCACCTGATTACCATGAACCAGTTGAAGGTGAAGAACCTGTTCAACCACGAGAACTTGTAACTGCTGATTTCAAAAATATTATGGAAAGAAGAAAACCTAGTGTTTCAACTGAAATGATTCGTGCTTATCATAAGTGGAGCGAAGAGTTCCAAGCCCTCTGATCGAATTTAATTTTGCGATCAAATTTCTGAATCCCCATTACGCACAAAACTTAAATTCATAATGACTCGGACTTTACGAGGGTCACAATTACTACAAAGAAATCAAACCACGCAAACAAGTTTGGAAAACTGATTTTTGATGATGGTACTGTTCTTGACGGTCAAGGTTTTGGTTATTCTACAACTGTTTTTGGTGAGATCGTCTTTAATACCGGAATGGTTGGCTATACTGAGGCTCTCACTGATCCATCATATAATGGCCAAATTCTTACCTTGACATATCCTTTAGTTGGAAATTATGGGGTTCCCGATCCATCGATCAAAGATAATGATGGAATACCAAAATTCTTTGAATCTGATAAAATACAAATTCGCGGCCTAGTAGTACACGAATTATCGTTAACTGCAAGTCATTGGAATCTTGAAATGACTTTGGATGAATGGATGAACAATGAAAAGGTGCCTGGAATTTCAGGTATTGACACTAGGGAGTTGACAAAAAAACTTAGGACAAGTGGCGTCATGATGGCAGCTATTGCTGTATCTGATACTGAGATTGATGTTGAATCAATAAAAAAACAACTTGCATCTGCAAAGCATTATGATTCTGAACAGTTCATGGATGTAGTATCTACAAAGAAAGAGCAAGTATTTGGCAATGATGAAAAATCCATTGTTGTAGTAGACACTGGTGCAAAAAATGCAATTTTAAGAAATGTCCGTGAACTTGGTTACAAAGCAATTTTAGTTCCATGGGATACTTCGTATGAAAAAATTATGTCTTACAATCCTGATGGCGTAGTTCTAAGTAGTGGTCCAGGCGACCCACAAAAATGTCCTAATACAATTGACACTGCTAGAAAATTAATTGAAAATAATGTTCCTACATTGGGTATTTGCTTGGGTGCACAAATAATTGGAATTGCAGGAAATACTGAAACTTACAAACTAAAGTATGGACATCGTGGGCAAAACAAACCTTGTATCAATTTAGAAAACAATCAAGTATATGTTACAAGTCAGAATCATGGATACGGAATTACTCCTGAATCTATTGAAAAATCTGATTTTAAATTATGGTTTACAAATGCTGATGATAAAACAGTAGAAGGTATCAAACACAAAAAACAAAATTGCATTGCAGTACAATTTCATCCTGAAGCTGCTCCTGGCCCCTTTGACTGTAAATTTGTCTTTGAAGAATTAAAAAAACTCATGGAGAAATAAAAAATGCCTAAAAATGAATCCTTAAAGAAAATTCTTGTACTGGGAAGTGGTGCAATCAAAATTGGAGAAGCTGGAGAATTTGATTATTCTGGAAGTCAATGTCTAAAGGCAATTCATGAAGACGGCATAAACAGTGTTTTGATAAATCCAAACATTGCAACCATTCAGACCGATACAAGATTTGCTGATCAAGTGTATCTACTTCCTGTAAATGCGGAATATGTTGAGTCAATTATTGAAAAAGAAAGGCCTGATGGGATTATGCTGGCATATGGGGGACAAACTGCCCTGAATTGTGGAGTTAATCTAGATGAGGCTGGTATTCTCAAAAAATATGGCGTAAATGTGCTTGGGACTCAGATTCCTGGGATTCAGAAAACCGAAGATAGGCAGCTTTTCAAAGATTCTATGAAGGAATGCAATGTACCTGTACTGAAAAGTAAGACTGTAAATAATTTTGAAGATGCTAAAAAAGCCGCCGAAGAGCTATCTTACCCTGTAATCATTCGAGTGGCGTATACTTTGGGAGGTCGAGGTGGAGGTGTAGCTTACAATGAAATTGAATTACATGAAATTGTAGAGCGTGGCCTCAAAGCTAGTCTTGTCAAGCAGGTTCTAGTTGAAGAATACATTGGTCACTGGAAGCAAATTGAATATGAGGTGATGCAAGACTATGAGGGAAATAATGTAATTGTTTGTAATATGGAAAATGTTCTTTCAATGAAAGCACATACTGGTGATAACATTGTGGTTGCACCATCACAAACAATTGATAATCATGAATATCATATGTTGCGTTCTGCAGCATTACGTGCAACAAAACATGTTGGAATTGTAGGTGAATGCAACATTCAGTATGCACTTGACACTGTTTCTGATAGATATGTTGCAATTGAAATTAATCCTAGACTTTCCCGTTCATCTGCATTAGCAAGTAAAGCAACAGGATATCCTCTGGCATACATGTCTGCAAAAATTGGTTTGGGTTACAATTTATCTGAATTAGTCAACAGAATTACCAAAAGCACAACAGCTTGCTTTGAGCCTTCTCTTGATTATATTGTATGTAAACATCCTAGATGGGACTTTGACAAATTTGAATTAGTCAATAGACGACTTGGACCTACCATGAAATCTGTTGGAGAGGTTATGGCAGTTGGCAGAACCTTTGAAGAATCATTCCAAAAAGCAATTCGAATGTTGGATATTGGAAATGATGGATTAGTTCTGAATCGTACAAATGGCCAAAAATATACTGAAGAAGATATTGAATACAAATTATCTCATCATGATGATCACATTCTTTATCATGTTGCAATTGCATTGAAGATGGGAATTTCAGTCGAACGAATTTACAAACTATCTACTGTTGATCCCTGGTTTATAGAAAAAATAAAAAATATTGTAAATATTGAAGAAAAACTCAAAAAATCAGAACTTGACGAATCTCTACTTTGGGAGGCTAAAAAATTTGGATTTTCTGATAAACAAATAGCTCGTGCCAAAGACATCACTCCTGATGAAATACGTGGCTTGAGAAAGAAATTCGGCGTAATCCCTTCTGTCAAACAGATTGATACGCTGGCTGCTGAATGGCCTGCAGTAACTAACTACCTGTATCTGACATATGGCGGTCATTCTAATGATATTGTGGTTCCAAAAGATCAGCAAGGAATCATAGTACTTGGAGCAGGCCCCTATAGAATTGGTAGTAGTGTTGAATTTGATTGGGGTACTGTTAACATGGTTTGGGGTCTTCAAGAGAATGGAGAGAAGAATGTTTCAGTAGTTAATTGTAATCCTGAAACAGTTTCAACTGATTATGATATTTGCACACGATTGTATTTTGAAGAACTAACTCAAGAAAGAATTCTGGATATTGTAGAATTTGAAAATCCTAAAGGGATAATCACATGTGTTGGTGGACAAACGGCTAATAACTTAACTCCCGGCCTTGCACAACACGGTGTGAATATTTTAGGTACAAGCGCACAAGATGTTGATAGAGCAGAAGACCGTTCCAAGTTTAGTGCAGAACTTGACAAACTACACATTCAACAACCCTTATGGCAAGCCTTTTCCAATCTTAATGAAGCAAGATCTTTTGCTCAGGAAGTTGAATTTCCTGTAATCGTTAGACCTTCGTATGTTTTATCAGGTGCTGCAATGAAAGTCGTTTGGTCTCAAGAAGAATTAAAAACATATGTCAAAGAAGCAACTGATGTATCTCCTGATCATCCTGTTGTGATTTCGAAATTTATGTTAAATTCACTTGAAGTAGATGTAGATGGAGTTAGTAATGGTAAAGAAGTTGTAATTGGTGCAATTGTTGAACACATTGATAGTGCAGGTGTTCATTCTGGAGATGCTATGATGGTAATTCCACCATGGCGTTTAAGCAATAAAATTATTGAAACCATAAATGAATATACAAAAAAGATTGCTCTGACATTTAATATCAAAGGACCATTTAATCTGCAATTTTTGGTTCATGATGAACACGTCTATGTGATAGAGCTAAACATACGAGCCTCTCGTTCAATGCCGTTTGTTTCAAAATTAGTAAAAACTAACCTTATTTCTCTTGCCGCCAAAGCGATTTTAGACAAACCCCTGCCTAAAATCCCTGAAAATAAATGGCAAAAAATCACAAATTATGGAATCAAAGTCCCACAATTCTCATTCATGCAATTAGAAGGTGCAGATATTGCGTTAGGTGTTGAAATGCAATCTACTGGTGAGGCTGCGTGTTTTGGAAATAGCTTCTATGATGCATTATCTAAAGGATTGACATCTGTCGGGTATAATTTACCTGATAAAGGCTCTGCACTAGTAACAGTTGGTGGTGCACAAAATAAAGAAAAATTACTTCCAACAATTGCAAAACTCAAGGAATTGGGATTCAAAATTTTAGCAACAGAGCATACTGCAGAATTCTTTGAAGAAAAAATTGGCCAAGTTGAGATTGTACATAAAATTTCAGAACCTGAAAGAAAACCAAATATTTCTGATTTATTATATGAACGAAAAATTGATTTCATTATAAACATCCCAAGTACCTCTACACTGGAAAAATATGTTGGAATGCTTGAAGATGAATATCAGATTAGACGCAAATCACTTGAATTGGGAATTCCTGTACTTACCACTATGGAAATGGCTGATTCTTTTGTAAAAACATTAGAGTGGTTAAGAACCAATAAAACAACAAAAGATCCTATTGAGCCTTATGATAACTATGAATAATTTTTAAAAAGATAAACACAAGTAATTAATAAAAATAATGTGGCAAAAAAGTTCTCTGATGATGAGCTTGATGAAGTTCTAAACAAAATTGAAAAATTTGATGCTGATGGAATTCGCTTTATCTATCTTAAAAACAGTGTAAAGAAAAATTTTTCAAAAATAAAGATTGCAGAATTCAAACTAAAAGATATTTTGGTGTTCCTTGATGAAAATGGACTTGTGCAAAGAATTCCGTTTGATGACAAACCCGGTTTTCATGATCTAACTCTTTATCGTATTTCTGACAAAGGTCGAGATTTGATAAGTAAATTTACTCGTGAACCTGATGATGATTGGAACAAGAGTAGCTACCCTTCAAACGTCTCATGCCAAAACTGTGGCCACTCCTGTGAAATTCGTGTTGGATATTCTGAGCTTGTCAAAACATGGGCGAAATTCCAAAGATGTCCTAACTGTGCTCAAAAAGGAACGTTTGTCACAAAATTTACTTGATCAAATTACTTGTTTGATGTTTGATTCATTCCCAATAATTGTTCCATCCAATGTGATTATCCTTGCTTTTGTTATTTCTTTTATTTTGTTAATGATTGGTGAGATTGACTTTTTGTATTGTTTTCTGTGTGTTGCGTAAAAATATTTGTTGAAAGATGGAATGATAGTTATTTCAATTTCGCCTGTTTTATTTGGAAAGATGTTTTCTTTTTCTGTTTTAATTGAGACCCAAACTCTCTGTCCATTAATTATTGAATCTTCTTGAAAAAAAACTGGATGAATATGCCCCATGATGATCTTATCTACATGAGAAAAATTCTCTGAAGGCATTGTGTGCCCATGTGTCAGCAAAACATTCTCTTCTACCATTCCAGTTGAACTAATCATTGAAATGTTGTCTGGCATTAGTCTTTGAATATCTGCATCATGATTTCCTGGAATCATAATTACATCACATTTTTCTCTTATTTTTTTAAAAAATAGTGGAACTTCATCCCATTCATTTCTTGATATGCTTTTTATGCTTGACTTTACGTCTCCCAGTAAAATCACAGAGTCTGGTTTTTCTAAATCAATTATTTCAGATAATTCCTGAATTGATTCATTAATTGTTGAATTTTTGCCTATGAAAATTTCATTTGATGCCATGCTACTTTCAAATCCTATGTGAATGTCAGTTACCGCCAAATACTTTTTTTCCCCTTCTAAAACCAATGCAGGTTTGAATGGAACTATTCTTGTTTGTAACATCAAAGTTATACTGTAGATATCTGATTAAATCCTTGTGAACAAAGACTTTGAAAGAATTCAGTCCGTCGTTTCTGAAAAACGTGTAAAACTGCATGTTTTTGAGCCCAGTCAAAGAAAGATTTGGACTGTGGTTGGAAAAGGAGAAGAACACTGGATTGATCCGGATTCTAATTATTGCTCTTGCCCTGGATTCTATTTTGGTAAATTAAATGGAAAAACAACTTGTTACCATCTAGAATCTGCACATCTAGCTAGGAATGAAAACCAAACTGAAAAAATTATTTTTTCTGATGATGAATTCTCTGATTTTCTTTCAGGATTAATCTCTGATTTGTAATGATAATTTGTTCGAACTTATTAATAACTAGAAATTCAATACAACATTATGGATGAAGACCAACAAAATTTAGAAATAGAGAAAATCGCAAATCTTATGGTTCATGATGATGTTTCCCCTGATGAGCAAGATACTTCTAAACTGGAAAAATACAAAAACCAAATCAAGGAAGATTGTGGTCTTGATGATGAAGAGGCTATGAAGATGGTTTATGAAACATTACTTTATAGGAAATTAAAAAATTCTGATTCAAGTGATGTTTTAGAAAAAGGTAGTGATTTTGGAGCTGGATTCAGCTAATCTATCCTAGTGATATAGATTCTATATCTTCTTTTGAGGCCCCTTTCCAAAGACCGACCATTCCCTCTGGTTCAACATCTTCTACTTTAGTAATCTGTTGAATCTTGATGTGGTCTGGGTTTGGAGGCATCCATAACATTGCCATATAATCTCCTACCTCTCCAACTTTAGTTGGTAAGGCCATGATGACTTTATCTGCTGCAAAACCCTTTGCAGTCAATGCATTTGTTGCTTTTTCTTTAAGATCCATTCTTCCATGCAGGAACAAATAGACGTCTTTCTGAGTGTCAATTTCTGCCATAAATTCACTGGTTTTTCAAACTAAATCAACCTTTCCAGATCTATAATCACCAAAAAGGGTTAAATTAGAACGGACAAAATTCTCAACTGTGAAAATCTTTACTGTAGGAAGCAAATCTTTTGTAACTAGTTTCCAATTAGCTGGAATTCCAGGTAAAATTTCTGAAAATCCTCAAAAAGCATTAGAGGAAATTAAAACATTAACTGATGATTCTGACGTCGGTCTTGTTTTAGTAAGTGATGATATTACAGAATCTATTTACGATGAATTAACTGCACTTCGAGCTGAAAAATCAACATTGGTGTTTGCATTACCTGCAACTGGAAGTGAAAAAACTGAAGTTGATTATAGAGTGATGCTCAAAAAGATACTTGGCGTATAATCTACTTATAATCAAATTTTTAAAGTTCAACCATGAAAACTGCATCTGTTAAAGAGCCATCTGTAATTTCAGTTGATGAAACAGAAAAACCTCAGCTAAAATCTGGTGAAATTTTAGTTCAGATGCAAGCTTGTGGAATTTGTGGTTCTGATCTGGAAAAAGTTTTTGGTCAATATGGGCAACCATCTATGCGTTTGGGACACGAACCTGCAGGTATTGTATTAGATGTGAGTTCTGATGTAACTGATTTCAAAAAAGGTGATAGAGTATTTACCCATCATCATGTTCCTTGCTATGATTGCCATTTTTGCAATCATGGATATGAAACAATGTGTCAAAAATACTATGAAACAAATCTTTCACCATGTGGGTTATCTGAAGAATATGTTGTCCCAGCTTGGAATGTTTCCCATGGTGGTGTTTTAAAAATTTCTGATTCTCTTAGTTTTGAAGAAGCTGCAATGATTGAACCTTTAGCATGTTGTGTTAGGGCTTGGTCAAAGTGTTCTTATCGTGAAGGTGACTCTGCCGCAATTTTTGGTGTTGGGCCAACTGGAATGATGCATGTAATGCTTGCTCATACCAAAAAATTCTCAAAAATTTTCTGTTTTGATGTCAATGATTTTAGATTGGGTTTTGCAAGGAAATTCAATATTACTAATTCAATAAATTCTATGGATGAGAACAGAATGCAAAAGATTCATGATAATACTGATGGTAGAGGTGTAGATTTGGCAATTGTTGCTACAAGTAGTCTCAAAGCGTTAGATGATGCAATAGACATGGTGAGAAAAGGCGGTACTGTAATGATGTTTGGTGTCCCATCCAAGGGTGCAAAAATTGATTTAGATATGAGTAAAATTTATTCCAAAGAGATTACCCTTGTTACAAGTTATGCTGCATCTGATTTTGATACTAAAGAAGCACTAAATTTAATCGAGTCTTCTCAAATTGATGTGAAACAATTAATCACTCATACTTACACTATTTCTGATTCTCAAAAAGCATTTGATCATGCACGTACTGGTGAAAATGCTATGAAAATAATTATTACAAAATAAGAAACGCTTAAGAAGGGATTTTTATTGCTTCAAAATCGAAGAGATATGGATTGGGGATTAAAAAATAGAATTTCCAGTATAATTAAACCACAAAATAATCGTGCATTAATGTTGGCAGTAGACCATGGATATTTTCTTGGTCCTACTGAAAAATTAGAAGATCCAAAAAAAGTCATCGCACCTCTTTTGAAACATTGTGATTCTCTTATGGTTACTAGAGGTGTTCAAAGAGCATCCGTGCCAGCAACTACTGACACTCCAATGGTATTGAGAGTATCTGGTGGGTCAAGTATTATTGGTGAAGATTTGTCTCAAGAAGACATCACTGTGTCTATTGAAGATGCAATTAGACTCAATGCTAGCGCTCTAGCAATGTCAATCTTTGTAGGCTCAAAATATGAATACCAAACAATTGTCAATCTCGGAAAACTAGTTAGTGAAGCTGAAAAATATGGATTACCTGTATTGGCAGTGACTGCAGTCGGAAAAGAGCTTGGTAAAGATGCTAGATATTTGTCATTGGCGTGTAGAGTAGCTGCTGAACAAGGAGCTCATATTGTCAAAACTTACTATTGTGATAATTTTGAAAAAGTTGTCCAATCATGTCCTGTACCAATAATTGTTGCAGGGGGAAAAAAGATTCCCGAACGTGATGCCTTACAATTAACATACAATGCAATCAAAGGAGGCGCAGTTGGTGTTGATATGGGTAGAAACATCTGGCAGTCAGAACATCCAGTTTCAATGATTAGAGCTGTTAGAGCAATTGTTCACAACAATCAAAACGTTGATCAAGCATTCAAACTATACAAAAAATTAGTTAGTGAGGAGCCAAAGAAAAAACCTAATCAAAACAAATCAAACAAACCTAATCAAAACAAACCTAATCAAAACAAACCTAATCAAAACAAACCTAATCAAAACAAACCTAATCAAAACAAACCTAATCAAAACAAACCTAATCAAAACAAACCTAATCAAAACAAACCTAATCAA